>NZ_JBLWUK010000012.1:0-85128 GCF_048268965.1 Oceanisphaera sp.
CGCTGTTTTAGATGGATAATAGTCATCGGCTTCGTTGTGTTTTATTGTTTTGTTTGGCGACTAACATCAGATCACAATTGAAGCCTTTTTTCTATTTATTTCATGGTATTACCGCTTAAGATCCTGTCTATGATGTTGCCCCTCACCCCTCACCCCTCACCCCTCACTCCTCACCCTGTAGTGGCAACAACAGCTGTTGCAGTTGGTTGAGGGAGCTGACCTCAAAGTGGGGCTTGATGCCCTCGGGGGCGGTGCGGCCGTTGCTGTTTAGCCAGCAGGTGTGAATGCCGGCGTTCAAGCCACCCAAAATATCGGAATGGGGGTTATCGCCGACCATGAGAATTTGTTCTTTGGGTGGGTGACCCATTTGCTCGAAGGCATGCTCAAAAATGGCCGCGTCCGGTTTGGCTACCCCCACCTGTTCGGAAATAATCAGGGTATCAAAGGTCTGCTGCCAACCGGCCCGCGCCAGACGAGTGTGCTGCATGGAGGTGAAGCCGTTGGTGATAATCCCCATCTTGGCTTTCCCTGTGAGGGCGCTAATCAGCTCGGTTGCACCAGGCAGGGGCGGGCAGACTTCTGCCATGGCGGCGAGAAAGTCGCTGTTTAACCGCTCGGTAGAAACCGCCAGCCGCTCGGCCCAGTGCCGAAAACGCCGATGCTGCAATTGGGCGGCGTTAATCACGCCGTTCTGATAATCCACCCACAGCGGGGCGCTTACCGCCTGATAGTGCTGATAGTGATCTTTGGTGAAATTAACGCCAAAAGTGGCGAACATGCGCGTTAATCCGGCAAAAGCATCGAAGTGGAACAGGGTTTCGTCGGCGTCGAACAGGATCCATGAATAGCGCATCGTATGATTGCTCCGGCGTTTTGGCGGTAATTTTGTGTATGGGCAGTGAAAAAACAGTTAGTTTAGGGATTCCGGTCGAGTAAATACAACCACTAATAATAAGTTAAAGTCGTTTGTGCTGACCTGGGCGCTAAGGTATTTTCCTTGCAGCAAGCATCACAGGGTATCGACGGTGAATGAACGACAAGATGAGGGGAAAAGATGGAGTTTTCTAGCTGGCTGGCACTGGTCACTATTTGTGTGGTGGGCGCCATTAGCCCAGGTCCCAGCCTGGCGGTGGTGATGCGTAACACCATGAGGGGAGGGCAATACCACGGCGTGCTGACGGCGCTGGGCCATGGTGCGGGGGTGGGTTTGTATGCCCTGATGACGGCCTTGGGCCTGGCGCTGCTCATTGCCAGTAATCCGTTGTTATTTGATGCTATCCGCTATGGTGGCGCTGCCTTTCTCGCCTGGCTGGGCATCAAGGCCTTGCTGGCAAAACCCGAACCCCAAGGTGCCGGGGCTGAAAATGCTCATCGCGTGGCTGGCCGGCAAGGGGCATTTGAAGGCTTTATGGTGGCGTTCTTGAATCCGCAGCTGGCCATTTTTTTTGTCGCCCTGTTCAGCCAGTTTGTGCATGCCAATACCGGCTGGCAGCAAAGCGGCATCATGATGCTGACCGCCGGGGGCATTGATGCCCTCTGGTATGTATTGGTGGCGCTGGTGCTGTCACGGGGGCCCGTGCTGGCGTGGCTGAAAGAGCAGTCGATCTGGATCGACAGGCTCAGTGGCATGGTGCTGCTGGCGCTGGCACTCAAGGTGGTGTGGTAGCCTGATTGCGGCCCCTGCTTCAACCGTTGGCCGCACAGGGCGTCGGTGTTCAGCGGCGTGCCCGGTGCTGTATAGACGCTGAATCACCCGAAGTTCTCATCTTCTTAGCAGTTGCTCGGAAGTCGCTCATTTTGCAGCTCTGGCTGTTATTTGTTTATTCTGCCAAGGAATAACAAGAGGGTGAAACTAGCTGCTTCCTTATGGTCTTTTAGTCGTAGATCGACGTATTTGCTCTTTTCGTGCTGCATTAATGTGCGAATATGTACCGACACTGAAACAATATGCGGTTTCATATTCATGATGTATGGCGATAGCAAGCGCAGACCGAGTCGGGCGCAGCAGCAAGGAGAATCCTGGAATGTTGGATGAAACGATCATGGCACAACGTTGCCGATGGGCACCTTGGCAAAGCAAACTCTGCACGGCCGAACAGGCGGCGGCGCATATAAAAAACGGCATGACGGTGGGCATGAGCGGCTTTACCCGAGCCGGTGAAGCCAAGGCGGTGCCGCTGGCACTGGCCGAAATGGCCGCCAAGGAACCCTTGTCCATTACCCTGATGACAGGTGCCTCGCTGGGCAACGATCTGGACAAGCTGCTGACCGAGGCCAATGTGCTGGCGCGGCGGATGCCGTTTCAGGTCGACAGCACCTTGCGCCGTGCGATCAATGACGGTCGGGTGATGTTTATGGATCAGCACTTGTCCGAAACCGTGGAGCTGTTGCGTAACCAGCAGCTGGAAAAACTGGATCTGGCGATTGTAGAGGCCTGCGCCATTACCGAAGACGGTGGCATAGTGCCGACCACCTCGGTGGGCAACTCGGCCAGTTATGCCATTCTGGCCGACAAGGTGATCATAGAGCTCAATCTCTCTGCTCCCCTGGCGCTGGAGGGGCTGCACGATATCTATATTCCCCAGATGCGCCCCACGCGTCCGCCCATTCCGGTGGTCGCACCGGACTCGCGCATCGGTGTGCCTTATATTCCCATCGATCCGGCCAAAATACTGGCCATAGTGATCACCGACAAGTCCGACAGTCCGTCCACCGTGCTGCCACCAGACCAGGACACGCAGCGAATTGCCGATCATCTGATTGCTTTCTTTACCCAGGAGGTGGAGCAAGGTCGCCTGGCGCCGTCACTGCTGCCACTGCAAGCGGGCATTGGCACCATGGCCAATGCGGTAATGAGCGGTCTGGCCGATGGTCCCTTTGAACATCTGACCATGTATTCGGAAGTGTTGCAGGACTCCACCTTCGATCTGCTGGATGCGGGCAAGCTGGACTTCGCCTCCGGGTGTTCCATTACCCTGTCGGAAGAAAGAGGCAAATCGGTGTGGAACAATCTGGATGCCTATCGGGATCGCTTGATACTGCGGCCGCAAGAGCTATCCAACCATCCGGGCATAGTGCGCCGATTGGGTATTATTGCGGTCAATACCGCACTGGAAGCGGATATTTACGGCAACGTGAATTCGACTCATGTGTGTGGCACCCGCATGATGAACGGCATAGGTGGCTCTGGCGATTTTGCCCGTAACGCCCAGTTGTCTATCTTCGTTACCAAGTCGGTGGCCAAGGGGGGCGACATCTCCAGTTTCGTGCCTTTTGCCAGCCATGTGGATCATACCGAGCACGACGTCGATATTCTGGTTTCCGAGCACGGCCTGGCCGACTTGCGTGGCCTGGCGCCACGGGAGCGGGCGTTGGTGGTCATAGAGCAGTGTGCCGATCCCGCCTACCGTCCGGCTCTGCGCGCCTATTTTGAAGAAGCCAGTGGTCGGGGCGGCCATACGCCACACTGCCTGGAGCAGGCCTTGTCCTGGCATCTGGCTGTAGAGCAGGAAGGCAACATGCGCCGCTTCAGCATCGACGAGTTGGCCGAGGTGGGTTGAGTAGAAGGTGAGCTGTTATACCAATCGGCGCCGCTTTGAGTCATCAGGCGGCGCCGTTTTGTGAAGGCTTGCAGACTCTAGCTGATGGAATGCAGGCCAATCATGTTGCCTTCGGTATCCACGGCCAGGGCAATAAAACCATAGGGGCCGATGGCGAACTTGTCCCGAACCAGCTGTCCGCCGCTGGCAACGACCCGCCGGGCCTGCTCGGCGCAGTCGTCACAACTGAAATACACCAGGGTACCGCCACTACCGGGTGACATGCCCTCCATCTTTACCAGGGCGCCGCAGGCACCATTGGCGTTTTCTTCGCCCGGAAACATCCACATCTCAGGCCAGTCTCCTTCCATGGCTTCTGCCTGTTCCAGCTTCACGCCCAGCACAGCTTCATAAAACTTACGCGCTCGCGCCATATCCGCCACATAGAGTTCAAACCAGACTACAGGGTTCGTTTTCATCATTCCGATCCTTTGTCGAGGAGTGCTCATTAAGCTTAGGCCAAGCGGTCACGTTTAAAGCGGCGGCTTGTAGCGCCGGTATGCGCTTCAGCGGATCCTCGCCGCGACCAAGGGCAGGGGATCTCGTATTATCGATGTATATTGCCACCGTAGGCGGCCATTCGGTGTTTTTGGGTGAAGTTGAAGGGTTAACCGAGGATGATGTGGGGCAGGTAACGAGACAAGTCCTGGGTGATCAAGCTGGTGTCTTCACGCACGGCCATGCCGGCAGGTTTATCATCTATCAGCCAGCTGCCTACCAGGGTATGGTTTTGGCCAAACTTTGGCAGGGGGTGATAGGCCTGCACAATAAAGCCTTCTTCACCGTAGGGGCCATCGACGGCGGCCGTCAGTTTGCCCTGGCGGATCACGCTGATGTTGGCGCCCTCGCGGGAGAACAGAGGCTTTTGCACATAGTCCTGCAAGGCGCTGCGCTTGGGGTCGTCGCCAAAGTAGGCGGGCAAGAGGTTGGGATGATTGGGAAAACGCTGCCACAGCAACGGCAGCAAGGCCTTGTTGGACAAGACGGCTTTCCACAGCGGCTCGAGCCAGTTTACCTGGCTGCTGGATACATGCTCGCCATAGTGTTCCTGAAACATGAACTCCCAGGGATACAGCTTGAACATCCAGTCTATGGTGTGGTTCTGGCTGTCGGTCAGCCAACCACCTTCGCCCAGACCTATGTCCTCTATGTGCACGAATGCGGTGCTTAGCCCGGCTTCGCGGGCGCAGTCTTCCAGATACTGCACCGTGCCTCTGTCCTCGACTGTGTCCTTGCAGCACGAAAAATGCAGGCGCTGGCCAGGGTTGCGCGCCGCCAGTTCGGCAAAACGGTTTACCAGTCGCTCTTGCAGCAGATTGAACTGATCGGCATCCCGGCGCAGCCAGCCGTGGTCCACGTTGTCTTCCAGCCATAACCATTGCCAGAAGGCGGTTTCAAACAGGCTGGTCGGGGTGTCGGCATTGTTTTCATACAGCTTGGCCGGCCCTCGGCCGTTATAGGCCAGATCGAGCCGGGAATACAGGCTGGGATCCCGTCGTTGCCAGGCATCGGCAATGCCTTGCCATTGCGCCGGAGGAATTGCACAGCGCGCCAGCAGTTGCTCGTCGCGCACCACCATGTCCACTATTTCCAGGCACATCTGGTGCAACTCGGCGGTGGGCGCTTCTATATCCTGTTCAATTTGTGCCAGGGTAAACTGATAGTAGGCCGTTTCATCCCAGTAAGGTTCGCCATACATGGTATGAAAGCCAAACCCTAGCTGTTCGGCCTGAGCGCGCCAGAGCGGGCGCTCTTTATGGCTCACTCTTAGCATCAGCCGCCCCAGCTGCGACGGGTTCGACTACTGCTCTTGTTGCTGCTCCAGCTGCTCTTGGCCTGCGCCGTGGAGCCAAAGCCCCCCCGTGAAATAGTGCGAGTGACCTTGGGCTTGGGCGCCAGGGCGTCTTTACCTACAGAGATGCGCTTGCCATAACTGGCTCTACCCAGCTGTTGCCCGTTGGCGGTTGTCCATTGGCCGTAGTAGGGCGAATAGGGATTGCGAGAGCTGTATACCGGCGTGTGGGAATAGCGACTACCGTCCAGCATGCGGCCAAACATAAAGCCGGCCATGGCCGGCATAAACCAGCTGTTGCCCTGATACTGGTAGGGAGTACAACTGCCGCCGCCAAAGTCGGCTTCGCAGTCGTGGCGACTATTGTACTTGGGTGCCGTGTCTGCCGACTCGGCCAATGCCTGTTGATAGGCGGCCCGACATTGTTCGGCCAGATCGGGGTGGCTGTTGCCGCAGTCATCCGGAGACTGATAAACCTGTACCTCGGTTTCACTCTGGCCACAGGCACTGAGCAAGACAGAGCCGGCAATGGCCGCGCTAACCGGTTTGCCAAGGCGGCTGCTCATGCGAGACAGCAACTGACGTTTTGAACGTTTCATTGTGCCTCCCTAGTAAGTAATGCAGGCGGCGTTGAGCAGCCCGACAGCCACGGATAATCCGCCGACCACGGCCCCTGCCGACACCTGACCGTCGTTGATACGCGCGGCTATTTTTGGCAAAAACACCAGTCGTACCAGGGCAAAGGCCAGCAGCTGGGCAATCAGGGCAATGACGCCCCAGACGGCGAAGTCCAGTAGCGATACCGAGTTGGCCGCCGCGCTGGCGACTGCCAGCGAGAAGCCGATAAAGGCCCCAATCAGGGCAATGGCCGCTGCCAGGTTTTGTTCGTCTTTAATCAGCTTCCATTCGTCCCAGGGGGTGATCAGTACATACAGCCACTTGAACACCAGCAGCATCAGAATGGACAGGGAGAAATACAGCAAGAAGGGGCCAAGGCCCGAGAGTGAAGTGACTAAAGCGTCCATGAGTATCCTTTTATTCCGTTTTGAAAATGAAAAGCCGCAAATTGTTGGCAGAGCCTGCCGGGCGAAGCATCAACAGGCTTGCCGCGACATGGCCTGAACCATGCCGCCAGATCTCGCCCTTGTCCGATGCTCTTCAGCTCACAAACCTGAAGTCGGTCGGGTTGAGGTCAATCCCGGTGCTCAGTATCAGGCTGTGTTCGGCCCGCTGCTGCAGTATTTTCTCTTCTGCCGCGACCATCAGCACCTCTACCTCATCCTCGGTGTCTGCCAGCGCCCGCTCGTAGATCATCACGAATTGATCGGTGTCGCTGGGGCTGCCGTCCTTGAGCCAGGTGGTTTCGGTCATGGCCACCGGCCGGGTATTGTCCCAGGCCCTGGTGAAGACCTGGCCATCCAGGTTCCACTCCGGTTGCACCAGCTCACTGTCGAGTAGCCGGTTCCAGGCCGCATCGCCATCTACCGGGCGGGTCTGGTAAAAATACCAAAGCTTGACCTCGGCCACGCAGTCGTCTGTGGTGCCGCCGCTCAGCAATACCTGAACAAAGCCGTCGTCGTCGGTATAAAAGCGCAGCAACTGATGGCTTTCGTCGAGTATGACCCGGCCCACGGCCTGAATAATCTGGGTGCTGGCTGCATCGGCAAAGGTGACCTTGCCATCAAGCAGTGACAACTTGAGCGCATCCAGCTCAAACCCGCCCCCCAGGCGCAGCCCCAGTACTTCCGGGGCAGGCTCGGGGGATGACACAGGCGGCTGTATTTTCTTTTTCAGCCAGTCGAACATGTTATTTACCTAAAATACGAGCCAGTTCATCTTCGGCACCCGCAGACTGGTTGCCGGTAATGCCGGCAGACTTGAGTTTCTGCTCCAGGGCGTCACCGCTTTCGCTGGCGGCACGCTCGGCGGCCACATCCAGCTCGGCCTGGCGTTGGGTTTGTTTTTGCTTGATGCGATCCAGCGACTCTACCGCGGTTTTCATCTTGGTATTGGCGCCGCTGTGGCGAGACGATACCGCCGCCTGGGCCTTTTGTACGCTATCGGTGGCCTTCACCACGTCCAGCTGCTGCTCCAGTTGGCGCAGGCGGCTCTTGGCGGCGGTGATGTTGTTTTTCAGGCTTTGTTCCGAGCCGGCAAACTGATCGACATAGCTTTGCTCGCCGTCCTGCTCGTTTTTCAATTCGGCCACCCGCTGGGCGCACTCCAGCGCCAGATCCTTGTTGTTTTTGCTCATGGCGGCGCGGGCGTGAGCCTCGTATTCGGCAATGCTGTCACCTATGGCAGTGACTTTTTGCTGGGCCAGCTTGCGCTTGGCCATAATGCTGGTCAGGGCCTCATCGGAGCGGCGCAGCTCTTGTTTCGCCTCACGAATCTCTTGCTCTAAAATGCGCAGCGCCTGGCTATCGGCAATGGACTCTGCAGCTTCATTGGCGCCACCCTTGATGGCGGTCACCAGTTTTTTCCAAACACTCATGCTTCTACTCCTTGCAGATAATCCTGATATAAATCGAGAAAGGCTTCGGTATTGCGGAACAGGGTGTCTATTTCAATGATCACGCTTTCTTCTTTAGAGCCCGAAGCCAAAGAACCAAATGCGATGTAGTAATCGGTGTCGTTAATGTGGCTGATGCCGACCGTGGTCAGCGGAAATAATTGATGAGTACGCAATATGGTGTCGTTCAAGCCGGCGGCATCGACAACCTGAGTGGCGGGAAACAACAGGGTTTCAACGATAATTTGCTCTCCGGCAACGGCCAGATAGGCTTCCAGGCCGTCGGTATTGGTCAGCAGTAAAGAATCACTCTCAAGGGTGCATTGCCAGCCCTCACATTTAGAAAGCAGTTCATGCAGCTGTACTAGGGTCCAAGACATGCGGGTACTCCAGTTGGGGTCGGTAGCAGTGTGATGTAAACCATAACACCAGACAAGATAGAACAAGGTGGGTTCCCTGTGCTATTCAGACTGTTTTTAATCAGTGTGGGTGTTGCGCGTGATTCAAGCGGCACAAGCCACAACAGATAGTAGAGGCTAACAGGAAATAAAAGCCAGTGGAATGAAAGTAAAAAGGGGCAACGGCATTGCCGTTGCCCCCGGTTGCGTCAGAGCTTGGTTTGGGCCAGCTCTTCACTGCGCAGCTTGTGGGTGACTATGCCTTGCTCGAAGGCCATGGCATGGGCCATTTTAGGGCCGGTCCAGAGCACGGGTAGCAGGAGCAAAGACACGGGAGCGGCGGTGATCACGATAAAGGATTGCAGGGCACTAATGCCACCTTCTCCCATGCGCAACAAGACGGCGGCCACCAACCCCATGGTGAGCGCCCAAAAGATGCGATCCCGGGTGCGGGGAGTACGGTCGCCACTAATGGCCATGGCAATGGCGTAGGCCATGGAGTCACCGGTGGTGGCGACGAAGATCACGGTCAGCACCAGAAAGGCGGGCACCATCAACTCGGCAAAAGGCAGCTGCTGAGTCACGGCCAGCAAGGCGGCGGGCAAGCCGGCGGCTTGCAGCGGCTCGGACACACTGCCGGCCAGGGCCTGCTCATAGAAGATACCGGCGCCGCCCAGGGCGGCAAACCAGAAGTTGGTCACCAGGGGCGCCATAATGGCCACCGCCATGACCAGCTCGCGCAAGGTGCGGCCGCGCGAAATACGCGCAATAAAGATCGCCATCATGGGGCCATAACCAATAAACCAGCCCCAGAAGAACAGCGTCCACCAGCCCATCCACTCGTTGTCGTGGCGGGTCAGTGCCATGGGCATAAAGTCTTGCAGATACACACCCATGCCATTGAGGAAGGCATCAATAATAAAGCCGCCAGGGCCGGCCAGCAAAATGGTGGCCAGCAAAATCACCGCCAACACCACGTTGGCACTGGACAGCCACTGAATGCCTTTTTCAATCCCCGTAGAAGCCGAGATGGTATAAATGGCGACCAGGGCGGCCAGAATCGCCAGCTGCAAGATGTAGTTGTTTTCCCAGCCCAGCAACGCCTCGAAGCTGAACCCCAACTGTGTTGCCAAAAAGCCAATGGGACCTATGGTGCCGGCGGCCACCGCCACAATGGACACCACATCGGCGGCAGTGCCCAGCCAGTGCGTTTCCACTTTTTCGCCCAAAAAGGGATAAAGCAGCGCGCGCGGGCGCATGGCAATGCCTTTGTAATAGTGGGCATAGACCACGACGATGGCGGACAGGGTGCCCAAGGCGGCCCAGGCCAGAAAACCCCAGTGCATAAAGCTTTGCGCCAGCGCCGCCGACACGGCCGATATGCCCGAGTCGGTATCGGCAAACACCGGAGGCGTACTTAAATAGTGGTACATGGGCTCGGCGGCGGACCAAAACACTCCACCCCCGGCCAGCAGAGTACACATGATAACGGCCAGCCAACGAAAGGTTGAGCTCTCGGGGCGACCGTTGCCGCCCAGACGGATATCACCGTAGCGGGTAAACCCCAACACCAGAGCGATGACCAGGTTTGCCAGCATCCACACCTGCCACAAAGGGCCGAATACATCGAGCACCCAGGCAAAGCTGAGGTTGATCCATTGGGTCATTTGTTGAAGGTCGAAGAGGGCGAGTATTACGAAGAGGAGGAGGAAGCCGCCACTAAGGCTGGCCACGATACGTTTGTCGGTCGTTCGGGGTGTAGAAGATTCCATTAATTCACTTTGTTCAATGCATGAACGCACCAATTATACACAACTAGCACTAACAATTAAAATGGAATGGAAAATAAGCAATAAATGATGGTTTTTTAGTAAAAAGCAGCAAGAAAGTTTGTCGTTGCTTCTGCTAAGATGAATACACCTTTCTTGACAGGGCAGGAGATTGCTATGCTTCGTCCTCGAGTGACGCCTCATCAGTTGGTTCATCAGCATCAGCCGCTGGACGACGACCAGCTGGGCATCATGTGCTGGAACACCCAAAAGTTGACGCTGAGCCCGGAATTTCAGCTGTGTTTAACCCAGCTGCTGGAGCAATTTCCCACTCGACTGTTGTTATTGCAAGAGGCCAAGCTGGCGCTGAGCCAGCGGCTGCAACTAGACGGCTGGTCGTACGCTGTCTCTCCCAATATTCAAACCCCCTCTCATTTGTTTGGCGTGCTGACTGCGGGCCAGTGTGCCTTTGACGATATCACTGCCGTATTGAGTCAGGGGCGGGAGCTGACCTTTGCGACGCACAAGAGCCAGGTGATTACCCATCACCCGCTGCAGGGCGGAGACAGCTTGCTGGTGGCCAATATTCATGCCATCAACTTTGTGCGCCACGGTCAGTTTCACCAGGAAATTGCCGTATTAAGACAGATATTGGTACGGCATCAGGGGCCCTTGATTGTGGCCGGAGACTTTAACGTCTGGAGTCGTTCTCGCCGCCTGTACCTGGCGCAATTCTGCCGCGCCATGGGGCTGAAAAAAGCCGTGATGGAAGACGCGCACTACATTAAGACCTACCGACGCCAGCCACTGGATTTTATTTTTTATCGCGATTTAAAGCTGCGCTCGGCCATCGCCATCAACACCCCCACAGTATCGGATCACAACCCGATTTACGCACAGTTCTCCCGTTAATCTATCCCCCCATAAAACTGCCTCTTAGTGACAACTCTGCTCAGTGTGTAGTGCTCAGAGGCAGCCGGGAAGTCTCCTCCGACTCGCTCAAGTACTTCCATGTAGCGCTCAAACACATGACGTCCCTGTCATGTGATGGTCGGTTGAGGCAATCCCAGCGGCCTCTTTTTAGGCTCCGAGTCTTCGGTGAACATCACTGACCGACGGCACCGGTGTCAATGGGAAGGCAGAGGGTGTCTGCTCAGCCGACCATCCGCGCCAGGGATGGCGCGGCTGAGCCTACAGGGACCGTATTTACGGCGAGTCGGAGGAGTAGTGCCCTCTGCCTGACAAGCAACACCGCGATTAAGAAATAGCTATGACTGAGAGACGGGACTCAAGTTATAAACCGTCAGTCAATAAAAAAGCACATCCTGATAACTCAGGATGTGCTTTTGCAGTTGCTTAACTTACCACTGACGGTTGTATTGTTGGTGGTGCTCGCTCGGTGGTCACTGTGTCAGTTTGTTAGCCAGCGGCCTCAAGGCGCCGAGCTTAAACAGGCACCGACTCTTTGCGACCCCACTTCCAGTCCCATAACAGCGTCAGTATCAGCATGGCCAGGCCAGCAAGGCGGATCATGGGGCTTTCAATCAACATCAAGGCCGCGATGACCAGCAACAGCACCCGAGGCAGCATGCTTAAGTTGTTGAATAACCGGCCTTCGATGCCACAGGCAAAGGCAACAATGAGGCCCAGGGTTGCCATAATGGCCAAGGCAAACCGCAGGGCGGTGTCGTCTTCCTGCCACAAGAGACCGGAATACGCCATCATCAGCGGAATGATGAAAAAGCCAAAGGCGAGCTTGAACGCTTGCACCGCAGACTTCATGGGTGAAGCCCCCGCAATGCCGGCACCGGCAAAGGCAGCCAGGGCAATGGGTGGCGTCACGTTGGACGTTTGTGACAGCCAGAACACGATCAGGTGCGCGGTGAGTACCGGCAGACCGAATTCGTTAAGCGCAGGCACCGCCATGACCGACAGCACTATATAGGCGGCGGTAACCGGCAAGCCCATGCCCAGCACCACGGCGGCCAGGGCAATCAGGATAAAGGCCCCCCACAGATAGCCACCGGACAGGGCGAGCAGCGCCTGGGTAAACTGCAGGCCAATACCGGTTTGCCCCACTACACCCACCACAATACCGGCGGTGGCACAGGCGGCACTGATCGGCAGTATCATGAGCGCACCGTCGCGCAAGCCGGCCAGTATGGCAGAAAACGGCACCCAGGTTTTGCGGCGACTAAAGGCCGCCACCACAATGGCCAAACAGCCGGCCAGACCCACCAGCACCGGGGAGTAGCTCATCAACAGCAGCAAGGTGATCATCACCAGCGGCAAGAGGTAATGCCAGCCCTGCTTGACCACCACGGCTACTTTTTGCACGTTATCCATGCCTTTCAGGCCTAACTTGCAGGCCATTAAATGCACATAGAGCAAGGTACAAAAAAAGTAGAGAATGGCCGGTGCAATAGAGACCAGTAATATTTCTGCATAGGGCAGGCCGGTAAACTGCGCCATCACAAAGGCGCCGGCCCCCATGACGGGAGGCATAATCTGCCCACCGGTAGAGGCCGCCGCTTCAATGCCCGCAGCCTGCTCCGGCTTGTAGCCCAGCTTCTTCATCATGGGGATGGTCAAGGCCCCGGTGGTGACCGTATTGGCAATCGCAGAACCGGAAATGGAGCCCAGTGCCGCCGAGGCCAGTACCGAAGCCTTGGCCGGGCCGCCGCGATAGCGGCCGGCAATGGCAAAGGCACAGTCAATAAAAAACTGGCCGGCACCGGTGACCTGCAGCAAGGCACCGAACAGCACGAACACGAACACCACCCCCGCAGAGATGGCCAGTGGCGCACCAAAGACCCCATTGGTAGAAAAAATATGGAACCTGATAATTTCCTGTAAATCGAAGCCTTTACTGGCGAAACTGTCGGGCAGCGCATTGCCCAGCATGGCGTAGGCTAAAAACAGAATGGCAATGCCGCTCATTACCCAACCCACGGTACGACGCGTCGCCTCCAGCAAGAGCACTATGAGTGCCACACCGGCATAGAGATCGACCGTGCCCAGGCCATCGAACAAGAAGCTTAAATCGTCGTAGTCAAACTGAGCAAGACGAAAGCCAATCCAGGCGCTGATGGCGGCAAAGGCAAAGTCCAACAAGCGCCCGGTACTATATACAGCGGGGGGCGCCGTTCGAGCAAAAGTGGGTTTGACCAGAAACACCAATACCAGCACCCAGCTCAAGTGTGTGGGCAAAAATACCGGCGCCGATAGCTCTGCAGCCAGGCCATGCCAGATTTGAAACAGGGTAAGCGCCAGCGCAATGGCGCCAATGAGATAATCGAACCCGCCCAGGCGGGCGGGTTCGTTGCTTAGTGAGGGCTGTTGCATAGAGCTTAGTCGGCCTTTTTCTCATTGAGGAAAGCCTGGCTGCTTTCGTGCAGCGGCGCACCTTGCAAGCGATCCATGTTTTCTAGCGTGGTGTTTTTGGCATCGGAAATCACCTTTTGAATCTTGCCCATGTCGCCATAAGCCGTTTCAATCATCTGGGTGGCCAGGGCCGGGTCCAGATCTTTTTTGACCACCAGCACGTTCCACACTACAGGCGCGTTGAAGGCCGGCACCTTGTTGTAGGTATCGGCGGGAATTTCCATGCCGGCATAGGCAGGCAGGGCGGCATGGACCTTGTCCAGCTCTTCTTGAGAGAAGGACAGAATGCGGATATCGCGGGTCAGGGCCAGCTCGGTGATGGCACCGATACCGGCACTGCCGATCAGCACACCAGCGTCGATCTGACCATTGGCCAGTGCCTCGGTTGTGGCCGTAAAGTTCAGGCTTTGCGCCTTGAAGTCATCGTCGTTAACGCCCAGTGCCTTCAGAATATTGGTGGCACCCACCCGGGTACCTGAGCCGGGGGCGCCCAGAGAGACCTTTTTGCCTTTCAGATCGCTGACCGACTGAATATCGGAGTTGGCGGGAACAACAAACTGCACCACGTTGGGGTAGAGTGCAAACAAGACTGCTACATCCATCGGGCGTTTGAAGGGGGCTTCACCATTCACGGCGGCCAGCACTGAGTCACCCATGGCCATACCGACCAGCTGCTGACCGGAAGCGACCTTGATAATGTTTTCTACCGAGGCGGCGGTGACTTCGGCACGCATATTGAAATCGTCTATGTTCTGGCTCCAGGTCTGAGCCAGCATGCCACCCAGAGGATAATAGGTGCCGCTTTGGCTACCGGTACCAATGGTATAGTTGGCGGCGGCAGCAGGCAGAGCGACGGCCAGAGACAGGGTGACCAATGCATGTTTTAACCAAGATGTCATAGGGGGCTTCCTTGAGTGGGGGCTGCTCGTTACCGAGCCAGAAATGTGTTGAGAGTTCGTTATTGTAGCCTAGTTTGAGGCTATCACAAGGTGTGTGAAATTAACCGTGATATAGCGCCATTTACGGGCCAAAAATGTGACAAATCGGGGTAGAACATCACCTTATAGGCTCAATGCCTGCGACAGATCAGCCGCTGGCAGCCCGGGGTACCAGCGATGACTTGATCTGGATCAACGTATTGTGACGCCTGGCATGTTCACATGCCTGGTTGCTGATTCTGTATGGTTGCCATTCTTATACCGCCTCTGTAGTTTGTGTCACATGGGTCCCTAGTGAGTTGATGTCTTGATTATCCATCTTGTTGAAAACGCGGCCTTGCTGTTATCGCTGTGCTGGCTGCAAGCGCTCAATCATCGCTTTTGGGACAAAAAAAGTGACAGCGCCACCAAACTGACTTCCGGTTTACTGTTCGGCCTGACCTGTGTGGTTGGCATGATGATAGCCATGGAGCCGGAAAGCGGTCTGATATTCGATGCCCGCAGCGTGGTGCTGAGCATGGCGGCGCTGTTTGGCGGTCCCCTGGTGGCCGGTATTGCCGGTCTGATTGCGGGCGGCTATCGCCTCTGGCTGGGCGGAGTGGGGGCCTGGTCGGGCCTGGTTGTTATCACCCTGTCGGTACTGATGGGGCTGGGGTACCGTTATTTTTACCAGCGCGACCGGGTCGGTAGAGGCCCCTGGGTCTTGCTGATCTTCGGCCTGCTCCTTCATCTTCTGATACTGCTGCTGTTTAATTGGCGGCCCGCTTCCAGCACCACCTTGCAAGCCAGTATGTCCATGATGCTGGTGATGCCCCTTGCTACCGTCTGCCTGGGCTGGATGCTCGGGGATATCATTCGCCGGGGCCGTGACGAGCGGGAATTGAGCATTGCCGCTACCGCCTTCGAAACCCAGCAGGGGATGATGATCACCGACAGAAACAGCCTTATTCTGCGCTGCAATCAGGCATTCAGTGCCATCACCGGTTACCACCAGGACGAAGTGATCGGCAAACAAGCCAACCTGCTCAGCTCCGGGCGTCATGATGCATCCTTCTATCAGGCAATGTGGCAGCAGCTGTCGACAACAGGCAACTGGCAGGGCGAGATCTGGAACCGGCGCAAGAATGGCGAAGTCTACCCGGAATGGCTGTCGATCAGCGCGGTGCACAATCCTCAGGGACAGGTTACCCACTATGTGGCATCGATGGACGACATTACCGAGCGCAAGGCCGCCGAAGCGCGCATCCGGCATCTCGCCTTCTATGATGCGCTGACCGGCCTGGCCAACCGCAGCCTGTTGCTCGACCGGGTACAGCACGCCATGAGCACGGGGACACGCAGTGGCCAGTATGCCGCTCTGCTGTTTCTCGATCTCGACGGCTTCAAGAACATCAACGACCTGCATGGCCACCACTGCGGTGATCTGTTGCTGCGCCTGGTTGCCAAACGCCTCGGGGGGGCGACACGCTCCGGAGATACGGTGGCACGGCTCGGTGCCGACGAATTTGTGGTGATGATCGAGAGTCTGCCCGGCGAGTATCAGGAGGCCGCTACCCAGGCCGAGCAACGCGCCAAAGCGCTGCTGACCACGCTGGGAAAACCGTACCAGCTTAATGCACTCAAACTGCATATCAGCGTCAGTATCGGGGTGACCCTGTTCAACGACGACGCCAGCACCGCCAGCGATCTGATACAGCAGGCCGATCTGGCCATGCATCAGGCCAAGGCGGCAGGCAAGAAGAGCATACGTTTCTTTGATCCGGCCATGCAGGAGGCGGTCAGTACGCGACTGCGCCTGCAGGAAGACATTGGCCGCGGGCTACAGGCCGACGAGTTTATCCCCTATCTGCAGCCACAGCTGGATGAAAACGGCCGGGTGACCGGTGCCGAGGTGCTGGCGCGCTGGCAGCACCCCCGGCAGGGGCTGCTTGCGCCGGGCGTCTTTATCGAGGTCGCCGAACAGGCCGGGCTGGTCGAGCAGATTGACGAGCAGATGCTGCGCCAGGCCTGTATCCGGCTGGCAGAATGGCGACAATCGCCGGCTACCGCCACCCTCAGCCTGGCGGTCAACCTCAGTGCCCGGCTGTTGTATCAGGCCGACTTCGTCGACACGCTGCTCCAACTGCTGGCCCGGAGCGGTGCCGACCCGCACCGGCTGAAGCTGGAGCTGACCGAAACCATGTTGCTCGACGATATGCCGGCGGCCATTAGCTGTATGCAGCAACTCAGGGCCCAGGGTATCCGCTTTTCGATTGACGACTTCGGCACCGGCTATTCGTCACTGGCCTATTTGCAGAAGCTGCCGCTGGATCAGCTGAAAATCGACCAGTCCTTCGTGCGCGAGCTGCCGGAAAACGGCAGCAGCCTGGCCATCATCAAAGCCATTTGTGCGCTGGCGGGCAGCTTGCAGCTGGAGGTGATTGCCGAAGGCGTGGAGACGGACGAACAACACCAGCAGCTGCGGGACATAGGGTGCCGCTACTTTCAGGGCTATCTGTTTGGCCGGCCCATGCCGGTGGCGGAGTTCGAGCGGCTGGTGGTCGCAGGGGCGGAGAAGAAAGTACCCGGGGCGGTCGGCACACAGGGAGATGCCAAACCATGTCTTTGAACCATCGTCGGGTACTGCTGCCCTATATGGCGGGGATGGCCCTTACCGAACTGGCCATCATGCTGCTGATGAGGCCGCTCGGGCTGGATATTCTGGGGTTCTGGCTGGTCACGCTGTTTGATGCCACCGCGGTGGCACTCACGGCCATCATACTGTTTTTCTGTCTGACGAGCCGGGATCTGGGGCATGCCGGTGGGCTCAGGCCCGATGCCCAGCTGAAGGTCGGGGCCATCGTTTTTGTGACCGAGCTGCTGATCATGCTGCTGTTGCCGCTGGATGACCATGGCTGGCAGATGGCTCTGTTTGACGCCGCCTTGCTGTCGGTAGTGAGTGGCCTGCTGATTTACTGGCAAGTTTTGCTGCCCATGCGGCGCAGCCGGTACATTCAGAACGACGAAACCTCCTCGTCCCTGTTTTGGGGGGCGTTGTTTGCCTATCTGAGTTTGATGATCTGTGCCAGCATCGTTTTGCTCTCCGTCTATCAGCAACAGCAACAGCACCAGTATGCAGAAGTCAGTGCGGCGGAAATGTCTTCCCTCGACATCCGGCGGCGAGAGCTGCTGGCCAGTCTGCACGAGGTGGCTCTCGACCTCACTCTGCTTGCCGGGCAGGCGGAGCGCCGAGTTGCAGCCACCGGATTTCACCTGGATGAACAGCAGCTGGTCACCGACTATCTGGCCTATTTGAAGGTCAGGCCCAGCTATGCCCAGCTGCGACTGATTGACCGTCAGGGGGAAGAGCGGGTTCGAGTAGAGCGCGATCAGGGGCGCTTGGTGAAGGTGCCAGCCGGGCAGCTCCAGAACAAGCGTTACCACGACTATTTCGTGAGGGCCATGCAGGCGGAGAAAGGGGAAATTTACATCTCCGAACTGGATCTGAATATCGAGCATGGCCGGATAGAAGTGCCGCACAACCCGGTGATCCGTCTGGCGACGCCCGTGTTCGATGAGACAGGTACCAAGCAGGGCATCGTTATCGTCAACCTGATGGCGAGCCACTGGCTGAAGGGACTGGCACCGGCGGGGGAGCCATTATTGAATCAGCTGATGCTGCTGCACCATGAGGGGGGCTGGCTGTATGGCGTCGAGGAAGAGCGGCATTGGGGCTCTGTGCTTGAAGAGCGGCGGCACCACAGTTTTGCCAACAGTCACCCGACTGCCTGGAAGCAGATGCAGGAACATAGCGCCGGCTTTATCCGGGCACCAGAAGGGTTGTACGTCTACCAGAAGCTGACCGCGCCCGATCATCCGGGGCTAGGCAGCATGAGTCCGAGAGTAGGGGCCAGAACGAGTGACCAGGCCGAGCTGCAACCGCCTCACTGGTGGCTGGTCTCGGTTATCGATAACGCCGTCTTCAAGCAGGGCATGGCCAAGCTGCGCAACCTGTTGTTGATGGTGTCCTTGTTCTTTGCCGTGCTCACCGCCATCGGTATTCAGTTGTTCTGCCACACGCTGAGAAAGCGCATAGAGGCGGAGCGCAAGCTGCACCAGCTGGCGCATTTCGACTTTCTCACCGGGTTGACCAACCGGGCGCTGTTTACCCGCATTCTTGAACAGGAGCTGGAGCGCAGCCGGCGCAGCGGTGCTGACTCGGTGCTGTTTTATATGGATCTGGATAACTTCAAGCCGATTAATGATCGGTTTGGCCATGAGGCCGGCGATGCCGCCCTCAAAGAGGTGGCATTGCGCTTGCAGCAAAGCGTGCGCCCTTACGATACGGTGGCCCGCCTGGGCGGCGACGAATTTGCCATTCTGTTTTCCGGCCCGGTTCAGCAAGAGGATATCGAGACCCTGGCCAGACGGGTTCTGGACGCCTTTGTGCCCCCCGTCGAGGTGGCCGGTCAGTCATTTCAGCTGGGCGTCAGCATCGGCATTACCCAGTTGCACCGGGGGTTTGATAATCATCATCAAGCACTGGCAGTGGCCGACAACGCCATGTATAACGCCAAACAGGCCGGCAAGCAGGGGTTCTTCGTGGCGCCCTCGGTACCGCAGCATGCCGACGATGTGGCCTAAGCGGCCAGAGCGCTAGCCCTCAGCCCTTGTTCGCCCCAGCATTCTTGGCGGCAATCCACTGGGACATGTACTTGGTGCTCATCATGCTGTGGTGGCGGAGCATGCTGCCGGTAAAGTTGTGCAGCCGGTGCTGGTCCAGGTTGGCGGCCGTGGCCTCGATGCGCGCGATCAGTTGTTCACCCAGCATGGCTCCGTTATAGCGGCTGTGCAGCAGTTCGGTTCCCTGGCGCTGGGCGGCCAGCCAGGCCTGCTCGTCCTTGTATAACGCCACCGCCGCCGCGGCGAATGCCTCGGCATCGTCGGCGATCATACCCGGCCATGGCGCAGCACCATGCATGCCTTCGCTGCCAATCGGGGTGGTCACGCTGGGTGTTTGCATGATCATGGCATCCAGCAGTTTGCCCTTGATGCCGGCGCCAAAGCGCAGCGGGGCCAGGCAAATGCGCGCCTGCTCCATCACCTCGAAGGCATCGTCTGCCCAACCCTTGATCAGAAAGCCGGTTTTGGGGTTGTGCAACGCCGTCGCCTTGGGCGGCGGGTAGGAGCCATAAATGTGCAGTTCGGCCTCGGGCAGCTGCTTGCGGATCAACGGCCAGATCTGCTGTAAATACAGCACCGCATCCCAGTTGGGGGCGTGGCGAAAGTTGCCTATGGTCATGAAGTGCTGGCGACTCGCATAAGCGGCGGTGTGAGTCGGCAGCCGCTGCAGATTAACCATAAACGGCAGGTGATGCAGCAGGCGGCCGTCTACCTTGAAGCGCTCCTGCAGCAATCGCATTTCAACATCCGAGATAATCAGCGACAGATCGCTGCGCAAGATGGCGGCAATTTCCCGTTTGGCGATGTCATTGAACAAATCCGCTGTGGTCATCTCGCGGTCGGCTTTATGGGCCTGATGACGCGCCTGGCGCAGACATTGCAGATCTTCGGTATCCAGTATTCTCAGCGCCTGGGGGCAATTTTTTTCAACCCGCCAGCCGAACTGCTCTTCCATCATGAAACGATCAAACATGACGACATCAGGCTGGTATTCGGCGACATAGGCATCGAAACTGTCGCAATTGAGCGCAATGCTCCGGCTGCTAATACCCTCGGCGGCCAGATCGACCATGTGTTCGGTACGCTGAGCCGGGGTGGCAAACTCTACCTGCCAGCCCTGTTGTTTATAGAGCCGCAGAATCGACAGCATATGACTGCCGGCGGCAGAGGAATTGGGCTCGGGCCAGACATAGCCAATCACCAGTACTTTTTTCATGTTATTTGTTCCTGTTGTCATCTTCGCGAGAATGCTGGCCTTACGCCTTACGCCTTACGCCTTACGCCTTACGCCTTACGCCTTACGCCTTATAGCTATGTTTTCCTGCCATAGTGGTCTTCAAAACGGACGATATCGTCTTCTCCCAGATAGCTGCCGGACTGCACCTCTATCAGCTCCAGGGGTATCTTGCCCGGATTTTCCAGCGCGTGCCGCTGCCCCAGCGGAATGTACACCGACTGGTTTTCGGTCAGCAGCCGGGTCTGCTCGCCCTGGGTGATGCGGGCGGTGCCGCTGACCACCACCCAGTGTTCGGCCCTGTGATGATGCATCTGCAACGACAGGCTGGCGCCGGGATTCACCGTAATCCGCTTCACCTGATAACGGGGGCCGCTGTCGATGGCATCGAACTTGCCCCAGGGGCGATAGCACTCGCGGTGAATGATGTGCTCCTGGCGGCCCTGAGCCTCGAGCCGTGCTACCAGCCGTTTTACGTCCTGCTCTCTGTCTTTATGGGCTACCAATACCGCGTCTTTGGTTTCGACTATCATCAGATCCCTGACTCCCAGTGCGGTCACCAGGCGGCTCTCGGCATGGATCAGGCAGTTGCCAACCTGCTCGGTCAGCACGTCGCCGCGCAGTGTGTTGCCCTGTTCGTCCCGGCCCTGCACTTCTGCCAGTGCCGACCAGGAGCCGACGTCGCTCCAGCCCGCTTTCAGTGGCACCATGGCGGCGACGCTGGTGTGTTCCATCACCCCATAATCCACGGAAATATCCGGGCAGGCGGCAAAGGCCTCGGCGTCGAGCCGGATAAAGTCGAGATCCCGCTGGCTGCCGGCCAGTGCCACCCGGCAGGCGGTCAGCACTTCGGGCTGAAAGCGGGCCAGCTCCTGCAGATAGTGTTTGGCCTGAAACAGAAAGATACCGCTGTTCCAGTCATAACCGCCGGCGGCCAGATAGCCCTCGGCTTTTTCCCGATCCGGTTTTTCGACAAACTGCGCCACCTCGAAACCGCCGGTTTGCCCTATGGCCTGGCCCCGTCGCAGGTAGCCATAGCCGGTTTCCGCCCGGCTGGGCGGAATGCCGAAGGTGACCAGCTTGCCCGCGCGAGCCAGGGGCAGGGCCGCATTGACGGCGGCATGAAAGGCAGGCACATCCTCGATGGCATGATCGGCGGGCAGCGCCAGCAGCACGACGTCTTCCGCGTGTTCGCCAGCGGCTTGTTCAGAAGCATAAAGCGCCGCCAGAGCGATAGCCGGTGCCGTGTTACGCCCCATCGGCTCCAGCAAGATCTGCGCTTGCTGTCCGTTCAGCTGGCGCACTTGTTCGGCGGCCAGAAAGCGATGCTGCTCGTTGCAGATCAACAGAGGCGGCGCCGACTTCAGCCCATCCAGCCGCTTGAGGGTGGCCTGCAGCATAGACATTGAGGTGTCCAGCAGCGGCAGAAACTGCTTGGGATGCTGCTGGCGCGACAGGGGCCACAGGCGGGAGCCATGGCCGCCGGCCAGGATCACGGGGAACAACATGGGCTTATCCTTCTGCTGGGGTGGCTAGGGTCTGGTTCAAAAAGCTGCCAACCTCATCGGTCGTGAGGTGGCGCCACTGGCCCAGCGGCACATTCAGGCGAACGGCACCTATCTGTTCCCGGTGCAGGCTTAGTACCCGGTTGCCAACCGCCGAAAACATGCGTTTTACCTGATGAAAGCGGCCTTCGGTAATGGTGAGCAGCACCTCTTTTGGGGCAACCGCTTCCAGCCTGGCCGGCAGGGTGGGGGAGCTTTCTCCCTGCAACAGCAGGCCCCGGGCAAAGCGGGCGGCCACCTCTGGTGCCAGCGGATCGCGCAGGCCGACTCGGTACACTTTTTCACATTGTTGCTGTGGCCGTATGATATTGAACGACCAGCGGCCGTCGTCGGTGAGCAGCACCAGACCTGTGGTATCTGCATCCAGACGGCCGACGATATGCAGATCATCGGCCCGGTCGATATTCAGCCGATGAAACAGCGACGGATAGACACCGTCCACGTTCGAGCACAGGGTGCCGGCTGGCTTGTGCATCATGAGGTAACGGGAGGGCCGGGCAAGCAGCCGCCGTCCGGCAAGGGTAATCAGGTTGTTCTCATGTACCTGGGTCGCCTCATCGGTTACCAGGTCATCGTTGACGATCACCTCGCCGGCATGGATGACCCCTCTGGCCTCGGTTCGGCTCAGCTCGGTACTCTTGCAGATGAATTTATCGAGGCGCATGGCAAACCCGGCAGATGGCAAAGAGCGCCATTATCGCACAGCTGCGCCCTCGGGGTCAGTCCGAGAACAGGGTACAGGCCTTGGCACCGACATTCAGGCTAACGACTTTTCCATGGACAGGTGCGGGATCCCGGCATCCATAAACTCGTCGCCATAGGGGGTGAAACCCAGCTTGGCATAGAAGTCGACGGCGTGGGTTTGCGCGCCCAGGTACACCCGCGGATAACCCAGGCGGCTGGCCTCGGCGACCAGCGTCTGCACCACTTTGGCACCCAGCCCCAAGCCCCGATAGTTGCGTAAAATGGCGATACGACCGATATGGCCGTCGTCCAGCATACGACCGGTGCCCACATATTCGCCGTCCACTACCGCCAGCACATGCATGGCAGAGGCATCCAGACCGTCGAACTCCAGCTCGGGCGATACCCCTTGTTCTTGCATGAAGACTGCCTCGCGAATGGCGCGGATCTGTGGCTGATGTTCGGTGTCGTAAGGGACTAGGGTGACGGTCATGAGGGCTCCAGGTGCAAGGGGAAAAGGCGTATTTTACATAGGTCTGGCGCCCGGTGCAGGCTTTGTCTTTGGCCAACGCACCACACCTGCGCCAGTACGGGAGTGCTCGGCAATATCAGGACAAAGCCTGGCTGTTGCCGGAACCAGAGTGGGCGACAATACCGGCCAGCACCCAGACGTTCATCTTTTTAATGCTCCCGCGTTAAACGTGTCAGGGTGAGATGCTCATCGTCAGCCGCGGCTCGGTTGGCGGGGGCGGCATACCATCCTGAACCAGATAAGGGGTGATCAGCACCACGGTTTCGGTCTGCACGTCCCGGTAGGTTGACTGCTTGAACAGGCGCCCCAGCAAGGGAATATGCATCAGAATAGGCACGCCTCTGACTTCTTCATCGGTGGATTGCCGGATCAGCCCGCCGATAAACACCGTCTGACCGCTGTTAACCAGCATCTGGGTGGTGACCTCTGTGGTGCTCTGGGAGGGAATTCCCTGTGGGCTTACGCTGCCGGTACTGACCTCAGGGTGGATCTGCAGCAGGATCCGGTTGGATTCATCGACCGCCGGTTTAACCTTGAGGATCACGCCGGATTCAAGAAAATCGATGCTTTCGGTGGTGATCTGGTTGATGGTGGTGGTGACCTTGAACCCCTGTCGGTCGCCGATGACGGTGCTGGCTTCCCGATCTTCCAGTGCCAGTATCTTGGGTGTCGAGACTGTGTGCAGCCGGTTCTTGGTTTGCAGGGCGTTGAAGAAAACATCCAGATCCGGCGTGGAAAGATTGATGAAAATGCCGTCGGTGCCGGGATCCAGGCCTCTGGTGCCAATAATACCCTGACCACCTTTAAAAATTGTGTTCCAGTCGATGCCGAAGACATCGGAGTCCGTCAGGGTAACGTCGAATATTTTGGCCTCAATCAGGATCTGTCGTGGCTGGCGGTCGATTTCCGCGAGCAGCTCGCCGATGCGAGTGAGAAATTCCGGCTTGTCTTCTACCACCAGCAAACCGCGCTCCGGCAGGGCGGTGATATTGCCGTAGCTGGAAATATACTTGCTCAGAATATCCATAATGGCGACGGGATCCGAATACTGGACCTTGAATGTTTTCAGCCTGGTCAGGTTGTTGTAGCTGTATTTGCCGACGTCTTCGCGCTTGCGAATAAAATAACTGCCCTGGCGACGCTCCACCACGAAGTTTGCCGACTCGGCGATCATCTGAATGGCATTGGATACCTCGACCTCGTAGAGGTTGACCGATACATCACCCGATACCCCCGTCGACAACATGATATTCAACTTCTGCTGACGCGACAGCATGTCCATGACTTCGGCAATGTCGACGTTGTTGACGTTGAGCGACACCTTTTTGGCCTGCGCGATCGGACTGAGGAAAATAATAATGGGAATAAACAAGGGAATCAGGCGCTTGATGGCCGGAGTGAGCTGAATCATAGACATGGTGATTGAAGTTCCTGCTTCTTTATTTTCATTATTGGGACGTTCGTTCCTTGAGAGAGATACGATACCTGTTTGAACCTTTTTCGAACAGGGTTTCTTCCTGAGTGACCGAGATCAATCGATATCCGTCGAACTCATCCCCGAGTGCCAGTATGGTGCCGTCGATATTGGCCAGCGAGCTATCGCCGGCCACCAGCAGCGCGCGCAGCGTAAAGCCGGGTGCCGAAGCGATGGGCGTCGGAGTGGGGCGGGTCGACAATTCGGTCTGGGGTCGGACAAAAGGATCCCGTAATGGCATGCCGGTGTCTGCCAGGGCGGTGGCAGCCAGCAGCCAGAGGCCGACCGGGTAAAGAGATTTCAGGTTCATGATTCCGCCTTGTACGCCACTATGGTGAGTTTGATATCGATGTGGGAGTCATCGCTCTGGGTGCGGACCGGCCTCATGTCGAAGGCGGCGATGACTACAAAACCGAGCTGGTCGTTCAGCTCGCGGATCCAGCGGTAAAAGTCCATATAGCTACCATTGAGCTCGATATCGAAGATCAGCTCCTGAAAGGCGTCGATACGGCTGCCGGTGCGAGGCACCAGGCTGGTCAGCTGCATCCGGTTTTGCCAGGACAGATTCTGCAGCGACTCGATAACATGGCTGCCCAGCTGCTTGGCCGGGCGCTGGGCCATGTCGCCGTGAATGGTGCGCCTCAGGGTGTCTACCTCGGTACGCAGCTGCTCGAGCTGGCTGTCGAGCTGCTGCCCCTCCGGCAGTGACCCCTGATGCAACAGCAAGGTGTTTTTTGCCACTTCGTAGCGTTTCAGCTCCGGTAGCAGCAGATAGGTGATCAGCGCCATCAGCAGCAAGAAACCGCCCCCGGCCAGCGCCAGCAGCCAGGTTCTGGATGGCGTGAGATCGAAGCTGATGTTCGGTTTCATGGTGTCTCACCCGAGTTGAGTTGTGCCGTCAATTCAAAGTCCAGCACCTCGCCATTGGTGTAGCGGCGCAGGCTGGTACGATTCAGGTTGGCCTCGGCAATCTGGGGCTGTTCGGACAGCTGGCGCAAGAAATGAGACAACGCCAGGTAATCGTCCGATTGCCCGCGAATCGTCATCTGCATGTCCAGCTTCAGTGCTTCCTGTTGGGTAGCGGGGCTGTCTTCGTTCTTGATCAGAATGAAATATCCCAGAGTCGAGCTACCCGCTGGCTTGTCGACCAGGCTGCTGGCTCGCCGAAAGCTCCACTCCTGAAACCAGACCGGGCTGTCCCCCAGTGCCTGGTCGACGGCACCCAGCAGCTCGGAGACCGCCACACCGCTGCGCAGCCCTTCGAGAAAGCGCAATTCTCGCTGCAGCGAGACTCGAGTCTGGATCAGCTCCTGCAGCTGGTTTTGCTGGTAGCGAATGTCGTTATGCTGCTGTTGCATGGCGAAAATTTGGTTTTCTTGTCGGTCGTTATAACGAGACAACAGCACTGTGGCCAGCAGCAGCAGCAGGCTGGCCACCGCCAGTAGCGCGGCGCCGAAAATGCAGCGGCGTATTATCAGCCGGCCGGCGCGGTAGTCCGGCGGAATCAGCTCCAGTTCATGCATGGGGTGTCAGCTCCTTCAGTGCCAGGCCGGTGGCAATACAGAAATCCTGCTGGCCATCCGATGTGTGCCAGCGCTCCCCCTGAAAGGCGCCCAGCGGGTCTGGATATTGTGCCGGAATCTCGATCAACCCTTGCAGGTGCTCGCGCAGGCCGTTCCAGCGGGCCAGGCTGCCGAACAGATACAGGTTGTGCACCGGCTGGCCGTGCAGCTCGGAGGCGGCATAGATCAGGGTTCGACGGATCTCGTCCTTGAGCTGTATCAGGTCGGGCAGCAGTATGTCCAGGGCCAGGGTTCGTGCGTTGTCGTTGCAGGGCTGGGCTGACGTCCACTGTTCCGACTGACCATCGGTATCGGCCGAGCGCATCAGGGCCCGGGCTTGCAGGCCGGAGATATCCAGCTCCGAGGCCAGTCGTTTGAGCAGGGTGGCCTCGCCGAAGTCGATGCTATGGTCAATCACCAGGCGCCGGCCCGCAATCATGGTCAGGTAGCTGTTGTCGTTGCCAAAATTGATCACCAGGCTGTTACGGTCCGGCACATGACCATTGAGCCAGAGGATAAGACGGCTGATGGCGGTCTGACCAATTTCAACCGAGGCCACGTCAAGCCCGGCCCGGCGCAGCAGCTCCAGATAGTCGATAACCTCGCTGCGGCGGGCCATGGCGATCAGCACCAGTCGTTCGGGCCTGTCATCTGTGGTGCGTATCGGTATGTAATCAATGATCAGATCTTCGAGCCGTTCGTTCAGCCGCTGGGCCAGGGTGGTCAGTATGATGTCGGTTTCATCCTGCCCGGGCTTGAGCGGATAACTCAGCGACAGGGTGCGAACCTTGTCTGCGGGCAGCAGGGTGGTGACGCGCCGGCCGCGAAAGGGATACTGTTTGAAGGCGCTGGCCAACAGGGCTTTCAGGCTCTGTGGAGAAGCCAGCAGGGTATCCCGGTCGCTTGGGTAGGGCAGCGAACAGGCCGCCTGCAGTATCGGCAACCCGCCAGGGGGTTGCGACTTGAACTGGGCCAGGTTGAGGCGGTTCAGCGACAGTTCAAGCCCGATGGCATGAGTGCGGGGACGCCTGAGCCAGCTTGCAACCGGCATGTTAAATGCCATGGACTTGAACATAGCCATTGCCATACTTCCTCTTGTCAAACATGGACATAGCCATAAACGTCATCGTCATACTTCCTGTTGTCAAACGTGGGTGCGACACCCGCAGCGGCAGAGGCGTCCGGGCAAGATCCGGTGTTAGCGCCGAGCGGCGCCGGAGCAGTGTGTCAGTTGCCATAGACAATAACCAGCTGTGGTGCATGGGGGCCCTCCCGGGAGCTGAATTCAAGACCTTGGCGTTTTGGCGCATCGGCGATGATCTGCATGCCAAAATTGGGTGAAGCGCCGTCCAGCCACTCCTGCGCCAGCTCTTTGACATCGAATTCATACCAGGCGATACCGGTAAAGAGCTGAGACGCCACCACAGTCGGGGCGTAGTAGCCGCCGGGTCCTCCGCTCCAGTTGTGGCTGCCGTCGCGGCTGAGCCAGGTGGCGCCGTTTTCGGTCCAGCTTTCCTTAATGCGGTGTACCTGCAGGGTCCAGTCCTGGTTGCCGGTGCGGTGGTTGGCATACAGGCGCAGCTTGGCGCTGCTGATCAGCGCATCGGCCGGCAGGCCGCCGAGGTCGTAGCTCAGCAGGGCCGACCGCCGCTGGTTGTGGTTATTTAATCCGATCCCGAGGCCGGGGCCACCGCCCGAACGGGTGGCAGGGTCGCCCTCGTTGATGAAGGTGTCGCCGGTGGCGATCAGTATGCTGGTCCTGGTATCGTCGTCCTGGCTGGTGCGGATCAGCAGCCCATATCTACGGTCGCGAGGGCTGCCAAATACATGGGCGCAGGTCTGCGGATCGATGGCCGCCGAGGAGGGTTTGGCAATGCCGAATCCGGCGACCGGGTAGCTGTCCAGCCAGGCGCCCTGTGCCGAGTAACGATGCACCTCACCCAGGGTGATGTCGGTGACCCAGAACTGGTCAGTGTCGGGCAGGTGGGCGATACCTTCGGCGGCTAAGTTGTAGCTTGGGGAGGTCCCCGGTTTGAGAGTGAGGGAGCTACTCTGTACCCGATCGAAGCTCTGATCGATGATGACCAGCCCGCCGGTGCCCTTATCGACCAGCGCGATATGACCGTCATGGCTACCGCCCTTGATGTAGCTGGCGCCGCGCAGATTGGAGATAAAGCCGAGCCGTACCCCTTGTGTTGAGACGTCGGATGGCGGCGAGGCCGGGTCAATCGGGTAGATATAGCTACTATTGACCGCCAGCAGTTGGCCGGCCAGCTCGCCCTCGGGCACATAAGTGATGCCATCAAGTCTGGACAGGCCGGTATTGAAGGTATCGTCGAGCAGCTGGCCGTCACGGTTTAGCAGCACCAGCCGGCCAGAGTCGCCCACGGCAACCCAGCCGCCGCCAGCAGGGACGCTGGTCCCATTAAACGACATACCCTCCGGCACGGGGGTGATGCCACTGGTGTAGTCATAGCCGTAGTCCTGCCCTACGGTGCTGAATTCGCCGGCAACACTATCGGGAATGAACAAGGCACTGCAGGATGGGGGCTCGGGGGCCGTACACTGGGCGCCGCAGGGGCAGTGATACTGTATGGTCAGCTTCGGCCGCTGGGTGGCGGCGGCGTGGTTGCTGCTGCTGAAATCCGCATGGTTGACGCCGGGGCTGCCCAGCAGCATCAGGCCGTGGTTGTCCTGAACGCCCGCGACCCAGTCACCGACCAGGGCGGTGATGTCCCATTGGGTGGCTCCCAGGGCGAGCGGGTCAATTTCGGCGCTGGTGAGCGCCGTGGGCTCGAAATCGCCACCCAGACTGGACCAGTTTTCCGATGTTCGGGCCAGGCTCCAGTTGGCCTGGGTCTGATGCCAGTCACGGGTGACCCGGTGCAGAGAGATGTCGGCGATCTCGCCCGACCCTATGCCTTCCAGATTCAGTTCCAGGGTGGCCGAGGTGATCAGGGCGGCCGTCGGAATGGTGGACAGGTCGAACTTCAGCAAGCCACGTTTATCCAGATTGCCACTGTTGCTGATGCGCATTCTGGTTTCTGTGCCTCGGGTCGTCCCCCAGGGGTCGTCATAGAGGTAGGTGTCTGCCCCGCCGGCGGCGCTGGGCTGCAGCACCAGGCTGGTGCTGTCATCGCCGGCGTTGCAGGGGCAGGCATAGGTGAGCACCAGCTGTGGGCGCAGGCTGGCGTCACTATGTTCTTTTGAGGCGAAGCTCAGGGTCGAGGACAGATCGGTTTTCAACAACAGGCCGTAGTTGGCTTCGCTGCCGTCGAGCCAGCGCGAGACCTGAGCGCCAATATTCCAGCTGACCCAGCCGGCGGTCAGGCGAGCCTGTGCGCTGGCAATGGGCGTGGCCTGATAGTCGCCCCCCGGGCTACTCCAGCCATTGCTGCCATCATGGGTATTCCAGGTGGCGCCGTCCTGGCTGCCTGTTCCTTCCACCCAGCTGCTTGAGACCCTGTGTGCCGTCAGGTTGCCGCCGCTAGCGAGCGTATTAATTTGATAGAGCCGCAGTTCGGCGCCGATCAGGCGAATGCCGTCGGGCAGGGTCGACAGGCCGAAGCTCACCAGGCTGTGGCGGGTGCTCAACAGTGCGCCAATTTGCAGTTCGGCACGGCCGAAATTCGAGTTTGCGTTCAAGAGGGAATTGTCAATTCGGGTGTCGGCACCGGGATCTTCGCCCAGTACCAGGGTGTGCGTAATCGGCGATTCATAGGTATCGACCGCGTCACGGCTGATACTGTAGCGGCTGCCGTTGTCCAGCAGGGCGCTGGCGGTGATGCTGATCGGCGAGCCCCCGGTGGGGCTGATCACCGTGCTGTAGCTGTGATTGCCGAAGGGTTGATTGTTCAGGCTGGGATAATTGGTGCAGTTGGCAAACTGGGCCTGCCAATTGGCATGGTTGAGGCCGGCTTCGGCCACATAGCGAGCCTCGAGCCGGTCTGCCTCGCCGCGGCTACTGGCCAGGTGCAGGGCGCTGCTGTGGCTGAGCAGATAAGAAACGCTGGCCAGCAAGGCCAGGGTGATCACCACCGGCAGCAGCAGGTAGCCGCGCTGGTGACGGCGGCTCTGGTGACTCACAGTCCCCCTCCCAGCCGCACACGGCGCTGCAGGCTGATGCTGTTATCGGCATCCTGAGTCAGTGTCAGGGTAATATCCACCAGCTGGGCGCGGCTGCCACCCAGGGGCACCCGCTCGATGCGCAGCAGGGTCACGCCCTCGGCAATCACGCTTTCGGTGTAGTCGCGCCCATCCACCAGGCTGTCGCCATTCTGGTCGCTGAAGGACGGCCAGCGCTCGATCAGCTGGTCGCCACTCAGGTAATACACCACCGGCTCGAAGCTGTCTTCGCCGATCTGCCCGTCTCCATCGTCGTCGGAAGAGGAGCCTGGGTTGCCGCCCTGCTCGTCGTTGTCCCAGGCCTGATTGCTGGCCGAAGACGCGTCGACGCTGCCATCGCCATCGTCGTCGATGCCGATGATGCCGGGTGCGCCATCCCGGGTATGATCGGCATCGAGATCTTCGTCGATGAGCTCGGCTTCGCCCGGATCGCGCAGCCCGTTGTTGTTGAGGTCGAGAAAGTCTTTATCGTTGTTGGCATCGGCCCAGCCGTCGCCGTCGAGGTCCTGGCGGGGGCTCAGGGTGACCGCCAGTACCGCCGTGGCCAGGGTGCTGCTGCCTTCGGGGGGTGAGGCCGGCACCGTTTCTACGCGGATATGCTCAGACCAGCTGGTGTCGGGGTTGTCGACCAGCGGCAGCAGCAGGTGGCGGCTGTTTTGTACCGACTCTGTCATGCGGGTCATGGCAAAATGGGCCTCATGGGCCAGGGTATTTTTTGTCTGGCCTTCGCTCTGCAGTTCGAGGGCGGAGCCGATCAGGCCGCCCAATCCGGCCATCAGCAACGAGAGTATCGCCACGGCACCCAGCAGTTCGAGCAGGGTCAGACCCTGTTGGCGCAGACGAGAGGCAATAACGAGCGGTTTCATTGGCTGACCAGGGTTTCCAGGGCCATGGCGGTGCCTGCCAGTTCGACCCTGAGCCACAACAAACCGGTGTCGGCGCTGGCAAAGAGATCGCTGGGTTCTCCGTCATAATAAGCCAGATACACCTGACGTTGCAGGCTGCGGCCATCGCTGCTGACGACGGTGTCGGACAAGCTGCTGGGGGTGGTAGTGCCCGCCACCTCGGCACCGAGCTGACTGTAGTCGCTGGCCAGCAACTGTTCCATTTTGCTGGCCAGCAGGGGTCTGTCGATGACCTGCTGTTGGTTGATGGCGGCCCCCTGGCTGCCGGACTGCAGGGCCTCCATGGCCGGCACCAGGCTCAGGCCGATAATAAAGGTCGCGATCAGGGCCTCAATATAGGAAAACCCCTGCTGGGAGGACGACCTGGGGGACTTTCCCGTTCTGTTGTTCATGCGCGCACTCCTTGCTCGTCGTGATTATTATTATTTTTTTGTTGTTATAGCAGTGATTGAGATTATGGCTGGGTGATCCGACCGGTTCTGGGAGCGATATTCAGCTGCTGCCGATGATTGCCGTCGCTCAGGGTGACGGTGCCGCTGACCAGCAACCGCGGTGTACCGGCATCCAGATAGCGGGGTTCGCCGCTGGCCAGAAAGCCGATGTCCTGCTGGCTGCCGGCGACGTCCTGATAGACGAAGGTAGCGTCGTCGAGCCGGACCTTCTGGTAGCGGGCATCGGTAGCGAACCTGAGGTCATAGAGCTGCTTGTCGAGGGGGTGATACACATCGAACATCACTACAGGCGAGGGGCCAGAGTCGTCGATGCGATACACCCGCAGCCGTTGAGCGGTGGTGTCCAGCAGCACACCGTGCTCGGCCCCGCTACGCCGGGCTTCGCTCTGGGCAAAGCGGATGGCACCGGCCACCTCGACCGCGGCCAGCTCGACCCGCTCCGGCCCCAGCACCGTCAACGAGGGCACCACAATCACCGCCAGGGCGCCGAGCAGGGTGACCACCACCAGCAGCTCGGCCAGGCTCTTTCCCCGCTGGCGCACCAGGACCACCGACATGGCTATCACCCATTACAGGTCGTCGTATGAGGTGTGGTTGATGATGATCTTGCCGGTCTTGCGGTCGTATTTCCAGCCGCCATCGGTGCCGTCGGCGGTCATCAGCAGATTACCGGTTTCGATCACGGTCAGGGTCGCTACATCCATGAAGGGGTCGCTGGGTAGCGTTGTTTTCTTGTAGTAGGGGCCAAAACGGTGGTTGACCGTGTCGCTGATGGAACAGGCACCACCGGCGTTATTGGTGTAAAGCGTCAGCTGATCGGTAAAGGTTTGAGCGGCGTTGGCAATTAAGCCATCTCCCGTACCTTTGGTGCCCGTACATGCATCCCCTGATACTGCCGTGCCGTTGCCGGGATATACCCCGTGTTGCTGGTAGTAGAGACCGATCATCGAGCGCAGGTTGGCCAGGGTGCTCTGGGCGGATGCGGTTTTGGCATCGTCGGTGGAGGCACTGAACTGTGGAATGACGATGGCGGCCAGAATCGACAGTATGATCACCACAATCAGTAGTTCAACCAGGGTAAAGCCTTGTAGTAGCTTCTTTTTTATGTTCACGTTTTTTATGCTCATGGAACAGCCTCTCGTTATTAGCACTAGCGCATGAAGGTGTGCATTTGGGTCTTTGCTTTTTACTGTAGCCCAGGGTTTGAAAATCTTCCTTAAAGAACAGAATTATTGTCGCGTTGGCGGCCTCCTGTTGTCATACCTGTACGCGATGCCACTCAGTAAGCGACCCGGGACAACTTGAAAATCGGCAATATCAGCGAGCTGACCAATACCCCGACGACCAGCCCCATCACCAGCAACATCAGCGGCTCGGCGAGCTTGGTCAGGGTGTTCAGGTGCTTGCGTACCTCCCTTTCATAATGTTCGGTCAGCCGCAACATGACCTTGGGCAGGTTGCCGGTATCTTCACCGGTACGCAGCATTTGACGCACCAGAGAGGGGGTCCAGCCGGCCTGTTCAAAGCCGTAAGACAAGCCCTTGCCTTCGATGACATTCTGCTGCAGCTGGCCGATAAACTGTTGAAACTGTCGGTTGCCGATCACCTCGCGAGTGGCGTCCAGCGCGGTAACCAGAGGCACGCCGTGACTGAGCGACAGTCCCAGTACCCGCAACGACTCGGTTAAATAAAGACGGATATAAAATCCACGGATGCCGGGCAGCGTCATACGCCAGCTGTCCAGCCGCTGTCGGCCCGCGGCACTGCCGGCCCAGATGTATCCGCCCACCGCCAGCAGCGCGGTGGCGAGACAGAGCCAGGGCCAGTGCTGGCGCATGATGTCGCTGGTATTCATCAGCACAGTGGTGGTCCAGGGCAGCTGGTCGCGGATGGCCACGAACATGTCCGCGAATTTGGGGAACACCACTACCAGCACGAACAACATCACCGCCACCGAAAACAGTGCCAGAAACATCGGATAGGAAGCGGCACTTTTCAGTTGCTGACGCAGCTGCTCACGGCGCTCGTCCAGTTCGGCCAGGTGCTGCAGCACCTTGTTCAGAAAGCCGCCACCTTCGGCGGCCGCCACCAGGTTGACATAGGTTGAATTGAACAGCCGGGGATGATGCGACAGCGCCTGGGACAAAGGCTGACCATCGGCAATGCGCTGTTCGAGATCGCTCAGCAGGACGTGCATCGCCGGATGCCGGGTTTGCAGCCTGATGGTCTTTAACGCCGGCAGTATGCTGGTGCCGGTTTCCAGCAGCAACGAGAGCTGTTCGCTGAAAAACAGCCGATCGCTCGGCTTCAGCCGTTTCTGGAACAGGCCGGCGAAGGGGGTAGCGCGCGCCGTTGGCGTGGGCGTGGGCTTTTTCATGTTCAGTGGCATCAGGCCGTTTCCTCAGACATTGATCACCCGGGATATCTCTTCGGCCGTGGTCAGGCCGCGGCGTACCCGATCCAGTCCATCCTCGAACAAGGAGGGAATCTGTTGCTCGATACGATAGTCCTCCAGCAGGTTCAGGCTGGGATTCTGCAAAATAAGTTGCTGTAGCGCCGGCGTGGTCGGTATCAGTTCGTGGATGGCGAGGCGGGATTTGAAGCCCGAGTCGTAGCATTCGCTGCAGCCGCGGCCTCGAGACAGCATAACGCTGCCGTCGGTGGGCCAGTCGTGCTGCTGGCAGAGCTCCACCGGCGCCAGATACTGGGTCTTGCAGTGGCTGCAGATGGTTCTTATTAACCGCTGGGCCACGACCCCGACCAGCGCCGAGGACAGCAGGTAGGGCTCTATGCCCATATCGATCATGCGTACGACGGCGCCGGCACTGGTGTTGGTATGCAGCGTGGAGAGTACCAGGTGACCGGTGAGCGCGGCCTGCACCGCAATGGAGGCGGTCTCCCGGTCGCGGATTTCACCGACCAGTACGATATCCGGATCCTGGCGCAGCACGTGGCGCAGTATCTTGGCAAAGGACAGGCCGATGTTCTCCTTCACCTCGTTCTGGTTGATGATATCGAGTTGATATTCGACCGGATCTTCTATGGTGACGATATTTTTTTCGACACTGTTGAGGTGATTGATGGCCGCGTAGAGGCTGGTGGTTTTGCCGCTGCCGGTTGGCCCCGTGACCAGGATCAGGCCATAGGGACGCTGCAGCATCTGCCGGTATTGCGCCAGACTGTGCTCGCTCATGCCGAGCTTGTTGATATCCAGCAGAGAATGCTGTTTGTCCAGCAGTCGCAGCACCACTTTCTCGCCGTACAGGCCCGGCAGCGAGCTGAAGCGCAGGTCGACCAGGCGGTTGCGGGTTTGCACCTGAATCCGGCCGTCCTGAGGCAGGCGCCGCTCCGAGATATCCAGATTGGCCATCACCTTCAACCGCGACACCAGTGCCGGCAGCAACTCCATGCGCAGGGTCATGACCTGATAAAGCAGACCGTCGATCCTAAACCGCACCCGTGCCGTGCTGCGGCCCGGCTCGATATGAATATCGCTGACATTGTCGTTGACGGCGCGTTGCAAGATGGAGTTAACCAGCCGGATAACCGGGCTGCCCTCTGCCAGCTCGTCTATCCGGGAGTAGTCGTCTATGTAGGCGTTTTCTACCAGCTCCAGATCCTGATCTGGCGAGTCCATCAGATCCAGTGATTCATCGGTAAGCGAGTCGCCACCGTCGGTATAGACGCTGTTCAGGGTTCCCTGAATGTTTTCACGGCAGGCCAGCACGGGTCTGACATGTACCCTGAGCAGTTCTTCCAGCTCGGTGAAAGCCGGCATGTGCTGGGGATCGGCGGTGGCAACCAGCAGCTCGTGGCGCAGCCGAAACAGCGGCACTATGCCCAGTCGCCTGCAGGTTTTAGCCGGGATCTGCAGCGCGATATCCGGATCGTAAAGACCCGGGCGCAGTTTAATGAAGGGCAGCTTCAGCTGCCTGCCCAGGGCTTCCAGCAGCAGGGACTCTTCGATCCAGCCTTTTTCCAGCAGAATGTCCCCCATGCGCTTGTTGAGCTTGTCCTGCAGGCCGATCACCTCTTGCAGCTGCTGCTCGCTGATGGCGCCACGGGACAGCAAAATATCGCCCAGGCGAGCCGGCTCTTCCGGTTTGTCGGTGCCGGGCGACAGTATTTCCTGAGACAGCTCTTCGAGGTCAATCTGGTTGCCGATGCCGGTGAAATGGAGCACTTCTCTGACCGAGGGCTGGGCATGGGTGGTTTTGAGCCAGCCGCCGAGGGACGCCAGCTGTTCGCCAATGTCCAGCAGGCACTCCAGGGCGGGGCTGTTAATGCGTTCGATATGGGTCAGATCGATGATTTGCTGCCACTCACCACGTTCGATGCAGCCTTTGGCACAGTCCATCAGTGCGGTAATCATCCCCGGCTCCGTCAGCTTGCGGGTGGGGGTGATATAGGAGATGACGCCAATTTTGGTGTGCATGACCGCGCCCTGATCCACTGAGACCGGGCCCGAGGCCTCCGCTCCACCGAGCGGAGGCGCTTGAACGGCGTTGTCATTGCTCTGATGATCCATCTGCAATCAGTATCCTTGTTTCAGAAAATCAGCCAGGGGAATCGGCTTGCTGAACAGGTAGCCTTGTCCGTAATCAACCCCTATGTCGACCAGCTGTTGCCGGAGGTCATCGGTTTCAACGAATTCCGCTATGGTTTTAAGTCCCATGGACTGCCCCACCTTGTGGATGGCTTTGACCATGATGTGGGCAGTGGGATCCTGGGCCATGGCGCGAATGAAAGAGCCATCAATCTTCAAATAGTCGATCTCGAGTTCACGCAGGTAACTGAAAGAACTCAGACCGGTACCAAAGTCATCCAGCGAGATGCGACACCCCATCTCGCGCAGTTCGGCAATAAAGAGTTGGGCATCGGTCAGGCTGCGGATGGCGGTGGTTTCGGTGACTTCGAAGCAGAGGCGTTTGGGATTGATGCCGTGGGCATTGATCCTGTTGACGATTTTCTTGACGAAGTCCGGTTCCGAGATGGATTGTCCCGACAGGTTGATGGACCAGAGCCCTGGGGTGTCGAGGGGAAGCTGCTCCAGTACCAGCTCGATGACACGCAGATCGATTGCCGGCATCAGGTGATAGTGCTCGGCGGCGAACATGAATGCACCGGGCGCGATGACGGCGCCGGTGTCATCGATATAGCGCAGCAGGATCTCACCGTGTGACTCCTCGGTGTTATCGGGTTGCAGGGGGACTATGGGCTGATAATAGGGCACAAAGCGGTTGCTGCGCAGCGCTTCCTGAATGCGGCCAATCCAGCGCATGGCCTCGGAGCGAGAGGTTTGCTCGGTATTGTATTGACTGCAGATCTGCAGGCGGTTGCCGCCCTGCTCCCTGGCGATATCCAGTGCGATGTTCAGGCTGGACAGCAATCGGTCAACGGACTGGTTTTCGTGTTTTATCCCCGAAAGGGCAACACGGCAGCTGATGTTCTGGTGTTGTTCACCGTTGGTGACGCTGAGGTTGCCTATGTCTTCGATGATTTTTTGGCCGATTTTCTGCGCATGTTGCATCGAACAGTTGGGTAACAGCAGGGCGAAGGTATTACCGGTGAGCCGGGACAGGGTATCGCTGTTACGGATGCAGGCATTCAGAATATGCGTGACCCGCAGTAGCAACTTGTCGCCTTCGTCGAATCCCATGACATCATTGATCACCGAGAACTTGTCGATATTGACCAGGATCAGCGAGTGGTGGAAGCTTTGGTTTTGCTTGGCTTGCAGAGCGCGCTGCAATTGGTGCGCGAAGCCCTCGTGCTTGACCAGACCGGTTTTGTCGTCGTAGATACTGAGAATGGCCTTGGTCACTTTGCCCGCCATGGCCCTCAACAGCTTGCGATCGCTGTTGGTAAAGTCGTTCCTGTTCATCATTTTCGCCAGCATCAGAAAACCGATACAGTTCTTTTCCTGACTTTTGATGGGGCAGATAGTGATTTTGTAAGGCAGTTCGCAGTCGCAGCAATGGCGTGCCAGTTCATCGAAACTGTTGACCACGAATGCCTCGCCGGAGGCGGTGACATGGTCGAGAAAGTATTGCCGGCAGCCGCTCATGGCGTACTGAAACTCGTCTCGTTTGGCCTGGTCGGCGCCCTGGGCTATCTCTATTTTTTGCCTGGGCAGCCACAGGTAGGCGAAATCCACGGACAGATAGTCGACACAGCCCTTTACCAGCTGATTGATGGCAGACTGGCTTTTCTCGTAACCGAGTGGCTGGGTGTCGATGTCATAGATCAGATGGAGCTCTTCGTAACGGTCGGACAGCTCGGTGGCCATGCTGTTGAGCTCGTACAGCAGTGCTATCTCGTGGTTGAGGCTGTCCCGGATAAAGCGGCTCAGCTCGAGTGCCTCATCAATATTGCCCTGTAACACCAGGTAGAGTCTGGCCCAGATAATATCATTGTCGGTCTTGATGACGTGGGTGATGACGGTGTTGTCTCCCTGTTGCTGCACCCATTCTGCTGCATGTTCCGGACCTGGCGCCAGATGGGTGAACCAGCCGGGCTCCAGGCTTTCCGATGACTCGGAGGCTTCTATTACCCTGCCGTTCTGGTCCTGCACCAGCCATCCTTGCAGCTGGGGAAGCTGGTTGGCGGCATAGTGCAGGTAGCGTTTGAAATCGACCGTCGACAGTTCGAGTAAGGACATGGCTCAGGCCTCCGAACGGCGGGCTTCGAAATAGCTACCCAGCTCAGATGTCAGCTGACGCATGCTGAGGGGCTTTTCGTAAAACCAGAGGTTGTGGAAGTCCTGTGACCAGATGCGGTGCTCGATCTCGGTACGTGAGGTCAGCAGCACAATAAGAAAGCTTCGGTTGGGTATTTCCACCTGAATTTTCTTGCATAATTGCTCTCCCGACATTCTGGGCATCTGGATATCGGTGATCAACACATCGGGCGGGCTTGCCTGCAGATGGGCGAAGGCCTCTTCGCCATTGCTGCAGGTGCTGACCTGGTAACCCTGTCGCTCCAGTTGCAGGCGCATGATCCTGAGAATATGGGGTTCGTCGTCTACCAGTAATATGCTTAGAGTCATGTTGGTACCTTTTGTAACAGGCCGACGGTTTTATCAAACTGGATGCGAAAACAGGATCCCTGGCCCAGATCGCTCTGCACGCTGATACTGCCATGCAGCAAGCCGACGATTTCCCGGGTGAGCGACAGGCCGAGACCATGCCCCGGGCGCTGGCTCACTTGCTCGTTGGCGGAACGGAAATGCCGTTCGAATACTCGGGAGCAGTCGGCTTCGGAAATACCAATGCCGGTGTCCTCGACCATGATGATGATGCTGCTGTCGGTCTCCTGCCCGCGCAGGCTGACGGTGCCGTTCTTGCGGTTGTACTTGATGGCGTTGGTCAGCAGGTTGGTGACGGCGATACGAAGCAGATCCTTGTCCAGGTAAACGGGCGGCATCTCGTTGGGCACATCGAACTTGAAATGGATATCCTTGTTGCGAGTGCCGGCGGAAATCGTGCTCAGGACGTCTTTTAGCAAGTCATGGAGCCGGACGTGATGACGCTCCGGCTTGATGGTGCCGCTTTCCAGCTTGCTCAGGTTGAGCAGGTTGTTGATCAGATTCGAGAGCCGTTCGGTTTCGTCGTGAATGATATTGCAGGCTTCGATGCGAAAGTCTGCCGAGTGCCCGTCTTCGCCCAGTAACGCCTCGCTGTACATGGAAAGGACATTGAGCGGTGTTTTCAGTTCGTGTGCGACCTGGGCGATAAACTCGCCGCGATGGGCGACGGCCAGCTGCTGCTCGGTGATATCCCGACCGACGATCAGGGTGCCGAAGGTCTTGTCCGGGCGGCTGGGCGAGAACAGGGGGTAGCGATGGAAACGAATTGAACGTTCGGTGTTGCCCGCTATGGTCAGGGTTATTTCATTGGTTTTTTTGGCACCGAGCGCCGTATTGTTGCTCTGATTGCTGAATCGGATGAGATCGGAATAGGGACACCACTCGGCCATGGTCGCCCCTTCGTTGAGCGGTGTCTGAAGGTCCAGGTAATAGCGCAGCTTGCTGTTCGAAAAACACAGTCGGCCAGTGTCGTCGAGCACAAAAACGGCATCGGGCAAGGTCTGTAGAATGGAGTTCAGCCGGGAGTTTTTGAATGTCACCAACTTGCTGTTCAGCAACAGTTCGTGGTTGCTCACTGCCTGATGTTGCTGCTGCTCGTTAACCTGTGCCATGACGCCATTGAAGCGCTGGATAAACTCGAGTAGTTCACCGTCGGCTTCGAGCTGGAGAGTGCCAATTTGGTTGCCGTTGAGCAGCTGCCCCAGCTGGTCATTCAGTGTGTTCAGCCGACCCCGATCCAGCCGAGTCATGAAGTAGATGGCACAGCCCAGATTGAAAACGAGGAAGGCCAGGGTGGCGAGAAAGGGCAGTTGGGCCGTGAGGCCGCTCCAGCCGGGCGCGAAGAAGCCCACTCGGACAAAGGCCCGCAGCTGTCCATCCTGCAGCAGGGGGGCATGAAATTCCAGTATGCTCGGGGAGCCATCGGCCGCTGCTATTTCTTGTTCGCCGAACCAGAATGCCGGTTCGCGGGGAATGTTCAGAGCAGGAATCCGGACTCCGACGGCGGTGTGTTGGGTGAGGGGGATGCCATCGGGGCTGACCAGAGAGAGATAGGCAAAATGTTTGTCCAGCAGCGCATTGTGCATGGTGTTCATCAGCGAATTATTGCCCATGTTCGAAACAAGCTGTTCGACCGGCATGGCGCTGATGATCTTGACCAGACTCTGCCCCTGGCTATGCAGCCATGATTCTTTCTGCTGACTCAGGTGGTGGGAGATGATGGCCGTAATACAGCCGATGATCAGCAGCGAGATAGCAATGACTGCCAGGCCTTTGCGATCGGCGCGCCATTCGAACAAGCGTGAGGTTAAGACGGCTGACATTGTCCTGGCCTCCTGACGAAGAGCGAAGACTTCGGTTTATGAAGGAAGGGGGAGCTGCCTGCGACACGGCGCTGTGAAGGCGTTATGTCCGTTTCCTTCCGGGTGGTGTATGGCGAGACAATCCTTGTCTGCATCTAAAAACTCCTGCATGAATACCGTAGGGCTGGCCCCATCCGTGGGTGCGCTTGAGCAGTTCATTTCGTTGGTATACTGGCTATCATGACTAGTTCAATTAAGCACAACTATACTCATATGACAACAAATTAACCATTTACCTGTCTGTTTTTGCTACAGGCCTTGGCCACAGCCGGGAAGCCCGGTTGGCTATAACAATGGGCAGTAGACGATGAGCGTAACGGAGAGGAGTTCCGCAGTCGTTTTTACTGGCCCGACTCCGGTAATGGGGCAGATTCGGGGGTACGCAGCCGCACCGCGCTAACCAGCGACACCAGCACAACACTCAGCAGCATCAGCTGATTGTCTCTACCACCCTGCGAGACAGCTAATTATTGCCACTTGATATTGTCTATTCTTATATAGCCATCTCCGGTCATTTTCCAATCGTCAGTTCCGCCACCCGGGAATACAGAGATATGAGCCGTATCGATTTTACTATCGTCATTTTTAAATCTAATGTTTCTTTTTTCAAATCTAAGAATGTTGTCGATAAAAATCTTTAAAATACCATCTTTTTTATTTCCGTTATTCAGCTTTACCCAATATTTGATGTTGAATTTTTTCTTGCTATTTATGTAGCCTATTGTCGATCCAAAAGTATCTCCGTATTTACCTGGCTGATCCATATGGTATACATAAGGAATTAACCGTCCTCCCTCTCTCCACATGATGCGTATGCTAAAGCCGTCACCATTCCATGCGGGGTTGCCAGCAGTATAGCCCTTACCACCACTCAATCCTGGAATTTTCCCACCCTTGCTCCATGGGAATCTTGAATCAAATCTAATATCAAAAGAGAAACTGTAATTATTTTTTTTGACAATGGATGACTTTATTATCCCTCCGCCCTGTGAGCTGCCGAGAGAGCCTTTAGGTAAATAAAATCTCAATCTCTTCTGCTTGTCTATGCTTAATCGATTGCCACCTTGCAGGACTTTGTAATTACCAAAATCTTTTTCTACTTGTGTCTTGCCATAAGCAGTCCAGGCGGGCCAGCTATTAAATGACACCCAATTGGAGTTGTACGTTTTCGCATCAATCGGCCTGCTCAATAAAAGCAAAAAAACAGCAAGCATTGTCTGAAGTGAAAGTTGGCTTTTATTCATGGACATCACCCGCTCTGCAGCTCCAATTGGCATCCATGGCTGGCGCTCCACCCCGGAAGACGCCTCTGGCGGGGTTCCCCCGGACAGACTTTTGCCATCGTTATGCTCTTTCATGACCGTGCACCTCATCTTGTGCCTACTGGGCTCAGTTTAGGCATGAAGTGAGGCTGAGGGGAATGGGCAATCAGCTATAACGTTGAGGTTTTATTCGACAGAGCTCGTATACGAGACCCTAGCGGGGCCTGCTTCGCCGACCCTCCGCGCCAGGGCCGAAAGATGCGCCTGCCGTTTCGGTTACTTAACACCGGCCTAACCTTATTCTTTATGCAGACAGGCCGGAGTACTCCGGCCTGTCTGTCACGCAGATCTTACTTTTTCTTCTGCAAGGCGGCGGCCAGGGCCGCGCCCATGGCGCCTTGCGGGGCGGTTTGTTCTTTGCGGACAGGGCGGCTGTTGTTCTGGCCTTGGCTGCCATTACCGGCGGCACCGCGGTGACCCGCTGGCTTGCGCTCTTCCCGGCGCTGGCCACCGTTATTGCCACCGCTACGGTTACCGTTGCCATGGTCGGCGGCATTCTGCTCCAGACGCATGGTGAGGGCGATGCGTTTGCGCTGCAAGTCCACTTCCATCACCTTCACCTTGACGATGTCGCCGGCCTTTACCACCTCGCGCGGATCCTTGATGAAACGGTCGGTCAGGGCAGAGATATGCACCAAACCGTCCTGATGCACGCCGATATCCACGAAGGCGCCGAAGTTGGTGACGTTGGTGACTACGCCTTCCAGCACCATGTCCGGGATCAGATCCGAGGGCTTTTCTACGCCTTCCATGAAGCGGGCAGCCTTGAACTCGGGGCGAGGATCCCGGCCCGGCTTGTCCAGCTCCTTCAAAATATCCTGTACCGTGGGCAGACCGAAGTCTTCGTCGGTATAGTCTTGCGGGTTCAGGCTGTTCAGCAGGCTGCTGTTGCCGATAAGCGATTGTACCGGCTGCTGCAGGCGTTCCTGAATTCGCTTCACCACCGGATAGGCCTCCGGGTGTACCGATGAGGCATCGAGCGGGTTTTTGCCGTCGCGAATACGCAAGAAGCCGGCACATTGCTCATAGGCCTTGGGCCCCAGGCGAGGCACTTTTAACAGTTGCTTGCGCTCGGTAAACACCCCTAGCTCATCCCGATAAGCGACAATGTTTTTTGCCAGCGTCGGCGTCAGACCAGACACTCGGGTCAGCAGGGGGGCCGAGGCCATATTCACATCCACGCCCACGGCGTTTACGCAGTCTTCCACCACCGCATCCAGGTTACGGGCCAGTTGCGTTTGCGACACATCGTGCTGATACTGGCCCACGCCAATGCTTTTAGGGTCGATTTTTACCAACTCGGCCAAGGGGTCTTGCAGGCGGCGGGCAATGGACACGGCGCCGCGCAAAGAAACATCCAGATCCGGAAATTCGTTGGCTGCCAGCTCGGAGGCCGAATAGACGGAAGCACCGGCTTCGCTCACCACCACTTTTTGCAGCTTGAGCTCCGGGCTTTGCTTGATCAGTTGCTCCACCAGACGCTCGGTTTCTCGCGAGGCGGTCCCGTTACCTATGCTGACCAGGCTGACCTGGTGGCGGCGACACAATTCATCCAGGGTCCGCAGGCTCTGCTCCACCTTCTTGAAGGGTTCAAACGGATAAATAGTGTCGTGAGCCAGCAACTTGCCGGTGCCGTCTACCACCACCACTTTTACCCCGGTACGAATGCCCGGATCCAGGCCCATGGTCACGCGTGCGCCGGCGGGGGCCGCCATCAGCAGGTCTTGCATATTCAGTGCAAACACCTTGATGGCTTCCACTTCGGCCTGCTCGCGGGCCTGGCCCAGCAGCTCGGTTTCCATCTGCAGCGACAGCTTCACCCGCCAGGTCCAGCTTATTACACCGGCCAGCCAGGTATCGGCGGCGCGCCCTTGAGGCTGCCAACCAATAAAGCGCGCAATAATGGCTTCACAGGGGTGGCTGCTGGCCTCGGTGTCTACGGTCAGCGACAAGCTGAGCACGCCTTCGTTACGGCCGCGCAACATGGCCAATAAACGGTGTGACGGCACGCGATTGATGGGCTCTTGATGCTCAAAATAGTCTTTAAACTTGGCGCCGGTTTGCTCTTGTCCGGCGACCAGACGTGACTGCAATTGACCTTGCTGTTGCAAATACTGGCGTACGGCCTCCAGCAAGTCTGCCTGCTCGGCAAAGCGCTCCATTAAGATGTATTTGGCGCCATCCAGGGCGGCTTTTTCATCGGCGACACCGGCCTCAATATTGATAAAGCGGGCTGCGGTTTGCTGTGGATCCTGGTTGGGGTTGTCAAACAGGGTGTCGGCCAGCGGTTGCAAGCCGGCTTCTATGGCAATCTGTCCCTTGGTACGACGCTTGGGCTTATAGGGCAGATATAAATCTTCCAGCCGGGTTTTGGTGTCGGCCGCCAGCAGCTCTTTTTTTAGCGCGTCTGTGAGTTTGCCCTGTTCGGTAATCGAATTGAGGATCACGCCACGCCTGTCTTCCAGCTCGCGCAAGTACCCCAGTCGGCTGTCGAGGTTACGCAATTGAGTATCATCAAGGCCGCCGGTTGCTTCTTTACGGTAGCGGGCAATAAAGGGCACGGTGGCACCCTCGTCCAGCAGTCGCACGGCGGCGTCTACCTGCTGTTGCGAGACGGCCAGCTCGGTGGCCAGGGTGTGATGGATCTGGGTCATAATCATCGGGCTCCGGGCAGGGCGGCGTAGTGCGCCCTGTCAATTACAGAAAGAAAAAGGAAAAGCGGAGGCTTATTCAAAGGGGGTGTACTGAATTTTGTTGATATACCACTCTTTCAGGCCAGAGGGAGTTTGTACCTGAATCTCGTCGTCCACCTGCTTGCCAATAAGGGCACGGGCCACGGGCGAGTTGATGGTGATGTAGTTGTTTCTGGTGTCGAGCTCGTCGGTACCCACTATGCGATAGCGCACCACCTCGCCGTCTTCGTTTTCCAGCTCCACCCAGGCACCGAAGAACACCTTGCCGTCCTGGCGTGGATCGTAGTCGACGATTTTCAGGGCCTCCAGCCGCTTCATCAAAAAGCGCACCCGGCGGTCTATTTCACGCAGCCGTTTCTTGCCGTAGATGTATTCGGCGTTCTCGCTGCGGTCGCCAAGAGCGGCGGCTTCCGACACCGACTGGGTGACGGCGGGACGCTCTACCTTCCACAGCTGTTTGAGTTCTTCGTCCAGCTTGTGCCAGCCGGCACGAGTGATCAGGTTGGTTTTCATCAAGCATTCTTTCAATGGCCAAACAAGTGCCAACCATTGTGTCTCAGCGTTGCAGAAGAAGAAAGCCTTTGAAGGTCTCGGGGGTGACAGAGCAGCAGAGCAGCAGAGTAGGTTTTGTCCTGGTCGGTCGTTATACCCGGGCGAGGTGGCCAGGTGGCACAGCGATGATTGGAAAAATAACGAGGGTGAGGGCATCTGGCACCGTTCGCCGCCGCTGGATATCAGGGGAATGAGGGAAAGGAAAAATAATGACGGGAGCAATAAGGAATTCACCTAGCTTGCTCGCGCCACTTATCTAGTGAATAAGTTGTTCAATCAGGGCGGTAGCCCTACTTTTATTCAAATATATATTTTTTCTCTACTTCACGTTTGGCAAGAATGTATTGGTTATGGTCGATAGCTCCGATTTCCAGTTTGTCATCTAACTTTGAGATTTCCTTTTCCTTGTCTTTTCGCAACTTTTGTTTAGTGAGCGAGTAGTTGATTTCCTTGGAGCCTTCATAACCACTAATAGGATCCCACAATATGGATAAGGGCCAAAAAAGTAGGTTCACGACGCCGAGGCCTGGTTCACGGGCATAGAAAGAGCCGCCACCGGGGAGGATGCCAAGTGCGGCGCCGGTAGCCGGGTTTTTGTCCTGCACCAGCACATTGTTGTGCTCAAAAGTACGATATTCCCGCTTTTCCACAGAGTTCAATCCTGATGCACATCCTGTGGTCAGAGATGTAGCCAAAACGAGCGTGAGCATAGACTTCTTTTTCATTTTTTCATCCCGAAAGTGAATATTATCTGGTTAATAGCTTGGCTACTGAAATAAAACTCCATTTTATGTCAGATAGTCAGCGGCTCGGCTAAAACAAAAATCAGGATCAGGATTGATCCCTTATTTATGTAGTACGCGAAATTCATGATATGACTAATTTTGTCGCATGGAGTCGTTCGAATGTTAGCTAAAGAATGGTGACGAGTCCATTTCCTCTATGGATTCGTTATAAATAATTAAAAGCTCTGTCAGCCGTTATGACGGTTTGAGGCAGATGGCCATAGCAAGTGGATGATAATGACTAATAAAGAGAGCAGGGCGTAAGCCATGATAACGGCAATTTGCAGATAAAACGCGGTAATGCCGCCCTGATCACCGCTGTAAGCTGCAAAATAGAGGGAGGCGGCGCTGCCGATAAAGACCAGCATACCGCCGAGCAGTCGATATATCAGGCGTAGGCTGGGACGTAATCTGCCGGAAACCGGTAGACTGAATAAAAAAAACACCACGGGGGCGAGCAACAGCAATAAGGCAATCAGCATGGTTGCGGCTCCAAAAGAGGATGAGTCACAGGGCTGGCAGGAAGCGCCGGATAGCAGGGAGTCCGGTTATTTGTCTTCAGGCTGATCCTCGGGGAAGCGCTGCTCGGAGGCAAGGCGTCGGTTGATAATCCGGATCAGGCGTCGTTCATTCGCGAAGGCGGAGAAGGCAAGCCCGATAGCCAGAACAATGAACAGCAGCAGGGTGAGGGTCATCATCGGCAGCAGCGCCGCCATCAGCGGCAGGCTGGACTCGGGCAGGGTGCCGGATTGCAGGTCTGCCGCCACCGCCCAGGGGTTGACCAGATGCGGTGTCGAGGTCCACAGCCAGGCGGTGAGCGCTATAACCAGTGCCAGCAGTATCTTGCCCATCCAGGGCCAATGATGAATGAGCCGTGCTCGTCTGGCGAGGTACAAGGATTCTTCCGAGGATAGCTTCATCTTATCTCCTGGCCTGATGGCGGTTCGGCGAGCACACTATGAACATAAGTAATCTCTTATGACTGATGTGGATTTTGGCGCTGGTTTGTCTTTATCGTCACCCTCGCGAAGGCGGGGGTCCAGTGCCTTTGTAGGCGCCAGAACCACACCTGTTATGCGGTATTACTTACCATAGCAACGAAACGGTTGATCGGGTCCCTTGTCCGCCTTCGGGAATAGGGCTGGTGGCGATTCAATCGAAGTTGATTACCCGAAAGTGCGGGTTGGCGACGTTCGCCGCCATACGGGTAATGGACGCAAGCGGGATCAGGTGCTCCGCGTCATCGCTCTGTATCTTGATGCACTCCTGCCGCTGCTCGTTACGAGCGGTATCCAGGGCGATGCCGCTTAACTCGTCGCCCGAGGCCAGCGTTAGGATCACCGGATACCGATACAGGCAGGCAATCTCGATATAGTCGTGTTGTTCACAGCTCATCATGGTGTCGCTCTCCAAAAAACCACACTTTTACCCCTCACCCCTCATAGCGTCACCCCAGATGATCCAGCGGCAGGGCGGTTTCGTGTTTGATACGGCGCAGCACAAAACTGGATCGCACGCCGGTTACCCCCTTCACGCGGGTGAGTTTGCCAAGTAAAAACTGCTGATAATGTTCCATATCACGCACTATTACTTTTAGCTGATAATCGGCCTCGGTGCCGGTCACCAGGTCACACTCCAATACTTCGGAAAAGCCATGAATGGCGGTATCGAAGGACTCGAATCGCTCGGGCGTATGCCGGTCGAGGGAGATATGAATATACGCCTGCAGGCTTAAACCGAGTTTACTTGCGTTCAGCAAGGTCACGTGATCGGCAATCAACCCCGCATCTTCCAACGCCTTGACCCGCCGCGAGCAGGGCGAGGGTGACAGGCCAATACGCTCGGCCAGCTCCAGGTTGCTGATGCGACCATGGCGTTGCATCAGCTCCAAGATGCGGCGGTCGGTTCGGTCGAGTTGTAATAAATTGCTCAATATTTTCACCTGGTGGAATGATTGTGCTCTGCTGGTAGTATAAGGGGTGAGTTATTGCTTAAGAAGATGAATTTAGCCTTTTATTCGCAACCACTCACCCCAAAGAAAGCGCTAACATAGTTTCATCTTCTGGAGACAAGCAGACCGATATCCTCGGAGCCTGTTGCAAGCCGATTTACCCCGTCGGCAAGCACCACAAAGGCCACACTCGAACAGGGTGAAAGGCCGGGAGCTAGGGCCACAAGCCCGATGCAGAGCACAAAAAGCCAGCCATAAAGGCTGGCTTTGGTGTTTCTGGCGTTCGGAAGCGGCAACCTGGTTCCTTGCGCATGTCAGGGCGGAGGGCCTTGCTGTCGGCCGAGCAAGGCAGATCCTAAAAGCTGTAAAACTTCAGTATCCAGAAGGTGATCATGCCCAGACACAAGGGCCAGAAGACCCCCTTGAAAGCCCAGGCCAGTATGGCCGTGACCAGGGCCGCCGTTATCTGTGCGATGCTCACCGAGTCCAGGGTGGTTTTATCCTGGAATATGACGGCAGGGATGGACAGCGCAGCCAGCACGGCGGGAGCCAGCAGCTGCAATGTGGTTTGGTGCTTGCCAATATTGAAGCTTCCCCTGCCATGGAGGTGAACGAACGACAGTCGAATGGCGAAGGTACCAATGCCGACGGCGATGAATATCAACCAGAGTGTCAGGTTATCCATTGTTGTCCCTTTGTGCCTTCAGGCTGATTTTGGTGATGAAAGAGCTGGCAATCAGACCTATGGTGGTCCCGCCGATAATGGCCGCAATAAAGCCCAGATTATAGGGGAGCTGGATCAGGCTGATCGCCACCAGAGCCGAAAACACCGCGGTGATCAGCGAGGCCCGGTTGCGGATACTCGATACCAGCATGGCGACGAATGCCAGGGGAATGGCGAACTCCAGTGACCACGCGGCCGGTATCTGTTCGCCAACCAGCAGGCCGAGGATGACTGAGCCCACCCAGCTTACCGCCAGCGCCACTGCCGTACCGGCGAAATAATACAGCTTCTCCCTGTCACTCTGGTCGTGCGTAAAGCGCGTTGCACACAAGCCATAGGCCTGATCGCTTATCAGATAGACCAGGGGCCATTTGTGACGGGTCTTCAGTGAATGCAGCAGCGGGGCGAAGGTGGCGCTGTAGATAAGGAAACGAATATTCACCATTAGCGCGGTGAAGATAATGACCGCTGGTAAGGCCTGCTCCTGAATCAACTGATAGGCCGCCAGCTGTGCCGAACCGGCAAAAAACAGCAATGTCATGCCAATGGTCATCTCGGGGCTGAACCCCAGGCTGGTGCCATTGGCCCCGGCAATAAGCCCAAAAGGCAAGACCCCCGGCACCATCGGCAGCAAATCTTTTACCCCTTCAAAAAAAGTGCGTTTGCCGCTTGATGACATCTTTGATTGTCCTTGTAGGTTCATGTAGTTTCGGGCGCAACAGGCGCAACAGGCGCAACAGGCGCTAGGCGTTCAATACCAGAGCGACTCGTGCGCGCCGGGTTAACGTTGAGCGATGCAGAGCACCAACGCCAGCCGCAGGGCTGGCGTTGGTGCGTTTGGAGCGAGAGTATACAGCGTTTATCGTGCTTAAATAATCCGCTCCGCCTCCTGCTTGCGGATCAACACCGGAATCGACTTGGAGGTGGGCGTATCGCTGCCGTCGCCGACGCTGTGCAGTGGTACCAGGGGGTTGGTTTCCGGGTAATAGGCCGCCACGTCGCCGGGCGGAATATCGTAGGCCACTACCTTGAAGCCACCGACCTTGCGCTCGGTGTCGTCCAGCCAGACGCTGACCAGTTCGACCCAGTCCCCTTCTTTCAGCCCGCGGCGCTTGATCTCGTCCGGGTGCATAAACACCACCATGCGCTGACCGTATACGCCGCGATAGCGATCGTCCATGCCATAGATGGTGGTGTTGTACTGATCGTGGGAACGCAGGGTCTGCAGAGTAGACAGCATGCCCTGGGCTCGGTTGGTAATGGCCTCCGGGATCAGGCTGGCGGGCAGGGCGTCGGCGCCAAAGTTGGCCTTGCCGCTGTCGGTCTGCCACTGATAGCGGGCGGCGCTGTTGCCCAGGTAGAAACCGCCGGGTTGCTGCAGTTGCTCGTTAACGCGCTCGAAGCCGGGAATGGTGGCGGCAATGTGTTCGCGAATGCGGTCGTAGTCATCGGCCAGCGCCAGCCAGTCTAGCGGTTTGCTGCCCAGAGTGGCCTGGGCGATACCGGCGACGATGGCAGTTTCCGAGCGCTGGTGCGGGCTCTTGGGTTTGCCCACGCCTTCGGAGGCATGCACCATGCTGAAGGAGTCTTCCACGGTAATGAACTGGGAGCCGCTGGCCTGCATATCCTGTTCGGTACGGCCCAGGCAGGGCAAAATCAGCGCCTCTTTACCGGCCATCACATGGCTGCGGTTGAGCTTGGTGCTGATCTGTACCGTCAGCTCGCAGTGGGCCAGGGCCCGGGCGGTGACATGGGTATCGGGTGCTGCGGCGGCGATGTTGCCCCCCAGCGCAATAAACACCTTCGACTTGCCATCCAGCATGGACTGAATGGCAGCTACCGCATTATGACCCGCCTGGCGTGGCATGGGATGCTTGAAGTGCTGCTCCAGCCGCTCGAGAAAGACGGTGTCGGGTTGCTCGTTGATGCCGACGGTGCGGTTGCCCTGCACATTGCTGTGGCCCCGCACCGGGCACAGGCCGGCCCCCGGCTTGCCGAGCTGGCCGCGCAGCAGCTGCAGGTTGACGAGTTCCCGAATGGTGGCCACCGAATGCTTGTGTTGGGTGATGCCCATGGCCCAGGTCACTATGACTCTTTCGGCGCCGGCATGTACTGCGGCTGCCTGGGTGATTTGCGCTTGGCTCAGGCCCGATTGCTCGGTGATCTGCTGCCAGGTGGTGGCGGCCACTTGTGCGATGTAGGCGTCCAGCCCTAGGGTGTGTTGTTCGATAAAATCCCGGTCGAGCAGGCCGGCCTCGCCCCGGGCCAGCGCCTCGGCGTCCCATTCCAGCAGGCATTTGACCATGCCGCGTATCGCCGCCATGTCACCGCCCAGTCGTGGGCAGAAATAGTGGCTGGAAATGCGCGAGTCTTTTGGCGTCAGCATCTCTATCGGACTTTGTGGATCGGCAAAGCGCTCCAGGCCCCGTTCCTTCAGGTTGTTGAAGCTGACGATGGCGGCGCCGCCTCGGGCGGCGTTACGCAGACTGTGCAGCATGCGCGGGTGATTGGTGCCCGGATTCTGGCCGAATACGAAGATGGCATCGGCTTCGTCGAAGTCGTTCAGGGTGACGGTGCCCTTGCCCACGCCGATGGCCTGAGTCAGGGCCACGCCGCTGGCCTCGTGGCAGAGGTTGGAGCAGTCGGGAAAGTTATTGGTGCCAAACGAGCGACCGAACAGCTGATAGAGATAGGCGGCTTCGTTGCTGGCCCGGCCCGAGGTATAGAGCTCCAGCTGATCCGGGTCTTCCAGCGCCTGCAGGTGGCTGGCGATCAGGGCGAAGGCATCGTCCCAGGAGATGGGCTGGTAGCGGTCGGTCTCCCGGTTCAGGTACATGGGCTGTTCGATGCGTCCCTGATATTCGAGAAAATAGTCGCTCTGGCGCTGCAATTGGCTCAGCGGGTGCTGGCGAAAGAAGGCCGGCGTGACCAGTTTCTTGGTGGCTTCCCAGCTGATGGCCTTGGCGCCGTTTTCGCAGAAGGAGAAATGCTTGCCCTGTTCGTCGCCCCAGGCACAGCCGGGGCAGTCGAAGCCCTTGACCTGATTGGCCCTGAGCAGATTGCGGATGTTGGCCGCCGGTTTTTTGCTGCCGAACACGAAACGGGTGGTGGAAGCCAGGGCGCCCCAGCCGCCGGCTGGTCCCTGATAGGATTTTATTTTCTTGGTCTTCATGATGGTATCTGGTTTCTTGCTGGTGCTGCTATTGAAGTGGCGTCAACCCGAGGGCATGGGTGTCCCCGACGGTGGTGGCCACAGGATGATAACCGGGCAGAGTTTCGGGCTGACAGAGAGGCATCACAACACTCGGCGAAGGCAGTTGAATCGTGGGGCCAGTGTAGACAGCTGGCGGGCGGCAATCTAATCGAAAGACTCGATGTGCTGAAAGATGTAATCTATCAAAACAACTAGCAGTCATATTTATTAGTGATTAAAGAGTGAAGGCATCGTGGACATCAAACAGCTGCAGTATCTCTGTGCCCTGGAGCGGGAACGGCACTTCGGCCGAGCGGCCCAGGCTTGCTGTATTACCCAGCCGACCCTGTCGATGCGCATCAAACAGCTGGAGGACGAGCTGGGTCTGGTTCTGGTGCGCCGGGGCAAGCAATTCGAGGGGTTTACCCCGGAAGGGGAGCGGGTGCTGGCGGGGGCCCGCAATCTGCTGAGCCAGTACGGCAATCTCAAGCTGGAGGTAGAAGCCATGAAGGGCAGCCTCACCGGTACGGTGCGGCTGGGCCTGGTGCCGTTAAGCTGCATGGATCTCAACCCGATACTGGCGCTGCTGCGCCGGCGTTATCCGGGCTTAAGTTTCGAGATCAACGACATGACCGCAGACGCCATACTGCAGGGACTGGAAAACAACAGCCTGGATATAGGCGGCGGTTTTTTCGAGCCCGAGGTGCTGGCACGATTGAACAGCCTGGCCCTGCCGGAACAGGGGGTGAGGGTGGCGTTTGGTGCGGCCTGGCGCGAGCGGATACCCTTGCAGCCGACGCCGCTCGATCTGGCACAACTGCCCCTGTGTCTGCCGAAAACCGGCATGTACTTTCGCCATTATCTGGAAAGAGTCTTCGACCTGCAGGGGGTAAGGCTGCAGCCGATGCTGGCATCCAATTCGGTATACCGGCTGATGCGGGCGGTGCATTCCGGTCTGGGTTGTGCGCTGATCCCCGCCGGCAGTGCCTTGTTTACCGAGCTGCCGGGGGTCGAGAGCCGGCCCTTGGCATTGCCGGCCATGAGCCGGCTTGGCGCCCTGGTGATGCGTGGTGACTCCCAGGCCAGTGTCCTGGCGAGGGGCTTTTTTGATGTTGCCAAAGAATGCTGGCAGCCATCAGGCTCGGCCCACACAAATGACGAAGCTGTTCTATGATTAAGGTTTGTTGTGCTTGCTAGATGGTTTTTGTAGCCGTGTGGGAGGACTTTATGCAAGGCAGCGCCTGGGCCCTCTAGTCATTCTGCATCAATATCACTGAATTAAAGCGATAACCACCATGAGCATGGATATGCGACGGCAGTATCATCAGGACGATTATTTGCACCCTATGGCTGATATTAATGCTCAGGGCAGTCATGACTGGCGTCATTTGTGTGAACAGGTGGCTGCTAGTGTAGACGCCTTGTCTGCCTGCTTTGTTTTTTTTCACGCCCATGAGCCCACGCCGTCTGTGGTGGCAGGTTCAACATGGCCCTTGTTACCTCGGTGGTCCCCCGCCGATTATCAGGCCGTCTGGCAGCAGAAAAAATTCTACTGTGCCATTGCCGGGCCTGGCTCCAGCCTGGATGAAAGTTATCTGGCGGTGCCCATCCTGCATGAGGCACTCAACGGACTATTGCTGCTTAAGTATCCGGCCTCGCCGCCGGCACTCCTGCCCCGGCAACGCCAGTTGCTGGATACCATGGCGGCACATGGTGCCTTGTTGTGGCGTGAGCACACACGGCAATTACGGACCCACAAACGGGAAGGCTCCTCCCGGCGGTTTCTGAACCGGCTCAAGGCGTTGTTCGAGCATGTGCCCATTCCAATTAACGCCTTCAATGCGCAAGGGCGCTGTATTCTGTGGAATAACGAATGTGAGCGGCTATTCGGCTGGAGCTTTACGGAGATCAGGGAACACCCGGCTCCCATCAGTCTTTTTTATCCCGATCCCGCCGAGCAACAACAGGTCATGGCTACCTTGAGCACTCATAACAACTCTGTGTTCAGAGAGTGGCGGCCCACCAACCGGGCAGGAAAAAAGCTGACTACCCTGTGGGCCAACATCATGCTGCCCAATGGCGACATGTTGAGTGTGGGGCACGATGTCAGCGAACAGAAAGAAATAGCGAATCAGCAACGCCTGGCCGCCAGCGTATTCGGGGCGAGTTACGATGGCATCATGATTACGGATCCCGACCACCGTATTATTCATATCAATCCGGCTTTTACCCGCATTACCGGTTATTCGTCTGCCGAGGTATTGGGGCGCACCCCCAAAGTGTTGCAGTATTTTCATTTTGATGATGATTTCTACAACCAGCTGCACCAGCACTTCAAGACGGAAAATCATTGGCAGGGTGAGCTGTCGAGCCTGCGCAAGAATGGCGAGAGCTATTCATTGTTACTGGCTATTTCTGTAGTAAAGGATGATGAAGGCAGGGTGCTCAATCATGTCGCCATCTTTTCCGATATCAGCTATTTGAAAGATCATGAGGCCGAGCTGGAGCATAGAGCCTGTCACGATGCCCTCACTGGGGTGCCTAACCGGGTGTTGTTTGGCGAGTTGTTGGAGCACGCGATTGCGTCGGCACAGCGTAACTACGGGCGCCTGGCGGTCTGCTATCTCGATTTGGATGGCTTTAAGGCGATAAACGACGGCCTGGGTCATGCCGCGGGAGATCGGCTGTTAATCGAAATCAGTCGCCGCCTGGGAAAAGTCACCCGTAGCTGTGATGCCATGTGTCGCCTGGGTGGGGACGAGTTCGCGCTATTGTTTACCGAGCTGCACAATAGCCTGGAGTGCGATGAAATACTCGAACGGGTACAAAGCGTGGTGAATGAGCCCCTTGAACTGGACGGGCACAGTGTCAGGATATCGGCCAGTATAGGTGTGGCGCTGTATCCGCAAGACAGCCTGGATGCCGAGCTGCTGCTGCGCTATGCCGACCAGGCCATGTATCAGGCGAAAAAGCAGGGCAAGAATGCCTATGTATTTTTTGATGCCGCGCTTCATCTGCAAGAGCAAAACAGGCTGCAGCAACTGACGCGGCTGATTAATGCTTTTCGTCAGGGAGAGTTTCTGCTGTATTACCAGCCCACGACGGATCTGTTTACCCAGCAGGTGGTGGGGATGGAAGCCTTGCTGCGCTGGAATGACCCCGAGCATGGCATAGTGACTCCGGAGGGTTTTTTACCCGTTATCGTCGGCAGTCATATGGAATTTGAACTGGGGATGTGGGTCATAGAGCAGGTGCTGGCGCAAATGACGCAATGGAGCCAGCAAGGGCTGGTATTCAAAGTCAGTTTCAACGTCAGTGGCGGTCAGCTGCTGCACCCGGACTTCAGCAAGGAGCTGAACCGCTTGCTGGCCCTGTATCCGCAGGCTCTCCCCAGCCTGCTGGCGCTGGAGTTTCAGGAAAATGCCGTGCTGACTGACATCAAGGCTGCCGTGGCCGTGCTGGAGCGATGCCGCAGCCTGGGGATATGTGTGTCGATGGACAACTTTGGCACCGGTTATTCCTCGTTATCCCACCTGAAACGATTGCCGCTCGACAGCATTAAAATCGATCGCAGCTTTGTCTGTAACCTGCTATCGAATACCCATGATGCCTGCATGATTGAAGTGGTGGTGCAACTGGCCGCGACCTTGAGAATGGTGGTAGTGGTTGAGGGGATGGAAAGGTTTGAGCAGGGCGAGCGGCTGAAGGAGCTGGGCTGTTACTATGTTCAGGGATATGGCATCTCTCGGCCCATGCCGGCCGAACAGGTTGGAAGCTGGCTGCAGGAATGGAACGACAAGTATTTACCCCATTGATGTCCGCTGCAGATCGGCCAATGGCCTCTAAAAAAAGACCCGGGACTAAGCCCGGGTCTTTTTATTGCGTGTGTTTACCTGCGGTTACAGCTGTGGGCCCGCAGCAACCAGGGCTCTGCCTTCTGCGGTGTCGGTGAACTTGTCGAAGTTGTCCACGAAACGCTTGGCCAGATCCTGTGCCTTGACGTCCCACTCGGCCGGGTCGGCATAGGTTTTGCGCGGGTCCAGAATGGAGCCGTCTTCCACGCCGTTCAACGCGGTCGGGATCGCCATGTTGAAGTAGGGCAGTTGCACGAACTCGGCATCTTCAATGGAGCCGTCGAGGATGGCATTGATGATGGCGCGGGTCGCCTTGATGGAGATCCGCTTGCCGGTGCCGTTCCAGCCGGTGTTGACCAGGTAGGCTTCGGCGCCGGCCGCATCCATACGCTTGGCCAGCACTTCGGCGTACTGGGTTGGGTGCAGGCTCAGGAAGGCGGCACCAAAACAGCTGGAGAAAGTCGGCGTTGGCTCTGTGATGCCGCGCTCGGTACCGGCCAGTTTGGCGGTAAAGCCGGACAGGAAGTGATATTCGGCCTGTTCGCGGGTCAGCTTGCTCACCGGAGGCAGCACGCCGAAGGCATCGGCAGTCAGGAAGATCACCTTCTTGGCATGGCCGGCTTTGGAGACTGGCTTGACGATGTTGTCGATGTGATAGATGGGGTAGGAGACACGGGTGTTCTCGGTCTTGGAGCCATCATCGAAGTCGATGGTGCCGTCTTCTTTCACGGTGACGTTTTCCAGCAGTGCATCGCGGCGGATAGCAGCGTAGATTTCTGGCTCGTTTTCCTTGCTCAGCTTGATGGTCTTGGCGTAGCAGCCACCTTCGAAGTTGAACACGCCGTCATCGTCCCAGCCGTGCTCGTCGTCGCCGATCAGCTGACGCTGGGGATCGGTGGACAGGGTGGTCTTGCCGGTGCCGGACAGGCCGAAGAAGATGGCCACGTCGCCGTCTTTACCCACGTTGGCAGAGCAGTGCATGGAGGCGATGCCCTTCAGCGGCAGCAGGTAGTTCATCATGGAAAACATGCCTTTTTTCATTTCGCCGCCGTACCAGGTGCCACCGATCAGCTGGACCCGCTCGGTCAGGTTGAAGGCAACGAAGTTTTCGCTGTTCAGGCCCTGTTCTTTCCAGTTGGGGTTGGTGCACTTGGCGCCGTTCATCACCACAAAGTCAGGCTCGAAGCCTTCCAGCTCGGCCTCGGAGGGGCGAATGAACATGTTTTTCACGAAGTGCGCCTGCCAGGCCACCTCGGTCACGAAGCGCACGGCCAGGCGAGTATCCGGGTTGGCACCGCAATAGGTGTCAACCACGAACAGGCGCTTGCCGGACAGTTGACCGGTGACCAGGGCCTTCAGCTCGGTCCAGGTTTCCTGGCTCATCGGCTTGTTGTCGTTCTTGCCCTGATCGGCCCACCAGACGGTGTCACGGGTGACGTCGTCACGCACTATGTACTTATCTTTTGGAGAGCGGCCGGTAAAGATACCGGTGTCCACGGCAACGGCGCCCAGGCTGGTTTCCACGCCTTTTTCGTAGCCTTCCAGATCCGCACGGGTTTCTTCGGCGAACAACTGCTCGTAAGAGGGGTTATGAAGGATCTCGGTAACATCGTTGATACCGTATTGCGAAAGGCCTAATTCCTGCGCCTTGGACGTCATATTATCTCCTGGTACAAAGGGGGTTGGTTAAGCGTAATTATTGGTATGGTTTATTGCGGGGAGGTTAGCAGTAAATTCGTTGAATTTAGGGGATCAGTGTCAAAATTTAGAGAATTGCATAGTAAATTAATAAAAAAGGGGCACAATGGCCCCCATTATCGCACACAATGTTAATGAACTGTTGGTGAGTCATTAAAGATGCTTTGCACGTCTGCACCATTAAAGTGATAGTGCTGACCGCAGTAGTCGCAGTGCATCTCTATTTTACCTGCTTCTTTTACCGCCTCCTGGGCCTCTTCCTGGCCTAACTGCAGCAGTGCCTGTTCACACTTTTCGCGAGAGCAGGTGCACTTGAAACACACTGGCTGTGGATCAAACACCCGTACCGCTTCCTGATGATAGAGACGGTAGAGTACTTCGTGAGCATCCAGGGTCAGCAGCTCGTCGGCTTTAATGGTGTGGGTCAGTGCTTCCAGGTGAGTAAAGTCGCCGTTTTGCCCATTGGGCATGGCCTGCAGCAGCATGCCGGCACAACGAGGTTCGGCTTGTTGTGTATCGGTAAATAGCCAGATACGGGTGTCGAGCTGCTCGGACTGGGCAAAGTAGTTTTCCAGGCTTTCGCTGAGCGAGTGCTGACCCAGTTCCACTATGCCCTGATAGCGCTCGCCCTCAAACGGAGTAATGGTAATGGCGAGGTAGCCTTTACCGACCAGATCCGCCAGCTTTTCGGTGTCCGGCACTTCGCCTTCCCAACGTGCCACGCCCCGCATCTGTTGTTGGTGATCTCCGTTGATCACGGCTAACGAGACCGGGCCATCACCCTGTAGCTGCACGGTGATATGCCCCTCAAATTTGAGGGTAGCGGTCAGCAGGCTGGTCGCGGTAAGCAACTCGCCCAGCAGTCGGCGTACCGGAGCAGGGTAAGCCTGGGATGCCAGTACCTGCTGATAGCTTTGCTGCAGCTGCACCAGCTCGCCTCTTACCTGGTAGTTATCGAACAGGTAACGATGGAGTGTGTCTATGTGAGTCATAAAAAATCCTGTCTTCGCCTCTGGCCACTATGGCTTGCATATTGAGTACGTAATTGCTCCAACCTTTACGGTAAGGAGCGGTAGAATTCCCGCCTAACGCCTAACGCCTAACGCCTAACGCCTAACGCCTAACGCCTAACGCCTAACCGCGCATGGCTTATTCCTGCCCCTGCTTGATTTTAAGCAGAGAGCGGCGCTCTTTTTTGTCCGGTCTGCGTTGCGGGCTGGGTGCAAACTGGCTGTTGAGTTTACGCGCTTCGGCATTTTGCTCGCGCTTTTTCATACTGTCCGGAGTTTCCCGGTACAGCTGCTGGGCTTGCTCGGCCTTGCCCCTGTGCTCTGACAGAGCCAGCACCTCGACTTCCTTTTCGTCGTGCCCCTGACGCAGGCGAATATGAGCGCCTACCTCAATGAGTTTGCTGGGTTTGCTGCGCTGGCCATTATAATGCACCTTGCCGCCATCAATCATGGTGCGAGCCAGGCTGCGAGTCTTGTAGAAACGGGCGGCCCACAGCCATTTGTCGAGGCGAATGCTGGGAGTTGGTCCGTTCATATCACTCGCTCTTGTTGATAAATTGAAGATTAATCATACCAGATGCCGATAATCGAGGCGTCCTTTGGTCGCTGCAAATCCGATTTGTCCTCACTTGTAGGCAGACGTTTATCGCCAGTTGCGATAATCTCTGGGTAAGCTTAGCTAAAAGACGGAAGTGGAGCATGGCGGACAACAAGCAAAAACCTCAAATACTGCATACCGAATTGGTGGCAGAGAGTCGCTTATTCAAGGTGGAGTCGCTACATCTTAAATTTAGCAATGGCGTAGAGCGAGTTTACGAGCGCATGCGTAACAGTGGCCGAGGTGCCGTTATGCTGATACCCATGCTGGATGAAAATACTCTATTGTTGATCCGCGAGTACTCCGCCGGCACCCACAGTTATGAACTGGGCTTCCCCAAGGGGCTGATCGATCCCGGAGAAAATGCCATTGAGGCAGGTAACAGAGAGTTGATGGAAGAAATAGGTTATGGGGCGAGGCAGCTGACCCCCTTGAAGCAAGTCAGCCTGGCTCCCGGCTATTTTGGTAGCCGGATGGATATATTGTTGGCGCAAGATCTGTATCCTGAACAAAGAGAGGGAGATGAACCGGAACCCCTCGATGTGGTGCCCTGGCCGCTGGATCAAATAGATCAGTTGATGGCCCGATCCGATTTCAGTGAAGCGCGCAGCATCTGTGGCCTGTTTTTGCTACAAAGCTGGCTCAATAAAGAGGAGTAAACATGGATATCCATGCCTTGTTGCCCGGCGTCATCGCGGCTGCCCGAGAGTCCGGCAGGCTGATCCTGGCGCTGTACAACAGCGGACAGTATCAGGCCGAGAGCAAAGACGATGACAGTCCGGTCACCAGTGCCGATCTGGCGGCCCATGATTATCTTCAACATGCATTGCGAGCCATAGCCGACATTCCGGTGCTGTCGGAAGAAGGCTGTGAAGTGTCCTTGGCCGAGCGTAGCAGCTGGCCTCGCTATTGGCTGGTCGACCCTCTGGATGGTACTCAGGAATTTATTGCCGGCAGCGGCGATTTTTCGACCATGATAGCGCTGGTGGAAGACGGTAAGCCGGTGCTGGGGGTGGTGTACGGTCCGGTGAATGACTTGCTGTATTATGCGGTGTCCGGCAAGGGGGCGTTCAAGCAGGCCAAGGGGGAAACCAGGGCGATTTCATCCAGCCATTACGACGCGACCAGGCCGCTGACCCAGTTAAGGATCACCATTAGCCGTCGGCAAAATGTAGACTGGGTACGCGATCGTCTGACCACGGAGTTGGACTATCAACTGGTGCCTCTGGGGTCCAGCTCGTTAAAATCGTGTCTGGTGGCCGAAGGTGGCGCGGATATCTATATGCGTATTGGTCCCACCGGAGAATGGGACACGGGCGCGACGCAATGCATAGTGGAGGAAGCGGGAGGGCGCATTCTGGACCTGCATCTGGAGCCGCTCAGTTATAATCATCGCGACACCCTGATCAATCCCAACTTTATTACCCTGGGCGACGCCGGGTTACCCTGGCCCAAGATACTGGTTAATCCTGAAGGCCACGGCCCGAAAACAAAGTCGTAAGCCGGTCAGCCTGCCTCTTAGTCACAACTTTTTGATATGACTGCTGTTTGTCACGGCGAGACAGGCTCGCTCTCTCCAGACCCAGCCGCGCCATCCCTGGCGCGGCTGGTCGGCTGAGCAGACAGCTACCCGCAGGGCCTGTTATTCGTCGCCGTTGATCTCGAAGTCTTCTATTTCAAGACCCAGCTTGGCCATGATGTCCCGGGCGCGAGCAGGTATCTGATCGGAAACATCCTTGCGCAAGTCATCGTCTTGCGGCAAGGGCTGGCCGGTGTAGGCATGCAAAAAGGCTTCACACAACAGTTCACTGTTGGTGGCATGGCGTAAATTGTTTACCTGTCGGCGGGTACGCTCGTCGGTTAATATCTTCAATACCTTGAGCGGTATGGACACGGTAATTTTCTTAACTTGTTCATTTTTCTTGCCGTGCTCGGCATAAGGACTGATATAGTCGCCGTTCCATTCAGTTTTCATTATCCACCCGCATCAAGGTTAAAAAATTCGAGCCGAATTGTAACCCTTACATTTTATATTGGCAATCCAACAGCAAAGAGACTTAGACGTCTGGAAGGATTGACGGCTTATGAGCGCTGGGGTACTGTGCCCACAGAGACCCCAGGCTGCCAGAGTGCAAAGGAGATAATATGCCAGATTACCAGACCCAAACTCATGCCGTTCGTACCGGCATCGACACCGATACCCAGCATGGAGCCGTGGTACCGCCTATTTATCTGAGCAGTACTTATTCGTTTGCCGATTATAACGAGCAGCGTCGCTTTGACTATGCCCGCTCGGGCAACCCCACCCGTCAGACCCTGATTGACGCCCTCACCAGTATGGAAAAAGGCGGTGGTGCGGCCGTGACCTCCAATGGCATAGGCACCATCAATTTAATCGTGACCTCTCAGCTGCAGGCCGATGATCTGCTGATCGCCCCCCATGACTGTTACGGCGGCAGCCACCGCATCTTTAATGCCTTCGCCAAAAAAGGCCATTTCAAGGTGGAATACGTCGATCAGACCGACCCGGCTGCCGTGGCGGCGGCGATGGCGAAAAAGCCGAAAATGCTGTGGATTGAAACGCCGTCCAACCCCTTGCTGCGGGTGGTGGATATCGCCGCCCTGTGTGCCGCGGCCAAAGAGGTGGGAGCCTTGAGTGTGGTGGACAACACCTTCCTGTCTCCCGTGTTGCAACAGCCACTGACCCTGGGTGCCGATTTGGTGGTGCACTCGACCACCAAATATATCAATGGCCATTCCGATGCCCTGGGTGGCGCCGTGGTAGCCGCCTGTGCGGACCTTGCCGAAGAGCTGCGCTGGTGGGCCAACTGTCTGGGCCTGACCGGCTCTGCCTTCGACAACTACCAGACCCTGCGCGGGCTGCGCACACTGGGCGTGCGCATGCGCCAGCATTGCGACAACGCCGAAGCCGTGCTGGCTTACCTGCAAGGGCGCCCCGAAGTAAAAGCCGTGTATCACCCCAGCTTGCCAGACAGCCCGGGCCATGAAGTGGCAGCCCGCCAGCAATCGGGTTTTGGTGCCATGCTCAGCTTCGAACTGGATACCGATGAAGCCGGCATGCGTGCGTTTCTGAAGCAGCTCAAGCTGTTCTGTCTGGCGGAGTCCCTGGGCGGTGTGGAGAGCCTGATTGCCCACCCGGCCACCATGACCCACGCCGCCATGCCCGAGGCGGATCGCATTGTTGCCGGTATCAACGATCAATTGCTGCGTGTTTCCGTGGGTATTGAAGATGTTCGTGACTTGATCGCCGATTTTGACCAAGCTTTTAAGGTGTTAAGCAACTAATGACCCAGTACCAAGCTGATACCGGAACGCAACGGCGCCCGGTGCATAAATTTGGTGGCAGCAGCCTGGCCGATGCCGCCTGTTTTCACCGGGTGGCCGACATTATTCGCAGTCAAAAGCAGGCTGATGCACTGGTAGTGGTGTCGGCCTCGGGTAAAACCACCAATCGTCTGATTGAGTTGCTGAATTTGTTTGCCAGTGGTGACAACGCCGCTGCCACTACGCTGGAAGGGCTGTATCTTTTTCAGCAGCAGCTGATCATCAGCACCCTGAGCGAGGCGCATGCTGCTCCCTTGCTGACCCTGCTGGATGATGACATCAACCGTATCGCCGCCGCGCTGGAAAGCCGGCGGCTCGACGACTACCAGCGTAATTTTATTCAGTCTTTTGGCGAGCTGTGGTCGGCACGACTGTTGGCCAGCTTGTTGAATTGCCAGGGACTTCCGGCCGCCAGCCTGGATGCGCGCCGTTTTCTGCGGGTGTCCGGTTCGCCGGTGCAGGTCGACGACGCCTTTTCGCGCCAGCAGTTGCAGGCCATTCTGGCAGAGCACACCGATCAGATAGTGGTGGTGACCGGTTTTATTGCCGCGGATGCCGATGACAGAACCCGGCTGCTGGGGCGTAACGGCTCTGACTTTAGCGCGACCTTGCTGGCCGATCTGGCTGACAGCTCACACAGCACCATCTGGAGTGATGTGCCCGGCGTGTTCAGTGCTGATCCTCGCCGTGTTCAGGAAGCTCAGCTGCTGTCTCGCCTGTCTTTACCCGAAGCCGCCGAGCTGGCACGACTGGGGTCGTCGATATTGCACAGCCGTACCCTGGGGCCGGTGGCCGGCAGTCGGCAACAACTGATACTGCGCAGCAGCTATCATCCTGATGACGGTTATACCCGAATTTTGCGCCAGCATCCGCGGGAGCCGGGGGCGCGCATCGTGACCTCGGTTGACGATGCGGTGCTGATTGAAATGACCATATCGGATCGTTACCAGGACAGAGTCAACGCCCTGACCGACTGGTTAACCCAGCGCGAGCTGGCCCCCCTGGCCTGCAAGCGTCGACCCGAGCTCAAGCTGTGGCAGATTGCCTATACCCGCGAACAGGCTGAACAGGCCTTTTCCCTGTTGCGTGACCATCAGCCGGCAGGCGGCTTCGAAGGGTTGCAAGAGCGTGAAGGCTTCTCGCTGGTGGCGCTGGTTGGCCGGGGAGTCACGGCGCAACCCGAACAGTGTTTGCACTTTTACCATGCCTTGAACGAACAGCCGCTGGAGTTTATTCAGCCGGCCCAGAATGGCCTTAGCCTGGTCGGTATCGTACGTAAAATCACCCTCGAGCCGTTATTGCTGCGTTTGCATCAGAGCCTGTTCAGTCGGCCCAAGCGCATCGGCCTGATTTTATTTGGTCGCGGCAATATTGGCCGAGCCTGGCTTAAATTATATCAGCAGCAAAAAGATCGCCTGGAACAAAAGCTGAATGTACAGCTGACTCTTTATGGTGCGTTTGACTCCAAAGGCGGCATGCTGGCCAGCCAGGGGCTGGAAGTAGAGCGGGTGCTTAACGATTTTCAGCCGGTATCCATGGTCTGGCCAAACTGGCTGGAAAACCTGGAAGAGCACGGTTTCGATCAGTTGGTGGCGCTCGATTTTACCGCCTCCGGCAGTCTGGTGCAGTATTATCCGGAGCTGGTCGAGCAGCATATTCACCTGATTGCCGCCAACAAACTGGCCGGAGCGGCAGAGCAGGCTTTTTATCTGCGCCTGAAACAGAGTCTGGCCGAGCACAGTGTGCAGTTTTTAAGCAACGCCACCGTAGGTGCCGGCTTGCCGGTGCAAAGCAGCATCCGGCAATTGCAGCAATCGGGCGAACAGGTGCGCGCCATCAGCGGTATTTTTTCCGGCACCTTAAGCTGGTTGTTCCAGCATTTCGATGGCAGCCAGCCGTTTTCCGAGCTGGTGTTGCAAGCCTGGCAACAGGGCTTGACCGAGCCGGATCCCCGCCAGGATCTCAATGGCCAGGACGTGAAACGCAAGCTGGTGATACTGGCTCGCGAGGCTGGCTTTGATCTCGACCCTGCCCGGGTCAAGGTGCAGGATCTGGTGTCCGAGACGCTGGCTGCCCTGGATAAAGACGCCTTTTTCGAGCGTCTGCAGGAACTCGATCAACCCTTGGGCGAGGCGCTGGCTGCGGCCCGGAAAAAAGACGGTGTATTGCGCCATATCGCGCGCTTTGACGGGGTGAGTGGCGAGGCCAGTGTGGGGCTGGAAGTGGTGCCCCGGGAGCATGCGTTTGCGAACTTGCGCCCTGGCGATAACGTGTATGCCGTTGAAACCTGCCATTATCGGCAGAACCCGCTGGTGATCCAGGGGCCCGGTGCAGGGCGCGAAGTGACGGCGGGTGCCATGCAGACGGATTTATGGAATCTGCTGGCTAGCTTCAAGTAATTAAATACTGTGAAGAGTGAAGGGTGAAGAGTGAAGAGTGAGGCGCCAGGTTCACTCCATTGCGACTTCCCCCTCACTGCACAATAAAAAAGGCTCCCGATGGGGAGCCTTTTTGTTGTTGATAGCCTGGTTTTATGCGCTCTGCAGCATGGCCTTGGGCGACAGAATTTCAGCCAATTGCTCATCGGTCAGCAATTGTTCCTGCTTCACCAGCTCGGCCACGCCCTGGCCGGTTAGCAGTGCCCTGCCGGCGATGCGGCTGGCATTATCGTAGCCGATGTGTGGCACCAGTGCCGTCACTATGCCAATGCTCTGTTCAACATGCTGGGCACAGCGGTCTTTGTTGGCGGTAATGCCGCGGATGCACAATTCATCCAGCATGCGGATCGATTTTTCCAGCATGCGGCAGTTGTTCAGCAGGTTGAAGATGATCAGCGGCTCCATGGCGTTCAGTTGCAGCTGGCCGGCTTCGGCAGCCAGGGTCACCGTCATGTCGGTGCCCATCACCTGAAAGGCGGTCTGATTCATCGCTTCGGGGATCACGGGGTTGACCTTGCCCGGCATAATGGAAGAACCCGGCTGCACGGCGGGCAGGTTGATTTCACCCAGTCCGGTACGGGGGCCGCTGGATAACAAACGCAAGTCGTTGCTGAGCTTGGACAGCTTGATGGCCAGCCGTTTTAGTGTGCTGGAAAAGGTCACGAAGGCGCCCATGTCGGCGCTGGCGGCAATCAGGTTGGGTGCCAGGCTGACCGGCAGGCCGCTGATGTCCGCCAGCTCGTTGACGGCCAGGTGGGCATAGCCGTTGGGAGCGTTAATACCGGTGCCAATAGCGGTGCCACCCAGATTCACTTCGCATAGCTGCTGGCAGGCCTCGTCGAGGCGGCCGTTTTCTACGCTCAGATCGGCGGAAAAAGCGGCAAATTCCTGGCCCAGGGTCATGGGCACGGCGTCTTGCATCTGGGTGCGGCCCATCTTGAGAATATCGGCAAACTCCTGGCCTTTGGCCGCCAGGCTGTGCTGCAGATCGCTGATCACGGTTTTCAGGGATTGGGCCGCAAAGATGATGGCCAGGCGAGCCGCGGTAGGGTAGACGTCGTTGGTTGACTGCGAACGGTTGATGTCGTTATTCGGGTGCAGGTGGCGATATTCGCCTTTCTCGTACCCCATCTTGACCAGCCCGATATTGGCAATCACTTCATTGGCATTCATGTTGCTTGAAGTGCCGGCGCCACCCTGGATCAGATCGACAATAAACTGTTCGTGATAGTCACCACGAATCAGGTCCGAGCAGGCTTGTTGAATGGCCTCGGCCTTGTCATCGGTCAGTAATCCCAGCTGGTGGTTGGCGCGAGCCGCCGCCGCCTTCACCATGGCCAGGCCGCGTACCAATTCCGGGAAGTGGCTGATGGGCAGGCCGGTAATATCGAAGTTCTGTTGGGCGCGTTGGGTCTGGATGCCGTACCAGGCCGAGGCGGGCACGGCTTGTTCGCCGATGAGATCCTGTTCGATACGGGTCTGGTTGGGTGGCTCGGTAGCAGATTTGATAGTCATAAGTCCCTTTACGTGTATGTTGGATGAAAAGTCATGCTTGGTCTGCTCTTGATATGGGAGCTGTGTTAAGCGTAAAAACGGGGGGTATTGCGTCGCTGTGGTGCGGCTTTGACTCCGTCAATACCGTAGGGTACTGAACAGGGTAATGTCGTACCCCGATACGCCGGTAGGCGGTAATCCCGGTCAAGATAGCGAAATAGCGTGTGTTTTCCTAGTCCCCGACGCTATGGATGCTGGATTTTTGTGTAAGCGTCTAAAGGCTGAGGGAATGCCCGAGGCCAGTTTATTGGCGTGATCTAAGGGGTGAGGGGCGAGGAACTAAGCTCCTCACCCCTCACCCCATTATTCCTCACCGAGTATCACTTTTTCAGCAGTCGATAGACGAACAGCAGGGCGAGGGCGCCGATAATGGCGGTGAAAAAGCTGCCGAGGTTAAAACCGGTGACCACGCCAAACCCCAGGCGAGTACCGATCCAGCCACCGACGAAAGCACCGGCGATACCCAGCAGAATGGTCATGATAAAGCCGCCGCCATCCCGGCCGGGCATCAGCCACTTGGCGATAATACCGGCGATAAGGCCGAAAATAATCCAGCTTAAAATACCCATTGCATAACTCCTGTTGAAAAGTACCAGCGGTATGCTTTACGCCGTACGCTGTAAGTCAAAGAGGAATGGTGTTGGTCTTTAACTTATGGCGTATAGCGTACAGCTTATGGCGTTAGTTTTGCTGTTACATCGTTAGGCGTCAATGAAGGCCCAGTGATTATCCCATTGATACGCCGAATAAAAGCCTTGTTCGCGACTGCTACTGTCGAGCTGACGGATACCACCCTGGCCGCTACCCAGCCAGATCCGACCCTTGTTGGCCGAGGCGCCGGACGCATCCGGCAGGGGCGCGATGCGGATCAGTTCGCCACTGTGCCTGTGCCACAAGCCATAACAGTTACCCGGTGGCGAGGTGGCGGCGATCAGGGTGTCGGTGACGGCGATGCTGGCAATGTAGTGATTGAAGCGCGCCCAGTCGAGCGTACTGCCACCCAACGCCAGCAGTGGTTGGCCGGGACGGTGGCGTACAATCAGCGGCGGGTAATCGTCTGGTTCGCCTCTGTCTTGCTGGCCAGCAAACACGTCACCGTCTGCGGTCACCGCCAGGTGGCGAATGGACAGCTGCTTGTCCGTCAGGGTGGCCTGTTCCTGCAGTTCGCCGCTGGCGGCATCGAGGTAGCTGAGGCTGGGCGCCATGGTCTCCAGATTCAAGGGCTCACGGCCATGGGTATGCACACCCCCCACGCCAATCACCAGGTTGCCGTTGGGCATCAGACGAATTTCATGGGGGCCAATACCAAAGCCGCTATATTCTGCGACCTTTTCCAGCCGGTTGCCGGCGAGGCTATAAACGCCAATCACGCCCTGACTGTTACCGCTCACGCCTTCGGTGGTAAACAAGGTATGGCCATCGGCGCTGAATACTCCGTGGCCGTAGTAATGACGGCCGGGGTCGGCCTGGCGTAGCTGCAGGGTGGCACCGCTTTGGTGATTGAACAGACATAAAAACCGGCCGGGGCGCCTTGCATGGCACACCGCCAGCGGCAAGCTGGGGTGCACCGCCATGCCGTGGCCCCGGGCGGGTAAAGGGAGCTGGTAGCGCAGGCCGCCATCCAGATTCAGTGCCTGTACTACGTATTGACCCTGGCCGCGTCGGCCGCCGCCAATCAGATAAGACTGACGGTCAGGCCGGGTAGCAGGCAAGGCGCAGCCCACCAACCCCAGGCTACTCAGGACGCCGGCGGCCGATAAGGCCTTTAAAAACTGCCGCCGCTGCATCAGTCACCGTCCGTGGCATTAAAGCCCAGGCTTAAGCCCAGTTCACCGGGTAGCCGTTGCTTCAGCTGATAGCCCAGCTGGTCGAATGACAGTTTGAAGCGCAACAGCTCGCCATAGTTATCGCCTGTCAGCCAATAGGCCAGGCTGTCACCGCTGGGCAGGTGTGCCAGGGCATCGGCAAAGGCCTCATCCAACGCACTCACGGTAGCTTGATGCGGGTGGCCGGCGTGCAGCAGATAGGCGCGCATGCCACCCAGCTGATATTCCTGCTCAAGTGAGGTGAGACTGGCGCGCAGGAAGTGTAACGATTGCTCGCTGCGCCAGGCTTCGGCAAACAGTGGCCGGGGGTTTGGTGCGGTATTCAGCGGCAGTAGCAATTTCTTTTCGATGCGATCGAAACGGTGGGACAGCTGGCCCAATACCCGAGTCAGCAGGGCAGTAGCGCCCCCTTGCCGCTGCATTTGCGCCAGTTGTTGCTGGTAGCCGCTGTTATTGTGCCAGGTCGTTTGCAGCAGCTGGCCATTGCTGGCCAGCTGCGCCGTGATGCTGGGTAGCAACAGACAGCGCTGCCGGGGACTCAAGTCGTTTTCCAGCAAGTACTCCACCGCGCTCAGGGTGGTGACCACGCCACGATGGGGCGCAGAGCCGCCTTGGGCGACGGCGGCCAGCTCGCGTTGAACCTGCTTGCCGACCGTGTCTTTTTTATCCGGCCAGAATTGAAAGGCAAAACTTAATCCTGCGGCATCCAGTGGGCCGCCGCTTTGTCCCTGATGCGCACTCCAGGCGTCAAAACTGCGGCGCCACTCTTGTTTTACCGGGGCGAGTGAGGGGGTGGGCTGTTGCTCGGCTTGCCGGCAGTAATCAGTGCTGGCTTGCTGCAGCTGGGTTAATTCGTGGGCCAGCACATCGGCCTGCTGACGCATAAAGCCAAGGTGATCCTTGGCCAGGGTTTGCAGTGCGGCGTCGGCGGCGGGTTGGCTTTGGCAGGCGCCAAGCGCGCCCAGGGTGGCCAGCAGTAACAAGGTCTTCTTCATAGCGACTCCAGGAAAGCGATCAGTTGCGCGCGCTCGGTCGTGCCCATGGCGATCACGCTCTGTTTGGCCGGTTCGGCTTCGCCCCCGTGCCAGAGAATGGCTTCCAGCAGGGTGCGGGCGCGCCCGTCATGGAGGTAAAAGGCACCTTCTGTACCCGCGACTTCGGCGGCATAGCCCAGTCCCCATAACGGAGGCGTGCGCCATTCGTGGCCGCTGGCTAAAAATTCGGGTCTGTGATCGGCGAGCCCCTCGCCCATGTCGTGCAACAGCAAGTCGGTATACGGGTAAATTTTCTGCCGACTGAGCGCCGGGCTTTCGTGTTGACCCGTGGTGTACGAAGGCGTGTGGCAGCTGCTGCAACCCAGGGCGAGAAACAGCTGCTCTCCGGCTATTACGTCCGGGTTATCCAGATGGCGACGAGCAGGGACGGCCAGGTGCTGGCTGTAGAAGGTAACGGCATCCAGAATGTCTTCACTCACTTCCAGTTCGCCGCCATTGGCAAAGCGTTCACAGGCTTGTGCTGCGGTGCAGTCATCGGCTAACGCCAACGAAGAAGTAATGCCCATATCACCGGCAAAGGCGCTGGCATTTTGTTGGCGCAGGTTGGGTTGGCCGGCTTTCCAGCCAAAGCGGCCCAGCACGGTTTGTTGTGTTTTGTTGTCCCATACCCGGTTGGCGCGACCGCTGATGCCATCGCCATCCGGGTTGTCACGTACCAGGAGGTCCGCTTCATCAATGGCTTCCAGCAGTCCAAGGCCAATCATGGGCGGGGCTATGCGCGCCGAAAACAAGGTATCCGGGTGCAGTTCACCGTAGCCGAGATCGGTCACCGTGAGTCTGGGTTGTCGTAACTCCACTCGAGTGCCATCACTCAGGGTGACGTTATGGGTGTGGTAGCTGATATTCACCTTGCCTTCGGGGAGCGCACCCGGAATGGCCATGTCTTGCAGCTGGCCACCATAAGTCGGCTCGTTGATCACGCCCTGCACCTTTAACAAGGCTTGCTGCTCGGGGCTGTCATCGGCCGGAATAGACAAGCGGACCAGCATGGACACCGCATTATCCCCCCTGGCTCGAGGAGGGTGGCCGCGGCCGTCTTTTATGTGGCAGCCCTGGCAGGCGTTGGTATTAAACAGCGGGCCTAAACCATCACGGGCATCGGTCGTGGCCGGGGCCGTTACCCAGGGGTTGCGAAAAAAGCTGTTGCCCACCGAAAAGTCGAGTCGTTTATCAAAGCTCAAATTCGTCGCCGGCATCGAAAAGGCATTGCCGCCGGTTTTGTCGGTGGTGGTGCTGCCACCCGGTTTGGCGGGATTTGCATGGGCATTGAATGCCAGCGTTACGCACAGCAGTGCGGCTGAGAATCGAAATTGCATAAAGAGTCCAGAATAAAAATGGTGAAGAGCGAAGAGAGATGAGTAAAAAGGAAAATGCACCGTCTTTAGATACGGTGCATTTTCTTTGGCCTGGGTGTGATTTTCGCCCCCTTCACTTTTTACCCTTCACCCTTTACGAGATGCGCCTAAAACTCGTGATCGGCCGTGTCCGGGCCCAGGTTGTTGATGCCTATGGTATTGGCCGCCAGCTCAATGGCGCGAGTCTGCTCAACCAGCGCATCGATGGCATCTTGTACCAGCTGATTACCTGCCGGGTTATCGGCACTGATTAACTGATCGAAATGAACATGATTCACTTCGGCCGACTGTACCAGCTGGTAAACCGCTTGCTCACTGGAACGCATTTGCGCATCAATCTGTCTGGCGGCGGCGTTGTCTTGCTGAGCCACCAGTTGTAGCAATGACGGCCCCTGCAAGGTGCTGCCGTCGATGCGCTGATACTCACCAAACATCAGGTTAACGATGCCTTTCTCGTTGTAGTAATGGGAGTTGTGGGTGTTATCGGAGAAGCAGTCGTGCTCGTCTTCTACCGAGTTGGCCACGAGTGCCACCTTCATGCGTTCGCCGGCCAGCTCGCCCAACGACAATGAACCCATGCCAAACAGCATGCGGCGGAGGCCTTCTTCGGCGGGCAGCGCGGTCAGTTCGGCACGGTAGTTATCGGTACTGCCTGCTTGCCACTGGCTGCTCATCCAACCCAGGTCACTTATCAACAACTGACTGGCGGCCTGCAGGTAATCACGGCGACGATCACAGTTGCCGTTGGTGCAATCGGCACCCAGCACATAATCGGTATAAGGACGCTCACCGGCGCCTGGCCCTGTGCCGTTAACATCCTGACCCCAGAGCAAAAATTCGATGGCGTGATAACCGGATGCCACGTTGGCTTCCGAGCCGGCCACCTCGTTAAGGCCAGCCAGCAGCTCGGGCGTAATATGAGTGACATCCAGGCGTTCGCCACCGACCTGCAATAGGGTGTTGGCAATAATATTGGCGGTTGCGCCCTCGTTGCCCAGCTCGTGCTGATAACCCGGTGCTACATAGTCAATCAGGCCTTCATCCAGCGGCCAGGCATTCAGCTGACCTTCCCAGTCGTCTACCACAGGGTTGGCGAAACGGAAGGTTTCAGACTGTTGATAAGGAACACGCGCCGCAATCCAGGCAGTCCGTGCTTGCGCCAGGGTATGCTCGCTTGGGCTGGCCAGCAATTGCTTGATGGCGACGTCCAGCTGCTCGGCGGCAGTCAAGGAGTCGGCGTACACCGCATGGGCGATGTCGGCATAATGCTCAACCACTTCGTTTTGAGTGACGGCTGGCGTTTTTGTTTGGGCGCAACCGCTCAGCAGGGCGCCAATGGCGGCGGCGAGCACGAGTTTAGGGTAAGGCATTCAGTAATCCTTTATGACTATGCGTGTGAGAATCGTTTGTATTAGCAGGCGTAATAGTAGCGTTTTTAATTAAACCGCCGCAAGAAATAGTGAAAAAAATGTTCCGAAATGTGCTCGAAGTAATAGCGCAGGCTGAGTGCTTTCAGGGGGTGAGATTATCTGTATCTGACAGCTTAACGCTGATCGCTAAGGGCTTGTCTCTTAGTCACAAGTAGCTAGCCAGTGAATGAATGCCCAGAGGCAGCTAGGTACCCTCCTCCGACACGCTAAACTGCATCCCTGCGACGCTCAGCACATGACGTCCTTGTCATGTGATGGTCGGCTGAGGCTATCCCAGCCGCCTCTTTTTAGGCCCCGAGTCTTCGGTGAACATCACTGACCGACGGCACCGGTGCCAATGGGAAGGCAGAGGGTGTCTGCTCAGCCGACCATCCGCGCCAGGGATGGCGTGGTTTGAGCCCCCATGGATGGGTTCACAGCGTGTCGGAGGAGTAGTGCCCTCTGCCTGACAAGCCACACTAATTTCAAAAAACATCAACAAGAAATAGTTGTGACTAAGAGACAGGCTAAGGGCTTGCCCTGCGCTATTCGGCAATATCCGCGATAACGGCGTTGAGCAAGCTGTGTAGCAGGTCGGCGGTCACACCGAGTGACAAGCCGCGTTTGCCGCCAGAGACCAGGATCTGGGCATGTTGACGGGCCGAAGCATCCAGCACGACAGGCAGGCGTTTTTTTTGTGCAAACGGGCTGATACCCCCCACCTTGTAGCCGGTGAGGCGCTCGGCCTTGGCCGGGGGCATCATGTCGAGCTTTTTCACTCCGGCCGCCTTGGCCAACCGTTTCAGGTTTACCTTGCCCGAAGAGGGCACCAGCGCCACCACGGCACCTTGTTCGCCTTCGGTCAGCAGGGTCTTGAATACCTGATCAAGTGGCACCTGCAACTGCTCGGCGGCATGGGCTCCAAAGTCGTCCTGGGCCGAGCATTCATATTGATGCAGGGTAAACGGGGACTGCTGTTTTTCCAGAAACAAGATGGCGGGGGTCATGGCAAAGTCCGGGCAGAGGGAAGTAAGATAAGCATCATTATGCAAAAAAATTACGGCTGATTAAATCAGTGAGAGAGATCCGGTTTGTAAATATACTCGCATTTTACTAACGAAATGTGATTACAATTCCGCTTTGTTATTCATGTTGGGTAACACCACTTTAACCAGAGAGAAGCATAATGTTAGCCCTGATCACCCAGTTGTTCCCGCTGTGGGCCTTGTTGTTATCGGTTTTGGCCTTTTTTCAGCCCGAGCTGTTCGTCGGCATTAAAGGCCAGATCGTGCCTTTACTGACCATTATCATGCTGTGTATGGGCCTAACGCTCAGTATCCATGATTTTCGTAATGTTATCGCCAGCAGGAAGGCCTTGTTGGTGGGGGTCATACTGCAGTTTAGCGTCATGCCGGTGGTGGCCCTGCTGATAGCGCTGTTATTCGGCTTTGATGCCGAGCTGACCGTGGGCATGTTGTTGGTGGGCAGCGTGGCGGGGGGAACCTCATCCAACGTGATGTGTTATCTGGCGAAAGGCGATACGGCGTTGTCGATTTCCATGACGGCCATTTCTACCTTGCTGGGTGTGGTACTCACTCCTGTGCTGGTGGCGCTGCTGGTCGGGCAAAGCGTGGATGTGCCGGTGCAGTCTATGTTGATTAGTTTGCTGCAGGTAGTGGTGGCACCCGTGCTGCTGGGGGTGGGCATCAATTACTTTGCCGGTGGGCTGATTCGGAAGCTGGATCCGGTGCTGCCGTTATTCTCCATGGCCGCCATCGTGCTGATCGTCGCCATCGTAGTGGCTCTGAATGTGGACAACATCGCCCATATCGGCGGCATAGTGGCGCTGGCGGTGGTGTTGCACAATAGTTGTGGCCTGCTGTTGGGCTATGGCATTACCGCCATGATGGGGTTCGACAAGAAAGTCTGCCGGACCATCGCCTTCGAGGTGGGACTGCAAAATTCCGGACTGGCGGCGGCACTGGCGATGAAGTTCTTCACCCCGGCTGCGGCCCTGCCCGGTACCCTGTTCAGCGTGTGGCACAACATTTCCGGCTCCCTGCTGGCCGGTTACTGGGCCAAGAAGTCACTCGTGGAAACGGCTGCCGCCTCGCCGGAAGCAGGTAGCAAGCTCGCCAGTAAAGGCTAATACCAATTACACTAAACCATTGAGCTATTCCTACTTCATGTAAAGGTCGAACAAACGGCCTACTCCACCGACCCGCTGCAAGCACATCCATGTGGCGCTCAGCACATGACCTCCCTGTCATGTGATGGTCGGTGGAGTAGAACCCTTTGTCCTCCTTGATGCTGCAGAGTTACCTGCTGGCACTATCTTCGGGCAACTCGGTGTTCAGAAAGAGGCAGCAGAGCTCGTCTCCCACAACCGTGAAATACCATGGACGGTATTTCCCGAGCCCCCATATATGGGTTCATGGCGTGTCGGAGGAGTAGTGCCCTCTGCCAGACGCCACACTTCCAGCTGTGGTTACCCCGTGTTCCGCATACCGGCGGCGATGCCGGCTATGGTCACCATCAGCGCCTGATCCAGTGCCGGGCTAATATCATCCTCTTCATGCTGGCGTGAACGTTTTAACAGCTCGGCCTGCAACACGTTGAGCGGATCCGTATAGGGGTTGCGCAGCTTGATGGACTCCTTGATCCAGGGTTCGTTCGATAACAGCTCGGCTTCTTCTTTCAGCTGCAATATCAGCTTCATGCTGGTCTGTAACTCATCCCGTAACCGCTTGCCCAACGGCTTAAGCTCGGTCGGCACCAACAGGCTGTCGTAGTAGGCCGCCAGGTTCGAGTCGGCCTTGAGAAACACCATTTCCAGCATATCGAGTCGGGCACGGAAGAAGGGCCACTGCTTGTTCATGGCCATCAGAGCACTTTCCTGCCCGTCGGCGATGACCTGTTCCAGCCCTTTGTGGGCGCCGAGCCAGGCGGGCAGCATCAGTCGGTTTTGCGTCCAGGCAAAAATCCAGGGAATGGCGCGCAGGCTTTCTACGCCGCCGGGCCTGCGCTTGGCAGGGCGCGAGCCGAGCGGCAGCTTGACCAGTTCCTGCTCGGGGGTGGCGGCGCGAAAGTAGGGAACGAAGTCTGGCTCGTCGCGGATCAGCGAGCGATAGTGCGCACAGGAGACATCGGCTATGGTGTCCATGAGCTCGCGCCACTGGGGCTCGGGCTCGGGCGGCGGCAGCAGGTTGGCCTCCAGCACGGCGCTGGCATAGAGTGCCAGGCTGTCGATGGCCACCTTGGGCAGGCCGAATTTAAAGCGGATCATCTCGCCTTGTTCGGTGACCCGCAATCCGCCCAGCGTCGAGCCGGGAGGCTGAGCCAGAATCGCCTGCCGCGCCGGACCGCCGCCGCGACCCAGGCTGCCGCCCCGGCCGTGAAACAGGGTCAGTTTGATTTGCTCGCGATCGCTAATGGCCACCAGCTTTTCCATGGCGCTGTATTGCGCCCAGCCAGCGGCCATCATGCCGGCGTCTTTGGCCGAGTCGGAATAGCCAATCATCACATACTGACGGCCTTGCAGATAACCGCGATACCAGGGCAGCTTGTAGAGCTGCTCTATGACATCGGCGCCGTTATTGAGATCGTCCAGGGTTTCAAACAGGGGCGCGACCGGCATCGGGAAGTTCACGCCGCACTCTTTCAGCAACAGCTGTACGGCCAGCACGTCGGATGGAGCACCGGCCATGGAGATGGTGTAGATGCCGAAGGCGTCTTGTGGATGCTCGGCAATGACCTGGCAGGTATCCAGCACTTCCCGGGTTTCCGCACCGGGTTGCCACTGACGTGGCAGCAACGGACGGCGAGAATTCAGTTCATTGAGCAGGAAGGCTTGCTTGTCGGCCTCGCTCCAGTCGGCATAATCACCCAGCCCCAGATAGCGGCTGATTTCGGCCAGGGCCTGAGTGTGGCGCTCGCCATCCTGGCGAATATCCAGCTTGAGCAGATGAATGCCAAAGCAGGCGACCTTGCGGATCACGTCCAGCAGCAGGCCGTCGGCGATTTTGCCCAGGCCGCAGTCCTGCAAGGAGCGATAACACAGCTCCAATGGCTGGCGCAGTTGCTCTGTGGTGGTGATCAAATCTCGCGCATCGGTACTCTGGCCTTGCACCTTGGCGTTGAGGAACATCAGGGTTTCGCGTAAATCTTCGCGAAGCTGGCGCAAGATGACGCGGTAAGGCTCGTCGTGGTGCTCGGTCTGTTGAGCAAGCTCATCGTTGGCCTGCGACATCGACAGCTCGGAGACCAGCTCTTGAATATCGTTGAGAAACAGCGAGCTGGCCATCCAGCGGCCCAGCAACAGCACCTCCCGGGTGACCTTGGCGGTCACGAAAGGGTTGCCGTCTCTGTCGCCGCCCATCCAGGAGGCGAAACGCACCGGAGCGGCATCCAGCGGCAGGCGAATACCCAGCTGGGTGTGCAGTTGCTCATCGAGCTGGCGCATAAACCTAGGCAGGGCCGGCCAGAGGCTGTTCTCGATAACCGCAAAACCCCACTTGGCTTCGTCGACCGGGGTGGGGCGCTGGGCGCGAATTTCATTACTGTGCCAGGCCTGAGTAATGAGTTGTTCGACTCGCTCCAGTAATTCCGCTTTCTCCGGCTCGGGCAAGTCCAGTTCCAGTGCCGCCAGACAGTCGTTGAGCTGCACATGCTTGTGAATAAAGGTGCGGCGGGTCACTTCCGTGGGGTGGGCGGTGAGCACCAACTCTATGTCGAGTTCGGCCACGGCGGCCTTGATGCTGTCTTCGTTAATCTCGGCCGTTTTCAACCGTTCAAATACCTGACTCAGGGGGCCGGCGCCGGCCTCGTGCTGAGTCTGGCGAGAAATGGTATGAAACTGTTCGGCCACGTTGGCCAGGTTAAGAAACTGACTGAAGGCTCGGGCTACGGGTAATAGCTCGTCGTCACTCAAGTGCTTGAGCGTATCGAGCAGCTGCTGCTGGTCGTCGTCGTTACCTTGACGAGCCGACTTGGCCAACTGGCGTATGGTTTCTATCTTGTCGAGAAAGCTTTGGCCATGGTGATCCTTGATGGTATCGCCCAGCAACTGCCCCAGCAGGCCAACATTGGCCCTGAGTGCCGCATGATTATCCATATCTGCCTCATCTATCTAGTTGTTATCACTTTTTGTTTCCGCTGCAGGTATCTAGCCAGCTTTCGTAATGGCGGTCAATCCTGCTGAAGAGGGCGGAGTATTTTTGGGAGCTGGTTCGCTAAAATGGCGCGAGAGGGGTGAATAGTAAAGGGGAATCCCAAGGGATGAGGCTCCCCATGAGAGAGCAATGAAAAAATACCGGGACAAACCCGGTATTTTGATGGTGTGGAGTGGGGGTTATGCTTAACGCTTAACGCCTGACGCTGTTGTTAGTTCTGAGCCAGACAAAAGCGCTGTACCAGTCGCTGAATGATATCGATGGTGGGCTTGACAAAGGATAGGTCCAGATACTCATCCGGTTGGTGAGCCTGAGCTATGTGGCCCGGGCCCAGCACTATGGTCTGACAGCCCAGCTGGTTGATAAAGGGGGCCTCGGTGCAGTAGTTGACCGCCTCGGCCTGGTGGCCGGAAATGGCTTCCGCCGCCTTGACCAGCTCGCCTTCCGGATCCGTGCCATAGGCCGGAATGGGTTCGTGCAGGTGAAACAGCTCCAGCGCATTGGGGTATTGCTCTTTGATCGGCTCCAGGGCGTGATGCAGCAGTCCCATGAGCTCATCCGGGCCGACACCGGGAATCGGGCGCATATCGAAATTCAGCTCGCAACAGGCACAAATGCGGTTGGGGCTGTCGCCACCGCTGATGGCGCCCAGGTTCAGCGTAGGCTGCGGCACCTTGAAATGATGGTTGCCGTAGTTTTCCTTGAGCTGGCGCTGCAGATCCAGCAAGCGGCCCATCACTTTATGCATAATTTCCAGCGCATTCACGCCGTTGGCCGGATCGGAACTGTGGCCACTCTTGCCGGTAATGCGAATGGCTTCCGACATGTGACCTTTATGCATCATCACGGGTACCAGGCCGGTGGGCTCACCAATTACCGCGTAGTCGGGTTTAATGGCCATGGCGCTGGCAATGGCACGGGCCCCGGCCATGGTGGTTTCTTCATCGGCGGTGGCCAAAATACGAATGGGTTTGGTCAGTTTGCTGAGGTCGATGTCTTTCAGCGCCTCGACGATAAAGGCAAAAAAACCTTTCATGTCGATCACGCCCAGGCCATAGAGGCGGTTGCCTTCCTCGGTGAGTTTAAAGGGATCTTTGGTCCAGCGGCCTTCATCATAAGGCACGGTATCGGTGTGACCGGCCAGCAGCAGGCCGCCGTCACCTTCACCTCGGGTGGCCACCAGGTTGAATTTGCCGGGCAAGTCGGGCAGTTCGGTCACTTCAACGGCAAAACCCAGCTGGCTGAACCAGTCGGCCAGCAGTCGAATCACCTGCTCGTTGCTTTGATCCCAGCTGCTTTCGGTGCTGCTGATGGAAGGAAGGGCGATGAGATCGCGATACATATCGAGCAGTTTGGGCTGTGTTGATGGCATAGACACTCCGTAAAAAGTCATCAAATTTATATTCAATAATGTTGCATAAGTATTTTATCATTGCTAGGCTGACAGCTTATTCTTATCTGGGTAACTAGCGTAGCAAATGGCCATGTTTTTCCTTTCCTCATTACGGCGACGACGACTGCTCGCCTGAGCCATTACCTTAGGGTGACATAAGCCCTGAAAACACGCTAGGCTGACGCCTGCATCTCAACCAAGCCACATTCAAATTGACGGATACGCCCATGTTAAAAGCTGCAATTATCGGTGCCAGCGGTTATACCGGAGCCGAACTGGCCGGTTTAGTCCAGGCCCATCCTCATCTTTCGTTAGCCGGCCTCTATGTATCAGAGGGCAGCCAGGACGCCCACAAGCCATTTTCCAGCTTGCACCCCCGCTGGCGTGGCATCATCGAGCAGCCCTTGCTGCCACTGGATGACGAGGCCCTGAGTCGCATTCATATCGACGCCGATCTGGTGCTGTTGGCCACGGCGCATGAAGTCAGCCACGACCTGGCGCCGGGCTTTGTAGCCAAGGGCTTGCCGGTATTTGATTTGTCCGGTGCCTTTCGTGTGCCCGGAGAGGATTTCTATGAGCGCTTTTACGGCTTTACTCACCAGCACCCTGACTGGCTAGGTCAGGCGGCCTATGGCCTGGCGGAGTGGAATCAGGATGCCATCAAAGCGGCTCAGCTGATTGCCGTACCGGGTTGTTACCCTACCGCCTCCTTGAGTGCATTGAAGCCATTGCAGCAGGCGGGGCTGATTGCCGCCGACAGCAAGCCGATTATCAGTGCCGTATCCGGCGTCAGTGGCGCCGGCCGCAAGGCCAGCCACGCCAACAGTTTTTGTGAGGTCAGCTTTAAGCCTTATGGGGTGCTGAATCACCGCCATCAGCCGGAAATCAGCCATCACCTTGATAATCAGGTGGTGTTTCAGCCGCATCTGGGTAACTTTATTCGCGGTATTCTGGCCACCATTTATGTGCAGCTGAACGACGATGTGAGCGATGAGAAAATAGCCGCGGCTTACCATCAGGCCTACGATGGCCAGAAAATTGTGCGCCTGACCGGTCAGTGGCCACAAATTAACGATGTGGCGGGTACCCCTTTCTGTGATCTGCACTGGGCGCGGGACGGCAACCAGCTTATTGTGGTGTCGGCCATCGACAACCTGTTGAAAGGCGCGGCCAGTCAGGCGATTCAATGTATTAATATTCACCAAGGATTTTCGCCACTGGCGGGTTTGGTACAGGAGTAAATCCAGGATGACGACGAAACAAACACCGCTGGTCATTAAGTTGGGCGGTACCTTATTGGAAAGTAACGACGCCCTGGCGGCGCTGTTTACCACGCTGAAGACCTTTATCGATGACGTAAAACGTCCGCTGGTATTAGTCCACGGTGGCGGCGTGCTGGTGGATAACCAGCTGAAGGCCATGGGACTGACGTCGACTAAAAAAGACGGCTTGCGCGTTACCCCGGTGGAACACATCCCCGTGATCACCGGCGCCCTGGCGGGCACGGCCAACAAACTGCTGCTGGCCCAGGCCATTGCCCACAACATCAGTGCCGTGGGCCTGTGCCTGGGCGATGGTGGTTTGTGTCGCGTTAGCCAGCTGGATCCCGAGCTGGGGGCAGTGGGCAAAATTGAAGGCGGCGATGCCACCTTGATCTGCACGCTATTGGACGGTGGCTTCTTGCCGGTGGTCAGCTCTATCGGCATTACCTTCGATGGTCAGCTGATGAACGTCAATGCCGACCAGGCAGGGACCGCCATTGCCGAAGTGCTGGACGCGGACTTGGTGATGTTGTCGGATGTCAGTGGCATTCTCGATGGTGAACGTCAGCTGATTAACGCGCTGACGGAAGCCCGCGCCATGGAGCTGATACAGCAAGGCGTGATCAAGGATGGCATGGCCGTTAAAGTAAAGGCGGCGCTCAAAGCCACCAAGATACTGGGCAAGCCGGTTGCCGTGGGCAGCTGGCGTAATCCGGAACAGTTATTGTCGCTGCTGGCTGGTGAGTCCGAGTTTGGCACCCGGATTTCACACTAAGGAGAGATTATGCAGCATTTATTAAGCCTGAAAGATTACAGCAAGCAGCAAATAGAACAGATATTGAACCTGGCGAAAGATCTGAAAGCCAATCCGGCCAAGTATGCGGATGAGCTGAAAGGCAAGAGTGTGATCACGCTGTTCGAGAAGCCTTCATTGCGTACCCGCGTGACCCTGGATATCGGTATTAATCGTCTGGGCGGTCATGCGGTCTATCTGGACAGCCAGAATGGTGCCATGGGCAGCCGCGAAACGGTACAGGACTTTGCCGCCAACCTGTCGCGCTGGTCTCATGCCATAGTGGCACGGGTTTATGATCACCAAACGCTGGTCGAAATGGCAAAATATGCCAAGGTACCGGTGATCAATTCCCTGTGTAACCTGTATCATCCGTGTCAGGCACTGGCGGACTATATGACCATTGCCGAGCATCATGATGATTTGAGCAAGGTGCACCTGGCGTACCTGGGTGACGGCAACAACGTGACCAACTCACTGCTGTTGGCCGGCGCCATTCTGGGCGTCACGGTGACCTCTGTGTGTCCCCGGGGCCGCAACGTGGATGCCCAGGTGTTAAAGGAAGCCGAAGCCCTGGCCGCCATCAGTGGTGGCAAGGTGCAGGTCACCGACAGCCTGGATGATGTGCATGATATCGATGTGTTGTATACGGATACCTGGGTTTCTATGGGCGATGAAACGCCTCTGGAGCAGGTAGCCGAAGTCTTCATGCCGTATCAGATCAATCAGGCCCTGCTCGACAAAACCGGAGCCAAACAGGTGTTGCATTGCCAGCCTGCCCACAGGGAGTGGGAAATAACTTCCGAGGTAATGGACGGTCCTTCCTCCTTCATCCTCGACCAAGCTGAAAATCGCATGCACGTTCAGAATGCCGTGCTGCTGACATTGATTAACAGGGATATGCATTAATGAGCCAATTCAAAAAAATTCTGCTGGCCTACTCCGGTGGTCTGGATACATCAGCCATCATTCCATGGTTGAAAGAAAACTATGAAGGTTGTGAGATCATCGCCTTCGTCGGTGATGTGGGTCAGGGTGACGAAGAGCTGGAAGGCATAGAAGCCAAAGCCCTCGCCTCGGGCGCCGTCAAGTGCATCGTAGCCGACCTGAAAGACGAGTTCGTCAACGACTATGTGTACCCGACCCTGAAAACCGGTGCTATTTATGAAGGGACCTACCTGTTAGGGACTTCCATGGCGCGCCCGATCATTGCCAAGGCCATGGCCGAAGCGGCACTGGCCGAAGGTGCCGAGGCGATTGCTCACGGTTGTACCGGTAAAGGTAACGACCAGGTACGCTTCGAAGGTGCGGTTGCTGCACTGGCTCCCCAGCTGGCGATTATTGCTCCCTGGCGCATCTGGGACATGAGAAGCCGTGAAGACTTGTTGAACTACCTGGCCGAACGCAACATCAAGACCACTGCCAGCGCCACCAAGATCTATTCTCGTGATGCCAACGCCTGGCACATCTCCACCGAAGGTGGCGAGCTGGAAAGCACCTGGAACGAGCCATCCGAGCAGGCCTGGACCTGGACTGTGTCCCCCGAGCAGGCTCCCGACAAGGCCGAAACCGTGTCCTTGACCATAGAACAGGGTCGCATCGTGGCGGTAGACGGCGAGCAGATGAGCCCGTACCAGGTACTGACCACGTTAAACGAGCGTGCGGCCAAGCATGGCGTAGGCCGGGTGGATATAGTGGAAAACCGCCTGGTAGGCATGAAGTCTCGTGGTTGCTACGAAACCCCGGGCGGCACCGTGATGATGGCAGCCCTGCGCGCCGTTGAAGAGCTGGTGCTGGACAAGCCGACTCGCGCCTGGCGCGAGCAGGTGGGCGCCGAGTTCTCTCACCTGGTGTACGACGGCCGCTGGTTCACCCCTTTGTGCAAGGCGCTGCTGGCTTCTGCCGATGCCATTGCCGAAGACGTATCCGGCGAAGTAGTACTGAAAATGTACAAGGGTCAGGTAACGGCCATTCAGAAGTCCTCACCGAACAGCCTGTACTCGGAAGAGTTCGCGACCTTTGGTGAAGATGAAGTGTACGACCAGAGCCACGCCGAAGGCTTTATCCGTCTGTACTCGCTGGCCAGCCGCATCAAGGCGCTGAACAGCCTGAAGAAGTAATAGCGGTCGGATAGTGAATATAAGTTGAAGAATAACCACAGGGGGCTTAATGCCCCCTGTGTTTTTTAAGCTGAAAGCTTGAAGCCGTAAGCTGTACGTAGAAAAAGTGAGGTGTCAGGCGTGAATCGTTAGGTGTTTAACCCCTTTACTCTTCACACTTTGCGCTTAACTGTCTACTGACAGCTTAAAGCTTACCGCTTCCAACTGCGTTTTAAGTATAATATCGAGCAACAATACGCCAGGCCTGTTACAGGCGTGGTTAACCATCATATATTAGCAATACCGTTTAGGAGTACAGGAGTTATGGCACTTTGGGGTGGGCGTTTCAGTCAGGCGGCGGATGCCAAATTTAAGCAGTTTAACGATTCTCTGCGTTTCGATTACCGCCTGGCGGAACAGGACATTGTCGGCTCCATCGCCTGGTCTCGTGCCCTGGCCAAGGCGGGCGTATTAACGGCAGAGGAACAGCAAAAAATCGAGCTGGCACTGAATGACCTTAAATTGAAGGTGATGGAAGATCCCAGCCAGATTTTACAATCCGACGCCGAAGATATTCACTCCTGGGTGGAAGGTCATCTCATTAATGCGGTGGGCGACCTGGGCAAGAAGCTGCATACTGGCCGTAGTCGTAACGACCAGGTAGCAACCGATCTCAAACTGTGGTGCAAGCAGCAGGTACCGCCCTTGCTGGCCAAGCTGGATGAGCTGCAAAAGCAGCTGGTGACAGTGGCCCGTCAGCAACAGGGTACGGTATTGCCCGGCTACACCCACCTGCAACGTGCCCAGCCAGTGACCTTTGCTCACTGGTGTCTGGCCTATGTCGAAATGCTGGAGCGGGACTTTACCCGCCTGCAGGATGCGCAAAAGCGCATGGATACCTGCCCGCTGGGCAGTGGGGCGCTGGCGGGCACCGGCTTTCCGATTGACCGCCACGAGCTGGCTCATTCACTGGGCTTTTCGTCACCGACCCGCAACAGCCTGGACTCCGTCTCGGATCGCGACCATGTGCTGGAGCTGATGAACTGTGCCACCAACTCCATGATGCACCTGTCACGCTTCGCCGAAGATTTGATTTTCTATAACTCGGGCGAGTCGGGTTTCCTCGAGCTGTCTGACCGGGTGACCTCGGGCTCATCCTTGATGCCGCAGAAGAAAAACCCCGATGCCCTGGAGCTGATCCGCGGCAAGACCGGTCGGGTGTTCGGTGCCTACGCCGGCATGATGATGACCTTGAAGGCGCTGCCACTGGCCTACAACAAGGACATGCAGGAAGACAAGGAAGGGCTGTTTGATGCTCTGGATACCTGGTATGACTGCCTGGAAATGGCGGAAATGGTGCTGCACGACATCAAGCTCAACGAAGATAAAACTCGGGAAGCGGCTCAGGGGGGCTATTCCAATGCCACCGAAATGGCCGACTACCTGGTGTCCAAGGGGATCCCTTTCCGGGAGGCGCATCACATAGTGGGTGCCATAGTGGTACACGCCATCAGCAAGAAGCTGCCGATGGAAGAGCTGCCGATGGCTGACTTCAAGGCATTCAGCCCGATGATCGAAGAGGACGCCTACGACAAGCTGTCGCTGGAGTCCAGCCTGGCCAGCCGCTGTGCTTTGGGTGGTGTCGCACCGGATCAGGTGGAGTTTGCGTTGACCAGTGCCGAGCGCCGCCTCACCCAGCGCGACAGCTCGGGCATTCATGTGCGTAGCGCCCGTTTGACCGACCTGGATGCCATAGAGCGCATGGTCAACTACTGGGCCAATATCGGTGAAAACCTGCCCCGGGACCGTAAAGACCTGGTCAAGGCCGTGGGGGAGTTTGCCGTGGTTGAAGTGCAGGGCCAGATCAGCGGTTGTGCCTCCTTGTATGTGTATGATACCGGCCTGGCGGAAGTACGCTCGCTGGGGGTTGAGCCCGGCTTTCAGGGGCAGGGGCAGGGGACTGCGCTGGTTGAAAAAATATTGAAGAAAGCCGAAGACATGGCCATCGACCGGGTGATTGTGTTGACCCGAGTGCCCGAGTTCTTCATGAAGCTGGGCTTTACCATGACCAGCAAGGCCTTGTTGCCAGAAAAAGTCATGAAAGACTGTGACCTGTGCCCACGTCAGCACGCCTGTGATGAAGTGGCACTGGAAGTGATATTAAAAGACAAGGCCAGCCTGCGTAAGTAATGGGTAAAGAGTGAAGGGTAAAGCGGACAAGCCAACCCTAAACCTATAGCACTGCGAAAAATACCGGGCTTGCCCGGTATTTTTATGCGTAAAATCCAAGCCCCTTATGGCAGCGCCAACATCGGAATGGCGCACGAATGTAGGCACTGCTTTAGCTGTGCAATGTTGCAGAGCAGCATTGCAACTCCGAGCTTTTCCCCGGCCACCGTGTTTTATATTTTCCCGCACCATCGTCTATCATATTCATACCAAGCACATTAAATAAATGATCTATTTCATTGTTGTGTAGGCATCGGACAAAGGGACTACTCCGACGACCCGC
>NZ_JBLWUK010000013.1:0-85015 GCF_048268965.1 Oceanisphaera sp.
GGGATGTCATTTCCCGAGCCCCCAGGGATGGGTTTATGGCGTGTCGTGGGAGCTGACTCTGTTTCCTCTGGTACTCAACTTTAAAATAGATCATGTTTTTACTTAGATTGTTATCACTCCTCCTCACGGCCTAACCAGGCAAAAAAAAGCCCCAGCGGTTGGGCTGGGGCTATTTATTAGGTTACCAACATCAAGAGGTCGCGGTGAGCGGCGGTTTGCTCTCTTGAGCCGGTTGGCGGCGGCGTTGCAGCCACACCACCAGCATCAGTACCAGAAAGCCGGGGATCCACATCAGCTCTTTAAGCCAGCGCTCCGTCGGGGCTCTGACCAGCATGATCTCCTGGTCAAAGTCGAGGCCGGCATCGGCAGCCGGGCTGTTGAAGGCCACGCTGTCGATTAAGACCTTGCCGTCTTCTTCATAGAGCATCAGGCCCAGTTTCTGCAGGCGTTCGGCACCGCTGTCACCCGCGGGAACCGGCAGTAACATACTGAACTCCTTGGCGTCACCGACCGCGTCTATTCCCTTGATGCGCAGGCGCAGCTGACTTTCCGCGGCCACCTCGCCCATTACCTGCTCTATTTGCGTGGGTGGTACGTCACGATAGGGGTCGTGCAGCATATCCATCCAGAATCCGGGGCGGAACAGGGTAAAGGCCACCAGCAGCAGCAGTATGCCTTCGTACCAGCGACTGCGCACCAGGAAGTAGCCCTGAGTGCCTGCGGCGAAGATCAACATGGCGGCGGTGGAGATGATAAAGATTAATACCCCATGCCAGAAGCCCACATCAATCAGCAACAAGTCGGTGTTGAAGATGAACAGGAAAGGTAGGGCGGCGGTCCGCAAGCTGTAATAAAAGGCGGTAATACCGGTTTTTATCGGATCGCCTTTAGACACGGCCGCGGCTGCAAACGAAGCCAGCCCCACCGGCGGTGTCACGTCCGCCATAATGCCAAAGTAAAACACAAACAGGTGCACGGCGATCAGGGGCACGATCAGGCCGTTTTGCTGGCCCAGGGTCACCACGACGGGAGCCAACAGGCTGGAGACCACTATGTAGTTAGCGGTGGTGGGTAAGCCCATGCCCAAAATAAGGCTGAACACGGCAATCAGCACCAGCATCAGCAGCAAGTTGCCCATCGACAGCAGTTCCACCAGGTCGGCCAATACCAGGCCGACACCGGTTTGTGAGACCGCACCGACAATCAGGCCGGCGGCTGCGGTGGCAATACCGATACCAATCATGTTGCGGGCACCGGCCAGCAAGCCTTCACGCAAGTCGACCAGGCCGTCCACGAAGTTACCGTGATCGTGCTGACCGTCGGTGCGCATCCAGCTGAGCAGCGGGCGTTGAGTCAGCAGAATAAATACCAGCATCACGCTGCCCCAAAAGGCAGACAGGCCAGGGGATAACCGCTCCACCATCAAACACCAGACCAGCACTACCACGGGGAGCAGGAAGTGCAAGCCGGACAAGAGCACGGCACGGGGCTGGGGTAGTGAATCGAGCGGGGCATTCGGATCTTCCGGTGGCAGCGGTGCCACACTGGCGGCTATTTTCAACAGCCCCAGATAGGCTATTGCCAGCAATACGCCGACGCCTTCCAGCACATAGTCGCCCAGCACGGGTTTGAGCCAGCCCAGCCCGTAATACACCGCCAGTGACAACCCACTGATCAGGGCTGCCCCAAAGGCAAAACCGGTCAGGCGGCGCAGCCAGGGTTTGGGCTGATAACCGCCAATGGGCTGTAAACCCAATTTAAGCGACTCCAGGTGCACAATATAGAGCAGGGCAATATAGGAAATGGCGGCCGGCAAAAAGGCATGCTTGATGATTTCAACATAAGGCATGCCGATGTATTCAACCATCAAGAAGGCGGCGGCGCCCATGACCGGCGGCATGATCTGGCCGTTCACCGAGGAGGCCACTTCGACTGCGCCGGCCTTTTCGGCAGAAAACCCGGTGCGCTTCATCATGGGAATGGTAAAGGTACCCGTGGTGACCACGTTGGCAATGGACGAGCCCGAGATCATGCCGGTCAGGCCGGAGGCCACCACGGCTGCCTTGGCAGGGCCACCCCGAAAGTGCCCCAGTAAACTGAAGGCCAGTTGTATGAAGTAATGACCGGCACCGGCACGTTCCAGCAGGGCACCAAACAATACAAACAAAAACACGAAGCTGGTGGATACCCCTAGCGCAATGCCGAACACGCCTTCGGTGGTAATCCACTGGTGGTTGGCCAGGGCGCTGAAGGAGACGCCACGGTGCGCCAGCAGGCTGGGCATATAAGGGCCGGCCAGGCTATAGGCCAGAAACACCAGGGCGATAATGGCCAGCGGAGGGCCCAGCGCACGTCGGGTCGCTTCCAGCAACAGGGTAATGCCAATGCAGGCGGTGACCAGATCGGCCGTGGTTAAATTGCCAGGGCGCTGGGACAGCTCCTGGTAAAAAATAAACAAGTAGGCGGCACTGGCTGCGGCTATCAAGCCAAGGGCAATATCGAGCAAGGGGACGCGATGGCGTGGTGACGATTTAAAGGCAGGAAACACCAGAAAAGCCAGCATGAGTGCAAAGGCCAGGTGAATGGAGCGGGTTTCCGTGCTGTTGAGTACCCCAACCCCAAACAGGAAGGGCAGGGGAGAAGCAATCCAGAGTTGGAATAATGACCATAACAGAGCCAGGCCGGCGCTCACCTTGGCCATAATGCCACCGGGAGTACGGGCCCCCACATCCTGGGCAATCAGCTCTTCTACGGAGAGTTTTTTTTCTGACATAGGGTGATACCTGTCTTGATGTTGCAATAGAGAAGAGCAAACCTCTTCCGGGGTAACAGAAGAGGTTTGCTTTATGATAAGGATACATCAATTAGGCAGAAAGCCTGAAAGTGATTGTCTCATTTGTCTCTGCTATAAGCAGGAGACGGTTATAGCCAGCCTTTTTCTTGGTAGTAACGCTTGGCGCCTTCATGCAGAGGTGCGGTAATACCGGCACTGATCATGTCTTCGGCTTTTAAATCGGCAAAGGCGGGGTGCAGACGCTTGAAGCGATCCAGGTTATCAAACACGGATTTCACCAGCTGATAAACGACTTCAGGATCGGTTTCTTCGGTCGTGGCCAGTACCGCTTTGCCACCCATGGAAGAAATCGGCTGGTCGACACCCGGGTATAAACCGGCAGGAATGTCGGCACGAGTGAAGTAGGTGGCTTCAGCCAGCAGCTTGTCAACACCTGGGCCGGTCACGGGGATCAGCTTGGCATCGGCGGTGGTCAGCGCTTCTTGAATGGCACCACTGGGGTGGCCTACTACATAGGTGATGGCATCCAGGTTGTTATCACCCAGAGCGGCTGCCATTTCGGCAGGTTTCAGCTCGGCGGCAAGAGAGAAAGTGTCTTTATCCCAACCGTTGGCCTGCATCAGCTCTTCAAAGGTATCACGGCTGCCAGAGCCGGGTACGCCTATGTTGACGCGCTTGCCTTCCAGATCAGCCAGGGCATCGATCTTGCTGTCGTTACGGACCACGATAGTCAAAATTTCGCTTTGCAACGAGAACACGGCACGCAGGTTTTCTACCGGTTTCTTGTCAAACGGAGCCTGACCTTCCAGGGCCTTGAACTGGTGATCCGACTGAATAAAACCAAAGTCGTAATCCTTGTTTTGCAAGGCAACGATGTTGCCTACGCTACCCGCGGATGAAGGAGCGTTACACTTGATGTCATGCTCTTCTGCGCCACGGTTCAAGAAGCGGCACACGGATTGTCCCGCAGTATAGTAAACGCCGGTTTGACCACCGGTACCAATGGTAACATAGCGGGCTTCGGCACTGACTTGCGTGCTGAGCAAGAGGGCGGTCATGGCGCCGGTCATTAGTTTGATCATCTTATGATTCTCCATTTCGGATCTTTGGGTTATCTTCCAAATAACATCGACATTCTTCCTATGACCAGCACATTGTTTAATGTGTAGCCATATGAGCCGAATACGTTAATGTAATCCTGAACCTTTTGCTAATCAAATATCGTCAGGCGAGAAATTGCGCCTGAAAAACGATCAGTGAGGCAGCTGTAATCCGGTTAATGTAATCTCTGCTGGCTCCTGGCTAATTAAATGGGCCAGGCTGGAAGCGCTGCCACAAGCCAGGGTAAAGCCCAGACTGCCATGGCCAAGATTCAGCCACAGGTTCTTGATGCCGCTCCTGCCCAGCAAAGGGGTGCCCTGGGGAGTCGTGGGCCGCAGCCCGGCCCAGGCCTGAGCCTGCTGATAATCCCCCGCCCTGGGAAAGCTTAGCTGAGCCTGGCGGCGTAGCGAGGCAATTCTGTCGGCATCCAGTTCAGTACTGGCGTTACCAATGTCGACCATGGCGGCCACGCGCAACTGATCATCGAGGCGTGCATACACGATTTTTCGGTCATAATCGGTGACATTGGTTTGCGGTATAGTGGCGTGATCCTGAACCGGCAGGGTCAGGCTATAGCCCTTCAAGGGGTACAACGGCACCTTGACGCCCACCGACTTCAGCAGGCCGACGCTGCCCATGCCGGCGGCCATCACCAGGTGATCGACCGCCACCTCGTCATTGTTTAGTCGCAAGCCGCGAATTTGTCCATTTTCCACCACGAGTTTCTGCACCGTTTGGCCGGTGTGCAACCTGAAGTTCGGGTGGGCGCTCAGCTGTTGCAATAGCTGCCGACAAAACCGATGACAGTCACCCACTTCATCACCAGGCGAAAAAATGCCTCCCTGTAACTGCGGCGCCAAATCGACGAGTGACGGCTCAGTCTCGACACACTCTTGGGGAGTCAGCACTTGCTGCATGGATGACTCGACTACTTTGCCGGCGGCATGACTGAAATGGTGGCTATCGCGATAAATCACCAGTTTGCCATTGGCGCGCCAGGCGAAGTCCGTCAGCCCAAACTGTGCCTGCCAGTCATGGAGTACCGCCTGACTGTGCAGTGCCAGGCGCAACAGATGAGCGGTATTGGCTTGATTGACGCTGGTACGACAGGCGAGCAAAAAGTCCAGACACCAGCGCCATTGGCTTATGCTCATGCGGGGCCGAAAACGCAGCGGCGAGTCTTTTTTGAACATCCAGCCCAATGCCTGCCAGGGAACGCCGGCATCGGCCAGTGGAGACACATAGCGATAGCTAAGCTGGCCGCCATTGGCAAAGCTGGTGGCCATGCCGACGGCATCATGCTGCTCGAATAAATCAACACTATGTCCTTTGTTGATGAGGGCATAGGCGGTGGTCAAGCCGATTACCCCACCGCCAATAATTGCAACGCGCATGCCGGTCTCCTGTAAAACGCAATGGCCTCAGCATAGGTATTGTGGTGTCAAACGAACAATGAAAAGATAAGTCGCGGGTATAACCATAGGTTATACCCGCTTTCATGGGGGAGATAATGCGGTTACGTCATATAGAGTTGTTTCAAGCCATTTTACAAACCGGCAGCCTGACGGCAGCGGCCGAGCTGTTGCATATTTCACAACCGGCGGTCAGCAAAAGTCTGCAGCATGCGGAGCAGCAGCTGGGGTTTGCCCTGTTCCATCGCGTACGCGGCAAGCTGCAGCCGACCGCCGAGGCCTTGATGTTGCAGGCGCCGACCGAACAACTTTCGTCGGACTTGCAAAGTCTCAGGCGACTGGCCGCCAATCTGCGCCACGCCAATGCCGCCAAGCTACGCCTGATGTGTACGCCGACCCTGGCGCAAAGTTTGTTACCCCGGGCGCTGGGGCAATGGCGCCGGCAGTATCCGGACATCGAATGTGAGCTGGCCACCCAGCATACGCGGGAAATGGTACAGGCCTTGTTGCTGCAAGAGGCAGATCTGGGGCTGACTCTGATGCGTGTTGAGCATCCCAGCTTGCAGGTAGATACGCTGGCGCACAGCCGCTTGATGGCGATAGCACCGGCCGGTTGGTGGTCTGACGCGCAATGCCGTACCCCATTGCGGCTGCAACACCTGGCAGGGCTCAGCCTGATAGGACTGGATAGCCGGGATGGTCTGGGGGCCTTGCTGCAAGGTCACTTGCAGGAGCTGAAGCCTGCGGTAAGGATGATGACGCGGGTACAAACCTATCAACTGGCGCGGCTGATGGTGGCCGCGGGGCAGGGGCTGGCGTTGGTGGATCCCTTTACCGCCTTGATGGACGCCTCGGGCGAAGTACAAGTCCGCCCGCTGGAGCCCAAGCTCGGCGTCACGCTGTATGTGTTACGCCGAGCCGGTGAAACACCGGTGGCGGCACAGCAATATCTGCTGGAGCAGATACAAAACACCGCCACCGAATTATTACAAACCGCAGGGGACTAGCGGTATTACCACCACGTATTACCACCACAAGGTGGTCACGCCCAGAGTGAGAAAGAGCAGGGCGCTGGCACCGTGTACCCAGGCCATGGGAAGGCGCTCGGCGCCTTTTTTGCCAAGCAGCACCACGGGCACGTTGGCGGCCATCATGCCCAGGGTGGTGCCTAGCACGACCCACCAGAACTCTTCAACAAAGCGAGCGGCCAGCAGCACGGTGGCCAGTTGGGTTTTGTCGCCCATCTCTGCAATAAAAAACAACACAAAGGTGGTTAAAAAAGGTCCGTAGCGGCGGAACCCGCTGCTTTCATCATCCAGCTTATCGGGAATAAGCATCCAAATGGCCATGGCGAAAAAAGATGCGGCCAGCAGGTAGCGTAGCCACAGGGGGTCGAGCCAGTGTTGCAGCCAGACTCCTAGCCAGGCAGCCAGGCCGTGGTTGAGCAGGGTGGCAAGGAGAATGGCGGTAATGATAGGCAGTGGTTTTCTGAAACGACAGCTTAACAGCAGAGCAAGCAGTTGGGTTTTATCGCCTATCTCGGCAATAGCGACCGCCAGGGTCGAGGTAGTTAATGCTTCCACAGAGTGTACCGGGGGACGAGAATTTATTAACCGATGAGCAGACCGCACCAACCCGTCCCCGGTTTTGGCAGCAGCCTGTCAAAGGTCTCGTCAAATTCGGGTTATTTTGTATTGAATAACAAAATAACCCGAATCACGGCCACCATGGTGATTGCACCAAGCATGTTGATGACCGTCTCGTGAGAGAGACTACTCCCCCTTGCGCAGGAAAAGCCATTTTAAAGCCGGTATTGATAAATGCAAGCCGGGTTAGCCACCTACCTGCTTTACCTTCAAGCCGGCCTTGCCGAGCAGTGTCTGGATTTGTGCCAGACGATCACCCTGGATCTCGATCACTCCTTTCTTGACTGCGCCGCCGGTACCCAGCTGCTTTTTCAGCTGCTTGGCCAGGGCTCCCACGTCTTTGGCGGGCACCCCATAAATACAAATGACCCCTGCGCCTTTGCGACCTTTGGTTTCGCGGCGCAGCCTGATCACCCCATCGTCGGGAAACAGACTGTCTTGCGCAGCCGGTGACGTTGCCGGATCCTGCCAATCGGGATCCGTGCTATAAACCAATTTATTCATAACGCTAACCTGTTCGCATGATTAAGATGACGGTTTTTTTACTTTTACTCGGTAAACTGCCCGTTTACCAAGGTATTTTTAACGGATAAATCTTCGTTTAATACCACTAAATTAGCGACTTTCCCCACGGAAATCGAGCCCAGATCCTGATCTTTACCCATGGCGCGGGCCGGATACAGGCTGGCCATGCGCAGCGCTTCTGCCAGCGGCAGGCCGATGCGCTCCACCAGGTTACGCACGCCGGCTACCATGGTCAGCGAGGAGCCGCCCAGGGTGCCGTGTTCATCAAGGCACTGGCCATCGCGCACCAGCACGCGGGTGCCACAAAAGTCGAATTGCGTTAACTCTGGCCCGGCGCCGGCGGCGGCCGTAGCGTCGGTCACCAGACACAGCCGTGAACCCAGTACTTTGTGTGCCAGGCGCACGTTGGCGTCATGCACATGAACCCCATCGACAATAATACCGGCGTAAATATCGGGACTGTCGTATACCGCGCCGACTACCCCGGGCTCGCGGCCGTTGCCGGTCGGCGTCATGGCATTGTAAAGGTGGGTGGCAAAGCCAATTCCGGCGGCAATGCCTTGCATGGCTTCATCATAGCTGGCGGCGGTGTGCCCCAGGGCGACCATGATGCCGGCGGCCTTCAGCCGGGCAATGTGCTCGGGCTGATTACACTCGGGCGCCAGCGTCATTTTGGCGATGACGTCCCCATGCCGGCACAAAAAGTCCAGCATGGGCTCGTCCAGAGGGCGTATTTGCCGGGCCGGATGAATGCCTTTCCGCTTGAGGTTGGTGTAGGGGCCTTCAAGGTGCAGCCCCAATACCTGATTGGCATGCTTGGCCATGTAGGCATGAGTGACGGCCACCGCCTGGCGCATGTCCGCATCGGGGGAGGTGATCAGCGTGGGCAAAAAACTGGTGGTGCCGGAGGCTAAACTCGTGCGTTGCATGGTTGCCAGCGTGGCCTCGCTGATATCGCCGTTAAACATGACGCCACCGCAGCCATTCAGCTGCAAGTCAATAAAGCCCGCACTGAGCAAGGCCCCATTCAAGTCATGGCTGGGGAGTTCAGGCGCAAGACTGCCCCTGGGAATGACGGCGCTAATCCGGCCATGGTCGATGACCACCGCATGGTCGAGCAACCATTGTTCACCAGTGAATATCTGGCAGTCGGTTAACGCAAACACGGGCGACTCCTCAAGCTTGGGATAATTATACGGCGACGGCGGCATCGTGAAGATTCGGACTGTTCGTCAGGGTAGCGGTGGCGGCCTGGTCGCAAACAATCATGCTGCGTTCATGTAACCGCAGGCAGGAGATGGGCCACAGTGGTGTTATGTCCCCCTCAACCGCGGCTTGCAGCGCCTGAGCCTTGTGCTCACCGGTGACCAGCAGCATGACTTCTTCTGCATCCAGCAAGGTGCCCAGACCCACAGTGATTGCCTGCGTCGGCACCAAAGACACATCATTATCAAAAAAGCGTGAGTTATCCTGGCGGGTAATGTCGGTGAGACGGGTGATCTGAGTACGGGAATCAAATGCCGTCATCGGTTCGTTAAAGGCAATATGACCATTACTGCCCACGCCACCCATAAATAAATGAATGCCACCGACCTGACGTATCGCATCTTCATATTGTTGACACTCAGCCACCATGTCGACGGCGTTACCGTTGGGAATATGGATATTGGCCGGCAATATATCGATATGCCGAAAGAAGTGCTCATGCATAAAGTAGTGATAGCTGTGCGGGTGAGTCGCAGGCAGGCCTATGTACTCATCCATATTAAAGGTCACCACGTGGCGAAAACTCAGGGACCCGGCCTGGTGCAGGCGGATCAGCTCCTGATAGGTGGCAAGTGGCGTGCTGCCGGTAGGCAGCCCGAGTACGAAGGGGCGATCGGCGGTGGGCGCAAAGGCCTTGATACGATCGGCAATATAGTGTGCCGCCCAGTGGCAGACTTGTGCTGGGTGAGCAAAGGGAATTAAACGCATGGCTATTGTGGTCTCGTCATATAGTGCCGAAAGACTATCATAGTTTGCCGGTACATGAATAAAACTGCGTGGCTACAGGCGACAAAAAATACAGTGTTTTCACTTTATTATTACTTCAGTGCATATATGCGGTTAACTGGGCAAAAAAAGCATTTAAGTCGGCTTAAACAGGATGTAACACATAAGTTAATTGTAAATGAGAGGCGGGCCAAGATAAAAAGATCGGATTTATCGGCTGGCAGTCAAGTCCATTTTTTGCCGGGTCAAAACAGAAAAGGTTATGCACAGCGGCGCCGAGCCAGCAGGGGTCAGGCTTGGCACGACTTATCCACCATTTCTGTGGATAAGGCTGTGGATTAGCTCCCCATAACTCGTGCAAAGCCAGTGGTGGCAGGCTTCTCGGATAAGGCGGTAATTTTTTGACCAAAAAATAAATACTTTAAAATCAAAAACTTGGAAAAAGACATGCGAAATTGTCGTTCATTATCTAACCGATAATAACGATATTAGAGCAAAAGCGCAAAATGTGGGTTTTTATGTTAAAGCAAGAGATTGCTAGTGGATAAGTCTGAAGATGTGTTGCTAAATTGGCTCCCCCTGCTGGACTCGAACCAGCGACATACGGATTAACAGTCCGGCGTTCTACCAACTGAACTAAGGGGGAATCTCGTGAAGAGGCCGCAGATGATACGCAGCCTGACCGATAGGGTCAAGGGTAAAATAGAATTTTTACTCCTTATGGCGGCAGGTGCAGTTTTTGCTTAAATTTACTGCTCCACAGGGGGTAAACTGGTCATTAAGATGAAAGGAGACTGTAAATGAGCAAAGACTTCCAACTGGTCAGCGGGTATCAGCCCGGAGGCGACCAGCCAACGGCCATCGCCCAGCTGCTGGAGGGAATCGATGCGGGCCTGGCGCATCAAACCTTGCTGGGCGTCACCGGCTCGGGCAAAACCTTTACCATCGCCAATGTGATCAACACCCTGAATCGACCCACCATGATACTGGCGCCCAATAAAACCCTGGCCGCCCAGCTGTATGGCGAGATGAAGGAATATTTTCCCCATAACTCGGTTGAGTACTTCGTCTCTTACTACGATTACTATCAGCCCGAGGCCTATGTGCCCACCACGGATACCTTTATCGAAAAGGATGCCTCCATCAACGATCACATCGAGCAAATGCGACTGTCTGCCACCAAGGCGTTGATGGAGCGGCGCGATGTGATCATTGTGGCCTCGGTGTCGGCCATTTACGGCTTGGGGGATCCCCAGTCTTATTTGAGCATGATGCTGCATTTGCGTACCGGCGATATGCTGAATCAGCGTGACATGCTACGCCGCCTGGCCGAGCTGCAATATACCCGTAACGATGCGGGTTTTCAGCGCGGTACCTTTCGGGTGCGAGGCGAGGTGATCGATATTTTTCCGGCCGAGTCCGATAACCAGGCGCTGCGGGTAGAACTGTTTGATGACGAAATAGAACGGCTCAGTCTGTTCGACCCTCTGACCGGTGGGGTCTCGCAACGGCTGGCGCGTTTTACCATCTACCCCAAAACCCACTATGTGACACCGCGCGAAAAGCTGCTGGATGCCATCGAGTACATCAAGGCCGAACTGCAGGAGCGCAAGGCACAGTTGTTATCGGCCAATAAACTGCTGGAAGAACAGCGCATCAGCCAGCGCACCCAGTTTGATATCGAAATGATCCAGGAGCTGGGATATTGCTCGGGCATTGAAAACTACTCGCGCTATTTGTCCGGTCGGGAGGAAGGCGAAGCACCGCCGACGCTGTTCGACTATTTACCAGGCGACGGCCTGCTGATCATCGATGAGTCACACGTCACTGTGCCACAAATCGGCGGCATGTATAAGGGCGACCGTTCGCGCAAGGAAACCCTGGTGGAATATGGTTTTCGGCTGCCCTCGGCACTGGACAACCGGCCGATGCGCTTCGAAGAATTCGAAGCCTTGATGCCGCAAACCGTGTTTGTATCGGCCACCCCGGGCCCGTACGAGCTGGATAAGTCCGGTGATGATATTGCCCAGCAGGTGGTGCGTCCCACGGGCCTGCTTGACCCTGTCATAGAAGTGCGCCCGGTGGCGACTCAGGTGGACGATGTGTTGTCGGAAGCCCGACTGCGGATTGCGGTGAACGAGCGGGTCCTGGTGACCACCCTGACCAAGCGCATGGCCGAAGACCTCTCGGAGTATTTAATCGATCACGGCTTGAAGGTGCGTTATTTACACTCGGATATCGACACCGTCGAGCGCATGGAAATCATTCGCGATCTCCGTTTGGGCGAATTTGATGTCTTGGTCGGCATTAACTTGCTGCGCGAAGGGCTGGATATGCCGGAAGTATCCCTGGTGGCCATTCTGGATGCAGATAAAGAAGGTTTCTTGCGCTCGGAACGTTCGCTGATCCAGACCATAGGCCGGGCCGCCCGTAACCTGAACGGCAAGGCCATTTTGTATGGCGACAAGATAACCCGCTCCATGGCCGCGGCCATCGGGGAAACCGAGCGCCGGCGTGAGCTGCAGCAGGAGTTTAACCGGCAGCATGGCATCACACCGAAAGGATTGACCAAGTCGGTGACCGATGTATTGGACCTGGACGGCACCAAACGTATCGGCTCGAAACGCGCCAAGGACAAAACGGTACTGCCCGAGCACATACCTACTGCCAAAGAGCTGGACAAGCAGATCACCGAGCTGGAAAAACAGATGGTCGAGCAGGCACAAAACCTGGAGTTTGAACAAGCCGCCGCTACCCGCGACCGCATTCATGCGTTGCGCGAACAACTGATCCGCAGTTAAAACACAGGCATACGCTTTACGCCATACGCTGTAAGTGAAGACCTGGTTGCGGTGTTCGTTTTAACTTACGGCGTATGCGTAAGACGTACAACGATATTTTATGCCGTCTTCCTGAACTTGTTTCAGGATCTTGTTTATATCTTTTGTAGGCGAACGTTTACTCTCGCATTACGCCGCAGGCGTAAATTTTTAAACCATCCTGCTTCACAGAATATTGAAGCGGTCGCAGTAACGATAAAGAGTGCTGTGGGTGTCTTTAACGGATGGCGAACAGCGTAAGGCGTATAGCTTACTTCAATCCACCAGCTCTATATTCAGGCTGTATAACAGACTTGGGGCTTAGTAGCGGTAAAGTCGACGCCTTGCAGGTTGGTGCGGAGAGCCAATGCAGGTGAGGAGTCCAGAAACCATGGCTCTCAACTGTCGGCTTTCGGGTCGTCTGCAGAGCCGATAGACCCCCGTCCTTGCTTATGCGAGGTGACGTTCTTCACGAGGGTGCCGTACGGTTTTTAAGGTTGAGCCGGCGTGGGCTCTTTATAAGCCAGGGTACCCCACAAGGGGACGGTGGACATGGCGTGCTTGTAGCTGCCGCTGGTTTCCTTGGTGCTGTAGGCCAGATACAGCAATGATTGGCTCTGCTCATCATAAATTCGGCGAATTTTCAGGCTTTTCAGGAAAATGCTTTTTGATTTCTTGAACACTATGTCGCCGCTTTTGGAGCGGTCTATGGCTGCTATCATGGCCGGGGTGATTTCACCGGTTTGCCGGCAGCTGATTGACATGTCTGACGGATCGGCCAGGTTCAGGTTTGCGACTACGTTCGACATGTGACAGGTGACCCCAGGCACCAGCGGGTCGGCCAGTACTTCTATCTTGATGTCCTTGGTCGTAAACAAACCCAGAGAGACATCACCCACTTCATTGTTATCACAACCGCTGAGTACCAGGGCGGCCATGCCGCCGAATATCAGTGCTTTCCACATCAAGAAGTCCTCGTCGCTGTTACAGCCAGCCTTTGCGTTTAAAGAAATAATAGGTGCCACAGGCCGACATCAGCATCATCACCAGTGACATGGGGTAGCCGTAATCAAAGCCCAGCTCGGGCATGATTTCAAAGTTCATGCCGTAAATACTGGCGATCAGGGTGGGCGGTAAAAACACCACGGCGGCTACCGAGAAAATCTTGATCACCTTGCTCTGCTCCAGGCTGGTAAAGCCCATGGCGGCTTCCAGCTGAAAGTTGATTTTGTCGAACAAAAACTGGGTGTGCGGCAGCAAGGATTCAATATCGTACAGCATTTCATCAATCCAGCTGCGTTGCTCGTCGTCCAGCACCTGACGTAAAGAACGTTTGATAAAACGTAATGCCCGTCGGGTATCGTACAAGGCAAGACGAATATGACCGTTTCCGTCTTCTTGCAGCATCAGATCCGACATTGTGGTGTGCAAGTCAGTTACATGAAGCACCTGCTTGGCCGTGGCTTCCAGGGTCTTGTAGCCGTCTTCAATCAAGTCGGAGACATATTCAACTTTAAGCTGAAAAATCTCCAGCAGTAGCTCGGTGGCATTGCTGGCTTCCAGACGGTCATGGCGCATATAGTGGCGCAGCAGGCGCATCAAGCCGAGATCGTCTTCTCGAAAGCTGATGAGCATGTCTTTGCGCAGGGTAAACAAGACGTTGATGCCGTCTATTTCCTTGCCCATACGTTGCGGAAACAGCGAGTGAATGTGCAGGCCGTCTTTATCGCGATAAAAACGAGCCGAGGCTTCTATGTCGTCCAGCTCGTCCAGCTCTGGCAGCTCTTCAACAAACAGCTGCTTCATCCAGAGCTGTTCTTGCTCGTCCGGCTTGAGAATATCCAGCCACAAGGTGTTGGGAGGGACAGCACTCTCTAGGTCGAGTGGCTGAATGTGGAAAGATTTTCCATCCAGGGTATAGGCTGTGATCATCAGCGCTCCAACCAATTAACAATGGGTTGCACTATATCGAGGCCAGGGACGGATGTCAGGCCATCTGTCACTTTTACTGCCCAACTCGGTGAAATAAGCCTAGACTCAAACGACTTGATTTGGTCTGCTACCTATAATACTAGTGGGGTGCTGGCAACTAACTTGACTTTCGGAGGGCTATCGTGAAACAGCTTGGGTTTGCCTTTATCTTATTGCTGGCGATGCCTGCTGTGGCCACCGAAATGGTGCTGAAGGCACGGCAAACCGTGGATATTTATGGCTCCAGTGCCCTCGAGCCCAATCTGGCCGATGTTGATTATCGACTCTCCTGGCAATTGTCGGGACAGCAAACCGAGGCCGGCTGTCTGCCGTCTCGAGTGTCGGTATCGCTCACGGCCACTGTGACCGAGCCGCTCGAATGGCCGCAAACCCCGGCCTGGCAAAACTATCGTCTGGCATTAACCGGCTATGAGCGGCTGGTGCGTGAGCGCGCCTTGCTATCCGCCGAGTGGCTCGAGCAGTCGTTATTCAGCATTGCGCCCCAAGCAAACTGCGAGCGTTTGCAGGAGGTGGCGGACAATGTGGGTTACCACCAGCTAGACATTGCCCGCACCCTGTTAAAAGACTTTCAGCACCAAAATGACTACGGACGTCATCTGGGGCTTATTCGCCCCAAATAGCCGCGCACGGTCTAGTCTACCGGCTTTCCTTTCAGTAACTTTCGCACCCAGTGACGGTTGGGATTCAAGGCCGCCAGCTGTGCCCGGGACAAGGGATAGGGCTCATCCAGCAGCTGTGCCGCGACCAACTCGGCCAGCAGGGGGGCCGAGCACAGGCCGCGAGAGCCCAGCCCCGACATGACATACAAACCCGCATAATCTGCCGGCAGCGGCAGTGCCTCACGGTGGCGGCGCGGCATCTGGTGATATTGCGCCAATTGGCCGGCTTTATCGGGGGCCATACCGACCAGGGGTAAATGGTCGCGGCACGCGGCCCGTACACTCACTCGTCCGGCACCCGCCACCGGCGTCATATCGGCAAGGGCCGGCAGGGTGCGCACCAGCTTGTTCATGTTTTCCTGTTCGTCCTGCTCCCGATAATCCAGAGCCGTTTGTCGGCGACCGTAGCTGGCGCCTATGCAGTGGCTGCCTTGCCAGGCCGGGGTCAGATAGCCTTCGTAACAGATCACGGTTTTCAGCGGGCTCAGCGTGGCGCTGGTGGGCTGATAGTTCACCTGACCGCGTACCGGCGACAAAGCCAGATGTTGGGTCTGTGGCCAGGAGGTCATTTCATGACCGTTGGCCAATACTACGTTATCGGCCATGATCACCTCGCCCTGGGTTTCAAGCCGCCACTGGTTGTCTTGCGCATGCAGCGACATGACTTTGGTTTGATAACGACACTGCAGCAAGCCGCTTTGCTGCGCCTCTTCAAGCAGGGCGGCGGTTAATTCAAACGGACAAATCCAGCCCCCCAGCGGATACTCAATGCCGGGCAGATCAACGGTAATGCCGGTGCGGGCGTTTACCTGCTCTGCCGTTAAGGGGTGTAGTAAGGCGGGTGCCAACGGGCTGGCCAGCAGCTTGTCTATTTTGGCGCTGCTTTTTTCGTTATAGGCCAGTTGTACCACGCCACACCAGTCGTGATGTACCTGGTGGCGTGTGGCTAGCGCAGGCAGGGTGCGACGACCATATAAAAAGGCCTGCAGAAAAAACTGGCTCAGGGTATCGTGCTCGCCATTGAGCAGGGGATATATCGCCGCCTGACGATTACCGGACGCGCCCCGGGCGGGAGCCTGGTTCTGCTCCAGCAGGGTCACCCGCTGGCCGCGGCGAGTGAGCGCATGGGCCAGGGTGGCACCGGCAATGCCCGCCCCCACAATCACGGTATGGCCAGAGCGGCCGGGCCGGCGCCAATACCAGGGGCTGGGGTAGGGGGCGCGCCCTTCACAGCGGCGGCTGCCTGCCAGCATCTCGCGTTTGCGGCCAAAGCCTTTGACCCGTGTCACATTGAAGCCGGCTTCGTTGAGCCCCCGCCGTACAAAACCGGCGGCCGTAAAGGTGGCCAGGGTGGCGCCGTTGCGGGCCAGGCGAGCCAGTTGCTGAAACAGCTCCGGGGTCCACATCTCGGGGTTTTTACTCGGCGCAAAGCCGTCCAGATACCAGGCATCGACCTTGCCAGCCAGGCCGGCTTCCATTTGCGGAAGCACCTCGGCCACGTCGCCGAGCCATAAATCCAGGCTCACATTGTCGTCCAGCCACAACCGGTGGCAACCGTTTACGGCAACAGGATATTCAGCTAACAAACGTTCGCTTAAAGTGCTAAGCTCTGGCCACTGGCCTAGGGCCTGCTTTAAATCGGCGTGGGTAAGTGGAAACTTTTCTACACTGATCATGTGCAGACGCTGGGCGTTACCTTGCGGATGTTGCCGACGATAGTCGATAAAGGCTTGCCAGGTGGCCAGCATATTCAAGCCGGTACCAAAGCCGGTTTCGGCCACCACAAACAGCGGCCGATCGTGGTGTGCCCAGCGGTCAGGCAAGCCATTTTGGCCCAGAAACACATAACGGGTTTCGGCCAGACCATCGTCGTTGGAAAAATAGACATCGTCGAACGCAGCGGCGACCGGCGTGCCCTGGTCATTCCAGTCCAGACGCGCGGTTGTAATGAAGTGGGGTGACACTGAACCTCCGGGGCCGTAAAAACGGCTATTTTATGTGAAAGCAGACCACTTTGACCATTGTTTATGGTTAGAATTGGCGCTAAATCAATACAGTAGGAAGGATCGATGAGAAGAGCAGTCATTACCGGTATCGGTGTGGTGTCCAGCATTGGTAACAATCAGGAAGAGGTTTTGGCCTCACTCAAAGCTGGCCGCTCCGGTATTAGCTTCTCCCAGCAGTTTGCTGATCATAACTTGCGCAGCCATGTTTGGGGGAATATAAATATGGTTCCGTCCGAGCATATTGATCGCAAAGTCATGCGCTTCATGGGTGATGCCGCCGCCTTTGCCTATCTTTCCATGGAGCAGGCGATTGCCGATGCAGGCCTGGATGAGTCTATGGTATCTAACGAACGCACCGGTTTGGTAGCAGGTTCCGGCGGTGCTTCGTCCAAGAACCAGATTGAAGCGTGCGACATTCTGCGGACCAAGGGTGTCCGTCGAGTAGGCCCTTACATGGTGCCTCGTACCATGTCGTCCACCACCTCGGCGTGCCTGGCGACCCCGTTCAAGATCAAGGGTATCAACTACACCATCAGCTCGGCCTGTGCCACGTCTGCGCACTGTATTGGTCATGCGCTGGAGCAAATTCAGCTGGGCAAACAAGACATCGTTTTTGCCGGTGGCGGCGAAGAAGTTGACTGGACGCTGGCGCTGCAGTTTGACGCCATGGGCGCCTTGTCGAGCAAGTACAACGACACGCCAGAGCTGGCATCCCGTACCTATGATGCAGGCCGTGACGGTTTTGTTATCTCCGGCGGTGGCGGCATGGTCGTCGTAGAAGAACTGGAACACGCGTTGAAGCGTGGTGCCAAAATCTACGCCGAAATTACCGGTTACGGTGCCACATCAGACGGCTACGACATGGTTGCTCCGTCTGGCGAAGGCGCGGTACGCTGCATGCAGCAGGCCATGGCCACTGCACCGTCCCCGGTACAGTACGTTAACACCCACGGTACTTCTACGCCGGTAGGGGATGTGAAAGAGCTGGAAGCCATTAACAATCTGTTTGGTGACAATGCGCCTTTCATCTCTGCCACCAAGGCCATGACGGGCCACGCACTGGGTGCGGCCGGTGTACACGAAGCCGTGTATTCCCTGCTGATGATGGAGCACGGTTTTATTGCACCCAGCATCAACATTACCGAGCTGGACGAAAAGGCGAAAAACCTGCCTATCGTGACCGAATATCAGGAAGCCGAGCTGGACACCGTTATGTCCAACAGCTTTGGTTTCGGCGGCACCAACGCCAGCCTGGTATTCAGCAAGTACAAAGGCTAATCGCCTACTACTGCACGAGCCAATCTCGCTAAAATAGTAAAAAGGACGCCGCGGCGTCCTTTTTTGATCGTCAGGAGTAAAGGGTGAGGTGTGAGGTGCCAAACCACAAGCTCACAGACCAGGTGCTTCCCCTCACTCATTACACCTCACTTCTTACCGGCTAACTCTAATTGCTTCAGGGACGCTGGCGTATTCAGGTTGGTAAAGGCGGCTGCCTGATCGCTAAAGTCCACGGTAATCAACTCGTGCTGGGCAAACCACAGCTGTAATTTACGATCTCCCCCTTCCAGGTAGTCATTGAGTGACGGCAGCAACGATTGATGCAGCAGGGCAGTAGCAGAGTGCAGGCGTGCGCCATCATCCACGACGGCGATTTGGCCGGGGTGGGTAATGGCGGCGCACAAGCGCTCGGCCAAATCCGCGGGCACCAGGGGGCTGTCGCAGGGCACAAATAACACCCACTCGCTGGGTGCATGACTCAGGCCGGCTTCAAATCCGGCTAACGGGCCGGCAAAACCGGCCAGGCTGTCGGTAATCACGGGGGCATATTGCCGGTAGCGCTCCTGATTGCGATTGGCATTAATCATCACGCTGGCTACCTGTGGGGTCAGCCGCGCTTGCAGATGCGCCACCAGCGGCTGGCCCCACAAGCTGAGCAGCCCCTTATCGGCACCTTGCATACGGCGGCCTTCGCCGCCGGCCAAAATAACAGCAGTGATTTGCTTTGGATCTAACATCACATTCCCTATTGTTACTGCTTTAAGCCTGATATCTGCGGCTAGACCATTTGCTCTATGAGCTGACAAATCCTAACATGGATGACGTTGATTTTTCTGCCAATACGCAAACAGGCGATACACTCAGACCGCTGCAGGTCTGGGTATGTGATCGCGCCTGCCTTCTGGCCATTCATTTAATTATGCACCTTAAGGAATAATAATGACGACAAGCACGCCCTACGGACCTTTTGCCGGCCGGCCCGTTATTGCCTTGCTGGCGATAGTCGCGCTAATGCTGGCGGCCGCCAACTTACGAGGTGGCCTGGTGGTGGTGGGGCCGCTGGTGACGGAAATTCGCGCCGCGCTGGATATCAGCGCCAGTGCCTTCAGCATGCTGACCACGCTGCCGTTGCTCTGCTTTGGCGTCATGTCGATTTGTGTGCCCTGGCTGACTCGCCGCTGGGCCCCCCAGTGGCTATCGATAGTGGGGCTCATGGTGATCAGTCTGGGAGTGGGGCTCAGGCTGGTGGATAATTATGCCCTGATTATTTTGGGTACCTTGCTACTGGGCTCGGCCATTGCGGTGCTCAATGTGTTGATCCCCGGCCTGGTCAAAGCCTTTTTCCCCCACCGAGTAGGTCTGATGACAGGCTTGTATTCGGTAACCTTGACTGCGGGAGCCGGCATGGGCGTCTATCTTGCGATTCCCTTGCTGGAGCAATTTGACAACTGGCGGGTACCGGTCGCTCTGTGGGCGGTGTTTCCCCTGTTGTGTGTATTGTTCTGGCTGCCGATGATCCGGGTAAAGGGCGTCGGGCGACCCGCCAATCCGATACGGATAAGCCTGTGGCGCGACAAGCTGGCCTGGTCCATTACCTTTTATATGGGCTTGCAGTCGTTTTATTTTTATTCCATGGCCACCTGGCTGCCTAAAATTCTGCAGGAAAGCGGCCTGGACGCCCATGACGCGGGTACGGCGACCGCGTTAATCAATTTGGTCAGCATTCCCTTTAACCTGCTGGTGCCCATATTTGCCGCTAAAATGCGTCATCAGCGGCTGTTGGTATTGGCCACCTTTGCCGTTTCCTTTGCGGGTATTGTCGGGGTCTGGTGGCAGCCCACTGCCGCCCCTTTGTTATGGGCTGCGTTTATTGGTATGGGGTGTGGCTGTTCCTTGAGTCTGGCGTTGTCCTTTTTTGTACTGCGAGCCAGCAATACGGCACAGGCCACCGCCTTGTCGGCCATGGCACAAAGCATTGGCTACCTGCTGGCCGCGCTGGGGCCCGTTTCGCTGGGGTTGATGCGCGATATCAGCGGCCACTGGCAGTGGGCACTGATAGTGCTGATGGCCCTGCAACTGGGGCAACTGGTCGCCGGCTGGTCTGCCGCCCGCCCACTCAATGTCATACCCGATCAAGACCGAAAACCCAGCTGAAAGCCGTCAGCTATAAGCGATCAGCTCAAGACAAACACCGTCTCTTGTGGATGCGGCCACTCTCTACGGACTCTGTGTACCAAAAGTAGCTCTTTTAACTGTTATCGCTTTCGCTTTTCTTCCGTGGGGTCCGTGGATTCCGTGGCAAAAAAGCTCTTAAGGGTTGTTTCTTTCGGTTGCTGATCGCTTACAGCGTCAGGCTTAACGCTGCCCGAAGGACTATGCTGGGTGGTTAACGGTTGATTTTTGTACCCTTGTTTGCTTTCTGTCAGGGAGGGGAGAACATGAACAGGTTATCGCTATGGCTGCCGTTGGCACTGTTGTCGGGCACCGGATACGCCGAGGGCATAGCGCTGCCGCCGTTGCAGCTGGCGAAAGACTATCAGCAACAAGACGTCAGCCTGTATCGCGTTAGCGAAAAACTGGACGGCGTGCGCGCCTATTGGAACGGGCGTGATCTATTGTCACGCAATGGCCATCGATTTTCTGCTCCCGACTGGTTTGTGGCCGGGTTTCCCGACACGCCCCTCGATGGTGAGCTCTGGATGGGGCGGGGCCATTTTAATGCGTTGTCCGCCGCGGTACGCCGTTATCGCCCCCAGCACAGCGAGTGGCAGCAGATCCGCTTTATGGTGTTCGATCTTCCTGCCAGCGAACTGCCATTCGAGGCGCGGTTAACGGCGCTGGCACGACTGTTTTCACGTCACGATTCCCCCTATATCGAGCTGCTTGAACAGCGGCGACTGGCCGATAATGCCGCTTTGGCCGCCTATCTGGCTGAGGTGGAAGCCCTGGGCGGCGAAGGGCTGATGCTGCGCCATCGCGACAGTCTCTATCAGCCGACTCGCAACCAGGATCTGCTCAAACTCAAACGTTTTCAGGATGCGGAGGCCCAGGTGCTGGCGCACCTGCCCGGGCAGGGAAAATATCAGGGCATGCTGGGTGCGCTGCTGGTAGAAACGCCAGATGGCCGCCGCTTTAAACTGGGCACGGGGTTCAGCGACCTGCAGCGGCAACAACCGCCGCCGGTGGGCAGCGTGGTGACCTATCGTTATCGGGGCGAAACCGACCAGCAGTTGCCGCGCTTTGCCAGCTTTTTGCGCATAAGAAGTGACGAGCCAGAGCGGCCCTGAAGGCTGGTTTGTTACGGCCCTCGGGGGTAAGGTAGAGACAGTCGATATCATCTTGAGGAGCCTCACTTTTGTGTCTTATAGCCTTTTCCTGGCAGCCGGAGCAGGGCTGCCTGCACCTGCTGGCCAACCGGGATGAATTCTATGCCCGCCCTACGGCGCCGGCCCACTGGTGGCCGGATCATCCCGGTATCTGGGCCGGTCGCGATCTGCAGGCCGGGGGAACCTGGCTGGGCATGACCCGATCCGGTCGTTTTGCCGCCCTGACCAATGTGCGGGAAGTCGGGGCCCGCGACGGAGGGCGTAGCCGGGGCGAGCTGGTGGCCGATTTTCTGGCCGGCGAGCAGGATCCTGAAGCCTATTTACGACACAAGCTGGTGAGCGGTGACGATTACGCCGGTTTCAACCTGTTGCTGGGGGATCTGACCCGTGGCGAGCTCTGGTATGGCGGCAACCGTTCCGGTGCGGATGCCCGCCGGCTGGGAGCGGGGCTCTATGGCCTGTCCAACGCCATGCTAGATACCCCCTGGCCCAAGGTGGAGCGGCTCAAGCAGGGGTTGGCCAAACTGGGCCCGGTGCAGGAGGGAACGGCGTTCGGCCTGCTGGATGACGACACCCGGGCCGCGCTCGAACACCTGCCCAACACCGGCGTCGGCCCGGAGTGGGAAAGCCTGTTGTCGTCCATCTTCATTCAAAGTCCGGACTACGGCACCCGAGCCCAGACAGTGCTGTGCGTCGAACAGGGCAGAGTGGCCATTACCGAGCAGGGGCGGGGGCCGAAAGGCGCCGAGCTGGAGCGACGACAGGCAAGCTGGACGCTGCCTGAACTCAACTCCAAGCCCGAGTTCAATACGGGCCGCATCAGCCGAGACTGATACGGGGTCGGCTCTTTCCGTTAACACTTTTTTATCGCCGCCCGCCTGGGCGGCGTGTGCTTTTTGCGCCGAGAGTGCGCTCCTGGTCAAGAACGAGTGCCTCCTGCGTCAATTCTCCGGGCCTGCATCACTTTTATAATGACTGCGAAACCTGGCGGTAACAATCTTATAACCGTCATTCAGCCAGTCATAAAATGGAAGGTAGACGATGGCCACACATGTAGATCCCATAACCCTGGCGGTGGTGCGCGGAGCGCTGGAAACCACTCAGCGGGAAATGACGCTCACCCTGGAAAAGACCGGACGCTCCAGTGTATTCAACCTGGCTCACGATTACAGTAACGCCCTGTTCGACCATTTCCCCGAGATGATCCTCCAGGGCCAGGACATCCCTATTCACCTGGGTTCGCTGATCCCGGCCATGAAAGCGGTAGCCGAGTTCTTCGACGGTGACATTCAGGAAGGGGACGTCATCTATCACAACGATCCGGCCTACAAGGGCAGCCACATCCTCGACTGCTGCATGTACAAACCGGTGTTCTACCAAGGCGAGCTGGTGTTCTGGACCGTGTGCAAGGGTCACCTTACCGACATCGGCGGTCCGGTGCCGGCCGGTTATAACCCGGACGCCAAGGAAATTTACGCCGAGGGCCTGCGCATTCCACCGGTCAAGCTGTGGGAACAGGGCAAGCCCCGGACCGATGTGATCAACCTGCTGCTCACCAACATGCGAGCAAGGCGCGATCAGGAAGGGGACATCAACGCCCAGTACGGCGCCTGCCGGGTGGGTGAGCGTAACCTGATCGCCCTGCTCGACAAATACGGAGTGGACACGGTCAAGGCCTGCATCGCCGAGCTGAAAGACATGGCCGACCGACAGATGCGCTCCCTGATCCGTGACGTGCCCGATGGCGTCTACCAGGGCAGTGCCATGCTGGAAGATGCCGGTCACGGCTTCGGCGAGATGGAGATCACCAGTACCATCACGGTCACCGGCGACCAGCTGCACATTGCCGTGCAGAGTCCGCCGCAAATTCCGTATTTCATCAACTCCTACGAGGGTAACTCCCTGTCCGGCGTCTACCTGGGACTGATGATGTTTGCCCAGCTGCCGCCGCCCTACAACGAAGGCCTGTACCGCTGTGTGACCGTGGATCTGGGCGAGAAGGGCACCCTGTGCAATGCGATGGAGCCGGCGCCCCACGTCAACTGCACCACCACGCCGATGGAAACCCTGACCGACGCCGTGCGCAAGGCGCTGGAGCAGGCGGCGCCCGAGCGGGTCACCGCCTCCTGGGGCCATGCCAGCGGCATCAACATCGCGGGCATGGATCCGCGCAGTGGCGAACAGTATGTGACCATGGTGCTGGCGTCCATTATCTCCGGCGCCGGTGCCACCCAGGTGATGGATGGCTGGCATGCGGTCGGGCCCCTGTGCTGCTTTGGTGCACTCAGCTCCGGTGATGTCGAGCTGCTCGAATATTCCTACCCCATCATCATTCACCGCTACGGCCTGCTGCAGGACAGCGGCGGTGCCGGCAAATATCGCGGTGGCTCGGGCACGGCCTGGGAAGTGGAGCCGAGAGATCACGAGATGCAGGTGATCGCCTTCGGCGAAGGCCGACAGATTGCCACCCTGGGGGCGGCGGGGGCCGAAAACCGGCTGCTTGAGCCCAAGCTGGGCAAGCTGATTGTGGACAGAGCCGACGGCCAGCAGGTGCACAAGCACAACACCATACTCACCATCAAGCCGGGCGAGCGGGTGACCAACATCAACCCGGGCGGTGGTGGCTATGGTCCGGCCTTCGAGCGGGACCCCAAGGCGGTGCTGGAAGACGTGCGCAATGGTCTGGTATCGCTGGAAGCGGCCGAGCTGGAATACGGCGTGGCGCTCAACCCCGACGGCCTGAGCGTGAACTGGGCCGAGACCGAACGCCTGCGTGGCTGAACTATTTAACAGGTAAGGAAACTGATTATGCGTAGCAAATATCGTCTGGGCGTGGATGCCGGCGGCACTTTCACCGATTTCGTACTGGCCGAGAACGACGGCAACATTCGGGTATTCAAGAGCCCCTCTACTCCCGAGGACGGCACCATTGCCATCCATCACGGTCTGGGACAGATTGCCGAGGCACTCAACAAGCCGGTCAGCCAGATAGTGCAGGAATGCGATTTATGCATCAATGGCACTACGGTGGCGCTCAATGCGTTAATCGAGAAGAAAGGGGTCAAGGTGGGTCTGCTGTGCAGCACCGGCCACGAAGACAGCATAGAAATTCGACTGGGCCACAAGGAAGAAGGGTATCGCTACGAGGCCGACTTTCCGCCGGCTCACATGATAGTGCCGCGACACTTGCGCCGGGGCATAGACGGTCGCTTTCTGGGCGATGGCACCGAGTACAGTCCGCTCAACGAGCAGCAAATTATCGACGCTGTCGCCTACTTCAAGGAACAGCAGGTCGAAAGTGTGGCCATCTCTTTCTTGTGGTCGGTGCGTAATCCGGCCCATGAGCGGCGAGCCAAGGAGCTGATCGAACAGCTGATGCCCGGGGTCTTCGTGTGTACCGGCAGTGAGGTCTACCCGCAGATCCGTGAATACAGCCGCACCTCCACCACAATCGTGAACGCCTACCTGAGCCCGGTAATGCGCCGCTATGTGGAGCGTATCGACGAGTACTTCAGGAACCTGGGCGCCAAATACCCGGTGCGCTACTTTCAATCCAACGGCGGCCTGGCCATCGGTGAGGCCATGCAGGGCAGGGCGGTCAACGCCATCAACTCGGGCCCGGCGTCGGCGCCCCAGGCCGGTCTTTACGTGGCGCGCCCCTTCGACATCGAAAACGTGATTACGGTGGACATGGGCGGCACTTCGTTCGACATCACCCTGACCAAGGACAGCCAGACCAACCTGAGCAAGGACATCGACTTTTTGCGCTACCGTATCGGCGTGCCCATGATCCAGGTGGAAACCCTGGGCGCCGGCGGCGGCTCTCTCTGTCAGGTGGACGAATTCGGCATGCTGCAGGTGGGCCCCGAAAGTGCGGGTGCGACCCCCGGGCCCGTGTGCTACGGCAAGGGCGGTACCCGTCCTACCGTAACCGACGCCAACCTGGTGCTCGGCTACCTGAACCCGGACGCCGTGCTGGGGGGCACCATCCGTCTGGATCGGGATGCGGCCTGGCAGGCGGTGAAAACGCACGTGGCCGACCCGCTCGGCATCAGCGTGGAAAAGGCCGCCTACGGCATCAGCACCATAGTCAACCTCAACATGGTCAACGGTATTCGCCGGGTCTCCATCGAGCGGGGCTATGACCCACGCGACTTCGCCCTGGTCTGTGCCGGGGGAGCGGGCGGCATGCACATCAGCTCCCTGGCCGAGGAAATCGGCAGCCGTACCGTGCTGGTGCCCAAGGTGGCGTCGGTGTTCTGCGCCTTCGGCCAGATCATTTCGGACGTGCGCTACAACTACCTGGCCTCGGAGCCCATGGCTATTCACCGCGAGGCGGAACTGGGCCTGCTCAACGAGCGTTTTCACGAGATGGAAAGCAAGGGCACCGAGCACCTGCTGGCCGACGGCTTCCCGTTGGGGGACATCAGCCTGTCGCGCAGCGTGGAAATGCGCTATCAGGGCCAGATCCACGAATGTCCGGTGGAGCTGCCCGGCGGCGAGATTACTCCAGAGATCATAGATGGCCTGCTCGAGGCCTTCCACCGCCGCCACGAAGAGCTGTATACCTACAGCGAGCCGAACAACCCGGTGGAGTTGGTGAACATTGAGTCGACCCTGACCGGCAAGGTGAGCAAACCGCCGGTACAACAGCTGGCCGCCGCCGGCCGCACCCTGGCCGACGCCCTGATAGGCCACAGACCCATGCTGTTCGATGCCGACGGTCACTGGGTTGAAACCGATGTCTACAGCGGCGAGCAACTCGACGTGGGACTGGAGATCATGGGACCGGCGGTGGTGGAAGAGCCGACCACCAACATAGTGGTGCGGCCGGGCTGGTGTCTGGTACTGGAGCCCAACAACTGCTATCGCCTGACCCGCATGAGCTGAGGATCCCGTTTCAGCACGTCTGTTCTTGAGGTTACCGCCGGATCATGGTTACATGACCGGCGGTTTTTTGATCGGAACGCAATGGATTTGCGAAGGAGCGAGCATGCATTTATGTCATCTCACCACGCTGTTGCCGGTGTCGGAGCGACAGGACTACTGGCGTGAGGTGATAGGAAGCACCTATTTCGATATGGAGCTGCGTTTCACCGAACGGCAGGGCTTTTACGGTCAGCTGTGGAACTGGAACGTGGCACCCTTTGGTATCTCGTTTCTGAGCAGCTCCCCCACTCAATACCAACGTCTGCAGCAGCATATCAATCCGCACGATGATAATCATTTCCTGATCACCATTCCCGAGCGGCAGGAAGTACATTTCAGCCAGGACCGGCGCAGTGTGCGTTGTCGACCCGGCAGCTTCATCCTGGAGCGTAGCGACAAACCCTACGAATTCGAGTATCAGAGCGACAACAGCTTGTGGGTGCTGCGAGTACCCGACTCTTTGCTGCGGGCCCGGTTGCGGCTGCCCGAGCGCTACCTGTTCAGCGAGTTCGACCGTAGCCAGGGCCTGGGGGCCGTGTTCTTCGACCTTTTTCGCAGCATCACCCAGCAGGTGGCCTATCTGGACGAGCGACAGGCGGAAGCCATGCTGCGCCAGCTGATTGAGCTGTTTGCACTGACGGTGGAGGGCGATCAGCGCGCCATCGCCAGTGAAGACAGTGGCTTGCGCCAGGTGCACCTGCAGCGGGTGGAGCAGTATGTTCGCGAGCGGATCCGCGAGCCGGGTTTGAACCCGGAGCAGGTGGCGGCGGCCTGCGGTATTTCTACCCGCTACCTGCACAAGCTGTTTCAGGGCGAGGAGTTGAGTGTCAGCCAGTGGATCCGCGAAATACGCCTGCAGGGATCCGTGGCCGACATCCGCCGCAGCGGCACCGGCAGGACCCTGGCAGAGATTGCCTACAAGTGGGGCTTCAGCGACCAGGCTCACTTTTGCCGCAGCTTCAAGAAGCGGTTTGGCATGACCCCCAAGGAAGCCCGCCAGCCCGGCGGCTGAGTAGCAGAGTGGTATCGGCGATGGATGCTGGCTGATCCCCATCGCCTTATACCATGGAGCCATTAGAGTCACCCCGGTAGCTCCCCACCCGGATCAGCGCCCCCTCTTTGAAGAACACCTTGCGGGTGCCAGGCCGGGGTAGTCTGTCGTTGCGACGGCCAGGGTGTATTCTGATTGATATTTTAAGTCTCATTCGATACCGTGTCGAGATTCAGGCCACTCGAGCATCCGTTGCCGGAATAGCGGCCACCTTGTCCAATCATCGGGCACGACACCGGCCACCTTCAATGACATTCATATAAAACGGTTTTTTGATGTTATCAAGCAGTTACAACCAGGCACTCGTGGTCTGCTCCGTCATCGTCGCCATTCTGGCATCTTACACAGCCCTTAATATGGCCAGCCGGGTATCCAGTACCAGGGGCAGATCCGCCTTGCTGTGGCTGATTGGTGGCTCCTTCGCCATGGGGTTCGGCATCTGGTCGATGCACTTTATTGGCATGCTCGCCTTTCAGCTGCCCATTACACTGGGCTATGACGTCCCCCTGACCCTGGTGTCATTGCTCATCGCCATCGTGTCCTCCGCACTGGCCCTTAACCTGGTCTGCAAGGACACCTTGCCCTGGGGGCGATTGGTATCGGGCGGTGTCTTGATGGGGCTGGGTATCGCTTGCATGCACTATACCGGCATGGAAGCCATGCTGATGACACCCCGTATCATTTACGTGCCCTGGATATTTGTGCTGTCCATCGTGATTGCCATTCTGGCCTCACTTGCCGCCCTGTGGCTGGCCTTTCGTTTGCGCCAGGAGGTCAAGCGGGCAACTTATCGCCGTATGGGCGCGGCGCTGGTGATGGGCAGTGCCATCATCGGCATGCATTACACGGGGATGGCCGCCTCCAAGTTTCCGATCGACAGTTTCTGCGGTGCGGCCAACAGCGGTATCGATACCAAATGGCTGGCCGTGCTGGTGATCATTGTGAGTCTGGCGGTGTTTGCCATTGCCTTGATTGTCTCCATGCTCGATGTGCGCACGGACCGACTGGCCAATTCGCTGGATCAGGCCAATAACGAACTGCTTGAGCTGGCATTGCATGACAACCTGACTCGATTGCCCAACCGGATTCTATTGGGCGATCGACTGGAGCAGGCGATACACAGGGCCGAACGCCAAAATGGCGGTTTTGCGGTGCTCTTTATGGATCTGGACGGCTTCAAGGCCGTTAATGATATGCATGGCCACCATGTGGGGGATTTATTGCTGAAAGCAGTCGCAGAGCGTCTGCAGAATATCTCGCGAGAAAAATACACTGCAGCCAGGCTGGGGGGAGACGAGTTCGTACTCTTGATGGAGCCGGACTCTCCCGAGAACTCGGCTGTATTGGCCCAGCGGTTGATTGAAACCATAGAGCAACCTTTTCACCTTACGGGCATACCTCTGCACATATCGACCAGCATAGGCATTGCCATTTATCCTCATGATGGCAAGACAGAGCACGAGCTGATGGTGAACGCCGACGCCGCCATGTACCACGCCAAGAAGCAGGGTCGTAACGGCTATCGCTTTTTCGAGTACGCCATGAACGCCGATGTGCAGCAGCAAATGCAGTTGCAACAAGACCTGTGCCAGGCCATTCATAACAACGAACTGGTGTTGTACTATCAGCCCAAACTGGTGGCACCGGCCGGGCCCTTGGCGGGCATGGAAGCCTTGATTCGCTGGCAAAGTCCCGAGCACGGTTTTCTCACACCGGATCGCTTCTTGCCGTTGGCCGAAAGCTCGGGGCTGATTGTTCCGATTGGCAACTGGGTCATCAACGAAGCCTGTCGACAGATGAAAGACTGGTGCGATCAGGGGCTGAGTGACTGGAGTGTGGCGGTGAACCTGTCCGCCGTGCAGCTGGAACACACCAGCCTGGTAGATGTGGTACGCACGGCGCTGGAGAAACATGCGCTGGCACCTTCGCACCTGGTACTGGAAATCACCGAGTCCACCGCCATGCGCGATGCGAAGGCCAGCCTGAAAGTGCTGAATCAGCTGTCAGCGCTGGGGGTATCCATTTCCATCGATGACTTTGGTACCGGGTATTCCAGTCTGCTCTACCTCAAACAGCTGCCGGCCAATGAGCTGAAAATCGACCGCGGCTTTATTACCGAGTTGGCGCAGGGCAACGATGATGAAGCCATCATTCAGGCGATCATTGCGCTGGGCAAGACACTGGGCATGAAGATAGTGGCAGAAGGCGTAGAAACACCGGAGCAGCAGGCGCTGCTGACCCGGCTGGGGTGCGATACCCTGCAGGGCTACCTGCTGGGCAGTCCGGGTCCGGCGGATGGATTGTTCAAAGAGGCAAGCCACCCGGCACAGCTCCCGGATCTGACGCCGGTTTTTCAGTAGCCTGTCCTTTCGGCTCGTCCCGGTTTCGTATGCCAACCATGAAAAAAGGCGGACCCTTGGGTCCGCCTTTGTCGTTCTACAAGCCGTGAAGCCGGTGATTACACCAGATCGCGGTTTTCCTTTTTAGCTTCGCGCACATCCTTGAGCACCGCCTTGCAAATCAGCAGCAGTATCCACAGGGTGAGAGCGGGCCAGATCAGAATATAGGCGCCTAACATCAATTCGCTCATGAGGACTCCTTGGCAAAACGAGGGGGATTCATATTGGACTTGCCGGCCCGGGGCTTGATATCGGCTCTGTCGTCATAGTGGCCGACCCGCTGGGCAATAAGATCGAAGTCGAATTGCTCGCGGGCGAGCAGGCTCATGGTCACACACACCAGGGTGCTGACACCGTAGGCCACCAGAGATGACAGCAGCACCGTGTATTCCCGCAGGAAGCCGGTGGCAAAGAACATCATCGCCAGACCCGCCAGCAGGCCCGCCACAAAACCGGCACGGGTGCCGAAGAAGCCAAACACCATCAGGCCGATCACCACACCGCCACCTATGCTGGCCAATAGCTCGAACAGCACCGCAATGGCGCCGGTCATCGGCAGCAGTTCGAAGCGGGCGACGCAGAACATCAGCAAGCCGGCAATCACCGAGCTGGTAAAGGCGCTGTTGGTGACCCTGTTCCAGAAGCAGCTGGCGATCACCGGGAATACGATGGCGCCCCAAAGTGCGCCGACAAACACCAGCATCATCAGAATATCGAACGAGAAGCTGGCCAGCACGACGCCGACCATGGTGGCAGCCACCATGGTCAGACGGCCGATAAACAGCATGCGCTTGGGGTCTACCTTGCCCTTGGCGATATTCTTGCCATAGATGTCGGCCATCATGATGGCCGACAGGGCAGACAGATCCGAGTCGGCGGTAGACGACAGCGAGCCGATTACCAGAATAAAGAACAAGCCAACAAACAGCGGTGGCAGGTAGGTAGACACCATCTGCGGGATCAGGTTGTTCATGTTGCCGTTAAGAGGCTCAACACCCAGGGTTAGCGCCATTAAACCAATCATGCCCAAGCCGATGACGATGGCACCGTAGCCCAGAGTAGCGGTGATAAAGGTGGGTTTGATGTGCTTTTCATTCACCGCAAACAACCGCTGGGCAATGGTCTGGTTACCGATGGCGTAGGCCAGCACCGCCACAAAGTAGGGCAGGCCCTGGTGCAGCATGGCGTCGGTCGAGAACAGGTCGGCCTGTTGCAGGCTGAGCTTGTCAAAGCCATTGAGCATCTCGGTGGGGCCCCCCATGGCGAACAGCACGGCCGGGATAATGACGATGGCAATGGCCATCAGGGCGATCAGCTGGGCGAAGTCGGTGAGCACGGAGGCGCGAAAGCCGGACCAGAGAGTGTAACTGAGCACACCGGCGCCGGCGATGACCACCCCGGCCTGAAACGACAGCGGCGACAGCACCGACACCAGGGCGCCGGCGGCGGTGAAGTTCACCATCAGGCTGATGATGCTGCCGAGCAGGTTGGACATGGCCAGGATCAGCTGGCTGGAAGAGCCATGGCGGGCGTGAATGATTTCACCCAGGGTATGGGCCTTGGGCGCCAGGGCCCGAAAACGGCGACCGAAGGGATAGATGAACAGTATCATCAGCGCTCCCCAAAGGCCGTAATGCAGGGGGCCGGACACGCCATAGGTATAACCGGACGTGGCGGCGGCGTAGAAGGATGCGGCCCAGATCCAGGTGGCGGTCATGCTGGCCGCGCCTATGCCGAAGCCGACGCTCTGGTTGGAGACCATGAAGGCGTCGGTATCTTCCTGATCTTTTTTAATAAAGGTGGTTAGAAAATAGGTTCCGCCGTAAAAGGCGGCCAGCAGCAGCAACACTGTGGCGGTCGAAAATTGATAGAGTTCCAAGATCATCTCCATTACTCAAGCGAGTTGCTAAAACTCAAGCAGGTAAACGGGCAGACGCACGAACAGCAGGCACCAGAAAATGGCAGCTGTGGCGTAAGGTTAGACGACCAGGCTGGCGGCAACGGACGCGTAAATAGCGTTAATAAAACGATTCAGTAAAAACGATAACTAGAGACGTTGGCGATAGCCGGGTATTGTGTGGTCGACGACACTGAAGGTCGTGACTTAAGGTAATGCTTCGATGGCACCAATCATGGGGGTAACACCTCCTGTGGATATGCTTAGTGTACTAATGATAGGCAGACACTCTAGCGCCACCTTGGGCTGATGTCCAGTTTTGACCAATAGTGTCACTCCCCGACTAGCCGCCAAACCGCCATTTCGTTATAATTCGCGGACCCCCAGATCCACCAGAATGCTGAACGTTTTTGCAGCCTTGTAAAAACGTGTCAAACAACAGGAGTAGTCATGCAAGCAAAAGTTGCCGTCATCATGGGCTCAAAAAGCGATTGGCCCACCATGCAAGGTGCCGCACACATTATGGATACACTGCAGGTTGCCTATGAAGTGGAAGTGGTGTCGGCGCACCGCACGCCAGACCGCTTGATGGAATTTAGTCACGATGCCGTCGCGCGCGGTTTTGAAGTGATTATTGCCGGTGCCGGTGGTGCGGCGCACCTGCCCGGCATGGTGGCCTCCAAAACCCGCTTGCCGGTACTGGGTGTGCCGGTACAAAGCCGTGCCCTGAACGGCATGGACAGCCTGCTCTCGATTGCGCAAATGCCCAAGGGAGTGGCGGTAGGTACCCTGGCCATCGGTGAAGCGGGTGCCTTTAACGCCGGCTTGCTGGCCTGCCAGATCCTGGCCAATAACGATCCGGCCCTGGCTAAGCGCCTGGAGGCCTTTCGCCAGCAGCAAACCGACACCGTACTGGCCAATCCGGATCCGAGGGAAGAAGCATGAGCCGAATTTGGGTACTGGGCGCCGGCCAGCTGGGTCAAATGCTCAAGCATGCGGGCATGCCCCTGAATCTGGACGTGCAGCCGGTGGACATAGAGTCGGAAGAAACCTTTCCGCTGCAGGCCCACGAGCAGGTTACCGCCGAGCGGGAACAGTGGCCGGACACCGCCGCCACCCGTCAGCTGGCCGCCCACCCGGCCTTTGTTAACCTCGACACCTTCCCCATTCTGGCCGATCGCTTCACTCAAAAGTCGCTGATTGACAAGCTGGGGCTGGCCACCGCGCCCTGGCAGCTGGTTAAAACCGACACCAGCGCCGAAGAGCTGCATCAGAAACTGGGTGAGCGGGTACTGCTCAAGCGCCGCACCGGTGGTTACGATGGCCGTGGCCAGCACTGGCTGCGTGAGCCAGGCCGGGATGCCATTCCGGCAGACTGGCACGAGCTGGCCATTGCCGAGCAAGCCATCGACTTCGACGAAGAAATGTCGGTGGTGGGCATGCGCGGTGCCGACGGCCAGTGCTTTTTCTATCCGCTGACCTTGAACCTGCATGTTGATGGCATCCTGCTGGGGTCGGTCGCCCCGCTGCCGCGACTGGCGCACCTGCAGGCGGAAGCCGAGCGGATGCTGGGCACCCTGATGAACGACCTCGATTACGTGGGCGTGATGGCGATGGAGTGTTTCCGGGTCGGCGAACACCTGCAGATCAACGAACTGGCCCCTCGGGTACACAACAGTGGCCACTGGACTCAAGCCGGTGCCAACATCAGTCAGTTTGAGGCCCATTTGCGTGCCGTGGCCCGGTTACCCCTGGTGCAACCTACCGTGAAAAACACCAGCGTCATGGTGAACCTGGTGGGTACCGAGCGTAACGATGCCTGGATGGCGGTACCCGGTGCCGAGCTGTACTGGTATGGCAAGGAAGTACGCCCCGGTCGAAAGGTAGGGCACATCAACTTCTGCCTCGACAACCACGCGGATACCAAGGCCGCCCTCGACCAGCTGCAACCCCTGCTGCCGGACAACTACGTTCAGGTACTGGACTGGCTGCGCAGCCAGCTCGACTGAACCATAAAAGCCTAAAAGCCCCGCCGAAGCGGGGCTTTTTATTGGGTGACTGAATGCGGTGCCAGGGCTTGCTTCCCGGTTGAGGTCGGCTTTACATGTCACGCCTCACGCCTCACGCCTCACGCCTCACGCCTCACGCCTCACGCCTCACGCCTCACGCCCTTACCGGAAAGCGAGATCCCTCAGGAACAAGGCAATCGGGGGAAAGGCCACGAGCAGGACAGCGACCACTAACAGGATCAGCAAGAAGGGGGGTACCCCGCGGATGACATCAATAAACGGGCGCCGGAACACGGCCACTGCGGTGAAGATGTTGCAGCCGAAGGGGGGAGTGGCTGCGCCAATCGCCACCTGCAGGGTGATCACGACACCGACCAATACCGGGTCGAGCCCCGCCGCATTCACCAGAGGTGCGAAGATGGGGACCAGGATCAGGATCACCACCACTGAATCGACGAACATACAGCCGACGAAAAAGGCGATGTTGATGGCCACCATGGTCATGATGGGGCCCGCATCATTCAAGCCAATCGCGGCGATGAGCTGCTGGGGGATTTGTGCGTAAGACAATACCCAGGAGAAAGCAGCACCGGCGGCGATCAGGATGAAAACCACAGAAGTCACGGCGCCGGTCGACAGTGCGATATCAAACACATCGCGGATCTTTATCGAACGGAAAATGACGAGTTCCAGAATCAAGGCATAGAGTACACAGACGGCCGCCGCTTCGGTCGGACTGAAGACACCGCCGTAGATACCACCGACGACGATGGCCGGAAATCCCAGCGGCCAGACCGCGCGGCGGATGGAGGTCAGGCGTTCCGCCCAGCTGGCCTTGGGCTCAACGGGGATGTTGTGCCGTTTTGCATACCAGATGCAGTAGAGTGAAAACAGGGCAATGATCAGCAGCCCGGGTCCCAGACCGGCGATGAACAATTCGGAGATCGAGGTGCCGGAGATGACGCCATAGATAATCATGCCGATGGAGGGGGGGATCAGGTAAGCCAGATCGGCGGCATTGACAATCAGCCCGATCGAAAAGGAATCATTGTAGCCCGCCTTCAGCATTCGTGGGCGCATGGCGCCGCCGACAGCCACCACGGTTGCCTGAGTTGAGCCGCACACGGCCCCGAACAGGGCACAGGCGGCGGTCACCGAGACAGCCAGGCCTCCGCGGATGTGACCCATAAAGCGCATCACCACATCGACCAGCCGATCGGCCGAATGGCCCCGGGTGATGATATCGGCGGCAAGGATAAACATGGGGACGGCAATCAGGGCGGCCGGTTTGACCCCGCCGATCATTTGTTGCACCACGACCTGCAGGTTCAGATCCGGCATGTAGACCACAAAGGCCAGCATGGCCGCCGCCAGCAGTGGCATCATCATCGGGAAACCGGCCAACAGCAGCAGTATCATTACTGCGAACATCATCATCGTCATGATTTACTCTCCTTGCAGACGGGCTGTTTGCTCGTTGTTTTTGCTGACGGCTCTTGCTCGGTACTTTCAATATCATGATCCTGCTGGTACAGGTGCAGTACTTCGGCAATTTCGGGATCCAGATATTCATCCACGGTACTGAAGGAGATGTAGACATCTTCCTCGGACAGGTTCAGGTTTCTGAATGCCGTCAACACATACTGGATGCCGGTCACGGCGAAACCGAGCACCACCCAGATGTAGGTCAGGTAAAGGGGAATCTGCAGCGCAGGAGTGACCCGTCCCCGACTGGCGAGCTTGGTGACGTACTCGAGGGCATACCAGGCCAGGGTGAACATGGCGACTGCGGTCAGGGAGGCAATCAGGATCATCAGCAGTTTCTTGTACCGTGTCGACAGCAGGTCATAGAGGGCGGACATTCGGATATGACGGCCCTTGCGGGTGACATAACCCAGGCCGATAAAGGTGATGATGACGATCAGGAACTCGTTGAGCTCTTCGGTGAAATAGATACTTTGCGAAAACAGGTAACGACCAAACACATTGGCAATGGTGTTAACGGCCATGATGATGATGCCCCAGCCAAGCACGTATATCTCGGCTTTGCCGATGAGCTTGTCGGTGAGGGTCAACATCCTGGACAGGGCGGTATATAAGGGCATCGGCTTGACCTCGGTCTGGGGAAGCGGGGGGGTAAAGCCTGCCCCTTGCCGGGCATGGGGCAGGCTGGCAGCTTAACGCTTCATCGTGTCGACCTCGGCCAGCAGCGCATCGAGTAATTCTTGTCCTCGCTTGCCGGTGATGTCGATGTAGGCAGAATGGGTGTCCTTGCTGCGCTCGCGGAAGGCTGCGCGTTCCTCCTCGGTCAATTCAATCATCTTGATATCGGGTCGGGCGGCCTTGATCCTGGCCAGCTTGTCTTCATTGAACTGCTCGACCACGTCTTCTATGAAGTCCTGCATCTCGGCGGTGGTCTCGCTAATCAGTTGCTTGCGCTCGGCCGGCAGGGTGTCATACCAGTCGGTACCCGACATGACCGAGGTCACCAGCTCCTGCTCGCCGGCCCAGATCATATAGTCGGTTACTTCGTAAAACTTCATTTCTTCGATGGCCGGTACCGGGTTGATCTGGCCGTCTACCTGCTTGAGCTGCAGGGCACCATAAACTTCGCCGAAGGGCAGGGGAGTTGGGCTGGCACCCAGATCTTCGTAGGCCTTGAGCAGAATGGGAGAGACCATGACCCGCATCTTGAAGTTATCGAAGTCGGCGGGAGTACGAATTTCGCGGTTGGTGGTCCAGACCTGCGGACCTTCCGAGTACATGGTATGCAGTTTCAGTCCCTTGGTTTCAAAATCCTTACCGAGTTCACCGTAAATCATCTGGCTCGAAGTCAGTAATTCAGAGATGGCGTTCGAGTCCGAGGGCAAGGTATAGGTCAGCAGAAATATCTGTGACTCGGGTACTATGGTGCCCAGGTTACCCACCGAGACGTTGGCAAATTGTACGACGCCGTCGGCAACCAGTTCGACCAGCTCGGTGGGCGTGCCCAGAGAGCCGAGGGGATAGACTTTGATGGTAACATCACCCTGGGTCTTGTCTTCGATACGTTTCTTGAACTCCTGGGCGTAAGCATCCATGATCGAGCCGGGAATTTCCTCGATGGCGAACTTCCATTCTTCGGCCATGGCGAGGGCGGGGGTCAGGGCGATGGAAGTCGACAGTGCCAGCGCTTTCAGTCGTTGTTTAAATTTAGATGTAGTCATGCTTATCATCTCCTTTGATTGCCAAGCACTACTTTATGTAACCAAGATGTTAATTCCATTGGGGTGGTTGCAGTATTGCAAACCCCTATTCATCCAAGAATATAAATTTTAATATGTATACATTACAAAAATTAATGTAATTTTTGCTCATGGCAACAAGGACGTCCGGAGGACTAATGTCACGTTACTCGATGAAACATATGCAGACCTTCTGCACGGTGGCGGAATATGGCGGCTTTGTCGGTGCCGAGTCGGTACTGGGGATGAGCCAACCGGCGATCAGCACCCATATTCGAGACTTCGAAATCCGGCTCGGATTCCAGCTGTGCCATCGCGGGCGGAGCGGGTTCAGCCTGACCGAGAAGGGGCAGGCTGTGTATCGCAAATGCCGCGAGATGCTCAACAACATTGCAGACTTTGAAGCCGAGCTTGGCGAGCTGCGCGATAAACTGACCGGCACGCTGCGGCTGGGATTGATTGACAGCACCATTACCAATCATGCCTTCCCCATTTCCGACGCCATCCATCGCTTCTACGCGCGCAAGAACGACGTCTCCCTCAAGTTGGTGGTGTTGCCCCCCGAAGAGCTGGAACGAGAGCTGCTGAACGGCAACCTGCATATTGCCCTGGGGTTGTTTCATAATCGGCACAAGGGGCTGAGTTACCAGCACCTGTGCATGGAAGCACACGGTTTTTACTGTGGGCGCCGTCATCCGCTGTTTGGGCTGGCGGATACCGAGATCACCCTGGATACTCTCAGACACTATCCGGTGTCTTCTCGCACCTATCTGCAGCATGCCGAGCTGCAGGGACTGATGAAAGCCCGGGATGTCGCCATGGTCTCCAATATGGAAGCACAGGCCATTCTGATCACCAGCGGCAGCTTCCTCGGTTTTCTGCCGACCCATTACGCAAGGCAATGGGTCGAACGTGGCGAGATGCGCACGTTCGATCATCTGGGTCTGTCCTGGCAATCGGAGTTCAGCATGGCGATGCGGGCCTCTCCCGACCCGCAGGATATCGTCAGACTGTTTGCCGAAGATGTAGAAGCCACTGTCAAGGCTGCCACCATCAGCGCGCCAGAACAGTCGACCTGAAGCGAACCACAGATCATTTGCTAAACATCCCATTCACAAGTTACATCATAAAATTTAATGTATACATCATAAGTTTTATATTTTTTGATTTGTATGCTCCTGCAATACTGAGTCCATTATCAGACGCTCAGACCTTCATCGGTGTTCGGGCGTTTTATCAGGCACAGCACCGGTCGGTCAGGCCGTTGGTCAAACAGGGGTAGATAAACCATGAGTGAAAATGCTTACGAAAAAGGTCGTTTGAACCTGCCGTTTGTGGGTTTCTGCACGTTCGGGAAGAAGCGGATCTGCGAAGACTGGGATAACATCAAGGCGGACGTTGCCTTCATGGGCGCGCCCTTCGACTGCGGTACCCAGTGGCGTTCCGGTGCGCGTATGGGGCCGCGCGCAGTCCGTGAAGCATCCACACTGTTTTCTTTCGGCCACGGTGGTGCTTATTCCTATGAAGAGGATTTGATGTACCTGGATGGCGTCGATATCGTCGATATCGGCGATGCGGACATGGTGCATACCAACACCGAAAAATCCCATGCCAATATCGAATACGGTGTGCGCAAGATACTGGAATCCGGTGCCTTGCCGGTGGTGGTCGGTGGTGACCACTCGGTCAATGCCCCCTGTATTCGCGCCTTCGAGGGCCGTGGACCCATTCATATTATCCAGATTGACGCCCATCTCGACTTCGTCGACGAGCGTCATGGTGTTCGCTACGGTCACGGCAACCCGCTGCGTCGCGCCTCCGAGCAGGAGTTCGTTACCGGCATGACGCAGCTTGGCATCCGTAATGTCTCCTCGTCCAACCGTGCGGATCACAAGGCGGCAGAAGATGCCGGTTCTACCATACTGTCCGTGCGCGATGTACGCCGACTGGGCGTAGAGGGTGTGCTGGCGCTGATCCCCAAAGGGGTCAATTATTACATCACCATCGATATCGACGGCTTTGACCCCTCGATTGCCCCCGGTACCGGCACCCCGAGTCACGGTGGCTTCACCTATTATGAAGTGATGGAGATCCTGCAGGGAGTGGCGTTCGGTGGTGAGGTAGTGGGTATCGACCTGTGCGAAGTCGCCCCCGATTATGATCATACCGGCACCACCAGTGTGCTGGCGGCACAGGTACTGATGAACCTGATCGGCTATGTTTTCCACGGCCGCGAGCTGCGTAAACAAAGCGCATAAGATGATAAAGAAACCCTATGCCGGTGTTATGACCGACATAGGGTTATTGGCCAGTGGCTCACCGAGCATCAGGTAACCATTATTGCCCGATGCAGCTGTTCATCAGATTGAGAACCGGACTGAACCGCCTCAAACCAGCTGGCCAAACAAGTCAATAAAAGCCCCTATCAGCTTTGCCTGATAGGGGCTTTCTTAGTTCACTCACTCGTCACTCGTACCAAGTAAGATGCGAGTTATACCAATCTAAATAAAAATATGATCTATTTTAAAGCTGAGTACCAGAGGAAACAGAGTCAGCTCCCACGACACGCCATAAACCCATCCTTGGGGGCTCGGGAAATGACATCCCTGTCATTTCACGGTCGTGGGAGCCGAACTCTGTTGCCTCTCCACAAGCACCGAGTTGTCTGTAGATAGCACCTACAGGCAACTCCGCAGCTTGGGGCGGATGAAGGGATCTACTCCACCGACCATCACATGACAAGGATGTCATGTGTTTGAGCGCTACAGGGATGTGCTTGCAGCGTGTCGGTGGAGTAGACCCTTCGTTCGGCCTTTACTGAGCAGCTAAATAGACCAGTTACTTACTCAGTTTGGTATTAGAACAGAGAAATAAAAAAGCCGGTCATTAAGACCGGCGTAAAAAGGAGACTGGCAAAAGTCAGTCATATTACCTGTGGTGGTACTTCTTTTCTTATTCAACTACTAAACGACAAGTCTGGTCGACAGGGACCTTCCCTTATTCATTGCTCAGCTTTGTGCTTGTACCAGAGTCAGAATGTCGTAGCTGGCTACCAGTTCATCGCGCTGGTTCTTGATCTTGATATCCCAGACGACCACGCCCTGGGGCAGATCTTCCGGATTGCGCTGTGGTTTGCGGGTTTTCTGCTTGCAGGTGAACTCCACCTGTATGGTGTCACCAATCTTCACCGGCTCGATAAAGCGCAGATCGTCCATGCCGTAGTTGGCAATCACCGGGCCTGGGGCTCCGTCCACGAACAGGCCGGCGGCGGCGGATACCACGAAATAACCGTGGGCTACCCGTTCACCAAACAGGGATTCGGCCGCGGCCACCTTGTCCATGTGGGCGTAGAAGTGGTCACCGCTCAGGCAGCCAAAGTTGACCAGGTCTGCTTCGGTCACGGTGCGTCGAGCCGTCTTCAGCTGTTCACCAATGGCCAGCTCGTCGAAGTATTTTCGGAACGGATGTACCCGGTCGTTGATCACAGGTGCACCCTGGTTCCAGCTATGGGTGATTTGGCTCATGGCGCCAGGAGAGGACTGAATGGCGGTGCGCTGCATGTAGTGCTTGACCGCCCGCAGGCCGCCCAGCTCCTGGCCGCCACCGGCGCGACCGGGGCCGCCGTGTATCAGGTGGGGCAGGGGGGAGCCGTGACCGGTACTTTCCTCGGCACTGATCGGATCCAGCAGGTGCAGGCGGCCATGCCAGGGGCCCAGACGGCCAACCAGCTCGGAAACATCCTGGCCGGCGTTGAACACCAAAGAGGCCACCAGGCTGCCTTCGCCCAGAGCAACCAGCTCGACCAGCTCGTCTTCGGAGTCGTAGGGCAGCAGGGTACAGACGGGGCCAAAGGCCTCGGTAGTATGGACCGCAGGACTTTCTTTCGGCTGGTTACACAGCAGCAGAGTGGCCGGATAGAAGGCGCCGGCCTCGGGGTTGTCGGCCAGTACCTCGAATGGTTCCAGATGGCCACCGCACAAAATTTCGGCCTGGGCCGACAGCAGTTCGACTCGTTTCGAGACATCTTTCAGCTGACGTTGGCTGGCCAGCGGACCCATGGTCACGCCTTCTTTTGCCGGGTCGCCGAGCACCACTTTACCCAGGCGAGCCAGCAGCGCCTCTTTTACCTGGGGTAGCAGAGAGCGAGGCACAAAGGCACGGCGGATGGCGGTACATTTCTGGCCGGCCTTGGTGGTCATTTCCCGCACGACTTCCCGTACAAACAGTGCGATGACATCGTCACCCGCTCCTTCGGCCAGAATGGCACTGTTCACCGAGTCCGCTTCCATGGTGAAGGGAATGGACTGGCGGTTGAAGTTGGGGTGGGTGCGCAGGGTCTGGCCGGTCTGGGCCGAACCGGTAAAGGTGACCACATCCTGGGGACCCAGCAGGTCCAGCAGGTTGTTCACCCCGCCACAGATGATCTGCAGGGCGCCGGCGGGCAGTATGCCGGACTCAACGGCCGACTTGACGACCGCCTGGGTCAGCTGGGAACCGTCGGTTCCCGGCTTGATGATGGCCGGCATACCTGCCAGCAGGGTAGGAGCCAGCTTTTCCAGCATGCCCCAGATCGGAAAGTTGAAGGCGTTGATGTGCACCGCCACGCCGGGCTTGGGAGTGAGGATGTGCCGAGCACCGAAACCACCCTTGCGGGACAGGGGCGTCCAGTCGTCTTCGATCAGGATACGCTCGTCACTCAGATCACGACGTACCAGGCTGGAATAGGTAAAGAGGGTGGCGAAGCCGCCTTCAATATCGATCCAGCTGTCCTTGCGAGTAGCGCCGGTGGCGCCGGAAAGCGCATAAAAGTCTTCTTTTTGTGCAGCCAGATGGCTGGCAAGGCTTTTCAGCATCAGCGCCCGCTGGTGAAAACTCATGGCCGCCAGCTCTTTACCGCCTTGTCTGGCATAAGCCAGCATGGCTGCCATATCCAGCCCTTCGCTGGTCACTTCATACAGCGTTTCACCGGTGACGGCATGTTGAACCGGGCGACTTGCTCCGGTTCCTGCCTGCCATTGGCCGGCCACATAGCTTTGCAGCTTTTCCATTGATTCCTCTCCCTCTCAATCTGACACAGTAAAGCATCGATTTAACAAAATGATGTTACATAATTTGTTTTCTTTTGCGGTCAATGTCAACAGGTGTTGTTGTGCGTTGCGGTTATTTATTGTTGTTTTATTCATTATCACTTTGATTTTACTGAGTATTTCAGCTTGGTTAAAATGATTCACTAAAAAAGTTATTGAAATGATTTCGGTGTCATATTACCTTGTTGTTATGTTTTATGGATGTTACATCAATTGGTATTGGAGGCTGAGTGGTGGAGAACGCAGAACAACAGGCGAGGTTTGATCAGACTATTGCGGCTGATATCAGCATCGAGCCCAGAGACTGGATGCCCGAGGCATATCGCAAGACCCTGATCCGTCAAATCGGTCAGCATGCTCATTCCGAAGTAGTCGGCATGTTGCCGGAAGGTAATTGGATTACCCGAGCCCCGACCTTGCGCCGCAAGGCGGTGTTGCTGGCCAAGGTGCAGGATGAAGCGGGTCATGCTCTTTATTTGTACAGTGCTGCCGAAACCCTGGGTGCCGACCGGGACGACATGGTGGAAAAGCTGATTGACGGCAAGATGAAGTATTCCTCCATCTTCAACTATCCCACCCTCAGCTGGGCCGATGTGCCCGCTATTGGCTGGTTGGTGGACGGCGCCGCCATCGTCAACCAGGTGGCTCTGTGTCGCGCCTCTTACGGTCCTTATGCCCGAGCCATGGTGCGGGTGTGCAAGGAGGAAAGCTTCCATCAACGCCAGGGTTTCGAGGCCATGATGGTGTTGGCCAATGGTAGTGAACAGCAGAAGCAGATGGCTCAGGATGCGGTCAACCGCTTCTGGTGGCCGGTGCTGACCATGTTCGGCCCCAGCGACGATAACTCGCCCAACTCGGCCCAGAGCACGGCCTGGAAGATCAAGCGTTTCAGCAACGACGAGCTGCGTCAGAAGTTTGTCGACAACACGGTTCCCCAGGTGGAAGCCCTCGGCCTGACCGTGCCGGATCCGGATCTGAAGTGGAACGAGCAAACCGGCCATTACGAGTTCGGCGAGATCAACTGGGATGAGTTCTATGCGGTGGTTGCCGGCCAGGGGCCCTGCAACCACGAGCGGCTCGCCACCCGTCGCAAAGCCTGGGAAGAAGGCCGCTGGGTGCGAGACGCCGCCAGTGCCTATGCCGCCCGCCGTCAGAAAGCCGCTTAAGGAGAAAAGAGATGAAAAGCAATCAATGGCCGTTATTCGAAGTATTTATTCGCAGCAAGCAGGGTCTGCATCACCGTCATGTGGGCAGTCTGCGCGCCGCCGATGAAACCATGGCGCTGGAAAATGCCCGGGATGCTTATACCCGTCGACGTGAAGGCATCAGCATCTGGGTGATCAAGTCAGAGCTGATCACCGCCAGTCAGCCGGACGACAAGGACGCTTTCTTCGATCCTGCCGACGACAAGGTGTATCGCCACCCGACGTTTTACACCATCCCCGACGGCATAGGCCATATGTAGGAGGCCTCATGAACAAGGCATTACAAGATTCACTGTTTATTTACCTGCTGCGCCTGGGCGACAGCCAACTGGTATTGTCCCACCGCCTGTCAGAGTGGTGCGGTCATGCGCCCGAACTGGAACTGGACATCGCCCTGGCCAATATCGCCCTGGATACCCTGGGCCAGGCGCGCACCCTGCTGACCCTGGCCGGAGAAGTGGAAGGCGAGGGCCGTGACGAAGACCAGCTGGCCTATTATCGCAGCGAGCGGGAGTACAAAAACCTGCTGCTGTGCGAGCAGCCCAACGGCGATTTTGCCCAGACCCTGGTCCGTCAGTGGTTTATGGATCACTACCATCAGTTGTTGTTCACCGAGCTGAGCCAGTCCGGTTACGCGCCACTGGCCGCCTTCGGGGTCAAATCGCTGAAAGAGGTGAATTATCACCTGCGCTTCTCCAGCGGCTGGGTTCAGCGACTGGGACTGGGCACCGAAGAAAGTGCCCGTCGCACCCAGGCGGCGATTGACGAGCTGTGGCGCTTTACCGGCGAGTTGTTCGTGACTGACGAGGTGGAAGACACTCTGGTCGAAGCCGGCATTATCCCCGAGCTGTCGACGCTGGCGCCTCAGTGGGCCGCGCGGATTGCCGGGGAAGTCAAAGAGGCCGAACTGACACTGCCCGAACAGGCACCCTATCGCCAGGGTGGCAAGCAGGGCCTGCACACCGAACATCTTGGCTTCCTGCTGGCGGAAATGCAGAGCGTGCAGCGCAGCTATCCCAACATGAGCTGGTAAGGAGGTTTCAGGTGCAGATTTCCGATCACCGTCTTCCCCGTTGCTGGGAAGTGCTAAAAACGGTTGCCGATCCCGAGATACCGGTGCTGTCGATTACCGATCTGGGCATGATCCGGGGCGTGGACATCAGCGAGGACGGCAGCGTGAGCGTTCGCCTGACGCCGACCTACAGCGGTTGTCCGGCCACCGACATACTGGAAGCCGACATTCTGGCTGCTCTGGACGATGCAGGCTTGAGCCCGGCCCGGGTAAAACTGGACTTGTCCGAGGCCTGGACCACTGACTGGATGAGTGCCGATGGCAAGCGCAAGCTCAGGGAATACGGCATAGCACCGCCCCAGGGGCCGGCCTGTGGTTCGCACCTGATCCCCTCCGATGGAGTGGCCTGTCCGCAATGCGGTAGCGGCCATACCCGACTGATCAGTGAATTCGGCTCGACCCCCTGCAAGGCACAGTACCAGTGTCGGGATTGCCTCGAGCCCTTCGATTATTTCAAGTGCATTTAGCCCTCAACCGCACAGGGAGCAGAGTCATGAATCAATTTTATTCGTTGCGGGTTAAATCCGTACAAGAGCAGACCAGAGACGCCATCGCCATTTCCTTCGAGCTGGACGGTGACAATCAGAACCGTTTTCGGTTCAAGCCCGGTCAGCATCTGACCCTCAAGCACCAGCATGAGGGCGAAGAACTGCGCCGCTGCTATTCCATCTGCAGCCGGGAAGGTCACGAAGATCTGACCATAGCGGTCAAGCGCATTCACGACGGCCGTTTCTCCAACTGGGTCAACGACCACCTCAAACCGGGTGATGTGCTGGACGTGATGCCGCCCCAGGGCGTGTTCTTCCAGCAGGCCGAAAAGCTAGGCGGCGCCCGCTATCTGGGCTTTGCCGCCGGCAGTGGCATCACGCCGTTGCTGTCTATCGTCAAGACCCTGCTGGCCAGCCAGCCAGATGCCAGTTTTACCCTGGTGTACGGTAATCGCAGCTGGGGCCAGACCATGTTTGCCGACGAGCTGGCGGATTTGAAAGACGCCTATCCGACCCGTTTCCAGTTTATCTGTATCTTCAGCCGGGAGCAGGGCGAGAGCGACATCCTCAACGGCCGCCTGGATGAAGCCAAAATCCGGGCCCTGCTCGAGCACAAGCTGTTATCCGCCGACGTCGACCATTGCTTCGCCTGTGGCCCGGAAGAAATGATGAATGCGGTCGAAGGCGTACTGCCGGAATACGGCCTGGCCCGCGATCGCGTTCACACCGAGCGCTTCAACACAGGGCCGGCCCGTCCGCTCAGCGCCGAACAGCGTGCCAGCCGCAGCCAGGGTGAGGTCAGTATCATCCTCGACGGCCGGGAAATGCAGATAGAGGTGCGTGCGGAAGACGACAGCATTCTGGATGCGGCACTTAATGCCGGTGCCGATCTGCCTTATGCCTGCAAGGGCGGCGTTTGTGCCACCTGCAAATGCAAGGTGGTGGAAGGCGAGGTCGACATGGCGCTCAACTATAGTCTGGAGCAGGACGAGCTGGACGCGGGTTATGTACTGAGTTGCCAGGCGCGACCCAAGGGTGGCGTAGTGCGTATCAGCTTCGACGATTAAGGAAGAACGATGAACTGTCAGGATATTCTCGTCAGCCCGGTGGATGCCGGGGTATTGACCATCACCCTCAACCGACCCGAGCGACGCAACGCGCTGCGTAACCAGACTCTGGCTGAGATTGGCGAAGCGCTGGCAGGTGCTGCTGCCAACCCCGAGGTGAGAGCCGTGGTGATCGGTGGCAATGCCCGTTGCTTCGCCGCCGGTGCCGACCTGGAAGAAATGCGTCACCTGGACGCGGTCGGCTTGCAGCAAGACATACGCCCCTCGCTGTGGAAGCGCATCGATGACTTCAACAAGCCGCTGATTGCCGCCGTCAACGGCTATGCCCTGGGCGCCGGCCTGGAGCTGGTGCTGCACTGCGATCTGGTGGTCGCGGGCGAGGGGGCCTTGTTGGGGTTGCCGGAAATCAAGCTGGGTATCATGCCCGGCGCCGGCGGTACCCAGCGGCTGAGCCGCCAGATTGGCCAGCAGACCGCCATGAAGATGGTACTGACCGGCGAGCCGATGACCGCCGAGCGAGCTTACGATCTGGGGTTGGTCAGCCAGCTATGTGTACCGGCGCTGACCGATGAATATGCGCTCAAACTGGCCCGCCAGATTGCCGGCCAGGCACCGCTGGCGGTACAGGCCGCCAAGGGCGCCATCAAGGCCTGCCAGGAAACCAGCCTCAGCCAGGGGCTGCGCCAGGAACGTCAGGCCTTTGTCTGGCTGGCCGGCACCGAAGACAGAAATGAAGGCATCAATGCCTTCCTGGAAAAACGTGCACCTCAGTACCGGGGGAAATAATGGAATATCAACATATCGAATGCTATCAGGAAGGCGCCGTCGGCGTCCTGATATTGAACCGCCCGGCACAGCTCAACAGCTTCAACGAAGTCATGCATAAAGAAGTGGCTGCTGTGCTCAAGGGTTGGGAACACAACTCGGACGTGCGTGCCATCCTGATCACCGGCAACGGCCGCGGCTTCTGTGCCGGTCAGGATCTGGGTGATCGGGCGGTCAACAATGGTGATGAAGCGCCGGATTTGGGGCAGTCCATCGACCGTTACTACAATCCGCTGATCAAGCGCATCACTGGGATGCCCAAGCCGGTGATTTGTGCGGTGAACGGCGTGGCCGCTGGCGCCGGAGCCAATATCGCCCTGGCCTGCGACATAGTGATCGCCGGCCGCAGCGCCTCCTTTATTCAGGCCTTCTGCCGCCTGGGGCTGGTGCCTGATTCCGGTGGCACCTGGCTACTACCACGGTTGGTTGGTCGGGCTCGCGCCATGGCCCTGACCCTGCGGGGTGACAAGGTCAGCGCCGATCAGGCCCGGGAAATGGGCATGATCTGGCAGGTAGTGGAAGATGAGCAGCTGCAAAGTGAAGCCATGCAGCAGGCCCAGCAGCTGTCCCGTCAGCCGACCTATGGCCTGGGCTTGATCAAGCAGGCCATCAACAGCGCCGCCGACAACAGCCTGAACGAACAGCTGGAGCTGGAGCGTGACCTGCAGCGCCTGGCCGGGCGCAGTGAAGACTACCGGGAAGGGGTGGATGCCTTCCTCAACAAACGTACTCCCGAATACAAGGGCCGTTAACATGAGCAGCAGCGTCAATATTCAACAGGTGGCGGTGATCGGTGCCGGTACCATGGGCATGGGTATCGCCCAGGTGGCGGCTCAGGCTGGCCATGGGGTACGTTTGTATGATACCAACCCGGCGCAGACCGCCCGGGCACTGGATGACTTTGCCAGCCGGTTGGCCAGTCGGGTGGCGCGCGGCAAGCTGAGCGAGCAGGATGCCACCGCCTTGCGTGCACGCATCAGCCCGGCCGAGAGCCTGAGCGAACTGGCCGGATCCGATCTGGTGATCGAGGCCATTATCGAGCGGCTGGACATCAAGCAGCAGTTGTTTGCCGAGCTGGAAGGCATCTGCGGCGAGCAGTGCATACTGACCTCCAATACCTCCTCTATTTCGATTACCGCCATCGGCGCAGGCCTGGCTCGTCCCGAGCGGCTGGCCGGCCTGCACTTTTTCAACCCGGCTCCGGTCATGAAGCTGGTAGAAGTGATCTCCGGTCTGGCCACCACGGCAGAGGTGCGTGACACCCTGCTGACGCTGGCCAGAGACTGGGGCAAGGTAGCGGTGCACGCCAGTTCGACGCCGGGCTTTATTGTTAATCGTATTGCGCGTCCCTATTATGGCGAAACCCTGCGCGCCCTGCAGGAAGGGGTGGCCACTCCGGAAGTGCTGGATACCCTGATGCGCAGCTGTGGTTTTCCCATGGGAGCCTGCGAGCTGACCGATCTGATTGGTCAGGACGTGAATTTTGCGGTGAGCAGCAGCGTGTATCGCGCCTTTCACGATGAGCCGCGCTATCGGCCGTCGCTGGTGCAACAGGCGCTGGTAGATGCGGGTCGCTTTGGTCGCAAGAGTGGTCAGGGTTTTTATACCTACGAGGCCGGAAAGGCCGTACTCACCACCTTGCCGACGCCGGTCGGACAGGCGCCTAGCCAGGTAGTCGTATTCGGTGATTGGTCCGGACTCGAGGGCGCCGACGCCCTGTTGGGTCGCTACCAGGGCGAGGCGGAGCGGCGTGACGGCAGCCCGGCGCTGTTGATTGACGGCGTGTGGGTCGAGCTGACTGATGGCCGTAGCTGTGCCTTGCGTCGACCGGGTCAGGCCGCGATGGCGCTGGACTGGGCAGACGACTACGAGAGCGTCAGCCATATCGCCCTGGGGGTGTCTGCCAGCTGTACCGAGCAGCAGGTTGCCGCCGTGGTCGGCTTTTTCCAGAGCCTGGACAAGCAGGTGATACTGTTGTCGGATCATCCGGGCATGCTGGTGCTGCGTACCATCGCCATGCTGGTTAACGAAGCGGCAGAAGCCTGCCTGCATCAGGTAGCCAGCCCCGAAGATATCGATTTGGCAATGCGCTTTGGCGTCAATTATCCCAAGGGTCCCGTGGCCTGGGGGGCAGACATTGGCTATCAGCGCCTGCTAACTCTGCTTGATCACCTTCAGGCCGTCTACGGCGAGGAAAAATACCGGCCCTCGCTGCAATTGCGGCACTGGGCAAGCATGGAGACAAGCCATGACTGAACAATCAGCAGATGAGCTGGCGCTGCACTGTGCCCAGACCATGTTTGCCACCGATCCCTGCAGCCAGCATCTGGGCATGGAAATTGAAAGCGTGGCAGCCGGCAAGGCAGTGATGACCATGCGGGTACAGCCCTGGATGCTCAACGGCCATGGCAGCATACAAGGGGGCATGCTGTTTACCTTTGCCGATTCGGCCTTCGCCTTTGCCTGCAACGGTTACAACAAGGTGACCATAGGCCAGGGCTGCAGCATAGATTATCTCAAACCCGCCTTTGCCGGTGAGTTTCTGCGGGCCCGCGCCCGGGAGTTGCACCGGGGCGGACGTACCGGCACTTACGATGTGGTGGTAGAAAACGAAGCGGGAGAAACGCTGGCCCTGTTCCGGGGGCGTTCCTACCAGGTGAAGGGAAGTATTTTAAAGGAAGAAAACAATGACTGACGCCTATCTGTGTGACATGGCCAGAACTCCAGTGGGCCGCTATGGCGGTGCCCTGAGCGCGGTACGCGCCGACGATCTGGCCGCCATCCCGCTGCGCCAGCTGAAGGAAAACAATCCGCAGCTGCCCTGGGACAAGATTGATGAAGTGATCATGGGGTGTGCCAACCAGGCCGGTGAAGACAACCGCAACGTGGCCCGCATGGCCGCACTGCTGGCCGGCTTGCCGACCACGGTGCCCGGCACCACCGTCAACCGCCTGTGCGGCTCGGGCCTGGATGCCATCGGCTTTGGTGCCCGTACCATCAAGGCCGGCGAAGCCAGCCTGGTGCTGGCCGGCGGGGTCGAGTCCATGTCCCGCGCCCCCTTCGTGATGCCCAAGGCTACCAGCGCCTTCACCCGGGCCAACGAGGTATATGACACCACCATCGGCTGGCGTTTCGTCAATCCGCTGATGCAGCAGGAATACGGCACCGATTCGATGCCGGAAACCGCCGAAAACGTGGCCGAGCGTTTCAATATCAGCCGGGAAGATCAGGATCTGTTTGCCCTGAGCAGTCAGCAGAAAACCGAACAGGCGCGCCAGGCCGGCATTCTGGCCCAGGGCATGGTGCCGGTCGTGATCCAGGGTCGCAAGGGCAAGGTCACGGAAGTGACCCAGGACGAACATCCGCGAGCGGAGACCGCACTGGCGGATCTGAGCCGGCTATCGACCCCGTTCCGGGCCGGTGGAACTGTGACCGCGGGTAATGCCTCGGGCGTCAACGACGGTGCCGCTTGCACCTTGCTGGCAAGCAAGCAGGCCGTCGCCGATTATGGGCTGACGCCCAAGGCACGGATACTGGCCTTGGCCAGTGCCGGTGTCGAGCCGAAATACATGGGGATAGGCCCGGTGCCTGCAGTACGCGCGGTGCTGGAAAAGACCGGCCTGTCTCTGGAAGATATGGACGTGATCGAGCTCAACGAAGCCTTTGCCGCTCAGGCCCTGGCGGTGTTGCGCGAACTGGGTCTGAAAGATGACGATGCCCGGGTCAACCCCAACGGCGGCGCTATTTCCCTGGGACATCCCCTGGGCATGAGCGGCGTGCGGCTGGTGATGGCGGCGGTCAATGAACTGAAACGAACCAATGGCCGCTACGGCCTCTGTACCATGTGTGTCGGTGTTGGCCAGGGTGTCGCGCTGATCGTGGAAAATATCGACTAATTTGGCCAAAGGGAAGAGGCAATCATGACTAAAATGGAACATATCGAGCAGGCATCAAGAGACGAACTGCAGGCCCTGCAGCTGGAGCGACTGCAGAAGACACTGCATCACGCCTATGAAAACGTGCCCATGTACAAGCGCAAGTTTGACGAGGCGGGTGTGCATCCATCCGACTGCAAGACCCTGGAGGATCTGAACAAGTTTCCGTTCACCACCAAACAGGATCTGCGTGATAATTACCCCTTCAACATGTTTGCCGTGCCCATGGAGCAAATCGTGCGCCTGCATGCTTCGTCCGGCACCACCGGCAAGCCGACCGTGGTGGGTTACACCCAGAAGGACATTGATACCTGGGCCGATGTAGTGGCGCGCTCCCTGCGCGCCAGCGGCCTGAGCAACAAGGACAAGATCCATATTTCCTACGGCTATGGTCTCTTTACCGGCGGCATGGGTGCTCATTACGGCGCCGAACGCCTGGGGGCGGCTGTCATTCCCATGTCTGGCGGCCAGACCGAAAAGCAGGGGCAGTTGATCCAGGACTTCCAGCCCGATGCCATCATGGTGACCCCGTCCTACTGCCTGAACATCATCGACGAACTGGAAAAACAGATGGGCGGTGACGCCAGCAACTGTTCGCTGCGGGTCGGCGTGTTCGGCGCCGAGCCCTGGACCAACGCCATGCGCCAGGAAATCGAGCAGCGCCTGGGCATCGATGCCCTGGATATCTATGGCCTGTCCGAAGTCATGGGGCCGGGTGTGGCCATGGAATGCCTGGAAAGCAAGGACGGTCCGACCATTTGGGAAGATCACTTCTATCCCGAGATAGTCGATGCCCACAGCGGTGAGGTGCAGGCCGATGGTGATCTGGGCGAGCTGGTGTTCACCTCGCTCACCAAGGAAGGTATGCCGGTGATCCGCTATCGCACCCGGGATCTGACACGCTTGCTGCCGGGAACGGCGCGCACTATGCGTCGTATGGACAAGATCACCGGCCGCAGCGACGACATGCTGATCATCCGCGGTGTGAACGTGTTTCCTTCCCAAATCGAGGAGCAGATACTGCAGTTCTCCCAGCTGACAGCCCATTATCAGCTGGAAGTGAGTCGTCACGGCCATATGGACTCGCTGCGGGTAAAAGTCGAGTTGCGCAACGATCACGCCAATGCCGATCTGCATTCCCTTGAGCATCATATCAAGCACCGCATCAAGGCGATGATCGGCATTTCCACCCAGATAGACATAGTGGCCGAAGGCCAGTTGCCACGCTCCGCCGGCAAGGCACAACGGGTGTTGGATCTGCGTAAAATTGCCTGAAAGAAATGATACGTAAAAGTGGCGGAGACGCCACTTTTTGCTTGATATCAGCTGGTTAACCGAGGTGTAATAGCTCCTTGCATTGTATGAGACAGGTTGACTTTCTGCCCTCGCAATACATGCTGTAGGTTTGGGCCTTGACCCGACAACTCACACAATCTGGTAATAAACATCTTCATGGACTCCCGATTACATTCGCTTATTCAGCAGGCCCTCGATTACGAAACCATCAGTGGTACCTCGCTGATCATGACTATCTTTGGTGATGCTATCAGCCATCGTGGCGGTTGTATCAGCCTGGCCAGCCTGATCGACATGGTTTCCGACTTCGGTTTTAATGAGCGCTTCGTACGCACCTCGGTGTTTCGCCTGTCCAAGGATGAGTGGCTGAGCTCGGAACGTATCGGTCGGCTGAGCTTCTATCGGGTCACCGAGCGCAGTGTACACCGCTTCCAGCAGGCCGAAACCCGTATCTATGATATGGAGCAGAAGCCCTGGGACGGTCACTGGGATCTGGTGCTGCTCAGCTCGCTGGAGCTGGAAGCCAAGGCACAATTGAAAAAAGAGCTGGAGTGGCTGGGCTGCGCCAGTATCGCCCCCAACCTGATGGCCTATCCGGGGCTGGAGCAAAGCAAGTTGCGTCAACTGCTACTCGAGCTGGACATGGGGGATCAGGTGGTGGTATTTCGGGCCAGTACACTGGATCTGGGGCTGGGAACACCACCGCCCTTGCCCCGTATGGTCAGCGTCAACTGGCCGCTGGAGGATATCAGTCGGCGTTATGAAGAATTCCTGACCTTGTACCGTCCCCTGCTGGCTCTGCTGGAAGGAAACAATAAGCTGGACCCCAGCCAGGCTTTTCAATTGCGGATCCTGCTTATTCACCATTATCGTCGCATACTGCTGCGTGATCCGCAGCTGCCAGGGGCGCTATTGCCCAGAAGCTGGCCGGCCATGGCTGCCAAGGCCCTGTGCGTCAATATCTACAACCTGCTGTATCAGGCTGCCGAGGAATATCTCTGGCACAAGGGGCGCACCGCGGAAGGACCGCTGCCTCCGGCCGATGCCGGATTTTACCTGCGTTTTGGTGGCTTGAGACGCTAGTTGCTTAATGGAGTAACAAGATGCACTGCTATGAAATAGACGGCATCCGCCCTGTGGTGGAAGAGGGAGCCTACGTGCACCCCACCGCCGTGCTGATCGGTGATGTCATTATAGAGCGCGGCTGCTATATAGGGCCGCTGGCCTCGTTACGGGGCGACTTCGGGCGCATCCATGTTCAGCACAACGCCAATATCCAGGACAACTGCGTGATGCACGGCTTTCCCGACGCCGACACCTTGGTGCGTCCCTGGGGTCATGTGGGCCATGGCGCCATACTGCACGGCTGTGTAGTGGGTGAAAACGCCCTGGTTGGCATGAATGCGGTGGTGATGGACGGAGCCGAGGTGGGGGAGCACAGCTTTGTTGCCGCCCACTCTTTCGTCAAGGCCGGGATGCAGATACCGCCCCGGGTGCTGGTGGCCGGTACCCCTGCAAGGGTGCTGCGTGAGCTCCGGGATGAAGAAATTGAATGGAAGCGCCAGGGCACCCAGAGCTATATCGAGCTGACCGAGCGCTGCCTGCACAGCATGCGCCAGGTCAGCCCACTGACGGCGGTAGAGCCCGACCGCAAGCGGCTGTTTCAGGATGCGGACTACTTGCCGAAATACAAGGCTTGAAGGCCGAGTAGAGACAGAGTCAGGACAAGATGAAACAAAGAGCGGGCAATTTGCCCGCTCTTTGTTGTTAAGGGACTGCCTTTTAACGCTTAACCGTCAGCACGGTTTCGCTCTGGCTGGCGGCGGTAACGTCTTCTTGCTTGAGCCACACCGGTTTCAGCCTGAACTCGATAAAGTCGTCGAGTTGATCCCGGTAATGGGGGGAGCGGGTACCGTCCGGCGCGATAAAGCCGGACTGGCCCGGTGCCGCCACTTCATAGGCTGTCACTTCGGTGCCGTTGAGTACCGTCATGTTGTTTTCGGTACCCCGGTTCATGGCAATGGGAGTACGCACTGCCTCGTCCGGGTTGGCCTGGGGCACACCGATATAGTTCTTGTGTCCGAATTCCAGCACATCGACCTGGCTCAGCCACTGGCGGCTGTCGGTACCGTATTGCTGACTCAGCTTGTCGATGGCCTGCTGCAGGGCGGACAGCTGCAATGTGTCGCCATCGCGCCCGGAAAGCAGGTCGGTGTTCACTACACTGCGGTTAAGCCAGGCGCCCAGGGCCTTGGTACCGGTGCTGATGTTATAACCATTGTCTACTATGCCATCGGCATCGCCGTAACCGGGGCCTGTATACCAGGGTAGGTTACTGGTCGGGAGCAGCGGTTGATAGGTCTGGGACAACATGGCTTGCAGCCAGGCGCGGAACAGGGCGGAGGCGGGATGGTCGTAGCGGCCATCACGGTCCTCGTCCGTGTTCAGGTAATCCCAGTCGGCCAGCAGGCGGGCGGCCTGCTGCAAGTGCGGGTTCTGGCTGTTACCGGCCAGTTTCACCAGGTGGGGAACAAAGAAGCGGGCATTGGGATCGGCCAGCGAGGCTTCCATCATCAGATCCCAGGCCTGATCCGGGGTCAGCTGGTCGACGGCCTCTACCCGGGTGTTGATTTCCAGCACCCTGTCAATGGTGTTCCAGCTGTACCACCACTGATCCGGGTTGGGGAAACCTTCAGCCGGACGGTTGTTCCAGTTGGCGATATAACCGCTGGAGGGATTGTACACCTGAGGGTTGGTATCGAACGGATACAGGCCAAGCCAGTCGGCACTGCCGTCTCCGGGGGTCGGCAGGCGACCGTCCTGACCCGGATGACGTACCGGGTAATGGCCGCCGAGGGCATAACCTATGTTGCCGTCCTGATCCGCATAGTACCAGTTGACGTTGATGGCGCTGTCAGACACATGCTCGCGCCATTGCTGGTGGTTTTTGGCCTTGCTGACCTTGTTCCAGGCCATCAGGGTGGAGACCTCCTTGCCGGCCCAGCCTCGTTGCTTGGCATAGGCGATGCCCTCATCCGGACGGTAGTCGACCACGGGACCGTAAACGGAACGGTAGACGGTAATGAGGGTGTCGTCGGCGTCTTTTACCTTGATGCTCTGCTGCTCTTTTTCCAGCGACCGGTATTTTCCTTTGTACAGGTATTGCTCCGGGTTGTCCGGGTTCAGTATCAGGCGGAACAGATCCACGTTGTCGCCGGCGCCCCAGGTGCTGCCCCAGGAAATATGGCCATTATGGCCGAACTCGACCATGGCATAGCCGGTGGGGGAGTTACCCACTGCCTCATAGCCGGCGCCGTGCAGACCCACCGAATAGGTGTAGGCGGGCTGGTAGAAGCCGAACTGGGGGCCGTTGATCAGCACGGCGCTGGCGTCTTTGGTCTTGTCCTTGCCAAGCACCAGGATATTGCTGAAGGGCGCTTCGCGAAATCCTTGCCAGCCCAGGGTGCCCTGGCGGCTCAGACCCGAATGGTTCATGGCCAGAAGCGGGTTCTCATCCTGCCGGGCAGCGGGAGTCAGGCCGGCAGTCAGCCGACGTTCCACGGCCTCACGGCCGGCAGGAGACCAGTCGCCGTCGGCTATGGTATCGGGAGCCTCGCCACTCAGGTAGGGCAAGAGGGTGTCGAACAGCAGGCGTGCCTGCGGACGACCGTGCTTTTGCTCCAGAGCCGCCAGTAGCTGCTGGTTTTCCAGCTCGGTATTGTAATCGCCGAAGCGGTTGATCATGGAACCGATAAACAGCATGGCCACATCAAACTCGTTCCAGGGCGCCGGGGTAAAGCCGTAGTCGATAAATTGCTTGGGCATCAGCGTGTCAGGTTGCTGCTGCACCCTGGCCTGCCACTGGTTGAGGCCGGCGGCATAGCCGCTGAGGATATCCCGGTCGGCGGCGGGCAGGGCATCCAGTTGAGCCTGAATGGCGTGGGGGTTATAGTGCTGGCGTACCCTGATATCCAGTGGCAGAAACTCTTCACCCAATACCTCGGCCACTGTACCCAGAGCACTGCGTCGGGCCATCTCCAGCTGGAACAGCCGATCCTGGGCAATGGCGTAGCCGTAGCCATAGAAGAGGCCATAGGTGGTGTCGGCATAAATATGGGGAGTGCCGTGCTGGTCACGTTTGATGGTGATTTGCTCAGCATCGGGCAGGGTGGTGCAGCCGACGAGCAGGGAAAGGCCGGCCAGCGCGCTCAGCCGGAAAACGGTTTTTTTAGGCATGGTAATCCCTTACAGGTTTCCTGATGAAGATAGGGTTGTGAAAGCAGGTCGGCCAGAAAGGCCGACCTGTAAAGCATTGTTATGAGTTGACTTATCGGTAAAGCAGTTCCGGCAGCCAGAGGGTAAGGGCCGGCAGCATGATCAGCAGCGCCAGGCGCACTATGTCGGCACACCAGAAGGGGGTGACGCCGCGGAACACGGTGGCGCTGTTCAGATCCTTGACCATGCCGGTCAGCACGAACACGTTCATGCCGACTGGCGGGGTGATCAGGCTGATTTCGGTGGCCACCACCACTATGATGCCGAACCAGATGGGATCCATGCCCAGGCTGTGTATCACAGGGAAAAACACCGGTACCGTGAGCAGCATCATCGACATACTCTCGAACACGGCACCCAGTACCAGGTAGATGGCGATGATCATCATCAGCACCATCATCGGCGACAGCGAGAAGCTGGTGATCATCTCGACCAGATGATCGGGCAGGCCGGCGCGATTGACGAAGTTGGAGAAGATGAGCGCGCCGATGACCACGCAGAACAGCATGGCCGAGGTCCGCGCCGTTTCTATCAGTACTTCTTTCAAGTCCTGCAGGCTCAGACTACGACGCTTGATGGCGATGACCAGAGAGCCGGCGGCACCGATGCCGGCGGCCTCGGTAGGGGTAAAGACGCCCAGGTAGATACCTCCCATCACCAGGGTGAACAGGCTGAGAATTCCTCCGACGCCTTTGAAGGCCTGCCATTTTTCGGCACGACTCATGGCCTTGCCGGGTGGACCTGCCTTGGGGTCGCGCCACACCACGTAGCGCACCGCGCCCAGATAGAGCAGTACACCCAGTACGCCGGGAATAAAGCCGGCGGCGAACAGATCACGAATGCTTTGCTCGGTAAGAATGCCGTAGATGATCAGCGCGACACTGGGCGGGATCAGTATGCCCAGGGTACCGCCGGCGGCGATGGCTGCAGAGGCCAGGCTGTCGGCATAGCCATACTTGCGCATGGGCGGTATGGCTACTTTGGACATGGTGGCGGCGGTCGCCAGGCTGGAGCCGCAGATAGCGGAGAAACCACCGCAGGCGGTGATGGCCGCCATGGCCATGCCGCCTTTGCGATGGCCAACCAGCGCATGGGACGCCGTGAACAGCTCATTGGACAGGCCGGAGCGGCTGATCAGGTTACCCATCAGGATAAACAGCGGGATCACACTCAGGCCGTAATCCTGAGCGGTATCCAGCAGCCGTCGGGCGCTGATCGACAGGGCGGCAGTGAAGTTGAAGTCCATCAGGGCCGCATAACCCACCACGCCCACGGTGGCCATGGCAAAGGCGATGGGGACGCGCAAGAAAATCAGCGACAGCAAGATGCCGAAGCCAAGCAGAGATTCCATCATAACGCAGGTGCCTCCTGGGCGGGGTTGGTCACGGATGTGTTCTGGGCCTCGGGATCACCGAGTAGCGTCATCACCAGAAAGGTCAGGGCGGTCAGCCACAGGCTGATGCCGATGATGTACATGGCCCAGGCACTGGGAATGGCCAGGTATTCGCTCACCGAGTTGTAGCGAGCGGCTCGGTCGGCCAGCTTCCACACCGTCATCGCCATATAGACACTGCCCACCGTCATGAACAGGTGGTACAGCCGATCGCGCAGGGCACACAGCCAACGGGGTAGCCAGGGTTCGATCAGATCCACCGATACATGCTCCTGTCGCCAGGTGATAGTGGGCAGGATCAGGAAGATGGAGGCGGCCAGCATGATCTCAATCAGCTCGGAGCCACCTACCAGTGGCGTGTTGAACAGGTAGCGTCCCACCACATCGACGGCGGTGATCAGCATCATCAGCAACAACATCAGGCCGGCCAGCAGATTGAGCAACCGCTTGAGTGCAACGGCACTTCTGCACCAGAGTTGGGAAACATGGGCAATCATGACAGTTATCCTTGGGAGTCCAGTTGGGCCTGATAATCACGGGCGATCTGGCGGAATTCCTGCAGGGCCAGTGGAGCATCTATCTTGCGGTCGGCCACGTCCTTCAGCCAGTCCTGTTCAATGTTCCGGGTCAGCTCGGCAAACAGCTGTACATCCTGCTCGCTGGCCGGGGTGACGGTATTACCGTATTCGAGCGCATCCTGTTCGGCTTCCTGGTCGGCTTGTACCCAGGCACGGGCGGCCATGGCCGAGAGCTTCTCGCCGGATACCGCCATGATGGCTTCCCGGTCTTCATTGGATATGCGGTCGAAGAAGTCTTCACCGATAAAGATGCCAAAACTGCCCAGGTACAGGCCGTGGGGCATTTTCAGGGTGTAGGGAGCGACTTCCTTGAAGCGCATGCTGCGCTTGGTGTTCATGGGGTTGAACACACCATCCACCACGCCCTGGGTGAGCATTTCATAGACCTTGGTGGTGGGGGCGGCTACGCCGGTGATGCCCAATTGCTTGCCAATGGCGTTCTGTACGCCACCGCCGATACGAATTTTCTTGTCGGCCAGCTCACTCAGGCTGTTGATGGGTTCGCGCATGTGGATTTCGCCGGGACCGTGGGTGAACAGACCGGCCACTATCACTTCACCATGCTCGTGGGCGTTGGCCAGGTATTTTTCATGAATCTTCCAGTGTGCCACCGAGGCGGCTTCTGCACCGGCACCCAGGTTCGGTAACTCGGCGATGGTGGTCAGTTTGAAGCGACCGGGGAAGTAACCATGATACGTCCATGAAGCATCTACCGCGCCATCTTGAACCAAATCGATCATGCTTTGCGGCGCCCCCAGATCGTGTTCAAGCTTGAGCTTGACCCGACCCTCGGTGGCTTCCTCAATCCACTTTCCCCAGGTAGGCAGCACGGTGGTATTCATTTCACTCGTGGGTGAAAGCCAGGTGGCAACCCGCATTGTAGTGGTGGCGGTAGCCTGGCCATGCCAGAGGCCGGCGGCGGCAAACAATGATATCCATATACGTTTCATAACAGTCACCTTGCTGTGGATAGAAGATAAACATAACAAACGTGATACACATTACACCAAATTAAGACAAATAGTGAAGCATTTGTTGCCCGGAGGTTTCACTGTTTTGCAACTTGGTATTTTTTGTGAGAAAAACCTGGAGAATGAGTGCCGGAAGATCATCTTACGTAAAGCAGAAATATGGCGGAAACAGCAGGCAGGGGAGGCGCGAAAGTGGCACTTATGACGCCCTTCAGCTGGGTGGCATTGACGCCGTGATCGTCCTGCTCCCGATGTTATGGCGGCTGACTCTCATGATGGACAACACAAAGCCTCGACAAGGTCTGCTTGTCGAGGCTTTGTGTTTGATACTTACGCAGGGGTGCTCTTTGGCTTGTTAGGTTTTAATTTGCAGTTGATCCTTGATAGGTGACCACTGAAGGGTGTTTGGTCGGCTTCAAACCAGCTGTAGGCCGAGTTTGTCCTGCGCAATCAGACGCACCACATAAGCGAGCTTGAACAAAGCTGCGCTGATCACCAGGGTAATGTGCATGAACACCGTCATGCCCAGCGATACCGACTCTTCTTGCAGATAAGCAACGAACAAGGCACCACAGGCCACCACTAAAAACACGACCATAGAGATGTTGGCAAGACGCAATAAACGTGGATGAGTCATAATGTGCACTCCAAATACCTATTTGTAAGTATCCTATGCCTGCCTGATTCCCCAGTCAATAATTTTTTAATGGGCAAGAGGGTCGCTTTGTCTTGATTCAGATCATGGAACAAAGGGTTATACCCTGAAGATATAAGGCGCAGCACACCGAATTTGTAGGTGTGGCCTTACTCCTCACGCTTTACACCTCTCTCTATTCAAATGGCTGTTTCAGTTTCAGCGAAATTGCTATGCTGAGCCTCTACTCTATTTTGTATGGAACCTCACCCATGACAACAAACAGAGCAAGCTTGTGGCTCACCCGGCATAAGAAGTGGGGCGGGATCTTGCTGATATTTCTGGTGCTGTTGTTCTGGTTATGGCGAGGCGAACTGTATGTGGCTCAAGACGCCGACTCGACGGCACCGGTTGCCGAGCAAAGCTCGATCCCAGCCGCCGGTCAATCCGAGCAGGCAGATAGCTTTTATGTAGAAGTACGCCAGTTTCATGCCGAGCCTTATCAAGGCCGAGTGTTGCTGCAAGGGCAGCTGTTGCCGGCCCACAGCCTGACGTTGCGTGCCCAGGTTAACGGCACCTTGCTCACGCGGCCGGCCCTGGGCCAGCAAGTGGTCGCCGATGAGCTATTAGTGACCCTGAGCGATGACGGTCGCCAGGCCAACCTGGCTCAGGCTAAAGCCGATCTCGCCCTGCGCCAGGCCGAAGTGAAGGGGGCTGCCCGGCTGCTCCGTAACCAGCTGGTGTCCGAAACCCATTATCTGTCATTAAAGGCGGCGGCAGCGGCCAGCGAGGCCGCATTGGTTGCAGCCCGGCTGGCGTTGGCCCATACGCAGATCAAGGCGCCATTTGCCGGCAGCATAGATGCCTTGCCGGTAGAAGCGGGCAGTTTCGTACAAGCCGGCGATCCGCTGTTAACCCTGGTCGATGTTTCAGCGCTTAAATTATCGGCCACTGTGCCCCAGCAACAGGTGGCCGACTTGACCGTAGGCTTGCCGGTAACCGCCGTCTTGCTGGACGGGAGAACCTTGTCCGGTCGACTCAGCTTTATTGCCCGGGCTGCCGATGAACGCACTCGCAGTTATGCGCTGGAAGCCAGGCTGGATAATCCCGATGGCTGGCGGGTAGCGGGGGCCAGTGTGGGGCTGCATATTAACCTGCCCGCCCAACAAGCGTATCGCGTGTCGCCTGCCTTGCTGGCGCTGGACGAGCATGGCCGACTGGGCGTACATCTGGTGGATGAACAAAACCGCATGCAACGGGTGGCGGTCAAGCTGCTGAGCATTACCCCGGATGAAGCCTGGATCAGTGGCTTGCCGGACTCGGCGCGGATAATTACCCGCGGTGCCGGCTTTGTGAACGAAGGTGAACCGGTCAATATTCGCCTGCAGGAGCCCGCGCTGTGAGGGCGCTGATCACTGCGGCCGTGTATCGCAGCCGAGCGACCCTGATGGCCTTTGTGTTTTTGCTGTTGGGCGGATACGGCGCCTATCAGGCCATTCCCAAAGAAGCGAACCCGGATGTCACCATTCCCATGATGTATGTGTCCATGGGGTTGGAAGGTATTAGCCCGGAAGATGCCGAGCGTTTGCTGGTGCGCCCCATGGAGCAAGAGCTGCGCACCCTGGCAGGGGTCAAAAAAATGACCTCGACCGCCAGTGAGGGGCATGCTTCCGTGATGCTGGAATTTGATGCGGGCTTCAATCCCAAACAGGCCCTGCAGGATGTTCGCGAAAAAGTAGACGCCACGCGTAGCAAGTTGCCACAGGAAGTCGACGAGCCCGTGGTGCACGAAATTAACGTCTCGTTATTTCCGGTGTTGTCTGTGGCCTTGTCCGGGCCCTTGTCCGAAGCCGAAATGGTGATGATAGCGCGGCGGTTGAAAGACGAAATTGAAGGCATTGCCGAGGTGCTGGAAGTCGACATCGGCGGCGACCGGGAAGACGTGCTGGAGATCCTGGTCGACCCGCAGGTGCTCGACAGTTACGGCATCGATTACACCCAGTTGTTCAACCTGGTCTCGCGCAATAACCGGCTGGTGGCCGCCGGTAGCCTGGACACAGGCGCGGGGCGATTGGCAATCAAGGTACCGGGTGTTATCGAAAACCTGGAGGATGTGATGGGCATGCCCATCAAGGTGAACGGCGATAATGTGGTGACCTTTGGCGACGTGGCGACCTTGCACCGCACCTTTAAAGATCCCGCCGGTTTTGCCCGTATTAACGACCAACCCGGCGTGGTGCTGGAGGTCAGTAAGCGGGCCGGCGCCAACATCATCGACACCATAGATCAGGTAAAACAGTTGCTGGCAGCCGCCGCACCGTTATTGCCCGAGGGCGTGACCATCGACTACATCATGGATCAGTCCCTGCAGGTAGAAAGCATGTTGTCGGACTTGCTGAATAATGTGCTGACTGCCGTGGTGCTGGTGCTGATCCTGATTGTGCTGACCATGGGCATGCGCTCGGCGGTGATGGTGGGTTTGACCATACCCGGCGCCTTTTTATCCGGCATTCTGATCATCTGGGCCATTGGCTTTACTATGAACATCATAGTGCTGTTTGCGCTGATTTTGGTGGCGGGCATGCTGGTCGATGGCGCCATAGTGGTGAGTGAGCTGGCGGATCGGAACTTGCACGAAGGGCAGGCACCCAAGCAGGCCTGGGTTAACGCCGCCCACCGCATGAGCTGGCCGGTGATAGCCTCCACCATTACCACGCTGGCGGTATTTGCTCCGCTATTGTTCTGGCCCGGTGTGGTGGGCGAGTTCATGAAATACCTGCCCGCCACCGTGATTATCTGCCTGTTGGCATCATTGGCCATGGCACTGGTATTTTTGCCGACCATGGGCGGCCTGACGCGCCAGCAACAGCGCAAGACACCGGTAAAGGTGGTAGGCCTGACTCAATACCGCGCCTTGCTGAGCCGTTTGCTGCAACGCCCGGGCCTGACCCTGGCGGGCACCCTGGTCATTATTGGTCTGGTGTATGCCGGCTACGCCCGATTTAATCACGGGGTAGAGTTCTTTCCGTCTATCGAGCCCGACAGTGCCCAGCTGCAGGTGCGTGCCCGGGGCGATTTATCGGTGTATGAAAAAGACGCCATTCTGCAAGAAGTAGAGCAACGCCTGCAAGGCATGAGTGAAGTAAAAGCCCTGTATGCGCGCAGCTTTGCCATGGCCGATAACCAGATGGGCAGCGATGTGATTGGCGTGCTGCAGTTTCAGTTTGTGGACTGGTTTCAGCGTCGTCCCGCCAGTGCCATTAAAGACACCATGCTGGCGCTAACGGCGGATATTCCCGGCATTATTCTCGACTTTCGGCAACAACAGATGGGGCCGGGCGGCGGTAAACCGGTGGAGCTCAGGCTCAATGGCCAGAGCGAGGCGAGTGTGGCACAGGCCACCGAGCTGTTGCGCGGCGCCATGGTGGAATTGGGCGGCTTTATCGATATAGAAGACGATCGCAGCCTGCCCGGCATAGAGTGGCGGCTCAAGGTGGACAGAGAAGCGGCCGCTCGGCTGGGAGCCGATGTACTGAGTGTGGGGAATGCGGTACAGCTGGTGACCAATGGCTTGAAGCTGGCCACCTACCGGCCGGAAGATGCGACCGATGAAGTGGATATTCGGGTGCGCGTGCCCGCCAGTTTTCGCTCGCTCGATCAATTGTCCCGGTTAACGCTCAACACCAACCGTGGTCAGGTACCGCTCAGTCACTTTGTGACCTTCAGCTCGGCAGCAAAAGTGGGCACCCTGCACCGAGTGGACGGGCGGCGCACCATTACCATCAAGGCCGACATCGGTGAAGGCTATCGGCTGGATGAGCGCTTGAGCGCCTTGCGTGAGCAAGTTAAAAGTTTACCCGACGGGGTCAACCTGGTGGTGGCAGGGGAGGATGCCGATCAGCGGGAAGCGGGGCAATTTTTGATGACTGCCTTTGGCGTGGCCATTTTCATGATGACGCTGATCCTGGTCACCCAGTTTAACAGCCTGTATCAAACTGCCCTGGTACTGTCGGCCATCGTATTTTCTACCGCAGGGGTCTTGATTGGACTGCTGCTTAATGGGCAGTCGTTTGGCATCGTTATGGTGGGCATGGGCATTATTGCCCTGGCGGGCATAGTGGTGAACAACAACATCGTATTAATCGATACCTTTAACCAGCTGCGCGCCGATGGCATGAACCCCACCGAGGCGGCACTGGAAACCGGCAGCCTGCGTCTCAGGCCCGTGCTGCTGACCGCCATTACCACAGTGCTGGGGTTGATGCCCATGGTGCTGGGCATTAACGTCGATTTGTTGGGCCCAAGCCTCGGCATAGGCGCCCCCTCTACCCAGTGGTGGACTCAGCTATCGAGTGCCATTGCCGGCGGCCTCAGCTTTGCCACTTTGCTCACCTTGCTACTCACCCCCTGCATGCTGGTGCTGCGGTCAGGGCGAACGGTGAAGCGTGAGGGGTGAGGAGTGTGTTGCTTACGGCCTGTCTCTCAGTCACAGCTATTTGTTGATATAAGTGTGGCTTGTCAGGCAAAGGGCACTACTCCTCCGACTCGCCGTAAACCCATCCATGGGGGCTCAAACCGCGCCATCCTTGGCGCGGATGGTCGGTTGAGCAGACACCCTCTGCCTTCCCGTCAGGAGCGGAGTTGTCAGTCAGTTGTGCTCACCGAAGACTCGGTGCCTAAAAAGAGGCGGCTGGGATAGCCTCAGCCGACCATCACATGACAGGGACGTCATGTGTATGAGCGCTACATGGAAGTACTTGAGCGAGTCGGAGGAGGCTACCCAGCTGCCTCTGTGCATTAATTACTGATTAGCGACTAGGAGACAGGCTGACGGCTTCCAGCGTTGTTTATCCAAATACCGCGAGTTGCTCGCTGTAGGGCGTTAAATCACCAATATTTTCGGCGACCCACTCGGGGTTGTAGTAAGTGTCCAGGTAGCGTTCGCCACCGTCGCACATCAGGGTAACCAGAGAGCCGCGCTCGCCTTTTTCCTGCATGCGTTTGGCCAGCTGTAATACGCCCCACAGGTTGGTGCCGGTCGAGCCACCGGCCTTGCGGCCCAGAATGTGCTCCAACCAGTGAATGGTGGCAATGCTGGCGGCGTCCGGCACCTTGATCATCTCGTCGATCACCTCGGGCAGAAACGAGGCTTCTACTCTTGGTCGGCCTATGCCTTCTATGCGACCTCCGGCCTGGCTTACCAGACTGGCATCGCCGCTTTTATAGCTGTCGTAAAACACCGAGTTTTCCGGGTCGACCACCACCAACTGGGTATCCAGGCCCAAATAGCGGGCATAGCGTCCCAGGGTCGCCGAGGTACCGCCGGTGCCCGCACTCATCACGATGGCGCGGGGAATGGGGTGGGGCTCTTCGGCCAGCTGGCGAAAGATACTCTCGGCGATGTTGTTGTTGCCGCGCCAGTCGGTGGCCCGCTCGGCAAAGGTGAACTGATCCATATAATGGCCGTTGCTTTCCCGCGCCAGTCGTTCGGCTTCGGAGTAGACCTCGGCGGCGTGATCGACAAAGTGGCAATGGCCGCTCAGGCGCTCCACCTGCTCGATTTTGCTGCGGGTGGTGTGGCGCGGCATAACGGCGGTAAAGGTCAGGCCCAGCAGCTTGGCGAAATAGGCTTCCGACACTGCGGTGCTGCCTGAAGAGGCTTCCACTACATGGGTGTGTTCATTGATTTTGCCGCTGCAAATGGCATGCAAAAACAGGGAGCGGGCCAATCGGTGCTTGAGGCTGCCCGTAGGGTGGGTGCTTTCGTCTTTCAGATAAATGTCGATGCCGGGCAGGCCGGGTATATCAAGCAGATAGAGGTGGGTATCCGAGGTGCGTAGCTGGTCGCTAGACAAGGTTTTAAGGGCAGTGCGGGTCCAGTTGTTCATAGAGAGGCGTCCGGTGCTAGGGAGTAACAAGAAAAACCAATCGGTTCTGTGATGCAAGAATTATATCCCTCTCTCAAGGTAAAGTATTTTCCATCTTCATCGTACAAGTGTTATTTTTTAGAAAATTATTCTCTATTTAGGGGTTTAGCGAGTGGATATTGTCGATAAGCAGATTCTGGCGTTATTGCAGCAGGATGCCTCGCTGCCGTTGAAGGACCTGGCCGAGGTGGTCAATTTGTCTACCACCCCCTGCTGGAAGCGGGTGAAAAAGCTGGAAGAGGCCGGTTACATTCGTGGCCGGGTGGCGCTGCTGGATGCGGACAAACTGGGGCTGGGGCTGTCGGTCTTCGTGCAACTTAAAACCCAGCATCACGACAGTCGCTGGTTGGCGCAGTTTGCCGAGACGGTGACTGATTTCGACGAGGTGGTGGAATTTTATCGCATGTCGGGGGAGTGGGATTACATGTTAAGGGTGGTGGTGGCAGACATTGCTGCCTTCGACCGTTTCTACAAGAAGTTGATCACCAGTACCGAAGGCTTGTCGGACATCACCTCCAGTTTTGCCATGGAGCAGATCAAGTACACCACCGCCTTGCCCCTGGCAGTTAGGGTATAGTAGGGCATTTCAGACTCAATCAGGATCAAAAAAATGTTCAGATATCTGCGTATGCTGTTCGACAATTTTACTCTGGTACTGCTGGCGGTGGTGGCCGCCGCCAGCCTGTTGCCGGCGCAGGGGATGGCGGCGCACTTCTTTGACTGGCTGACGGTGGCGGCCATTGCGCTGCTGTTTTTCATGCACGGTGCCAAGCTGTCGCGTCAGGCCATAGTTGCTGGTGCGACTCACTGGCGGCTGCACCTGCTGGTATTTGGCTGTACCTTCGTGATGTTTCCGCTGCTGGGACTGGCCGCCAGGCCGGTGCTGCTGCCGCTGCTGGGAGAGCAGCTCTATCTCGGCATGCTGTTTCTGTGTGTGCTGCCGGGCACGGTGCAATCGGCCATTGCCTTTACCTCTCTGGCGGGCGGCAATGTGCCGGCGGCGGTCTGCAGTGCGTCGGCGTCCAGCATACTGGGCATTCTGCTGACGCCGCTGCTGGTGGCATTCTTGCTGCAGGTGGAGGCCAGTCAGAGTGTCTCGCCGCTGCATGCCATCGGTGCCATCAGCATGCAGTTGTTGCTGCCCTTTGTACTGGGGCACAGCCTGCGGCCCTGGATTGGCGGCTGGATAGACAAACACAGACCCGCGCTGGCACGGGTAGATCAAAGCTCCATTCTGCTGGTGGTCTACACCGCCCTGAGTGCCTCTGTGGTGGAAGGCTTGTGGAGCACGCTGTCACCCGGTGCCCTGGCGCTGTTAACGCTGGTGTGCTGCCTGTTGCTGGCGGTGGTGCTGTTTCTGACCGCCTGGCTGGGGCGTCGTTTCGGCTTCAGTCGTGAAGACAGGATCACTATCGTGTTCGGTGGGTCGAAGAAGAGCATGGCCACCGGCGTGCCCATGGCGCAGGTATTGTTTGCCGGACCGCTGCTGGGCCCGGCATTGCTGCCGCTGATGATTTTTCATCAGATCCAGTTGATGGTCTGTGCCGTGATGGCACAGCACTACGCCCGTCAGGGGGAAGAGTTCAGGTTAAACTCAGAACAACTGGCTGACACCGACCAACAGCAGCGGTAGGGCGAAGAAGACACCGCCGATATAGGCGGCTACATAGGCCTTGTTGCGCTGGGCCAGGGTGGCCAGAGTTTCGGCCATGCGCACCGGCATCAGGCGCAGAAAGGGCAGCACATAGATAATCGCAATCGCCAGCAGGTTGAACAGCAGGTGCACCAGGGCAATTTGTAGGGCCACCATGGCTGAGGCGCCGCTGATGGCGGTGGCGGCCAGCAAGGCGGTGATGGTGGTGCCGATATTGCTGCCCAGCAGGAAGGGGTATACCTGCTTCAGGGAAAATACCCCGGTGCCGGCCAGGGGCACGATCAGCGAGCTGGTGGTGGAAGATGACTGCACCAGCACGGTGACCAGGGTGCCGGAAGCCATGCCCGAGACGGGGCCGCGACCCACGGCGGTGTGCAGTATGTTCATGGCCCGCCCTACCATCAGGGTGCGCAGCACCTTGCCAATCTGGGTGACCACCATCAGGATCAGGCCGATGCCAATCAGGATAAGGGCCACACCGGACCAGATACCGGGCAGCCAGGCCACGCTGGCCTTCAGCAGGTCGGAGGCAGGCGAGAGCAGTACCTTCATGAAGTTCATGCCGCTCATGCTCATGCTGGCGTCGCTGACCAGCAGGTCGGCGAGATACCCGGAAGCCGTCGCCAGGGGGCGGAACAGCAGTTCCAGCGGCAGCAGTATGGCTACGGCCAGGATATTGAAGCTGTCGTGTACGGTGGCGGCGGAAAAGGCCCGCTTGAACTCGTCGCCATCACGAATATGGCCCAGGCTGACCAGAGTACTGGTGAGCGAGGTGCCAATGTTGGCCCCCATGATCATGGGAATGGCGATGGCAATGGGCAGGCCGCCGGCGACCATACCCACGATAATGGAGGTAACTGTGCTGGAGCTCTGAATGAGCGCGGTCGCCACCACGCCGATGATCAGCGCGATAACCGGGTTGGAGGCGAAGGCGAACAGCTCTTGGGCATTGCTGCCGGCGGCGGCCTTGAAGCCGGAGCCGATGGCGCCCACGGCGGCCAGCAGCACATAAATCAGCAAGGAAACCAGCAGCCAGGATAACCAGTTGGACTGGACGTTGTTATCGATTACGGGTTTGGGGATGGTGGACTCAAGGCTCATCATGTTTCCTCATTTCAATGTTGGCGCCACTATGCCGAGCCTTTATGACGGTTTTATTACAATGCGACACTTTCATGACGATAATGTTTCATTTGGGGCCATATCGCCGAAGAAGAGATACGTTCGAGTCATAAATGGCGGCCCGGGATCGGAGCACGGCTTGCCCTCAGGCCCATGAAAAGCGGCCCCGCAAGCGAACCGCCAGCATGCCGGGCGATTGTACCCTGCATGATGGGGGGAGCATCCAGCAAGTGGAGCTGTCATCGTCTGCTAAAATAACGGGTGAACGACAACAACTTCCACTGGGTTAAGGAGCAGTTTATGTTTCGTTGGGGCATTATATTTTTGATCATTGCACTCATTGCCGGGGCCATGGGCTTTAGCGGCATGGCAGGAACGGCCGCATGGGCGGCAAAGCTGGTCTTTATAGTGGGTATCATCTTGTTTATCATCAGCCTGGTGACGGGCCGAAAAGCACCTTGACCCTATCTGCGTTTTTCACCGCCAATAAACGTGCGGTAATCACTCAAAGTGGCAATAACATCGATGAGCAATCTCCCTAATAGCGAGACCCGGTCTCGCTATTATCGTAATGGGCCCAATCATGCGGCCGGCGAATACATCGACTTCGTTCAGGTCAGGCGGCGCTTCGATTTTTGCAGCATAGAAATTGGCCGCTGGGTGACCCGAGCGGAGCGCGAGCGGGCGGCGGGCCTGTTTTATGATGCTCTTTGCGATTTAATGCTGATCTTGCAGGGCCCTGAGCCGCTTATCTCGTTGCGCGGGAGTTTGTCACTGCAATATGGCATTGGCGGTCGCCCCGGGGTATCGGCGCATTATAATCCCGCCAGCCGCAGCTTTTCGTTGGCTAAAAATGCCGGCCCCGGCAGCATAGCCCACGAGTGGTTTCACGCCTTCGACCATTACATTGCCGGCAAAAGTATAGCGGGGGCCAGCCGGTGCACTTTTGCCTCGCGTGCCTGGCTCGATAATGCCCCATCGATAGACCACCCACTCAACAATCTGTTGTTCGACTGCTTTAAGGCCATATTGCTGGATGCCAGTGGCCAGCAACCCAGTGCACTCTTTAACGCTTCGTCGGCCGCCGATCGGCAACTCCACACCCTGTATTACAGCCAGCCCGAAGAGTTGTGCGCCCGGGCCTTTGAAGCCTTTGTGCAGGACGCCGCCATTAAAAACGGCTTTCTGGTAAAGGGCACCAAAGCCACCAAGGAGGCCGAGCTCGGCTTGTATCCCCAGGGGGCGCAGCGCGAGCAAATCAATGCGGCCTTCAGCCGTTATTTTCGCACCCTGGGTGCCGCGCTACGGCGTCAGGGCTAACGCTTACATCCGTTGTCTGCCGTGCTATGGTGAAACATAGACTCAATATTACCCTGTACACAACAAGGAACCCCATGAGCGAAGCAAACGACAACAACCGCGATCAGGTAAAGGCCGAGCGCCATCAGCAACGCCAGCAAAAAGTGAAAGAAGCAGTGGATGCCAAGATTGCCAGCGCCCAGGACGAGCGGGGCGTACTCATGGTGATCACCGGCAACGGCAAGGGCAAGAGCACCGCCGGCTTCGGCACCGTTACCCGGGCGGTGGGCCACGGGAAAAGTGCGGCTGTGGTGCAGTTTATCAAGGGTGGCTGGGAGTGCGGCGAGCGCAACCTGCTGCAAAAGGTCGGTGTACCCTTTGTGGTGATGAACACCGGCTTTACCTGGGAAACCCAGAACCGCGAGCAAGACATGGCCGCCTGCGAACAGACCTGGCTACCGGCGGAAAAAATGCTCGCCGATCCCAGCATCGATCTGGTGTTGCTGGACGAGCTCACTTACATGGTGGCCTATCATTACCTGGACCTGGATCGGGTGTTGACCGCGCTGCAAAACCGCCCGCCGCACCAGCATGTGATCATCACCGGCCGTGGTTGCCACCGATCCATCATAGAGCTGGCCGACACCGTAAGCGAAGTGCAGTCGGTCAAACACGCCTTTGAAGCCGGCGTTAAAGCCCAGCCAGGGTTTGATTACTGATTACCTGATTAGCCTAGCGGCATTGAACGTCAATCAGCCTGAGGTAAGGGGACTTCTTCCTTATCTGTTATCGAGAGTGTGCCATGGCAGCCAGGGTAGCCCGAGCTTCATGGCCGCCACTGTCGTCTCCTGCTTATTACCCAGATAGCCATATACCCGGATCCCGAAGATATGCAGCATCAGGCTCGCCGCATATTGGCAGGCCAGATCGGGTGAATAGACACGGGCCAGATAATCGGAATACAGGCGTTCAATGTCATTTAGATAGCTGCTCACGCGATGTTGCAGCTCGCCACCGGACGCAGCTAGCTCCAGCTGGCTCTTGATTAGGAAGCAACTGCAATAATCCGCCTTGGCGGACTCCTCTACCATGCGCAACAGCTGCTGGCATATCCCCTCACCGATGGACGGCGCCTGCTCCAGCGTTTGGCGCAACCTGGCCTGAGACTGAAGGGCGTAATGTTCCAGTGCAGCCAGATACAGTCCTTCTTTGCTGCCAAATGCCAGATACAGGCTGCCAGGCTTGAGCCCGGTTGCCTTGACCACCTTCTGTATCGACGCACCGCTAAAACCCTGCTGCCAGAATAGCCGAGTGGAATCCTGAATCACCTGTTCCCGATCAAACTGTATCCGCGTCATCTTGACTCCTGTCTTGGCTCACAGCGTGAAGTATACCTGCAGCTTGAATGAATGCTCAAATTCAACTTGAATGATCGTTCAAGAGGTGCTTGAATGATCATTCAAAACAGCCGGAGGCACTCATGATCAAATTCTTTTTTCATCCCACGCCCAACCCGTTGAAGGTTGCACTCTACCTGGAAGAAACTGGTCTGCCCTATGAGCTGGTGCCGGTCGACACCCTGAAAGGCGAACAGCATTTACCCGCCTTTCGCAGCATCAACCCCAACGGCAAGGTGCCGGCCATTGACGATAACGGCGTGCGGGTATTCGATTCCACCGCCATTCTGCTCTACCTGGCCGAAAAATCCGGTCAGCTGGCGGGCGATCCGCAGCAGCGGGGCGAACTGCTTTCGTGGATGATGTTTATCGGCAGCGGAGTCGGCCCCTATTCCGGCCAGGCGGTGCACTTCACGCACATGGCACCGGAAAAACTCCCCTATGCCATCAATCGCTACCAGCGTGAAACACAGCGTCATTACGAGGTGCTGGATACCCATCTGGAGCATCGTCAGTATATTGTTGGCGACAGCTACAGCATTGCCGATATCTCGGCCTGGGGCTGGATCGACAAGGCGGTGTTCATCCTGGGTGAAGACGCTTTGGCAGGCTACCCGAACCTGCAGCGTTGGTTCGACAGCATCAACACGCGTCCCGCCGTGGCCCGCGCCCGGGAACTGGGCAAGAACATCGGGTTCAAGGCGGAGCGTGACGAAGCGGCCATGCGCGAGTTGTTCCCGCAGAATTACCCGAAAGCCTCCGATACCACAGAACAAGCCTGAAGAAAAATGATGCAGTACTGGCCCCCACCAAGGGCCAGCTCCTCCGTGCCATCTGACCGTCAGGGAGGGCGGGAATGCTAGGGTCTGTTGACCTTTCGAGATGATTTTTGCAGCAGTTTGTGGCGTCTTTATACAAGGCAGCGCTTATGCCATGTAGTCACTCTCCATAAATAAGCGATAACGCTGTAGAAAGACGCCACAAGCGCTGCCCTTCGGGTTCGGCTAAACGCGTTTTTCTCTTTGTTGAGAAGTACTTGCTTAGAGTGACTAGGCTACACACCTCTCGCCGCGATAAAAACGCGTTTAACTCGAACAAAATTTAACCGCGAAAGGTCAACAGACCCTAATGGCAGGAGCATGTATTGGCTTTGGCGCGGAGCAGACACATTCTCCTCCCGGATGCCAGGGAGTAGCCTGTTGGCGCTGACTACACAAAACGGTGTTTGCAAAGAGTTTGCAAAGAGGTGCCAGAGACCTTCGCAAAGCATGCAGGTTAGGCTACGAAAGAATCATTCTCGGTGATAAAAGCTCCGGGAATGCCATTTTTACCTGCGTGAAAATATAAAATAAGTGTGCCATTCAATAAGTAATAGGTACTTATTGAATGGCACACTCATTTAAATTAACTAAAAATATAATACCGTGCTTTTTAAGTAATTTTAAGCGTAGCGTAAACATAGCTGTCACCTCCCACGACACGATCGTGGGAGGTGAGCTCTTTAGCCTCTGCTCAGGCACCGAGTTGTCTGCGGTGTCTGGCCAGAGTGGTCAAGAGGTTAGCCTTCCGCCGGCATAAAGTGCGTGGCACACAGCTTGTTGCCGGCGGGGTCACGCAGATAGGCCAGGTACATCTTGTTGCCACCGACCACGCGTACTCCGGGTGGATCCTCGCAGGGAATGCCACCGTTCTCAATGCCGACGGCATGCCAGGCATCGACCAGCTCCGGGCTGGTTACAGCCAGGCCGATGGTCGAGCCATTACCATGGGTGGCCGGCTCGCCATTGATCGGCAGTGACAGGGCCAGCACGCCCCTGGAGCTCAGGTACATGCAACGATTGCCAGTGTCATTTATTACCCCGGGCTGGTAGCTCAGCACGGCCATGGTGGCATCGTAAAAGCGTTTTGATTCCTCAATGTTATTGGCACCCAGCATAATGTGACTGAACATGCTTTTTATCCTTTTGATTGAACGAATATGGCTTAATGAAACCGTATTGTGCTAAATAAGCTTTTGCTTATCTAGTGGGTACCGACAAAACGCAAAAAATTTTTGAGTCTGCAGCTTATAACCGGCACCCAGAGGTTGGGAGCACCGGGTGAAGCGGGGTATTTCACCCCCACTTCGACGAGAGCCGCCGCTTTGGCAAAAGATGTAAAAGGTATAAAAATGCAAAGCGCGGCCGGCAAGCAGCTGAGTTCGTTAGCTTTTTTCCGCTACGCTGCGAATATGGGCCGCCAGAGCGGCCAGTTCGTCGTCATCGGCCCTGTGGCTGTCGTGAGACGACAAATAGCCCTCGTAGCGCTCGAAAAACTTCTCCCGCACCGACTCAATGGCCTGAAACGCCGAGTTGCTGCCGGTACCGTGCATGGGAAACAGCTTGCTGTGCAGGTGATCCACCCCGTAGCCCTCAAAGAACATGCCGGTTCGGGCCACGTCGTCAAACGACTGATCCAGTAACCGGGCCACCTTCCTGGTGGCGATAACCAGCTTGCTCAACACCTCGTCCGGTGCCTCAAAGGCATAACTGGGGTGGTGGTCTTTGGGGATCACCACGGTAAAGCCTTTGGTATTGGGGAAAATCGACAAAAACGCCAGGTGTTCGTCGTCTTCCCATACTTTATGGCAGGGTGCCTTGCCCGCCACGATATCGCAGAAAATACAGCTCATTATTATCCCTCTGGTTGATTGAACACAGTGTCGTGGTCACCGACATTAGCGTGATTTCAGCCAGAAGCATAATCGCGGCCTTGGGGTGGCAGCGTCCGGCGGTATTCCCGGTAAGGGTTCACCTTGAGTACTTCCTGAAGTCTTGCTGACTGCTGAAGGTCACACAATTGATAACAGTGAATAACCAGGAAGTCTTGCCACCCGTCAATTTTGCCCCTCACACCCCCAAAAAGCCGTTCTCAGGAGTTCAGCTTGCACCCCCGGTACCCCCCTGTATACTGGCTGGTCAATCCTTCGACAGCAGAATATCAGCTCGGCTGCCTGCTGCTAATCAACTGGAAGAAAAATAACATGACTATCGAACGTGTACGCACTACTAAACGCTCCAGCCCCATTCTGCGCCACAACGACACCGTCTACCTGACCGGTCAGGTTGGCGAAGGCGACACCGTTGCCGAGCAGACTCGCAGCTGCCTGGCACGCATCGACGCCTTGCTGGCCGAGGTAGGCACCGATAAATCACACCTGTTGCAGGCAACCATCTGGCTGTCCGACATGGGCGATTACGACGAGTTCAACGAAGTATGGGACAGCTGGGTTCCCGAAGGTACCGCCCCGGTTCGCTCTTGTGGTGAGGTGTCGGTAGCCAAACCGGAATACCGCGTTGAGGTGATCATCATTGCCGCAATGCCCAACTCTTAATCAGAGTTCGCGCTGCCGACCCATTGAAGCGTTGGCAGCGCACCCTCCATTTAATCTGCATCGTGCCGAGTCAATCGGTGATCATCCTGTGGTGCAAAGGGTCAATCTGTGCGGTCGCTGCAGGGGGAGCTATGGTTACCACTCGTCTTCTGCCTCGGGATCGTAGTCTTTGTATTGCTCTGGCCTGGTGCCGGTTTCGGCGGTCACAAAGGGATAGTGTCGGTCTGGCTGGGGCTCTCTGGGCTTCTTGCGGGATTTGGATACCTGAAAAATCCAGTCGTCGCCAAAATCGAACCAGTAGAACAGCTTCTTGCCCTTGGGCAGGGGGAACAATGACGTTATCCGGTCATCCAGCGAAAATTCTTCGCCGTCAAAATGGATGCGCTCCGACCCGAACTCTCTGCGAGAGATAAAAAACGAATACAGGTGGTCGTTGTCGAAATCGACCGCCTGCTGAATGGCATCATGCAAATCGTGCAGCGTGCTGTTTTCTTCTATTTCCAGTTCGCAGCCCCAGTCTGCTTCCGCATACATGCCGGAAGCGAGCTGAATGGACAGGGTAATGATCATCGCGGCCTCATGCTTTGATTAAAAGTGGTTGGTTGAAACAAGATAGCCGAAGTCAGCCTGATTTAAAAAGCCCCATGCATGTAGCGTGGAGCCTTTGATTGTAAGGCCCTAGGGCTGATAAGCCGGCATGGGCGCCATAATGTGTACATAAGGCGTGTCTTTCCACATCACCCAGGGGCCACCATTGGTGTGTTCGGTGGGTAGGCCTTCGAGCATGGCGGCATCGGGCACCAGAATCATCAGATGCGGCAGCGGCTCGCTAATCCACTCGTTGCTGGCGGTGGGCTCGGTGGCGTAAGGGTCGGTGTTGCTCTCGGGGGTACCGCCCTGCAGCATATAGCCGAAGCCCATGCCTTTGTTGGTCAGCGGCAGCTTGTTCATCCAGGCGTGCGCCCAATCCATCCAGACTGCGTCCAGACACATGGGATCCTTGCCCGGGGTGGTCGGCATGTCCGGCAGGCAGGTCCAGCCGTTGCTTCCCTCGCGCAGCTGCGTCATCTCACCGTTCGTTCCGGAGGGCCAGTCCACAATGGTGGCGGCGGCACTGATGGAGGGCGGGGCCGAGCTCATGGCGTCGGCAATTTTTTCTTCCGGGGTAGCGGCCAGAGAGACGCTGCAGGTTGCACCGAGCATCAGGCCCAGCACAAAATGCGGAAGAGGAACCAGATGGTCCATGGTGTGCTCCTTACTGGGATACTGTCTGCATCCATCGGAGCGATGAATGTTTTTTCCACAGTGTATTAGGCATAGCAGCAGGGTGATATACCGTCAACTAGCGTGGTGCTGGCCGAAGAAGCAGGAGGTGCGCAAGCCAGGGCAGGCCACCATGGGCGGGTGGCCTGCCTTCTTTATTGTATCAGGCGGTTTGTACCTGCAGGCGGCGGGTTTGCCAGCGTGACAAGATAACCACCAGCACAATCTGGGTGGCAATGGCCGCCAGCAGAATCAGCGGGCTTGCAATCCAGCCGGCCACCATAAAGCCGGCCAGCGCTATGCTGCCGTTGAGCAGGGCGTAGGGCAGCTGGGTGCGGAAGTGCTCAAACTGATCACAGCCCGAACCGGTAGACGACAGTATGGTGGTTTCCGAAATGGGCGAGCAGTGATCGCCAAACAGACCGCCCGAGAGCACGGCACCAATGCAGGCATACAGGGGGGCGTCTATGGCCACGGCGGTGGGGATCACCAGGGGTATCATGATGGCGAAGGTACCCCAGGACGAGCCGGTGGCGAAGGAAATAATCGCCGACAGCAAAAACGCCACTGCCGGAACCAGCCAGGCGGGGAAGCCGGCCTGGGCCTGTTCGGCGATGTAGGCGGCGGCGCCCAGCTCCTTGCCGACGCTGCTCAGGGTCCAGGCCAGGATCAGCACTATGGCCACCTGCATCATGTTGCCCATGCCCTTGAGGTACACGGCAATGCCGTCGGTCACCCGGCGCACGCCGTAGCAGGCCATCAGGGTGATCAGGGTCATGGCCGCCATAAAGTAGGAAGTCGAAAGGGCCGCCCGAAACACAGAGCCCGGCACCTTTTCAAACGGAAAGCCCAGCGGGCCCAGCATGGCGGCCAGCACCCCGGCCATTACCAGCAGCGGTGCCCATACGAAGGAGGCGCGGGCGTTGTCGTGGCTGAACAGGCTTTGTGGCTCCTGCGGGCCGCTGGCAATTTCACCCCGCATGGCGGCGCGTTCGGCCTCGGCCATGGGGCCGAAATCCAGCTTCTTGAAGGCAATCAGCGGCACTATGGCCACCGCCAGTACGGCGTAGAACTGGAACGGGATGGCGGCAATAAAGGCTTCCCAGTCGGTCAGCGGCAGGTTCAGGGCATTAAATTCCTTTTGCAGCAGGCCCATGATGTACACGCCCCAGCCGATAAAGGGCACCAGAATCGCCACCGGCGAAGCGGTGGAGTCGATAATGAGGGCCAGCTTCTGGCGTGACAGCTTGAGCTTGTCGAACAGCGGCCGGAATACCGGGCCCACAATCAGGGGCGTGCCCAGATCGGAAAAAAAGATCACGATGCCGCCCAGCCAGGCAGACACCTGGGCCCGACACTTGGTGCTGACCCAGTGGGTCACCTTGCGGGCAAAGGCCTGGCCACCACCGGATTGCTCCATCAGCGCCACAAAGCCGCCGATGAACACCAGCAGTACCAGCACGCCGGCGTTATAGCTGTCGGTCAGCTGGCCCACCAGGTGGTCCTTGACCAGAATACCGAAGTTGTCTAACGGGTGACGCCAGTCGTTCAACATCACCACGCCGCTGGCCACACCGGCAAACAGGCCGATCACCACATTGCGGGTGCCCAGAGCGAGTAACAGGGTAATGACGATGGGGATCAGCGAGCTGATATGGGTTGGTTCCATTTGGTTTTACTTCCTGAACAATATAAACCCTGACAGGCGAGGCCTGGCCGCGAGCATAAAAAAATAAACAGGCGCCGGACTTTAAAGAAGAGCGGGGATGCTCGCAACCCGATTGTGTACATTTAATAGTAAAAAATGCACATTTGGTGAGTATTTAATCTGTTATAGACCTGTATGGTGCTATAAATGGCGATAGTAAGGGGGTTGTTGGAATATTTATGCAGATGCACAGCTGTCAGGCACTGACTCGACACGGCGCCCTAGCACCCCGGGTCGCCGCCGTGTTTGCAAGCCGATCACACTGGCGGCATCACACCGCCTGTTTATGTAAATTATCGAATAAATATACTTTAAAATTGGTTATTGAATCGCTCTGATTTGAAGTGGCAAGGTATGATATAACTACAGCCCCTAGCACACTGTCGGAACTTCTATATTGGATAATATTGAACACCTTTTCTTACTGTCCGGGATCTTGCTGTGTTTGAGCGTGTTCGCCACCATGTTATCGGCACGCTCCGGGATCCCGATTCTGCTTATTTTTTTAGTCATCGGCATGCTGGCCGGTGAGAGCGGCCCCGGCGGCATCGAGTTTGAAAGCTATTCACTGGCCTACAGTGTAGGCAACCTGGCGTTGGCCATTATTCTGCTGGATGGCGGAATGCGCACCCGCATGGATACGTTTCGCGTCGGACTGAGACCGGCGTTGAGCATGGCCACCCTGGGCGTGGTGGTCACCAGTGGCGTCACCGGGCTGATTGCCGTTTATATTCTGGATTTAAGCTGGCTACACGGTTTGTTGCTGGGAGCCATTGTAGGCTCAACCGATGCGGCGGCGGTGTTTTCGCTGCTCAGCGGCAGGGGCATGCACCTTAATCAGCGGGTAGGGGCTTCTCTCGAGATAGAGTCGGGCACCAACGACCCCATGGCGATATTTCTAACCCTCACCGTGATTGGCCTGATCACCGGTGATATGAATGGCACCGGCGAAACCTTGCTGTTTTTGCTGACGCAATTTGGTATTGGTGCCGTGGCCGGCTTGCTGGGCGGCTTGCTGCTGGTAAAGGTGATCAGGCGGGTTGAGTTGGCGGCTGGCTTGTATCCCATTCTGGTGACCGGTTTTGGCTTGACGCTGTTTGCCTTTACGGCGCTGTTGGATGGGAGCGGCTTTTTGGCGGTGTATCTGGCGGGCCTGGTATTGGGCAACTCCCGGCTACGAGACATGGAGTATATTTTGCCGGTGCTGGACGGTCTGGCCTGGCTGAGTCAGATAGGGCTGTTTTTGGTGCTGGGGCTGCTGATATCGCCCGCCGATATGTGGGCCATGGCGCTGCCGGCCACCCTGATTTCACTGGCGCTTATTTTTATTGCCCGTCCGCTGGCGGTGCTGGTGTCTCTGGTGCCATTTTTCCGGTTTACCTCGCGAGAGCTGGGCTTTATCTCCTGGGTGGGGCTGCGTGGTGCCGTGCCGATTGTGCTGGCGATATTTCCATTAATGGCCGGCATACCGGAAGGCATGTTGCTGTTTAATGTGGCTTTTTTTGTGGTGCTTATTTCGCTGTTGGTACAGGGTTCGACCTTGCCGCAAATGGCACGGCTGTTAAAAGTGGAAGTGCCCCCCGAGCTGTCGCCCCGGCGGCGCTCCATGCTGGGTATTTTTCAGGAAGATGACTTTGAAATGTTCCTCTACACCATCAGCAGCGAATCGATAGATGGCGTAGTGGTCCGCAGTCTGACCTTTCCACCCCATTGCCGGGTGGCGGCGGTATTCAGAGGTGATAACCTGCTGCCGGCCTCGGGCAGCACGCGCCTGAGAATGGGCGATGTGCTGTGCGTGATTGGTCGCAGTAACCACCTGAAAACCCTGAACAACATGTTTGGTGGCGATCTGGATGCCGCACGCAGCAAGGCGCGGGCTTTCTTTGGTGACTTTATTCTGGATGCCGATGCCCGCATGGCCGATGTGGCACTCATGTATGGCGTAGACGTAGACGAGAGCGAAGCCGAGCTGAATCTGGGTGACTTTATGCTCACGCACAGTAACGGCCACCCTGTGGTAGGGGATAGTTTTGTCCGCTACGACATGGTCTGGACGGTCGCCGATGTGGACGGCGATCAGGTGTTAAAGGCGGGTCTACGGGAAGACGACCCAGAAAAAGACTGAGCTTAGTCTAAGCAATATCTTATAACTGGCGTGGATTCTGTCGTCATTTCCGCTCCTCTTGTCATTCCCGCCCCTCTTGTCATTCCCGCGAAGGCGGGAATCCAGGACCTATGGCGCAAAACTGTCAGTCTGCGGAACGCCTGCAAAGGCACTGGACCCCCGCATTCGCGAGGATGACGTTCCTATGCGAGGATGGCGTTCCTTCGCGGGAATGACGACTGAACCACACCGGTTACGCAAGATGACTTAATAATTAATCAGCGTGGTCACGGGGTGTTCCGAATACAAACTGGTGCCGTCATTCAGGTAGTGCAGGGTGGCGGGGGGCGCCTCTGCCTGCAGGTTTGCCTGTTGGGTAGTATACCCACTGGCCTTTAACTGCTCCAGGCCGCTTTTGGTGGTTACCTGCTGATAGCCCAGCGTTTGCAGCGCTTCATAGGCTTGCTGGGCCCGAAGGCCGTCTCTGTCATATAAGACAATCGCCGTTTTTTTATCGGGGTAGCGGCTGCTAACGCCGCGGGCTATGTAGGTATAAGGGATATTCACCGCCTCGTTCAGGTGTTCGGCGGCGTATTCCTCCTGGCTGTCCACGTCTATCCATACCTCGTTATTGGCAAACGCCAATATTGGCCAGCTGAATAAAAGCGCAACAGTCCGGGATGTCATGGGGAGTAACCTTCTGCATTAAGTGAGTAACAATTGTAAAACAGAAGGGTGCGGGTATCTGCACCGGAAGGGCGGCAGCCGACAAAAGTCGGCACAGCAAAAATCCCTCGCCAGGCGAGGGATTGTGCTGTCCAACGAGGCTTTAAACTTAAGACAGCAGGTAAGACAGAATTTCCACCACTTGTTCCGGGTGGCGACAAGTTGCCTTGGCGGCTTCGTCGATTTCTTTTAACGGGTGATCCAGCTCGGCATCGTGCAGGGTAATGATGGGCTTGCCGGAAGCCACGGCAAAGCCGGCGTCGAAGGCGGCATTCCACTGTTTGTACTTGGGCCCGAAGCGAACCACGACCAGATCGGCGGCCTTGATGTGGGTAGAGGTACGAATGCTGTTGATGCCGGAGGCTTTACGATCGCGCCAGAAGTTATCTTCTTCGCTGCCCAGAATGTTCACACCCACCATGTCGCTGGCGTCGTGATCGGTGACGGCAGAGGTAAATTCAACGGTCAGGCCCTGGGCCTTGGTACCCTCGATAATACGCTGGCGCCAGTCGCTGTGAATTTCGCCAGACAGATACACGTTCCAGATTTTCTGAGTCATTATGTTCCCTTGTTGTTCACAAAGTCATTGAAATAAAATGCAGTTGTTAAATATTACCGTATTTCAACGGTAAAATCAGCCCTATGCTTTTTACATCAAGCGGGCGGCCCGTCGCGCTCACTTCTGGCCTGCAGGCAGCAGTTTAAGCAGTTTTCCATCTGCGGCGTCGGTCAGCAGGTAAACCCCGCCGTCTTTAGCCTGTACCAGGGTGCGAATACGCAGCCCCAGCTCTTCAAGCAGCGGTTGCTCGTCAACAATCTGCTGACCGTTCAGCGTCAGTCGTACCAGCTTGCGGCCTGCCAATGCCCCCACCAGAAGTGAGTTTTGCCACCGGGGAAATAACTCACCGCGATAAAACAGCATGCCGGAAGGGGCAATAGAGGGCACCCACACCCAAAGCGGGTCTTCCATGCCCTCGAGTTGCGTGCCCAGGCCGATGGAGCCTCCCGTATACTCTCGGCCATGGGTCACCAGGGGCCAGCCATAATTGGCACCCGGTTTGATGATGTTCACTTCATCGCCACCGCGCGGGCCGTGCTCGTGGGTCCACAGCACGCCGCTGTGCGGATGAATGGCGGCCCCCTGAATATTACGGTGACCATAGCTCCAGATTTCGGGCCTGGCGTTGGGGGTATCTATAAAGGGGTTATCGACAGGCACGGTGCCATCGTCATGCAAGCGCAGGATTTTACCCAGATGATTATCGAGCTGTTGGGCCTGGTCACGAGAGTGATAACGCTCGCCGGTGGTAATAAACAGATAGCCCTGCTCATCGAATACCAGGCGAGAGCCAAAGTGGGCACTGCCCGATGTTTTGGGCTGCTGCACAAAAATGATTTCCAGATCACTCAGGTGGGTGTCATGCAGTTTTGCCCGTGCCACCGCGGTGCCGGTCCCCCTTTTACCAGGCTGGCTGTAACTGAAATAGAGCCAGTTATTATTGGCAAAGTCGGGGTGCAATGCCAAATCCAGCAACCCCCCCTGACCGGCATTGGTCAGCCGGGGCAGGCCGGTAATGGCCTGCCGGCCCTTGGCCGACAGACGCAACAGTCGGCCCCGGCGTTCGCTGACCAACAGCTCGCCATTGGCTAATTCCACCAGCCCCCAGGGGTGATGCAGCTGCTCGGCCAGGGTCTGAATGCGATATTCGGTCGCGGCTACAGGGAACGCCAGCCAGCCTAACAACAGCAACAGTATTGGCATAACACACTCTCTGATATTAGGGGTTGTGCTAACTATAGCGCCAGACTGGCCGGGTAGTGGTTTACTCGAAGTAAGAGCAGCAGTAATCCACCAGGCTGTGGATTTTGAGCTTGAAGATGGCGTTGGCAGGTACTTCGAAGGACTCGCCGCCCTTGATGGTCTGCCAGCTGTCGCTGCCCGGCAGCTGTACTTCAAGTTCACCGGCGAGAATTTCCATCAGCTCGGCGGCGGCGGTGTCGAAGGTGTACTCGCCGGGCAGCATAATCCCTAAGGTTTTGCGGCTGCCATCGGCAAACTGGATCACCCGGCTGGTGACCTTGCCACCGTCATACACATTGGCCTGCTTGATAACGGTCACGTTGTTGAATTGAGTCATGATACTTCCTGTAACAATGAAAAATGGGCTTCTGGTTATAGCACAGGGTCGGGGGCTTGAAACCGATTTTCTTGTTGGCGGCGTTATTCCGTTTATGCTTAACAGAAAGCGATGATGACGTTAGCGGGTCTTATGCTAGCGGTGCAGGCTCTGCAACAACAATAAAAGGGTTATCAACCAAGGAGTATGCCATGGAAGCATTAGCAGAGGCGGTGACCAGAACCCCCTTGCTGACCGGCACCTCGGTCGAGCAGAAGCGGGAAGAGATTCGGCGTTATTTTCATCACACTTCCAGCCTGTACGAAAACCTGTTCGATTGCATTAACAGCGACGAGGCTTATTATCTGCGTCCCGAGCCGCTGCGCCACCCGCTGATCTTCTACTTCGGTCATACCGCCGTCTTCTTCATCAACAAGCTGCTGCTGGGCAAATATCACGGGCACCGACTCGACGAGCGTCTGGAGTCGATGTTTGCCATCGGGGTGGATGAAATGTCGTGGGACGATCTTGACCGTGATCACTACGACTGGCCCAGCGTTAGCGAAACCCGAGCTTATCGTGAACAGGTGCGCCACGTCGTGGATACCTTGATAAGCGAGATGCCACTCACCTTACCCATCACTCAGGACTCACCGGCCTGGATCATTTTAATGGGCATAGAGCATGAACGTATTCACCTGGAAACGTCTTCGGTGATCATGCGCATGCTGCCGTTAAAGTATCTGGATGCGCATCCGTTGTGGGCGGCTTGCAACGACACCGGGCCGGCACCCGAAAACAGCTTGTTGCCCGTGGCGGGTCAGACCATCACCCTGGGCAAGCCCGCCACGGCACACACCTATGGCTGGGACAACGAGTACGGGCACAAAACCGTGGCCGTCGCACCGTTCAAGGTCGCGAAATATCTGGTGTCCAACGGTGAGTACCTGGCCTTTGTTCAAGCAGGCGGCTACCAGGAACCTAAATGGTGGAGCCAGGAAGGGCAGGGCTGGCTGACGTTTACCGGCGCCGATATGCCGCGATTCTGGCGCTATTGCAATGGCAAATATGTGCAGCGTAACTTGTTGCAAGAGATGCCGCTGCCGCTTGATTGGCCGGTAGACGTCAATTACCTGGAGGCCAAGGCGTTTTGTAACTGGAAAGCGGCGCAAACCGGTACCCATGTACGTCTGCCCACCGAAGCGGAATGGACGGTACTGCGCAATCTACTGGACACGGATCAAGCTGACTGGACGAGAGCACCGGGCAATATCAATCTCGAGCATTATGCCTCTTCCTGCCCGGTCCATCGTTTCGAGCATAAGGGGGTGTGCGATGTGGTGGGCAATGTGTGGCAGTGGACAGAGTCGCCCATAGACGGCTTTCCCGGCTTTGAGGTGCACCCCTTATATGATGACTTTTCTACCCCGACCTTCGATGGCCAACACAATGTGTTTAAAGGCGGATCCTGGATTTCGACCGGTAACGAAGCCACCCGTTATGCTCGTTATGCGTTTCGTCGTCATTTTTTTCAACATGCAGGTTTTAGATATATAGAGTCCAACCGCGCAGAGGTGCCCGTGGAACCCGTTAATAGTTACGAAACCGACGAGCTGGTAGCACAATATCTGGAGTTTCATTACGGCGATCGTTACTTTGACGTGGCAAATTATCCCAAGGCCTGTGTGCAAACGCTGTTGAGCCACACTCCCGGGTTGAATCATGGCAAGGCACTGGACTTGGGCTGCTCGGTGGGGCGCGCCAGTTTTGAGCTGGCGCAATACTTTGATCAGGTTGATGGTATCGACTTTTCGGCCCGCTTTATTCAACACGGTTTTCAACTGAAAGAGACGGGGCACACTCGATACGCCATTCCCGTAGAAGGCGATTTGGTCGAGTTTAAAGAAGTAAGCCTGCAAGCGCTGGGCTATGCCGAACTGGGTGATAAAATTGACTTTGCACAGGGCGATGCCTGTAATCTTAAAGCATGCTTTTGCGATTATGATTTAATTTTTTGCGGCAACCTTATCGACCGTTTATATGACCCGGGCCTGTTTTTAACCCAGATCCATCAGCGATTGAACGCCGGCGGTTACCTGGTGCTCACCTCACCTTATACCTGGCTGGAGCAGTACACACCGAAAGATAAGTGGCTGGGCGGCATCAAGGTGAATGGCGAAAACGTCACCACGTTAGACGGTCTTGATGCAATATTAGGCCAACACTTCAATTTGGTCGCCCAGCAAGATGTGCCCTTTGTGATCCGTGAGACCCGTCGCAAGTTTCAGCACACCCTGGCCGAGATGACAGTCTGGCAGCTGAAATAATCGCGTAGAACAAGCGACCGGCTGTGCCTTTGCCTTATACCAATTACAGTAAAGATTTGATCACCTTTGAACCTGAATACCAGAGGCACCACAGTCACCTCCCACGACACGCC
>NZ_JBLWUK010000014.1:0-83099 GCF_048268965.1 Oceanisphaera sp.
AAAACACACCAGTTCTGTGGGTTTGGGTGGCTTGTTCGCTTTACCCTTCACCCTTTACTCTTCACAAAATCCATCAGGATGACGACTTAACTACCAACAACCAGATCTGCCACGGAATCCACTGAACCCACGGACGAAGAATAAATGGTAAAGGGCCCTGTAGTCCGGCGCTTTAGCTGCCGGCTCTGCGTTAGCAGAGTGTATTTAATCATCCCGCTGAGACGGGACTGCCAGCTAAAGCGGCAGCTACAAAACACACCAGTTCTGTGGGTTTGGGTGGCTTGTTCGCTTTACCCTTCACCCTTTACTCTTCACAAAATCCATCAGTATGACGACTTAACTACCAACAACCAGATCTGCCACGGAATCCACTGAACCCACGGACGAAGAATAAATGGCAAAGAGCCCTGTAGTCCGGCGCTTTAGCTGCCGGCTCTGCGTTAGCAGAGTGTATTTTATCATCCCGCTGAGACGGGACTGCCAGCTGAAGCGGCAGCTACAAAACACACCAGTTCTGTGGGTCTGGGTGGCTTATTCGCTTCCCCCTTCACTCTTTACCCTTCACAGAATGGCGGCATTGCTTATTGTTCGGTAGGGCTCGGCTCTGCTGCGGGCCGTAGGCCGTCGGCCAGTTGCCGTAGTTCGGCTTCGTCCAGTGTTTCTACCTCCAGCAGACGGCTGGCGGCGCTTTCCAGTATGTCGCGGTTGTCCGTCAGAATGGCCAGTGCCCGCTCGGAGACCTGCTGCAGCAGGTTGCGCACGGCTTCATCCATGGCCTCTGCCGTGGCTTCACTGTAATTGCGCTCAAAGTAGGCTGGCGTCTGGCCACCGAGAAAGCTGTTCTTTTCGGCTTCGTAGCTTACACTGCCCAGGCTGGCATCCATGCCGTAGCGGGCAACCATGGAGTGCGCTATGTCGGTGGCGCGGGCCAGATCGTCGGCAGCGCCGGTAGACAGATGATCGAACACCAGTTTTTCTGCGGCGCGCCCGCCCATGAGTACCGCTATTTTGTCGCGCAGTTCCGCTTCCGTCATCAAGAAGCGATCTTCCGTTGGCCGCTGTATGGTGTAGCCCAGGGCGCCTATGCCGCGCGGGATAATCGACACCTTGTGTACGGTATCCGCGCTGGCCAGCGCCATGCCAACCAGGGCATGGCCCATTTCGTGATAGGCGACGATTTTACGTTCTCGCGGGTTGATCAGGCGATTGCGCTTTTCCAGCCCCGCCACTATTCGCTCTATGGCTTGGGTAAAGTCCGCCATGGTGACCACTTTGCCGCGCCGGCGCGTGGCCAGCAAGGCGGCTTCATTGACCAGGTTGGCCAAATCGGCACCGGAAAAGCCGGTGGTCAGTGCCGCTATGTCGTCCAGTGCCATGTCCGGCTCCAGTACGATTTTTTTCATGTGCACTTGCAGTATCTGCACCCGGCCCGCCCGATCCGGCCTGTCGACCAATACTTGTCGGTCGAAGCGCCCGGCACGCAGCAAGGCGGGATCCAGAATTTCCGGTCGGTTGGTGGCAGCCAGCAACACCACGCCTTCTGCAGGATCAAAGCCGTCCAGCTCGGACAATAACTGGTTGAGGGTTTGCTCCCGTTCGTCGTTGCCACCGTGCATGGTGCCAGCCCCGCGCGCGCGGCCCAGTGCGTCCAGTTCGTCGATGAAGATGATGGCGGGCGCCTTTTTATGCGCCTGCTCGAAGAGATCCCGCACTCGGGCGGCCCCCACGCCAACAAACATCTCTACAAATTCGGACCCGGAAATGGAAAAGAACGGCGCCCCCGCCTCGCCGGCGACCGCACGGGCCAGCAGCGTTTTACCGGTACCGGGGGGCCCCACCAGCAGGATGCCTTTGGGCATGCGCGCCCCCAGGCTGCCGTAGGCTTTGGGATTTTTCAAAAAATCGATGACTTCCTGCAGCTCGGCCTTGGCCTCATCCACCCCGGCCACATCATTAAAGGTGACCTTGGTATCGCTCTCGACATAGATTTTGGCCTTGCTCTTGCCGATGGACGTCAGCCCGCCCATGCCCTGTTTACCCACCATGGTGCGGATCAAAAACAGCCAGATCCCCACAAATACCAGCAGCGGCAATACCCAGGACATCAAGACGGTAAACCAGGTGCTTTCTACCGCGCCCGAGTAGGTCACACCAGTTTGTTGCAGGTGCTTGGCCAGCTCCGGGGTCACCGGCGTGGTCACAAAACCGTTTTTCCCATCCAGTTCGGTTTTGAAGGTCCCCTTGATCTGGGTGCTGCCCACGGTAACGGTGTCAATCGCCCCCTGCTCAAGATAAGTTTCAAACTGGCTGTAGGGAATGGTCGCTACCGTTTGGTTCTGCATCCAGAAGTCACGCAGAAAAACGAGGCTCAGCAAAGCAACCATCACATACCAGAGGTTAATTTGGGTTCCACGATTCATAGGGCGCTCTCCGTAGCACTTGATCCCGTCTCACATTGAGCCCGACTCAAGTTAAGGTCACCTTAAAACTGTATCACCTATTGGAATTTGTGCAGCCTGGGCGTGAAGGAGCCAGGGCAAGCGTGGCGTTAATGGTTGTAGGCCCGGAACAAACCGGATATACCTTGGCTGTTGATTGCGCTTGATTGGTGAGCCTATGAAAAAGCTGTTTTTGATTTGTGGCCTGGCCCTGTTACTGGCAACTGTGTTCAGTGTGGCCCGCCCCCCGGTTCCCATTGAGCAGAAGCTGATACAGATTCAGGCCGGCGATGTATTGGAAGACTTTCCCGACATTAAGGAGCAGCCGGTCGAGGTTCAGGCCGTGCTGCTGGATCTTGCCGGTGACCCGCTGCTGCTGGTGAAAACGCAGGCGGCGTTTATTCGTTATCCGGGCATGGCCCGCAGGGTGTTTTCGCTCTACGGCAAGGAGCCTGAATTTCAGGAGATACTGATGCGCTATGGCGAAACCGTGCTGCCTCCGATCCATCATTTTCTGACCCGCCCCATCCACACCCTTGAGCTGCTCAACCAGACCGACCAACGCTACCAGGCTATCAAGCAGTACTTTACCGGGCTCCCGGAAACCGTCAGCACCGAAAGCTCGGCTCCAGTCTCAACCCCAGGCTCTGGCCAGTATCAGCGGCTTGCTCCGGAAGAACGTGGCTGGTATGCCGTCAACTTCATCAAGAGCGAGGGCCACGATTTTCTCGGCCAGTTTTTGGTGGACGCTCAGGGTGAAACCCAGTGGATCACGACCGAACGCATGCTGGAAGGGCTGAACCAGTTTTTTACCAGCGGCATCCGACGCCTGGAAACCAAATACCGCGCCGGTGAAGAGCTCACCCCAGGGGATATCGGTTGGGCATCGGTCGATGTGCTGGTACTGACAAGTGCCGTAAAAGTGTTGCGTATGGGGCGGGCTGCTGCAGTCACCACCAAGGCGGCCAGCCGCGGCACTCGCTCGGCGGCCCTGGCTGCCCGGGTCGGTCAGGGTGGGCGCATGGTGCTGAGCAGTGCCCGATATGCCAAGTGGCCCATGGTGATCGGTGCCGGCTACCTGGTGATTAGCCACCCCAGTCTTGTCAGTGACTTGCTCGCGGGGGTCGCTGAGGTGCTGGGCTACCCCGTGCTGGCCGTGCAGTTTGCCGGATGGTTTTTGCTGTTGATTCCGGCTTTGTACCTGGGCAGTTGGCTGTTTTGGCTGTTGGGTCCGCTGCTCATAGGGTTGTTGCGAGTGGCTTACTTCATGCTGGCCAGGCTGAGTGGCAGCAAAGAGCGGATTCGGGATATCAAGAGTGTGGAGATCAGGCAGCGCGGCGAGCACCGATAACCAGCGCCTGTCGGCGGTTCGGCTCTTTATATGAAAAAAGCCGCCATCATCAGATGGCGGCTTTGTCATTTTACGCTTGAGCCAGAGGTTATTTGGCGGAGGCCTGGGCCATGCCTTGCAGGCGGGCGTCACGCTTGAGCTTTAAGGGAGCAAAAATAAGCGCGAAGACCAGGAACAAGCCCAGGTAGCCAATCAGCGGGTAGAAGAAGGCAACCAGCTTGGTAAAGCCGGCAAAGCTGGCCACAAAGCCGATAACCAGAGTGGCTATGCTGAAGCGGTTGCCAGCCGGGGTACGCATTTCTACGAAGCGGGCAACAAAGGCGTAGAACATGCTGGCGCCGGTGCTGAAGATCATGCCGAACAATACAAACGACATGGCAGTGGCCAGCCAGGGCGAGATGCCGTCGATAATTTTAAGCAAGGGCAGAGGATAACCGACGATGTTGTCGATTTGCGAGAACATGGCCAGGTGGCTGATCATGATCAGCACGCCCACGCCGGCGCCGCCCAGCAGGCCGCCCCACTTGGCGATGTTTTCATTTTTCTCGGCCCCCCCTATAACCAGGGTCATGGCTGCACCCACGGCAATATTGAACGACACATAGTTGATGGCCGATACCAGCCAATGCGGCAGAGTTGACGTTACGCTTTCGGCAATGGGCGCCAGCTCGGCAAAGCTACGGTCCATGGTTAACAGGCTGTAGCAGCAAATAAGGACCAGTGCCATCACCAGAAACGGCGTTATGCTGCCAATCAGGCCCACTACGCGCTGCACTTTCAGCATCAGGGTGGCGCCCATGAGCAGGGTCATCACTATGCTGCCCATATAGGGGGGCAAGCCAAACTGCTGATTAAGCATAGAGCCGGCGCCGGCGATCATCACCACGCCTACGCCAAACAACGTAAAGATGATCACGTAGTCGACGATCACACCGATGTAGCGACCGCTGATTTGGTAAATCACGGTTTTATGCGAATTGGTGCTGGTGCGGCTGCCCAGCATGGCGAGCATCATGCCCAGATAAGCGAACAGCGCCGTGGCCACCACGGCGGCGGCGGTACCCATGTAACCAAAGCTGGTGAAGTACTGCAGTACTTCCTGGCCAGAAGCAAAACCGGCTCCCACTATGATGCCAATGAATGCACTGGCGATTTTCACTATATTCCACATGATCGTCTAACAATCCGTTAAAGTGCCTGTCAGCTGAGCGCCGCAAGCGTGCCTAGACAACAGATGCTGTTTAAACATCCACAAGGCGCAGGACCTTAACAGAGTAGTGAGACAATAGACATCCGACCTTAGGTTATTTTGCTGTAAAATCGGTTAAAAATAGCGGCATCAGACGTTAAATCAACCGGGAGGACCCAATCGGGCGTTGAGTAGGGTTCGAGGTCGGTAATGGTCCACGCGCTGCCAGCGTGCCCATACCGAGTCGTCTATGGTCACCCCCACCGCCTGCTGACCTTCTTTGCTCCGGTACAGATCGCGGTAATAGCGACCGTCGCCATGGTGAAACCAGCGCCGGTAATGACGATAAAAACCGCCTAAAAACTGGCGAAACGAGTCGACGGGGGGCGTCAGCCAGGCATATTCTGCCGGTATTACTGGGGTGAGCACCAGGCCGGCCGCCATGGCTTTGTGCTGCATCCAGGCCAGTGGCAGGTCGGCCAGTGGATCATTCTGGTACCCGCCCCCCACGTTGGCATGGGCGCCAATAAACCAGCGTTGCTCTACGTCCAGTTGCCCGGGCTTTTTTTGGCCGTTGGAGCTGGTCCAGGGCACGGTGTCGTACGCGGCCCTGTGTTCGTCCAGGGCGATGGCCTGATAGGCGCGTTCTACTATTTTTGACAGCCTGGTATCGTGCCAGGAATAGGTGCCCCGCTCCGAGATCATGGTGCCGGGGATCCCCAGTGCCCCAACGGTATCCCATACCCCCAGCAGGTGTACTTTGATTTCCCGGCTGTATTCTTGCCTGAACCGACGGCAGTGTTCGCCATCGGGGGCGGCACTTTTATTGCGGTAGAGTCGTTCGGCGGCAGCCAGCTGGATAGGCGTAACAATGCGCAGCAGGCCGCATTTTCGGATCATGCCGACCATGCTTCGTGCGGTATAGGCACCGCGACTAAAGCCGAATACCCACACCTCGTCGCCGGACTGATAATGCCGGGCCAACCAGTCGTAGCCCTGGCGCAGGTTTTTGCTCAGGCCCACGCCAAACATGCCCCCTACCAGGCGAGTGGCATCCGTGGTGCCCACACCGGGGCTGTAAAAGAAGCGTTGTCGCCGTTCGCCATCAAACGGCGCTATGCTACGCGCCAGCTTGATGACGTTGGTATTGTTTTGCGGGTCGTTCCAGGTGCCATCGAACAGCAGCACTAATCGTTGTGGCTGATATGACATCAACTTGCCCTCCAACAGGTAGCCTGCATATAAGCCTATGCCAGAAAACGGAACATGGTGCCGAGTGCCAAGGAAACACTGGCCGGTGTGGTTTGCAGCCTGCCGCTTTAGCTGGCAGTCCCGTCTCAGCGGGATGTTATTAAAACCCTCCTGCTAACGCAGGACCTGCAGCTAAAGCGCAGGGCTACAGGGTGTGGTGTGTATCTTTAACCAGATGCCTGGTGCCGGGCGCTATTTATTGGCTTGTCCGTGGTTTCTGTGGATTCCGTGGCGAAGAAGGTTTTGGTGCTTTTGTAAGGCACCGCTTAAGCGCCTTGTCTTATTTACCGGGATATTGGATTTATGATGTTGAATGTTAGCGATCAAACTGAGCTGGATGCGCTGCTGGCCAGTCATTCGGCGGTGTTGGTGCTGTATGGCGGCCAGGCCTGCGGCGTGTGCCAGGCGCTTAAACCACAATTGCAACGGCTGCTGTCCGAGCAGTTTCCGCGCATGCAGGCCTGTTATGTCGACTGCCAGACCACTGGCGGTGCCCTGTGTGCCCAGCAACGCATTATGGCGCTGCCGGTGGTACAAATCTGGTTTGAAGGAAGCCGCTTTACCGAGTTTTTCCAGGTGTTTTCGCTGGCTGATATTAGTGCCGCCCTTACCCGGCCTTATCAGTTGTTGTTTGAGGGGTAGCGCCAAGCACTCAAACCCACGGAACTGGTGTGTTTTGTAGGGTGCCGCTTTAGCTGGCACTCCCGTCTCAGCGAGATGTTATTAAAAACATCCTGCTAACGCAGAACCTGCAGCTAAAGCGCAGGACTACAAAGTGTGGTGTGTTTGGTAGGGCTTGGCTGTCATCCTGACGAGCGTCAGGATCTCGGGGTTGGTTTGGTGTATTAAAAAGCATCCGCCCATGATGGACGGATGCTTTAACTTGTTTACTCAAGGATCGCTTTTATACGCCGCCGAGTACGCCCTGGGCCAGCCAGCCGGTGTACGCCAGGTAAATGGTGAGCAGCAAGGCGCCTTCAAAGCGGTTGATGCGCGCGGGGCGCCCCTTGAAGCCATAGCCCAGCACGAACAGCGACAATGTCAGCCCTATCATCACCACAAAGTCGCGGCTGATCACTTCACTGGCCACTTCCATGGGGCTGATGACGCCGGCCAAACCAACCACCGCCAGGGTGTTGAACAGGTTGGAGCCAATGACGTTGCCAATGGCCAGGTCGTGCTGATTTTTACGAATGGCGGCAATGGACGAGGCCAGCTCGGGCAGCGAGGTACCAATGGCCACTATGGTCAGTCCGATAACCAAATCGCTTACCCCAAACGCTTGTGCAATATCTACCGCGCCCCACACCAGTATTCGAGAGCTGACCACCAGCAGCAGCAAACCGGCCACCAGCCAGAAGATAGCCTGCTTCAGGGTCATTGGGTTGTCTTCCAGCTCCTGGACTTCTTCACTGGTCATGCTGTCTTTGCCATCGTTCATGCCCTGCTTGATGCTCCAGGCCATAAGCAGCACAAACACCACCAGCAGAACTATGGCATCGGTGCGCGCCAGCATGCCGTTCCACAGCAACGCCAACGACAGCAAGGTAATCACCAGCAGGATGGGCAGTTCTTTGCGCAGCACTTGAGAGTGTACGGAAATAGGACTGATAAGCGCCGTCACCCCCAATATCAGGCCGATATTGGCGATGTTGGAGCCATAACCGTTACCCAGGGCCAGACCCGGGTTACCTTCCAGGGCGGAAATAATCGACACGACGATTTCCGGTGCCGAGGTACCAAAACCGACGATGACCATACCAATCAGCAGGGGCGGCATGCCGGCGTAGCGAGCCGTGGCCGAGGCGCCATCAACAAAACGGTCGGCGCTCCATACCAGTACCGCCAGGCCCAGCACTATGGCTGCAATAGACATCAGCATGCTGTACCTCCCGCATACAAGGGGGAGTCAGGTGTTAATTCAGTGATTTTTTTAAACAGGATGGCCATGGGCAGCATAAAGACTCTTAAGGGCGGGACCTTTTATGCCAGAGCTCCCCTATTCCCCGCCCGGCGAATAAGGTCAGCTCAGGTCTCATCAATCCGTTAGGACACCATCACCATAAGCTTGTGGCTTAGAGATTGTTGACGATGGTTTCGGCAGGCGCCGAACGATTACTCCCCCAAGAAGCGCATATTGTGCCAGCTTGTTGGGGGGATGAAAAGGGCACAAAGCGGCAAACGGTGCTTACGGGAGTCGTTGTCCGTAGGGGCAAGTTTATTCGCCCCTACGGCGTAGCGCGCAGGCTTGTCAACACCTCACTCCTCTCGCCTCACGCTGCAGCGCTCACCTCCTACATACTCGGAAAGGCGAAATCGGAGGCCTGGTGGCTGGCGCGCTCCGGCCATTTTTGGGTGATGGTCTTGCGGCGGGTGTAGAAACGCACCGAGTCGGGGCCATAGGCAGCCAGGTCGCCGAACAGCGAGCGCTTCCAACCGCCGAAGCTGTGGTAGGCAACCGGGACCGGCAGCGGCACGTTGATGCCCACCATGCCCACTTCTATTTCATCGCCAAACAAACGGGCCGTCTCGCCGTCGCGGGTGAAAATACAGGTGCCGTTGCCGTATTCGTGGGCGTTGATAAGCTCTATGGCTTCTTCCAGACTGTTGACCCGTACCACGCACAGCACGGGGCCGAATATTTCTTCCTGGTAGATGCTCATCTCCGGGGTGACCCGGTCGAACAGGCAGCCTCCGAGGAAGTAGCCTCCTTCATGGCCGGATACTGTCAGGCCGCGTCCGTCTACGGTAAGTTCGGCACCCTGCTCTACCCCGGCGTTGATGTAGCCTTCAATTTTGGCCAGGTGCTCCTTGCTGATAACCGGGCCCATGTCCAAGCCGCTCTGGGTGCCGGGGCCGATTTTAAGGGCACGGATTTGCGGTTCCAGTTTGGCAATCAATGCATCGGCCACCGCATCCCCCACACACACCGCCACCGATATCGCCATGCAGCGCTCGCCACAGGAGCCATAGGCTGCCCCCATCAAGGCACCGACTGCGTTATCCAGATCCGCGTCGGGCATCAGCACGGCGTGGTTCTTCGCGCCACCCAATGCCTGTACTCGTTTGCCGTTGGCGGTGCCCTGGGCGTAGATGTATTCCGCCACCGGGGTGGAGCCAACGAAGCTGATGGCCTTGACGTCTTTGTGAGTCAGCAAGGCATCGACCACCGTTTTATTGCCGTGTACTACACCTATCACCCCTTTGGGCAGACCGGCTTCTTCCAGCAGCTGGGCGATCAGCAGCGAGGAGCCGGGATCTTTTTCCGATGGCTTGAGAATAAAACAGTTACCGCAGGCGATGGCCATGGGCAGCATCCACAGTGGCACCATGGCCGGAAAGTTGAACGGGGTAATGCCGGCTACCACGCCCAGGGGCTGAAAATCGGACCAGGCATCGATATTGGGGCCCACGTTGCGGGTGTAGTCGCCTTTCAGCAGCTCGGGCACGCCGCAGGCGTATTCCACGTTTTCTATACCCCGCTGCAGTTCGCCCCGGGCATCTTCCAGGGTCTTGCCGTGTTCTTCGCTGATCAATGCACAGATATCATCGGCTCGGTCTTCCAGCAGCTGCTTAAAGCGAAACATCACCCGCGCTCGTCTGGCCGGCGTTGTGTCGCGCCAGGCCGGAAACGCCGCCTTGGCCACGGCCACCGCCTCGGCCACCAGGGCTTCATCGCCCATGGAGAGCTGGCTGCATACCTGTCCGGTGGACGGGTTATAGACGTCCAGGGTGGTGGTGCTGTGGTGGCGTTCGCCATTGATCAGGTGAGGAATAATGTTCATCGTGAATCCTTTTGTTTGTTGGTCTTGAAAATGTTTAGGTCTGTTGTCCGCAGAGAGGGCAAGCCCGCTTACCGGGCCTGCCGTGCCATCCTGCAATGCTGCGGTCGAATAAATTCGACAAAAAAGTTTCTATATGCCCATTTATGCAGTGTGATTCCGCTTGTTCACCCCTGGGCCTTCAGGGTGCGGTGCACCGCGTTGAACAGCTGCTCCAACTCGTCCGGGGTTGAGATAAAAGGAGGGCCAAACTGCAGGGTATCGCCGCCAAAGCGTACATAATAGCCCTGCTGCCACAGGCTCAGGCCCAGCTCCATGGCCCGGCGGGCCGGCTCACCGGGATAGGATGCCAGCTGCACCGCACCGGCCAGGCCACAGTTGCGGATGTCCACCACATGAGGCAGCCCCTTCAAACGATGGATTTGCTCCTCGAATATTGGCATTAAGGTACGAACCTGGCCCGGCATGTCTTCATCAATCAACACATCGAGCGAAGCCATGGCCGCTGCGCAGGCCACAGGATGTCCTGAATAGGTATAGCCATGGGGAAACTCCACCATGTAATCCGGGCCTGGCTGATCCATAAAAGCCTGATAGATTTGATCTTTGGCGATCACGGCCCCCATGGGAATTACGCCGTTGGTCAGCTGCTTGGCCAGGTTCATGATGTCGGGCACCACGCCAAAGGCTTCGGCGCCAAACATGGCCCCCATGCGCCCCAAACCAGTGATCACTTCGTCGAAGATCAGCAGAATATCGTGCTGTTCGCACAATTCGCGCAGCCGCTGCAGGTAGCCCACCGGCGGCACTATGACCCCGGCCGAACCGGCCATGGGCTCGACGATCACCGCGGCAATGTTGGAGGCGTCGTGCAGTTCAATCATCTGCAACAGGTGATCTGCCAGCTCGACGCCGTGATCGGGTTGCCCCTTGCTGAAGGCGTTTTCTGCCAGCAGGGTATGAGGCAGGTGATCCGCATCGATCAACTGGCCGTAGTGCTTGCGGTTGCCGCCGATGCCCCCCAGGCTGGTGCCACCCATGTTCACCCCGTGGTAGCCCCGGGCCCGGCCAATCAACCTGGTTTTTTCCGGTTTGCCTTTGGCACGCCAATAGGCGCGTGCCATTTTCAGCGCTGTGTCGGTACACTCGGAGCCGGAGTTGGTGAAAAACACCCGGTTCAGATCCGCCGGCGCCAGCTTGGCCAGGCGCTCGGCCAGCTCGAAGGCCAGCGGATGCCCCACCTGAAACCCCGGGGCATAATCCAGCGTATTCAGCTGATGGGTAATGGCCTCGTTGATTTTGGGGTGTTTGTGCCCCACTCCGGTACACCAAAGACCAGAGAGGCTGTCGAACAATTTGTTGCCCTGGGTGTCGGTAAACCAGGATCCTTCGGCCTCGGCAATCAGCCGGGGAGCAGCCTTGAAGGCTCGGTTACCGGAAAACGGCATCCAGAATGCGTCCAGATTCAACTGCTGGGCTTTGGCCGCTGCAGTCAGTTGCGTGTCAATCATGGTGTTCATCCCAACTCCTTGTCATATTCAGTCGCCTCACTGGCGTCGCTAGATGACTGAAGCATGTGCCTTGTTGCCACAATGTTAAATGTAAACTTTATGAACTTCAGTTCACTGTTTACTTAACTTTTGCTTCCCGCTATAAAACGGGAGGCAACAAAGCTGTAGGCGATCAGTTGAAGATAAACACCGTACTTTGTAGCCGGCGCTTCAGCTGCCGGTCCTGCGTTAGCAGGAGGGTTTTTAACATCCCGCCGAGGAGGAAATGCCAGAGTCGGTTGAATAAAGGAGTACATAATGGCGGAAGGAAAGCAGCCGGTGCTGAATCAGGTTAGCGACTTTGAGCTGAAGCTGCTGAGGGTGTTTCGTACCGTGGCGGCTTGCGGCGGGTTTTCGGCAGCGGAGGTGAGTCTGGGCATCAGCCGGGCGGCGATTAGCATGCAGATGGCGGATCTGGAAGGCCGACTGGGGTTCAAGCTGTGTCAACGTGGCCGGGCCGGTTTTGCGCTCACCGACGAGGGCCGGCGAGTGCTGGAGGCCAGCGACCGGCTGGTGGGGGCCATCGACCATTTCAAGGCCGAAATCAACGATCTGCACCAGCACCTGAGGGGCACCCTGACCATTGGCATTACCGATAATCTGGTCAGCCATCCTGGCATGAAAATCACCCACGGCCTGGCTGCGCTGAAAGCCAGAGGGCCGGAGGTGAAGATCCATATTCACATGCAGCCGTCGGACGACATCGAAATCGGTGTGCTCGACGGACGACTGAATATCGGTGTGGTGCCCCAGGTGCGCGAGCTGCCGGGACTGGATTATCTGCCACTCTACGAAGAAAGTTCCAGCCTCTATTGTGCCGCCGGACATCCCCTGTTTTCCGCGGCTGACGAGCCCCCGATTAGCGCGGATGATCTCCAGCAAACGCTGACCGACTATGAGGTAGTGGTGCCCAGCTTCGCCCAGCCAGCCGAGGCTCAGGCGCTGTATCGCCGTCATCCTCTGGGGGCTAGGGCCAACGATCGAGAAGGCATCATGTTTTTGCTGCTCACCGGCTGCTACCTGGGCTATCTACCCGATCACTATGCCCGCCCCTGGGTAGAGCGCGGTCGATTGCAGGCATTGCAGTCGGATCAGACTGGCTTTACCACCCGCTTCTGCGCCATTACCGCCCGCAGCCGCAGAGCCAACCTGGTGCTGGATACCTTTCTCGACACCCTGTCGTCGCCCTCCTCCCTCGATTAGGCGATTCCGGCATTCTCTCTGCCGGTTTATTGATCTACATCAGGCCGGCTCGACTCCCTGCCATCTAAACTTGCACTGTAGATACACATAATCATTTCAAACCGATAACAGTGGCAGCTGCAGGGAGCATTTATGAAACTGAAACACATGGTTACCTCGTTAGGCTTTGCCTTCGCCCTGTCGGCTCAGGCCGCCAGTCTGCCGGTAATAGACGCCGTTCTGACTTCTCCCCCCATGGTGCCACCGCCCATCACCCGGGATCACGCCGCCAAGGTCGTGGTGAAAATGGAAACCGTGGAAAAGGTGATGGAAATCGCCGATGGCGTGGAATACATGTTCTGGACCTTTGGTGGCTCTGTGCCCGGCCAGTTTTTACGCATTCGCGAAGGGGATGAAGTCGAGTTTCACCTTTCCAACCACCCCAGCTCCAAGATGCCGCACAACATCGACTTGCACGCGGTAACCGGCCCGGGCGGGGGTGCCGCCGCGTCCTTTACCGCCCCGGGTCACACCTCGGTATTCAACTTCAAGGCGCTTAATCCCGGCCTATATGTGTACCACTGTGCTACGGCGCCGGTGGGCATGCACATAGCCAACGGCATGTATGGCTTGATATTGGTGGAGCCGGAAGCAGGCTTGCCTGCGGTTGATAAAGAATACTATGTGATGCAGGGCGACTTTTATACCAAGGGCGCCTATGGCGAACAGGGCTTTCAGTCCTTTGACATGGACAAGGCCATCAAGGAAGACGCCGACTATGTGCTGTTCAACGGTGCCGTGGGTGCGCTAAGTGGTGAAAAATCCCTGACGGCCAACGCAGGCGAAACTGTGCGCCTGTATGTGGGTAACGGCGGCCCTAACCTGGTCTCGTCTTTTCATGTTATTGGCGAGATTTTCGACAAGGTGAGTGTAGAAGGCGGCACCCTGGAAAACCATAACGTACAAACCACGCTGGTGCCGGCAGGAGGCGCGGCGGTCGCCGAGTTCAAGCTGGATGTTCCCGGCAATTTCATCATGGTGGATCACTCCATCTTTCGTGCCTTTAACAAAGGCGCGCTGGGCATGATAGCGGTAGATGGCCCAGAGGATAAGATAGTGTATTCCGGCAAGGTGGCCGAGAACGTCTATTTGCCCGAAGGCTCGGCGGTGCAGAGTATTCCTAATGGTCATCCCAAGCTGGTGGCCACCAGCAAGGACGATCAGCTGCTGTTTGGCAAGCGAGTATATGAAGCCAACTGTCAGGCCTGTCACCAGGCCGATGGTAATGGTATCCCTGGCGCCTTTCCTCCCCTGGCTAAATCGGACTTCCTGAATGCCGATACCACCCGGGCGATTGACGTGGTTATTCATGGTTTGAAAGGTCCCATCAAGGTGAATGGCCAGGCCTTCGACAGCATTATGCCTGCCATGAGCTTAAGCGATGAAGACACCGCCAACGTGCTGACCTATGTGTTTAACAGCTGGGAGAACAACGGCACCACCATTAGCCCGGAGCAGGTGAAAAAACGTCGTGAGGAAGGCAAAGCCATTCTGATGGAAGGGAGCGCTCACTAATGTTCTCGGCGCTGCTGCTTGGCCTGGCTACATTGCAGAGCTCGGCGCCGTTTATGGTCGAGCTTCCCCGCGGGGAAGTTCGACCGCTTTATCTGACCAAAGACAGCCCGCTTACACCAGTGGACCCCTTTTGGTTGGATACCACCCCGGTGACCAACCGTCAATTTGCCGACTTTGTGCGCCAGCATCCCCGCTGGCAACCTCGGCAGGCGCCGGCTCTGTTTGTGGAAGCCCAGTATTTAAGTCACTGGGGCGATACAGGGCCAACAAGAGAACAGCAAGATCAACCGGTCACTTATGTTTCCTGGTTTGCCGCCAGTGCCTATTGCAAGGCTCGGGGTAAACGGCTGCCAAGGGTGTCGGAATGGGAATATGTGGCTCAGGCTTCCGAGCTGGCCGCCAACGGCAGTAAAGAGCCCGGCTACACCCAGCGTATTTTATCCTGGTATGCCCACCCCACCACCGATACTTTGGCCAAGGTAGGGCAAGGCAAACCCAACTATTGGCAAGTTCACGACCTGCACGGCTTGGTGTGGGAGTGGACCCAAGACTTCAACTCCGCCCTGGTCACCGGCGAGTCGCGAGCCGACAGTGCGCTTGATCAGGGCTTGTTTTGTGGCTCCGCCGCCGCAGGCAGTGCCGACCCGTCCGATTATGCCGCTTTTATGCGCTTTGGTTTTCGTTCCAGCCTGAAGGCGCCTTATACCCTGCGCAATCTGGGGTTTAGGTGCGCACAGGATCCAGCGCCAGCCGAACCACACCGAGATACCCTATGAAGACATTACTGCTGCTGATGTTATTGGTCGCGTTTAACGTGCATGCAGCCCTGCCTGGTGATTCGATTTATCAGCTGAACAGCCAATGGCAAAATCGTGATAACCGCACGCTAAACCTTGCCGAGCTGGCCGGAAAAAAACAGGTAGTGGCGCTGATCTATACCGACTGCATTACCGCCTGCCCGGTGATCGTCTCGGACATAAAAGCCATACAGGATGCGCTCACTCCGGCTCAACAGCAGCAAATGGGCTTTGTGTTGGTGTCGTTAACGCCGGCCAGAGACACGCCCAAGGTCATGCGCCACTTTGCCAAAAAGAGAGGCCTGGATCGGCACTGGACTTTACTCAGCGGCCCCGATGACCAGGTGCAAACCCTGGCCATGGCGCTGAATATTCAGTACATGGGCCTGGCCGATGGTGAAGTGGCTCATTCCAACGCCATCAGCGTGCTGGACGAACAGGGCCGATTACAGCTTCAGCAAGTCGGCCTGCCCGGCGGACCAGAAGCCCTGATCAACACCTTATGGCCTTAAAGGAAGCTGGAAGCGATCAGTTAAAGATAAACACCGTCTTTTGTAGCCGGCGCTTTAGCTGCCGGTCCTGCGTTAGCAGGATGGTTTGAATAACATCCAGCTACGCTGGCCCGCCGAATAAATGGGCGGACTACAAACGACACGCTTTTTTGTAGGCGCATATTTATTCGCGCGGTTTTGGGTATTTGATGCAGCTGTAGCCCGGCGCTTCAGCTACCGGGCCTGCGTTAGCAGGATGGTTTGAATAACATCCAGCTACGCTGGCCCGCCAAATAAATGGGCGGACTACAAACGACACGCTTTTCTGTAGGCGCATATTTATTCGCGCGATTTTGGGTATTTGATGCAGCTGTAGTCCGGTGCTTTAGCTGCCGGTCCTGCGTTAGCAGGATGGTTTTTAACATCCCGCTGAGACGGGACTGCCAGCTAAAGCGGCAGACCCCTTTTTCTATGTTTTTCTTCTGGCTTTCCGCTTCAAGCTTCCCGCTTTCTTTATTCTTCCAGCTCTTTTATGCGGGCTTGCAGGCGGGCGATTTCGGCCTGCAGGTCGGTGACTTGCTGCAGTAGCGCCTGGTTGTCTTTATCGTTTCCGGTGTCAGCGTAGTGTTCGTAGTCGGTATCGCAAAACAAGTGGCCGTAGCGGGCGTCTCGCTTGCCCGGTAGTTTGGCCAGCTTGATGACGTAAGGGCCTTTATCAATCAGGCTTTGCAGGCTTTTTTCTACGCTGGCGACATCATCAAACTGATGCAGGCGCGAGGTGCGGCTGCGCAGTTCACCCGGTGTTTGCGGGCCACGCAGCAAGAGTTCGCAAATAATGGCCAGCTCGGCGTCAGTAAACTGCAGATCACCAAACTCGGTGTTGCAAAAACGGTGCTGATATTTGGCGGTGCGGGCATTGAAGCCGGCACAGTTATTTACCTGATGCCGCGCCGATAGAGAGTCCAGTGCTACTTGCAACTCGGCCTCGGTGATGTTCATCACCGGCTGGCGGTTACTTTTTTGATTGCAGGCGTTGAGTAAGGATTTCGGGGTAAGCGGATACACTTCAGGCGTGGAAACCTGCTTTTCGATCAGACAGCCGATAACCCTTTGCTCCAGCAGAGAAAGTATTTCCATAAACAGACTCCTTTGTTTTATACCTCAGACTACCGAACAAACCCCGAAACGCCAACACATACCTAGGGTCTGTAGACCCTGGACTCACGCCACGACCGGCTGCCCCTGCAGCGCTGGCAGGCCATAGGCGGCTCGGGCCCGGTTGCAGGCTCCTTCCGCATCAAAGGCCTCAAACTCGCGACAGGGGCTGGGTCTGTTGAGGTAGATGCTGCAGGAAACACAGCCGCCTACTTCCCCTTCCAGAGCAATACAACGGGGCTGTGCCTGGTTGGTGCCCTGCATCGCCATCTTGGTCGGACTCACCGGCTCGGTCAGGGATTCGGGCACCAGAAAATCGCTATGGATCTCGCCCCAGTAAAAAGAAACACGAAAGAAAGCGCAGCAGGCGCCACAGGTCAAACAAGGATTACCACTACTCACAACGTCTTACCTCCAGGCAAAACTCAAAACAGTGACAAAAATAAAAAATCGGGATAACTGAGCAGGATGAGGTAGTAAAAGGAAGACGGGGCGTGTCAGACGAGTGTCTATGACACGGCTGGTCGGTAGGCTCTCCTCGATAAAGTGATATAAGGTTCTTCCCGATAGAGTGACATAAAAATCCATCGCAGTCGTGATATGAATCGTGACGTCAGCCATAGCGATAAACGGCGCGCCGACAGCGCCTTGTAAGCAACCTAGCCCTGCGCTTTTTCTTTTCCCGGCAAAGCGGCATACTGGTTCTGTGTCATCATCAGGAGAGCAATATGTTAATGGTGTCTGGTAAAGCGGCATTAATGGTTATCGATGTGCAGGAAAAACTGCTGTCGGCCATTCATGACAGCGAACGGCTAAGTGCACGTATTCAGTGGTTGATTTCGGCCTGCGATACCTTGAATACGCCTGTGCTGTTTACCGAGCAATATCCCAAAGGGTTGGGTCACACCCTGCCTGCACTCACCCGCCTGGTCGAGCAGCCGGAAGTGGTAGAAAAAATGCATTTTTCGGTGGTGGCCGCCAACTGTCTGCCCACCCACTGGCAGGATTATTCTCAGGTAATAGTGTGCGGCATGGAAACCCATGTTTGCGTGCTGCAAACCGTGCTGGAGCTGGTTAAAGCCGGTAAAGAAGTGTTTGTGGTGGCTGATGCCGTGGGGAGCCGCAGCGAAGAAAATCGTCAGCTGGGCCTGGATCGCATGCGTGACGCCGGAGCGCACATTGTCAGTCGGGAAATGGTGATCTTCGAATTAATGCAACAGGCCGGTACCGAGCAGTTTAAAACCATCAGCAAACAGTTTTTGCGCGGCGAGCAGCCCTAAAAAACCAGGGAATGGGGAATGGGGAATGGCAGCTTGTCGCCACTCACTCCCCTCATTTCTTGTCCCCAGTCCCCGCTTTACGGTTACTTCTTGTTGTTATCCCAAATGCCTTCTTCAAGCTGGCTGTGCAGCTCGGGATACTTGGCCGCATCAAAGGTAGGGAGCTTGCCCAGCTTGCGCTGGTCGTTATAGTCCTTGGCCAGTTTGACCACCACCCCGGATAGCAACAGGATGGCCAGCAGGTTGGTTAACGCCATCATGCCCATGGACACATCGGCCATGGCCCAGATGGTGGGCAGCTCGCCAATGGAGCCAAACATCACCATACCCAATACAAACAGTCGGAATATCAACATGCCGGCTGTGCTGTCGTGCTCCAAAAACACCAGGTTGTTTTCGGCATAGGCGTAGTTTGCCACTATGCTGGTGAAGGCAAAAAACAAAATTGCGATGGCAATAAAGGTATTCCCCCAGTCGCCCACTTCATGGGACAGGGCACGCTGGGTCAGCTCTATGCCGGTTACCCCAGAGCCGGGCTCAAACTGGCCGGACAAGAGAATAATGGAGGCGGTACAGGTACAGATAACCAGGGTATCGGTAAACACCCCCAGCATTTGAACATACCCCTGAGAAGCCGGATGCGGCGGATACGGCGAGGCGGATGCAGCCGCGTTGGGCGCCGACCCCATACCGGCTTCGTTAGAGAACAAGCCACGCTTGATGCCGTTCATCATGGCCTGTGCAATGCCGTAACCAATGGCACCGCCACCGGCCTGCTCCAGCCCGAACGCGGACTTGAAGATCAGCATGAACACGCCGGGCAGCTCGGTCACGTTCATGACTACCACCACCAGCGCAATCAGCAAGTAGGCCAGTGCCATTACCGGCACGACCAGCTCGGCAAAGCGGGCTATGGTACGCAGGCCACCAAAGATAATCAGCCCGGCAGTAAACACCAGAGCCACCCCGGTTGCCCATTCGGGAATACCAAAGGCGATCACCATGGCGGCACTGATCGAGTTGGCCTGTACCGCATTGAATACCAGGCCAAAGGCGATAATCAAAAACACGGCAAACAGCATGCCCATCCAGCGCATCCCCAGGCCTTTTTCCATATAGTAGGCCGGGCCACCACGATAGTTGCCGTCTTCGTCTTTTACCTTGTACAGCTGCGCCAGTGCGCTCTCGGCAAAGGCCGTCGACATGCCGATTAGCGCAATCAGCCACATCCAGAAAATGGCGCCGGGTCCGCCCAGGTACAGCGCCACGGCGACACCGGCGAGGTTGCCGGTGCCTACCCGCGCCGCCAGACTGGTACAGAGGGCTTGAAATGAGGAAATGCCGGCAGCATCGGAGCGGCGGCTGTGCTTAAGCACGGAGAACATGTGGCCAAAGTGGCGAAACTGAATGAATCCTAGCCGTAAGGTAAAAAACGCGCCAGCACCCAGCAGCAGGTATATCAGCACGCTCCCCCAGAGCAAATTGTTGATAAAGGCAATTGTGGCATCCATAAGTCGAGTCCTGCTTAGGTTAGTTGTAGTTTGGTTTGATCAAGCAGCTGCAACCTGGTCTGCTGCAACGAGGGGCGCTAATGTAACAAATTTGGCGCCCGCTGAAAAACGCTGGTTTGTTTTTCTTACTCGATATATATGAGCGATAATGGAGCAAAAAGGCCCATAAACTGCTGAAGAGTTCATCTCGAAAGCTCAACAGACTCTAATCATCATAGGTAATAAAAACGGCCTCGCGCGTATTCTTTGCGCTCGGACTGAGCGAAAAACGACCTATTCGGAAGCTCGGCTTTATTTTAATGGCCCTAATGAGAGATACTGTGCTCCGTTTTTATGCAGACCCAAGCCAAGGATCCTGAATCATGACCGATAAACTGACGCAGTTAAGAGCGCTGACTACTGTTGTTGCCGACACCGGCGACATTGAAGCCATTCGCAAGTATCAGCCTCAAGACGCGACCACCAACCCTTCCCTGATTTTGAAGGCGGCCCAAATTCCCGAGTATCAGCCTCTGCTGACCCAGTCTGTTGAGTGGGCGAAGAGCCGTAGCCAGGATGCCGCCCAGCAATTAATGGATGCCTCCGACAAGCTGGCGGTGAATATTGGTTGTGAGATTCTGAAGCTGATTCCCGGTCGTATTTCTACCGAGGTAGATGCCCGCCTGTCGTTTGATACCGAAGCCAGCATCAACAAGGCGCGCCACCTGGTGGCCCTGTATCAGGAAGCCGGCGTGGGCCGTGAGCGTATTCTGATTAAACTGGCCTCCACCTGGGAAGGCATTCGTGCCGCCGAAGTGCTGGAGCAGGAAGGCATTAACTGTAACCTGACCTTGCTGTTCAGCTTTGCTCAGGCTCGCGCCTGTGCCGAAGCCGGTGCCTATTTAATTTCTCCTTTTGTTGGCCGTATTCTCGACTGGTACAAGCAGAACACCGAGCAAAAAGACTACACCGCCGAACAGGATCCGGGTGTGGTGTCGGTCACGCAGATTTACGATTACTACAAGACCCACGGTTACAGCACTGTGGTCATGGGTGCCAGCTTCCGTAATACCGGTGAAATTCTCGAGCTGGCCGGCTGCGATCGCCTCACCATAGGCCCCAACCTGCTGGAAGAACTGAGCCAGGAAACCGGCGAGGTGGTGGTTAAACTGCAAGACAAGGGTGCCACCCAACCCCGCCCTACGCCCATGACCGAAGCTGAATTCCGTTGGGAGCATAACCAGGATGCCATGGCGACCGAAAAACTGGCCGAGGGCATTCGCAACTTCGCCATCGATCAGAATAAACTCGAAACCATGCTAACGGCGATGTTGGTAAAATAATGGGATAGATGGGGGAAGGGATAACCCCCTTTAACTCACTACTACACTAAGCAATATCTCATAACTGATGTGGACACTGGGGCTAGCTTTCCTTTCTCGTCACCCTCGCGAAGGCGGGGGTCCAGTGTCTTTGCAGGAAAAGCGCAGGCTGACTGTTCTGCGCCACAGGCCCTGGATTCCCGTCCCCGCCTACGCGAGGATGACGTTCCTTCGCGGGAATGACGACAGAACCACACCTGTAATGCGGGATTACTTAATAAAAGATCAAGAGGCCGGTGTTATTTGACTCCGGCCTCTTTTTGTAATCAAAAAGTAATATAACGCTTCTATTCTATAACCTTCCATGCTATATCCCATTGCGACTACAACTGATTAACTAACAGGAGAGAGCCCCATGGAAAGGAGCAGCTTCAATCAGGAACTTGTGGTTACCCGGTCTTCACGCACTAAAACGCGTGAACCTGCCAAAAAAAGCAAATGGCGGGAAATAGAAGCGATACAAGACCAAAAACGCTTACAAAAAGAACTTCAGCAATTCGACTGCACGCTGGATCTGGATGAGCTGGCAGCCGAACTCGAGCTGTAGAGTACGGATATACATTCAAGCGCCCCCGGGCGCTTTTTTATTGCCGGGCTTATGAATGTTACAGAGCTCATCGCTTTTTTTAATATAAAGAGCGAGATACCGGGGCTACGTCATGCTGATACTGAATCAAGTTCAGCATGACGAAGATTCAGTACCAGTAAGACGGCATAGGGAGTTTTTGTAGTCTGCCGCTTTAGCTGGCAGTCCCATCTCTGCGGGATGTTTAAACCTTTCTGCTAACGCAGAACTGGCAGCTGAAGCGCCGGACTACAGGGCTCTTACCATTTGTTCTTCGTCCGTGGGTTCAGTGGATTCCGTGGCAGATCTGATTTTTTGGTAGTTAAGCAGTCATCCTGATGACCATCAGGATCTCGTTGTTGGTTTTGTAGGCACTGCTTTAGCTGTGCAATGTGGCGCAGCCACGTCTCAACACCGATGTTTCATATCGTTCCGTATTGCTTTGAACCAGTGCATCAGATCCGGCGTTGCCGGATTTAGCAGCTAAAGCAGCTACTACATTCGTGCTGTATGTTGGACGCGGGCGATGATCACGTCGGTGTGGGGCAAGGCGGCGGCCAGTTTTTGCTGCAGCACCAGTTTGGCCTGCTCTTCACCGTGAACCAGGCGAATTTGCCGGGGCGCCGGTGTAATGGCGGTAGCAAAGTGCATTAAATCATCTTGCCCCGCATGTGCCGAATACCCACTCACCTGATGCACTCTGGCTCTAAGCGTAACGCGCAATCCATCCAGCTCTACCCAGCCTTCATTAGCCGACGGATTTTTGTCAGCTGATGGCTCTGTCGCCTCATAACGGGGGCCGTATTTCAGAATGTCGTGCCCCGGGGTGCCTTCGGCCTGGTAGCCGACAAACAGGACGTCGTTTCGAGCGTCTTCCAGCAGGGCCTTGAGGTAATTGACCACTCGGCCACCGGTGCACATGCCCGAGCCGGCCAGCACCACAAAGGGCTTTTGGCTTCGAGCCTGGTATTGCACGGCTCTCAGGTGATCTTTATGACTGTTGATCACCGTCAGCTGCTCAAAAGAGAGCGGATGGCGCCCTTCGCTTAATCGGCCTTTGGCTTCGTGGTTCCAAAAGGGTTTCAGCTTGCGGTACAGCCGGGTAAAGTTGGCTGCCAGTGGCGAGTCGACCACCACTTCCAGCTGGTGCCAGGGCAAACCGGGCGCGGCGGCAGCATCAGAAAACTCGCTAATCAGGCTTTCAATTTCATACAGTAGATCTTGCGTTCGGCCCAGGCTGAATGCGGGAATCAACAGAGTGCCGCCGTCGGCCAGGGCATGCTCTATGGCGGCTTTCAGCCGTAATCGCCGGTCTACTCGGCTGTCGTGGTTTTTATCGCCATAGGTGCTTTCCAGCACCAGCACATCACACGCCTGGGGCGGCTCGGGCGCCATCAGTAACGGCGAGTTCGGCGCCCCCAGGTCACCACTGAAGATCACTCGTTCGCCCTGTGCTTCACATTCTACATAGGCCGAGCCCAGAATATGCCCCGCCCTCTGCAACCGTATGGATATTTCGCTATTGGCCACCTTCTGCCACTCGCCATAAGGCAATGGCCGCAGCCGCGATCTCAACAGCTTGAGCACCTTATTGATCAGTTTTTTATTACGGGTAAAACCGATTTTAAGGGCATCTTCCAACATGGCCGGCAATAGCAGTGCCGTTGGTTCGGAACAATAAATCGGCCCCTTGAACCCCGCGCTCAGCAAATACGGCAGGCGTCCGGCATGGTCAATATGCACATGGGTGATCACCAGCGCTTTAATATGATCGATGGCAAAGTCGATGGCCAGATCGTCCCGTTGTTCTTTGCCTTGAAACAGGCCGCAGTCAATTAATATGCCGGCCTCGTTAACGCGCAATTCGTGACAGGATCCGGTCACCCCCTGTACCGCACCGTGATGCAGCACCGCGATTGGCTGTTGGTTCATTTGTATGCTCCTTCCCTACCACCCCTGGATTTTTATTCGGTTTGATGGCTTCACCATAGTCCAAGAAGCATATTGGTGAAGGGAGAAGCGTAAGGCGTAAGGCGTCAGGCGGGAAGCGTATTGGGCCAAAATCCGCCTTTGCGCAATTTCATTCGACCTGCTGCGCTTTTTTGGTGCAGAATAGGGTTAGCTTCTTTTTTAAATATAAGGACTTATCTATGCAGCTGCGTCTTGTTGGTGTGGGTTTGCTGGCCGTTGCGCTATCGGGTTGTGCCAATTGGGGCTTCGATAGCAACGTCTCGCCAGAAGGCATCAAGGATTATTACAAGGGCGATAACGTCACTCTTTATACCAAAGCCAAGCTGGAAGGGCTGAATTACGTGACCCTGGGCTCGATAGAAGGCGAAGCCTGCCAGATTGAAGCCAGCGAAGCGCCTCCCAAAGAAGCCGATGCCCGTGCCAGTGTTCGTCGTCGTGCCGCCGACATGGGCGCCAATGGCGTGCTGCTGGACCGCTGCATTCGCTTTGATGAAATGCCCGGCTGTATAGAACAAGTGCTGTGCAGCGGACAGGCCATTAAGGTAGCCAAGTAATGTCGAAAGCAGGATCCCCCGCTGCACCGCAAACCGTGCTGGATACCATTGGTATTATCCGCTCGCCGTACAAGGAAAAATTTGCGGTGCCGCGCCAGCCCGGCCTGGTATCCAGTGCCCGTGCTCGCCTGGAAATGCTCGCCCCATACAATGAGCCCAGCGCCTTTCGTGGCTTGGCCGAGTTCAGCCATTTGTGGCTGATGTTTGTGTTTCACCAGACTCAGGACCAAGGCTGGAAGCCCACCGTTCGCCCGCCCAGGCTGGGCGGTAACGAGCGGGTGGGTGTCTTTGCCACTCGCTCCACCTTCAGGCCCAATCCGCTGGGGTTGTCTGTGGTGCGCCTGCTCGAGATGTGCAAAGACGGCAACAAGGTGTGGCTGGAGCTGGGGGGCGTGGATTTGGTAGACGGCACGCCCATTGTGGATATCAAGCCTTATCTGCCCTGGGCCGACAGTGTGCCCGACGCCCACGGCGGCTTTGCCCCCGACCCACCCGACTTAAGCATGGAAGTGCTGTTTTCGCCGGCCGCCGAACAGGCCTGTGCCACCTCCAGCATTGCAGATTTGCAGCAGTTTATTACCGAGGTGCTGGTGCAGGATCCGCGCCCCGCCTATAAACGCCAGCAGCAGGAATGGCAGCAATACGGGGTGCGGCTGTATCATTATAATGTGCGCTTTGAAGTGTTTGGCCACCTGACCCGGGTGCTCAGCATAGAGCCCGACGACCAGGCCTAAGCGCATAACATCAGCAGGCGGTGTTTTGCCCTTCTGCCAGACCGGCCCCCCTGCTACAATTACCCTCTTTCATGGTTTTTAAGATCAACCATGTTTTTTAAGCTCAACAAGGTTTAAGCACATGCGTACCACTCAATACTTGCTTTCCACTCTTAAAGAAACTCCAAGCGATGCCGAGGTGATCAGCCACCAGCTGATGTTGCGTGCGGGCATGATCCGCCGACTGGCGTCCGGCCTCTATACCTGGCTACCCAGTGGCCTGCGAGTATTGAATAAAGTGGCCGCCATCGTACGGGAAGAAATGAACCGCGCCGGCGCGGTAGAAATGCTGATGCCGGTGGTACAGCCCGCCGAACTGTGGCATGAAACCGGTCGCTGGGAGAAGTTTGGCCCCGAGTTACTGCGCATTAAAGACCGGCACGACCGCCCCTTTGTGCTGGGCCCTACCCATGAAGAAGTCATTACCTCCATGGTGCGGAACGAAGTGTCTTCCTACAAGCAGCTGCCACTGAACCTGTATCAGATCCAAACCAAATTCCGTGACGAAGTCCGTCCTCGCTTTGGTGTGATGCGCTCGCGCGAATTCATCATGAAAGATGCCTACTCTTTCCATACCAGCCTGGAAAGCCTGGAGCAAACCTACCAGGACATGTACCAGGCCTACAGCCGGGTGTTCGAGCGCATGGGGCTGGACTTTAGAGCCGTGCTGGCCGACACCGGCGCCATTGGCGGCAGTGCCTCGCACGAGTTTCATGTGCTGGCCGACAGCGGCGAAGATGATATTGCCTTTTCGACCGAGTCGGATTATGCCGCCAACATCGAAATGGCCGAAGCCGTGGCGCCCAAGGCCAGTGCCGATGCACCGACCCAGGAAATGACCCTGGTCGATACCCCGGACGCCAAGACCATTGCCGAGCTGGTCGCGCAGTTTGATTTAAACATTGAACAGACGGTGAAAACCCTGCTGGTGAAGGCAGCTGACGATCAGGAAGCCCCGCTGGTGGCGCTGATGGTGCGTGGCGATCACGAGCTGAACGAAATCAAGGCCGAGAAACTGCCTCAGGTGGCCAGCCCGCTGACCTTTGCCACCGAAGAAGAAATTCGCGAGCTGGTGGGTGCTGGCCCGGGCTCTCTGGGTCCGGTCAACATGCCACTGCCGGTGATTGTGGATCGCGCCGTGGCGGTCATGAGCGATTTTGGCGCCGGTGCCAACATTGAAGACAAACATTACTTTGGCATCAACTGGGGCCGCGATCTGGAGCTGCCTGCGGTGGCCGACCTGCGTAATGTGAAAGAAGGCGACCCCAGCCCTTGCGGCAAGGGCGTGCTGCAGATTAAACGCGGCATTGAAGTGGGCCACATCTTCCAGCTGGGTAACAACTATTCCAGCAAGATGAACGCCACCGTACTGAACGAAGCAGGCAAGTCTACCGTGCTGGAAATGGGCTGCTACGGCATTGGCGTGTCGCGCATTGTGGCGGCAGCCATAGAGCAGAACCACGACGATCGCGGCATTATCTGGCCCGAGTCGATTGCCCCTTTCCAGGTGGCTATCATTCCCATGAACATGCACAAGTCCGAGGCGGTTCAGGCCGTAGCCGGCAAGTTGTATGACGAGCTGACTGCCGCCGGCATCGAAGTGATTTTCGATGACCGCAAAGAACGCCCCGGCGTGATGTTTGCCGACATGGAGCTGTTGGGTGTGCCCCATACGGTTGTGATTGGCGACCGCAGCCTGGAGAAAGGCGTGGTGGAATATAAAACCCGTCGCCAGGGTGACAAGCTTGAAGTAGCGACCGACGACATTGCCGCCCGGTTGATCGAGACCATCAAGTCAGCATGAGACGTAAAGTGTGATGCGTAAGGGAAGATTTAGTCCCTCGTCACACCGCCAACCCTCCAGCGGCGCCGTATTCTACGGCGCCGCTTTTTTGTGCTTCATAACTGATGTGAATTCTGAGGCTAGATAGCCTGCCTTTAAAGACCAAAATACCTTCGCCACGGAATCCACTGAACCCACGGAAAGATAAATATAAGATCTGAAAAACATGGGTTAGTAAGCGCTGGAAAATAACGCCATTATCACCACCCTGCGTGCCTTTGTAGCCCGCCCATTTATTAGGCGGGCCAGCATAGCTGGATTTATTTTATCATCCCGCTGAGACGGGACTGCCAGCTAAAGCGGCAGCTACAAAAACTCCCTATGCCGTCTTACCGAGCTTGGCTCGGTCTCTCGTCCTTCGTATTAAAACCAAACCAAGATCCTGTCGTTCGTCAGGATGACTGCTTAAGTTCGGGCAACCTTGTCCGCTTCACTCTTTACGCTTCACCCTTCACGCTTCACTGTTTAGTCTTATCGTTGTGGCCTGCCGACAAACTCTTATACTGGGTAAAAAGGGAGTGTGATTCATGGAACTAGAAGCAAGCAATCCCAGCGCCCTGGTGTTAACCGGCGGTGGCGCGCGAGCCGCCTACCAGGTAGGGGTATTAAAGGCGATTTCCGAGTGCTACCCCCGTGGCCAGGCCATCCCCTTCCCTATTCTTTGTGGTACCTCTGCCGGTGCCATTAATGCCACCGCTCTGGCCTGTTATGCCTCTTGTTTTCATCTTGGGGTGCGCAAGCTGGAATATGTGTGGCGGCACCTTAAAACCGAAGAAGTGCTGCGCCTGCAGGCGGGCAGAGTCATTCAGCATTCGCTTAAAAGCCTGTTGTGGGGAGTGCTGGGCAAGCCGAGTCAGATTGCGCTGCCGCTGTTTGACAGCAGCCCGTTGGAGCGATTGCTGGAAAAGGTCATCGACTTTCAGCGCATTGATAACAATTTGCTGTATGGCGCCCTGGAGGTGCTGGCCGTGACCGCTTCCAACTACAATACCGGTGACTCCACTACCTTTTATCAGGGACGCCCCTATCATCAGCCCTGGGTAAGAGCCGGTCGCTCGGGTCGTTCCGCCATTATTGCTCCGCCTCATTTAATGGCAACCAGCGCCCTGCCTTTTGTGTTCAAGCCCTGGCTGTTGCAGAATCATCATTATGGCGATGGTTCCATTCACCAGCTGAACCCCCTTAGCCCGGCCATTCACCTGGGTGCCAAGCGTATTTTAATCATCAGCCTGGCGCCGGATGAAAATGATACCGATACCCTGCCCAGTGACCCCAGCAGCTCGGACATTGCCGGCCACCTGCTGGACACCATATTTACCGATGCCCTGACCTCGGATATAGAGCGACTGCAGCGCATTAACAACACCATCAGGCTGATACCCGAGCGCAAGCGCGAGCAGCTGTCGCTGCGCCATATCGACAACCTGGTGCTTAAACCCAGCCAGAATCTGGACGACCTCACCCACAAGCACTTTCACAAGTTGCCCTACAATATTCGGGCGCTGCTGCGGCTATTTGGCGTGAATGCCGGTGATGCCACCGGTCTGGCCAGCTTCTTGCTGTTTGAACAGGGTTACTGCCGCGAACTGATTGATCTGGGCTATCAGGATACCCAGGCCCGGCTGGAAGAAGTGTGCGACTTTTTAGTGGTGGAGCCCAAACTAAAACGTACGGGCTGATACAGGCCGGTTGCGGCCAGCAAGCAGCCCCTCTGCTGTTAGAACCCCAATATTTCCTTGGCGAAGGGAATGCTGAGCTTGCGTTTGGCCTGAAACGAGGCGTTGTCGAGCAAGTCCAGGGCGGCCAGCAGGGTGCTCATGTCACGCGACAGGCGATTGAGCAGAAAGCGACCCACATCGGTAGGCAGTTTGAATCCCCGCAGCTCGGCGCGTAATTGCAGGGCACTGAGCTTGCCTTCGTCATCCAGCGGTTTTAACTGATAGGCCACCCCCCAATCCAGCCGTGAGGCCAGATCCGGCAGCCCCAGCCCCAGGTTGCGTGGCGCATTAATGGCACTGATCACCAAAGAGCCCATGACTTTTTCCCGGCGGCGATTGAAAAAATTGAAGATTGCGCGCTCCCAGGGTTCTATCCCGGCAATGGCATCCAGGTTGTCCAGGCACACCAGCGCCTGCTGCTCCATGCCTTCCAGGATCCGGGGCGACATGCTGTGGTGAGTCTCGAGAGAAATATAGGCGGCGGTTTCTCCCTCTTCGTCATCGAGCTCGGCACAGGCGGCGTGCAGCAAATGGGAGCGTCCGCTGCCCTGCAGGCCCCAGATATAAAGCAGTTCGTCACCCTGGCCAATGGCGGCATTCTTGAGGGCCGTGATCAGCTGGGCATTATCGCCGGGGTAAAAACTGGCAAAGGTTTCGTCATCCGGCAGTTGCACGGCCAATGCCAGTTGGGCCGGTTGATGATCTGCATCGTCGTTTGTCACCTTAGCTCCCCGACCAACTGAATGCGCGCTCACCCTGAGGCGTTAACCCACTCAAGGTCGTCAACGCCTGCAAGGTGGCCGCCCGCGAGCCCGGCACGCTTAGGCGGTATCGCCCCTGGGAGCCAATGCTGTCCACCACATAGACAGACTTTACGCCCTCGAGTTGGCGCAACTGACGCTCCAGCAATACGGTGTCGGAAAACTGCCGCAGTCCGGATACCAGTATGGTCAACTCATCGGCACCATCTTCTGTAATCAACAGCGGCTGCTGGGGTGCAGCATTGTCTGCCCGCAAGCCTCGCGTGACGGGATCCTGGGCTGCTTGCCGGGTCCAGTAGTCATTCAGCTCTGCCATCAGGGTCGCTGCCGCATCGGCATCGCCGTTGAGCCTGCCCTGCAGCAAGGGGGCTGCTTGTGTTGCCGCAAACAACTGCCAGCGACCAGCTGTGGTTGATTGTGGCTCATTATTCTGCTCCATGACCAGCCAGTAAGCGGCGTCGTAGCGCTCACTGGCACGACGCAACGACTCGTCACTAAAGGCCTCGGAATTGTTTAACGCCATGTGCTCTTCCAAATCCCACAGGGGCCAGAGCAGTGGCTGCTGGTAGCGTTCGGCGGCGGCTTTCCAGCTGCGACTGGCTTCATTGCGCACCTGACCATCTTGGCGCAGCCAAACCAGCAGGCTGGGCCTGGCCGACGTGACAAAGGGCAAGCCGGCACTGGTCAGCAGTGCTTCCAGCTCCTGACGATTGAACTCAGCCTGATAACCCGGGCCCGACGACTCGCTTTGCAGGTAACGGGTTATCTCACTGCGGGCCTCTTCTTGCACCCAGGACTGCCTGGCCTGCTCACCACCGAGGCGAGTCAGTACTATGTCCAATGCCTGCATTCGCGCTTCGTCCCGGCTGTAGGGAGCCGGGTTGAGCGTCACTTCAAATACCGACTGGGCTGTGGCAAGCGCAGAAACACCCCACAGCGCCGCCAAAAGCAACTTCTTTACCATTTGTTTGCCATTATTAAAAAGCGTGCGTCCATGATAACCACTGAGCCTTGTTCAAACCAGACTCAATGCGGCTTGGCTTTGGGCAAAATCAGGTTCAACAGAATACCCACTATGCCACACAGGCTGATGCCCTGCAGACTGAAGCCGCCAATGCCGAAGGCCATGCCGCCAATGCCGAAGATAAGAATCACCGCCACTATGCACAGATTGCGGGCCTGGGATAAATCCACCTGATGCTTGATCAGGCTGTTCAAGCCCACGGTGGCAATGGAGCCGAATAACAAAATCATGATGCCGCCCATCACCGGCGTGGGAATGCTCAGCATCAGGGCACCAAACTTGCCGACAAACGCCAGCACGATGGCAAAGCCTGCCGCCCAGGTCATGATCACCGGGTTGAAGTTTTTGGTCAGCATAACGGCGCCGGTCACTTCGGAGTAGGTGGTGTTGGGCGGGCCACCAAAACTGGAGGCGCCTATGGTGGCCAGGCCGTCACCCAGCAGGGTACGATGCAGACCCGGCTTCTTGAGGTAGTCTTTGCCGGTCACCGAACTGATGGCCAGAATATCACCTATATGTTCAATGGCTGGCGCAATGGCCACCGGCAACATGAACAGCACCGCCTGCCAGTGCCACTCGGGCGCCACAAAGTCGGGCATGGATAGCCAGGCCGCCTCTTTCACCGGAGAAAAGTCCACCACCCCAAACCACAGCGCCATGGCATATCCCACGGCAATACCCGCCGTAATGGGCACCAGACGAAACACGCCTTTGGCCATGGTCGACACCAGCAAGGTGGTGATCAGGGCCGGCAGCGACAGCCAGAGCGCAATATCATGGGGGATGAGTTCGACCGAGCCGTCCCCCGCCTTGCCAATGGCCATGTTAACCGCCATGGGCGCCAGCCCCAGGCCAATCACCATGATCACCGGCCCCACTACCACGGGGGGCAGCAACCGGGTTAACAAGGCCGTTCCGCGCCAGCGCACCAGCTGGCTGAGCAACACATACATGACCCCCGCCGCCATCAGGCCACTCATAGTCGCGGGGATGCCCCAGGTTTGTACGCCATATAAAATAGGGGCGATAAAGGCAAAGGATGAAGCCAGAAAAATAGGCACCTGCCGTTTGGTACACACCTGAAAAATCAGGGTGCCGAACCCCGCCGTAAACAGGGCTACGTTAGGGTCTAACCCGGTAATCAATGGCATGAGCACCAGGGCGCCAAACGCCACAAACAGCATTTGCGAGCCGGCCAGCGCCCGGCGCAGTGGGGTATTGGCGGCACTGGCATGCCCCGTCAATATCTTGGGTTGTTCTACTGAACTCATCTTTCTTTACCTTGTTCAAACAGAAAAAAACCGGCCTGCGCCGGTTTTAACTCACATAGTATTTATTTGGTACCAAATATCTTGTCGCCGGCATCGCCGAGGCCAGGAATGATATAACCATTTTCATCGAGCCGCTCATCAACAGATGCACAATACAGCTCAACATCCGGGTGCGCGGCCTCGAGTGCCTCGATCCCCTCGGGGGCGGCCACCAGAACGATGACTTTAAAATGCTGACAGCCTTTTTCCTTTAACAAGTCGATGGTGGCGATCATGGAGCCACCGGTGGCCAGCATGGGGTCGACAATTAACGCCAGGCGTTCATCTATGTGGCTGACCAGCTTGTTGAAGTAGTGTACCGGCTGCAGGGTTTCTTCATCTCTGTATACACCGACCACACTGACGCGGGCACTGGGCATGTGCTCGAGCACGCCGTCCATCATGCCAAGACCGGCACGCAAGATAGGCACGACCGTGACCTTCTTGCCTTTCAGCTGATCAACCTCGGTGGCACCGCTCCAGCCCTGGATGGTCGTTTTTTCGGTGTCAAAATCGGCAGTCGCTTCATACGTCAGCAAGCTGCCTACTTCTTTTGCCAGCTCGCGAAAACGTTTGGTACTAATGTCGACCTCGCGCATTAGACCCAGCTTGTGTTTCACCAAAGGGTGTTTAACCTCAACGACTTTCATTCACGTATTCTCCCGACTTAGGCGATGCACAAAAAAACCGCGAAATGTTAGCATAAAATAGCGTACAAAGGCAGTGTTTCAGGGTTAATTTTAGCAAAAGGTGTGCTGTTAATCCTGTTACCACTGTTCTGCCCGTTACAAGAAGATAGCCCAGTTGGTCAACGTTGGTGGCACTGCCTTGCGCATTAAATTAGAATAGAGGGAGAAACAGTGACTGACAGACGGAACAGCCCACCCACCTCTTCAAGCTTAGTGCTAAATGAGGCTGATGTGCGCGCCTCCGCTCCTAAAACAATGACAAGGTAACCACTCGTGACGCAGAAATCCCCCCTGAGCTACAAAGACGCCGGTGTTGATATTGATGCTGGTAATGCCCTGGTTGAACGCATTAAAGGCGTTAGCCGTCGCACACATCGCCCAGAAGTAATGGGCGGACTCGGGGGCTTTGGCGCGCTATGCCAGCTACCCACTGGCTATAAAGAACCGGTATTGGTCGCCGGCACCGACGGCGTGGGCACCAAGCTGCGTCTGGCCATCGACCTCAAGCGCCATCAGGGCGTGGGTATCGATCTGGTCGCCATGTGTGTAAACGACCTGATAGTACAGGGTGGCGAGCCACTGTTCTTTCTCGACTATTATGCCACCGGCAAGCTGGACGTAGACACGGCCGCCGATGTGGTGACCGGTATTGGTGCCGGCTGCGAGCTGAGCGGCTGTGCCCTGATTGGTGGCGAAACCGCCGAAATGCCCGGCATGTATGAAGCCGGCGACTACGATCTGGCGGGCTTTTGTGTCGGCGTGGTAGAAAAAAGTGGCATTATCGACGGCACCAAAGTGGGCGCCGGTGATGCACTGATCGCCCTGGGTTCCAGCGGCCCGCACTCTAACGGTTATTCGTTGGTGCGCAAGATCCTGGAAGTCAGCAATGCCGACCTGCAACAGCCTCTGGGCGACACCACGCTGGCCGATGCCCTGATGGAGCCTACCCGTATTTACGTGAAGCCGGTGCTGGAATTGATCAAGCAGTTTGATATTCATGCCCTGAGCCACATTACCGGTGGCGGCTTCTGGGAAAACATTCCTCGCGTGCTGCCCAAGGGCACCAAGGCCCTGATTGACGGCACCAGCTGGCAGTGGCCTGAAGTGTTCAACTGGCTGCAAACAGCCGGCAACGTGGAAACCACAGAAATGTATCGCACCTTTAACTGTGGTGTCGGCATGGTGATCGCCCTGCCTGCCGACCAGGCCGATGCGGCCGTTAAATTCATGCAGGATGCCGGCGAACAGTGCTGGGTTATCGGCAACATTGCCAACGCCGCCGACGGTGAAGAGCAGGTCGAAATCAAATGAGCCGAATCGTTGTGCTGATTTCGGGCAGTGGCAGCAATTTGCAGGCCTTGCTGGATCAGTCTGCAGCGGGGCAGCTTGGCGGTCAGGTTACCGCCGTCATCAGCAACAAGGCAGAAGCCTATGGTTTGGAGCGTGCCCGCAATGCGGGCATTGCCACCCATGTCGTCTCTAACCGGGATTATGCCGATCGTGCCAGCTTTGATGCCGCTTTAATGCAGGTCATTGATCGCTATGAGCCAACACTGGTGGTGCTGGCCGGCTTCATGCGTATTTTAACCCCTGAGTTTGTACGCCACTATCAGGGGCGTATGCTGAATATTCATCCGTCCTTGCTGCCTCGTCATCAGGGCCTGCATACCCATCAAAAAGCCATTGATGCGGGTGATAAGGAGCACGGCTGCAGTGTGCACTTTGTTACCGAAGAGCTGGATGGCGGCCCTGTAGTATTACAGGCCCGGGTGCCTGTTTTTGCCGAAGATGACGCCACCGCGGTGGCCGAGCGGGTGCTGGTGCAAGAGCATGCGATTTACCCGTTAACGGTACGCTGGTTTTGCGACGGCCGCCTGGTCATGCAGCAAGGCAAGGTCTATTTAGACGGTGCCCAGCTGCCCGCCCAGGGCTACGCCGGAGAATAACTTCAGCTGCAAGCGCTCAGTAAATCATAAACCCCGAACCATCAGGTTCGGGGTTTTGTTTTAGATGGCGCCTGATGGGGGTTGTGAGGAGTGAAGGGAGCTCGGTTTTGGTTTTTGTAGCGTGCCGCTTTAGCTGGCACTCCCGTCTCAGCGGGAGTGTAAAAAACCTCCTGCTAACGCAGGACCGGCAGCTAAAGCGCCGGGCTACAGCTGCATCAAATACCCAAAACCGCGCGAATAAATATGCGCCTACAGAAAAGCGAGTTTGTTGTAGTCCGCCCATTTATTCGGCGGTCCAGCGTAGCTGGATGTTATTCAAACCATCCTGCTCCGCAGTCTCGGCAGCTAAAGCGCCGGCTACAAAGTACGGTGTTTATCTTTAACTGACCGCTTCCGGCTTAAAGCTTGCCGCTGCCCTCAGGCATGTCGGTGGCGGCGACCCGCTCCCCCAGCAAGAAGAGGTTGAACTCGCCCGGTTGCATCTTGTGCCATTGCTCGTTGTTGGTGAGCGGCTGAGTGGCAATCACGGTGACGATGTCGTTGGGCGTGGTTTCTTTCTGAAAGTCGATTTCCACTTCTTCATCGATCAGGGTGGCCGGACCAAAAGGCGCCCGACGGGTGATCCAGTGCAGATTGTTGCTGCAATAGGTCATCAGATATTCGCCATCGGTGAGCAGCATGTTGAATACTCCCAGGGCCCGTAGCTGATCGCACAGGCTGGCCACATAGCGAAACATGGCTGACATGTCATCAGGCCGGGTGGGAAACTTGCGCTCAATCGCATCCAGAATCCAGCAGAAGGCCAGCTCGCTGTCGGTTTCACCCACCGGATTATGGCGGCCGGTTTTCAGGTGCTCGTATCCGCTTAACTGGCCATTATGGGCAAACGTCCAGTAACGGCCCCACACCTCTCGCGTAAAAGGGTGGGTATTTTCCAGCGCGATGCCGCCCCGGTTGGCCTGGCGAATATGGCTGACCACAGAGCAGCTTTTAATGGGGTATTCCTGCACCAGCTTGGCTATGCGCGACTGGCTGGAAGGCTGTGGATCCTTAAAGGTACGCAGCCCTTTGCCTTCGTAAAATACGATGCCCCAGCCGTCTTTATGGGGGCCGGTACGCCCACCGCGCTGCATCAACCCGGTAAAGCTGAAACAGATATCCGTGGGTACGTTGGCGCTCATCCCTAGCAGTTCACACATATTGCTTACGCTTGCTCCATCTCTTTTTCAACCAGCTGGATCAGAATATGAATGATCTTGATATGCACTTCCTGGATCCGGTCCGCATAACCAAAGTGTGGCACGCGAATTTCTACATCGGCCAGGCCGGCCATTTTGCCACCGTCTTTACCGGTTAATGCTATCACCTTGATGCCCTTGGCTCTGGCCGCTTCAATGGCCTTGATAATATTGCCCGAGTTGCCGCTGGTGGACAGGCCCAGCAAGACATCACCGGTTTGCCCGACGGCTTCCAGATAGCGAGAAAAAACGAACTCGAAGCCAAAGTCGTTGGCGACGCAAGACAAGTGGCTGGGGTCGGAAATGGCAATCGCTGGATACCCGGGGCGATTTTCGCGATAGCGACCGGTGAGCTCTTCGGCAAAATGCATGGCATCGCAATGTGAGCCGCCATTGCCACAAGACAACACCTTGCCACCGGCCTTAAAGCGTTCGGCCAACAGTTTGGCGGCCTGCTCGATGGCTTGAATATTAGCGTCGTCGGCCAGGAAGAGATTCAGCACGTCGGCGGCTTCGGTCAGTTCGCTACGGATCAGATCCTGATACATGAAATTGCCTCTCACTCACGGTAAATAACCATTTTGGCATAAGTCACCCACAGCGGGAAGCTCCGCAACCCTGAGGGTGAAGGCGAAAAGTGCAAAGCGGCAATAAAGCGCCATCCCGCGTGCCTGTTTGCACCTTGCCCCTCACCTCTTACTTTTAACACGTCGCATTTTCTCATTACTTGATTTAAACATTTTCATCAATTACAACTAGGCTATCAACAGGTCAGACCTCACCCACCTGTTCAAACTTATCGATGCCGACAAGGAGCTCTTGATGTTGACCATACTGCTACTCGTACTTGCCTGGAGCCTGTTGGCTTATCGCCGTGCATCGCTGTTCAGTTTTACCCTGGCCACCGGCATTCTGCTGATGTTGGGCACACTCTTTGGTGAAGTCAGCTCCACTTGCTGGCTGGTGTTTGCGGTGGCGGCAGCCGTGTTGAATGTCACGCCTCTGCGCAGCCAGCTGCTGAGTGCCCCACTATTCAGGATGTATAAAGGGCTGATGCCGGAAATGTCATCCACCGAGCGTGAAGCCATAGAAGCCGGCACCACCTGGTGGGAAGCCGAGCTCTTTGGCGGCAAGCCAGACTGGGAAACACTGCATCAGTACCCCAAGCCCCAACTCAGCGCCGAAGAGCAGGCTTTTATGGATGGCCCCGTGGCCGAAGTGTGTCGCATGACCAACGACTGGGAAGTCACCCACGAGCGCGCCGACCTGTCGCCCGAGGTGTGGGCCTACCTGAAGCAGCACAAATTTTTCGCCATGATCATCAAAAAGCAGTACGGCGGCCTGGAATTCTCGGCCTTCGCCCAGTCGCGGGTATTGCAAAAATTGTGCAGTACCAGTGCGGTGCTGGCCTCTACCGTGGGGGTGCCCAACTCGCTGGGTCCGGGTGAATTGCTGCAACATTACGGTACCAAAGAGCAAAAAGATCACTACTTGCCGCGGCTGGCCGCCGGTGATGAAATTCCCTGCTTTGCCTTGACCGGGCCCGAGGCCGGATCCGATGCCAGTGCCATTCCCGATGTGGGTATCGTCTGCATGGGCGAGTGGCAGGGTGAACAGGTGCTGGGCATGCGCCTGACCTGGAACAAGCGCTATATTACCCTGGCGCCCATTGCTACCGTGCTGGGGCTGGCCTTTAAACTGCAAGACCCGGACGGCTGGCTGGGCGACAAGACTGACCTCGGTATTACCTGTGCCTTGATTCCTACCGATATGCCCGGCGTGATCACAGGCCGCCGTCACTTTCCGCTGAACGTGCCGTTTCAAAATGGGCCAACTCAGGGCAAAGACGTGTTTGTGCCCATCGACTTTATCATTGGTGGCCCCGCCATGGCCGGCCAGGGCTGGCGCATGTTGACCGAGTGTCTGTCGGTGGGCCGTGGTATTACCCTGCCCTCTACCGGCACCGCCGGCACCCGGGTGTCGGCGCTGGCCTCGGGTGCCTACAGCCGCATTCGTCGCCAGTTCCGTATTCCCATTGGCAAGATGGAAGGCATTGAAGAGCCTCTGGCGCGATTGGGGGGTAACGCCTACTTGTCCGATGCGGCCAGCATGCTGACCGTGACCGGAATCGATCTGGGCGAAAAGCCCTCGGTGATTTCTGCCATCGTCAAATATCACCTTACCCACCGCAGCCAGCACAGCCTGATCGACGCCATGGATATTCACGGCGGAAAAGGCATTTGCATGGGCCCCAACAACTATCTGGCGCGGGGCTATCAGGGCGCGCCCATCGCCATTACCGTAGAAGGGGCCAACATACTCACCCGCAGCATGATCATTTACGGTCAGGGGGCCATTCGCTGTCACCCTTACGTGCTGAGCGAAATGCTGTCGGTGCAGGAGCCGGATCCGCAAAAGGCGCTGGGGCAGTTTGATGGCGCCGTATTCGGCCATATGGGGTTTGCCATCAGTAATACGGTGCGCAGCTTCTGGTTGGGCCTGACCAACGCCCGCTTCAGCGCCACGCCGGTGAATGACGCCACCGCGCCTTACTACCGGCAGATGAACCGCCTGAGTGCCAACCTGAGCCTGTTGTCCGATGTGGCCATGGCCAGCCTGGGTGGCGAGCTCAAACGCAAAGAGCGATTGTCGGCACGACTGGGGGATGTGCTCAGCCAGCTGTATCTGGTATCGGCAACCCTTAAGCGCTTTAACGACGACGGTCGTCCCGCCGAACTGCTGCCCCTGGTGCATTGGGCCTGCCAGGACGGCTTGTATCAGGCACAGACTGCCGTTATCGAGCTGCTGGAAAACTTCCCTTCGCCCGTGCTGGGCAAGCTGTTGCATGCTCTGGTTATGCCCTGGGGTGCGCCCCTGGTGCCGCCATCTGACAAGCTGGATCATCAAGTGGCACAAGCCCTGCTCTTCTCAGGTCCGGCCCGGGATGCCCTGGCCGAGGGGCTATATTTAACCGCCGAAGAAGACAATCCGCTGGGGATGCTGGAGCAGGCTTTCGTGGATATTCAGCAGGCTGAACCCATCTTCAACAAGATTATTGAAATTCTGGGTCGTCGCCCCTTTACCGGCCTGGATGCCCTGGCCAAAGAAGCGCTGAGTGCCGACATCATCAGCCAAGCGGAAGCCAAAGTCCTGCAGCAGGCAGAAGTCAGCCGCCTGCGTACCATTAACGTGGATGACTTCGACCCAATGGACCTGCCGGCGAAGAAAGTCGTAAGGGGTAAGGGGTAAGGGGTAAGGGGTAAGGGGTAAGGGGTAAGGGGTAAGGGGTAAGGGGTAAGGGGTAAGGGGTAAGGATATCGCTCTACAAAACAACACCCCGAGTCGGTATACCGGCTCGGGGTGTTGTTTTTAACGTAAGGCAGACAGCGTAAAACGTAAGGCGGCATCCCCCCTCACGCTTCACACCTCACTATTCACATTTCACGTTTCACATTCAGTTCGATGTATCCAGCACGGTGAAGCTTTTCACCAGATCGTCCAGCGCTTTCAGCTGGGCCAGAAATGGCTCCAGCTTGGTCAGCGGCAAGGCACTGGGGCCATCGCATTTGGCGTTTGCGGGATCCGGATGTGCCTCCAGAAAGAGGCCTCCCAGGCCGGTGGCCAGACCGGCACGGGCCAGATCGACTATTTGTTCCCGTCGGCCGCCCGAGGCTTCGCCCAGCGGATCGCGACATTGCAGCGCATGGGTCACATCAAAGATAATGGGTGCGCCGCCGGTGGCTTGCTTCATCACGCCAAAGCCCAGCATGTCGACCACCAGGTTGTCGTAACCGAAGTTGGCACCGCGCTCGCACAGCAGTAATTGATCGTTACCGCACTCGATAAACTTGTCGACTATGTTCTTCATCTGCCCCGGGCTTAAGAACTGGGGCTTCTTGATGTTGATCACCCGGCCGGTTTTGGCCATGGCTTCCACCAGATCGGTTTGGCGTGCCAGAAAAGCCGGCAGCTGGATCACATCCGCCACTTCGGCCACGGGAGCAGCCTGATGGGGTTCGTGCAAATCGGTGATCACCGGCACCTTGAAGGTGTCTTTCACTTCTTGCAGCAGCTTCATGCCCTCTTCCAGCCCCGGGCCGCGAAAAGAGTGAATGGACGAACGATTGGCCTTGTCCCAGCTGGCCTTGAACACATAGGGGATACCCAGCTTTTCCGTCACCTGAACGTAATGCTCGCAGGCTCGCATGGCCAGGTCACGCGACTCCAGCACGTTGATACCGCCAAACAACACGAAGGGCCGGTCGTTGGCAACGGGAATATGATTGATATGAACGGTTTTCATTGCTACTCCTAGTGGAGGGTTTGGGGGACCAGGTCCAGGGCCATTACTTGGGCTTTAAGCACATCGGACACGGGATCTTCCGGGCACTGTTCAATAAAAAATTCGAAATCGTCGGCGGCCAACTGATTACAATCGAGCTGTTCATACAGGAAGCCGCGGTCACGCCGTTCGAAAGGACATTCAGGTTTGAGCTTGAGCAGCAACTGGCTGCAGAGCAGCGCCTGGGCAAACTGCTGGTGATGAATAAAAGAGCCCTTGGTCACATTCAGCAATCGCGTCAATACCTCGAGCGGCTCGGCCGCCTTCAGGTGCTTGGGCTTCAGCCTGGCGAGGTTTCCTCTGGCGCCACGCAACAGTTGTTCTATTTCATGGCGAGTCAGCGTTTTACCGGTGAAAGGATCGATAATATCACTGTGTTCACGAGTATTATGCTCGCTGCCTGGTTCGCCGCTCTTGTGATGAAACAGGCGTAACAGGAAATGACCGGGAAAGCTGATCCCTTCACCACGAATACCGAACCGCTCGCACAGGTGCAGCACCACAATCGCCAGCGTCACGGGAATGCCCCGTCGACGGGTGAGCACCTTGTCCATCAAACAGTTGTCGATGGCAAAAAAGCGTTCCCAGTCTCCAGCCAAATCCAGGGGGCCATACAGGGCCGCCAGCAGATCACTGCCGGTGATTGTCCCGGATGCCAGTGGCTCTGCAAGCTGCTCGGCCAACTCTTGCTCCAGGGCAAACAGTTTTACCTCGGCCTGATCTCGCGCATCCAGGCCATAGAGGCTTTCTACCACGTCCAGTGCCAGTGTCATCAAACTGGCAGGCTCATCATTCAACCAGTTATCACTGATGTTCGTTTTCAGCATTTTGCCTCCCGGGCCATTGTGCCAGCGTAATACGCTCTTGCCCGCCGTAGTCACGTAGCGTGCTGACGGCTTGGTACCCCTGCTTGGTAAAGTAGTCGCGCACCAGGGCACCCTGCTGCCAGCCATGCTCCAGCAGTAGCCAGCCATTGGCCAGCAGATATGTACGTGCCTCTGTGATCAGGTGCTGCAAGTCGGCCATGCCGCCGGCGTCGGCCACCAGAGCTGAAGCCGGTTCGAAGCGCACATCACCGGATTGCAAATGGGGATCGGCGGCGTCGATATAGGGCGGGTTGGATACAATCATGTGGAACTGCAGGCCGGCCAGGGGCTCGAACCAGCTGCCCTGACGCACTGCTATATCAAGCTGCAGGCGTTCACTGTTCAGGCGCGCCAGATCCGCCGCATCGGCATTGAATTCCACGGCAATGATGGTGTCCTGGGGGCGTTCGCTTTTAAGCGCCAGCGCGATGGCGCCGGTGCCGGTGCCCAAATCGGCCAGCGTCGATGCCGAGGACGGCAGGCGAGCCAGTGCCGCTTCAATCATCAGCTCGGTGTCGGGGCGAGGGATCAGGGTGCTGGCCGATACCGCCAGGGGCAAAGACCAGAACTCCCGCTCGCCGGTCAGATGAGCCACGGGCTCACCGGCCCGGCGCCGCAGGGTAAGGGCCGTTAATTGTGCCTGTTCGGCCTCGGTGGGCCGGTATTCCGGCCAGGCCAGCAGGAAGCTGCGGGGCTTGCCCAGCACATGGCACAGCAAAACGTCGGCATCCAGCGCCACAGACTCGGAGTCGGCCAGCTGTTCACGCATCCATTGTCGCCACTGTGCCAGCGTCATCAATGTTCCGCCAGCGCGGCCAGCAAGTCGGCCTGATGTTCTTGCATAATCGGCTGGGTCAGCATGTCCAGATCGCCTTCCAGCACTTCACTCAGGCGATACAGCGTGAGGTTGATGCGGTGATCCGACACCCGTCCCTGAGGGTAGTTATAGGTGCGAATACGGTCGGAGCGATCCCCGGTGCCCAGCAGGTTGCGCCGCGTGTCCTGCTCTGCGGCATGACGCTTGTCGTGCTCTATCTGCGCCAGGCGAGAGTTCAACACCGCCATCGCCTTGGCACGGTTTTTATGCTGTGACCGTTCGTCCTGACATTCCACCACCACGCCACTGGGCAAGTGGGTAATACGAATGGCCGAGTCGGTTTTGTTCACGTGCTGACCACCGGCACCCGAGGCGCGAAAAGTGTCGACCTTGAGGTCGGCCGGGTTGATGGCAATGGCTTCGGCTTCGGGAATTTCGGCCATAATGGCCACGGTGCAGGCCGAGGTATGAATGCGCCCCTGGGATTCGGTTTCCGGCACCCGCTGTACCCGGTGTCCACCAGACTCGAACTTGAGCTTGCCGTACACGCCCTTGCCTTCGATGCGGGCAATCAGTTCTTTATAGCCGCCGTGCTCACCTTCGTTGACGTTGACGATTTCTATTTGCCAGCGCTGTTGCTCGGCGTAACGGCTGTACATGCGAAACAGATCTCCGGCAAAAATCGCGGCTTCATCGCCACCGGCACCGGCCCTGATTTCCAAAAAGCAGTTATTGTCGTCGTTGGGATCTTTGGGCAATAGCAGGATCTGCAGCTCGACGCCAAGCGCATCGATGGTTTCTTTGGCAGCGGCTATTTCTTCTTGCGCCATGGCCTTCATTTCGGCGTCGTCTTCGGCCAGCATTTCCTGAGCGGCGGCCAGGTCGGCCTCGGCCTGGCAATAGCGACCATAGCAGACCACCACGTCTTCCAGCTGGGCATATTCTTTGGTCAGGCTGCGGTATTGCTCCTGGTCATTTATGACGGATGCTTCACCCAACAGCGCCTGAATTTCTTCGTAACGCTCCTGCAGCCCTTCCAGTTTCTTTAATATGGATATATTCATGATGTCTCGCCGCTGTGGCTCAATCAGCGCTGGCCCAGCTTTAGGTTATGGGCTAATACGGTCAGAATGTCCTGATCACCGTTTTTGCCTGCCTGGTTCAGCGCCTGAGTCGGAGTATGGATCAGTTTATTGGTAAGGCGTCGGGCCAGCCGCTCTATGACTTGCACACTGTCTTTGCCCTGAGCCAGCGCCTGTAGTGCCAGGGCCAGCTCTTGTTGCTGCAGCTGTTCGGCCTGGCTGCGATAGTCCAGGATCAGCTTGACCGACGCCAGCGAGCGATACCAGGCCATAAAGTGCTCGCGCTCTTCCTCTATGATGAGTTCGGCCTGTCCTGCCGCTTGCTGCCGGGTGGCCATGTTCTGCTCTATGATGCCCTGCAGATCATCCACCGTATAAAGATAGGCGTCGTTCAGTTCGTCGACTTCCGGCTCTATGTCTCGCGGCACCGCGATGTCGACCAGCAAAATGGGCTGATGACGACGGGCCTTCAACGCGCGTTCGACCAGACCTTTGCCGATAATGGGCAAGGGGCTGGCGGTGGAGCTGATCACTATGTCGGCCTTGGGCAGGTAATCGGGAATTTGCTCAAGGGTCATCACCTGGGCATCAAACTCCTGCGCCAGGTTCTGTGCCCGATCCAGTGTCCGGTTGGCCACCATCATCTGGGTGACCGACTGATCTTTAAGGTGGCGCGCCACCAGCTCTATGGTTTCGCCTGCCCCGACCAGCAGCACGCGGGTGCGGCTCAAGTCGGAAAAGATACGCTTGGCCAGGCTGACGGCGGCAAAGGCTACCGAGACGGCACTGGCACCGATGTCGGTTTCGGTGCGCACCCGTTTGGCCACGGAAAAGGTTTTTTGAAACAAGCGGTCCAGGGTGCCTTGCAGGCTGCCCATCTTTTGCGCCTGGTTATAGGATTGCTTGATTTGCCCCAGAATTTGCGGTTCGCCCAGCACCAGCGAGTCGAGCCCGCAGGCCACCCGCATAAGATGATGCACCGCTTCTTCGCCGTGATAGCGATACAGGCAGGCGTTGAGCTCGTTTTCATCCAGCTGATGAAAATCTTGTAACCACAACCGTACCAGATGGCTGTCGCCTTCGGGATCCAGATGACAATAGAGCTCGGTACGGTTGCAGGTAGACAGGATCACCGCTTCCCCCACGCCCGGGGTACGCATCAGCTCCTGCAGTGCCCTCGGGGCAACTTCAGGTCCAAACGCTACCCGCTCGCGCAGGGCGACGGAAGCTGTCTTATGATTTATTCCCAATACCAGCAGGCTCATGAGGGTTTTGCGCGGCTCGTTACGTCTTTCAAGTAGCCGTACATTGTACGAGAAAGAGTTAGGCTTTAAAAGGCACCAACCTTGCCCTTATACTGACAGCACATTTCAAGGGAGAATTACCGGTGCGGATTATACTGTTCGTTTTAGCCCTGCTGTGGCTGTCGGGCTGTGCCTACAAGGCCGAAAGGGCACCCGCCGGCAGCTGGTTGGCGCAAAAAAATTCGTTGGCACAATTAGAGCAATGGCAGCTGTCGGCCCGGCTGGGCATTATTACCGCCGATGAGCGCGGCAGCCTGAGCCTGTTCTGGCGACAGAACAGCGACGACTACCGCATGAATCTGACCAACGTGGTTGGCAAGCGGGTGTTTGATCTCAACCGCCGCGGCAACCGTGTGCAGTTAATCGATAGCGAAGGCCGGCAGCATCAAGCCACCGACGCCCGCGAGCTGGTGCAACGGTTAACCGGCTGGGATTTGCCCGTTGAACAATTGTCTTACTGGATCAAGGGCCTGCCCGGCCCCACAGATTTGGTGACCTATGATCAGCATGGCCGACCGCAAACCATTAACGCCCACGGCTGGCAGTTACGCTATTTGGGCTACACCCAGATTGAAGGTCTGTGGTTACCCAGCCGTCTGGATCTCAGCCACCAAGGTACCAAGCTGCGCTTGGCCATCAATCAATGGGAACTCAAATAATGATGGTGCTTCCGGCTCCTGCCAAGCTCAACCTGTTTTTATCGATTACCGGTCGGCGTGACGATGGCTACCACAGTTTGCAAACCCTGTTTCAGTTTGTGGACTATGGTGACGCGTTGCGCTTTGCCCCTGTCGCCGACGGCGAGTTGTTGCTGACGCCGGCGTTGGCTGGTGTCCCCCAAGAGCAGAACCTGATTATAAAAGCGGCGCGATTGCTACAAGCTCATACCGGCTGTACCCAGGGCGCGCACATTCACCTGACCAAGCGCTTGCCCATGGGCGGCGGTCTGGGTGGCGGCTCCAGCGATGCCGCCACCACCCTGGTGGCATTGAACCGGTTATGGAAGCTGGGACTGAGCACGGATCAGCTGGCCGAGCTAGGCATTAGGCTGGGCGCCGACGTGCCGGTGTTTGTGCGAGGTCAGGCCGCCTTTGCCGAAGGTGTTGGTGAACTATTAACCCCCGCCACACCGACCGAACCCTGGTATCTGGTACTGTGCCCTCAAGTTGAAGTGGCAACGGCCGCTATTTTTAACGACCCGGATCTGCCCCGTAACAGCCCGGCTTTAAGCCTGCAACAATGGCTGAACACCCCCTGGTACAACGATTGCGAGGCACTGGTTAAAAAGCGATACCCCGAGGTTGCCAAGCTCCTTGGCTGGTTGCTAGAATATGCGCCGTCAAGAATGACGGGCACGGGTGCCTGTATTTTCGCCAGTTTTGATAGCCGGGAAGCGGCTCAAAATGTGCTGAAAAACGCCCCGAAAGGCGTGTTGGGTTTTGTAGCCAAGGGCTGCAATCAATCGCCTTTATTCAGCGCACTAGCGCAGCTGGATAGCCTTGCTTCGTCATCAAACTCGGCAATTTGAGACAGTCGTTTCAGAGAATGGGGGTGGGCCCATTTTCGCTCTTGTTCCAAGAGTTAATTGGCTGCCAGGTGTACAGACTGGTTGGTAAGGCTTAACGCCATCTCGCCGCTTGGGTTCTTCAACTCAACACCCCGTCTGATGCACTGTTATACTCTAATTTGATTTCCAAAACGGGCTGGATAGCGAATGTGTTTTCGTGATTACGGGTTCACGGCCCCGTCCAGTCTCGCCACCCATGAAACAACCCCGAGGTTTTCAACCGTGCCCGACATGAAGCTGTTTGCTGGTAATGCTACGCCGGAACTCGCCCAACGTATCGCCGATCGTCTGTTCATCAAACTGAGTGCTGCCGATGTTGGCCGCTTCAGTGATGGTGAGATCTGTGTACAAATCAACGAAAACGTACGGGGCGGCGATGTGTTCATCATCCAGTCGACCTGTGCGCCAACCAACGATAACCTGATGGAACTGATCGTGATGGTGGATGCGTTGCGCCGAGCGTCTGCCGGCCGTATTACCGCCGTCATCCCCTACTTCGGTTATGCTCGTCAGGACCGTCGTGTACGTTCTTCCCGGGTGCCCATTACCGCCAAGGTAGTGGCTGACTTTCTGTCCAGCGTCGGTGTAGACCGTGTGCTGACCGTTGATTTGCATGCCGAGCAGATTCAGGGCTTCTTCGATGTACCGGTAGACAATGTGTTTGGTACGCCCGTGCTGCTGGAAGACATGTTGTCCAAGAACCTGCAGGATGCGGTAGTTGTATCTCCGGATATTGGTGGTGTGGTACGTGCCCGTGCCGTGGCCAAGCTGCTGGATGAAACCGAAATTGCCATTATCGACAAGCGTCGCCCGCGCGCCAACGTTTCTCAGGTAATGAACCTGATCGGTGACGTTGAAGGCCGTGATTGTGTGATTGTTGATGACATGATCGACACCGGTGGCACCTTGTGTAAAGCCGCAGAAGCGTTGAAAGAGCGCGGCGCCAAGCGCGTATTTGCCTACGCGACCCATGCCGTGTTCTCCGGCAATGCGGCACAAAACATCAGAGACTCGGTTATCGATGAAGTGATCATCACCGACTCGGTACCGCTGAGCGAAGAAATGAAAGCCATTAGCAAGGTGAAGCAATTGTCGCTGTCATCCATGCTGGCCGAGGCTATTCGTCGCATCAGCAACGAAGAGTCCATCTCAGCCATGTTTGAGCATTAAGCAAAACACAGTGCCAAGCGCCTGGTAACAGGCGCCGAGCTGTAAAAAACGCCAAGCCCCTAACAAGGCTTGGCGTTTTTTTATCAGCTAAATCTGCTTTAAACAGTTTTTGCCACGGAATCCACAGAAACCACGGACGAAGAATAACAAAGCAAAAGCGAAAGTTTATGTCTTGTGAGATCTTACTCAGTCAGGGTTCGTTCCTGGGAACTTTATCTTAACTTTTCCGTGGGTTCCGTGGATTCCGTGGCAAGAGGGCCTTTAATTTTTAGGTCCGGGAGCTGGCGCTCGGCTCCTTTAAGCCTGACTTCTCACTTTATAAATAAAACCGTATGAAATAGTAGCCACTCAGGCCCAGGCCGAAGGTGACTATGCTCCAGGCCAGCAGTTTTGGGTTGATCCATGCCAGCAGCCTGGCTCCCAACTTGCCACCGGCCAGATATCCCACAGCCAGCAGCAAGCCGCCCTGCCAGTACACCAGGCCTGATAGCGAATACACCACTATGGTAGCCCCGCTGGCCAGCATGGAGAGATAGAGCTTGATGGCATGCTGCTGCAAATTGGAGCCCATGCGCAGCTGGCCGGTCAGTGCCATCAGGAATACCCCTAAACCGCCACCAAAGAAACCACCGTAAAAACTGCCACCAAACAAGAGGGGCCAGGCTCGTCGACGCAGTACCAGAGGCCCTTCAAACCCTGCCTTGCTTAATAATTGGCGGCCATACAGTAAACTGACCGCCAACAGTAGCCAGGGCACCAGATAGTTAAAACTACTGGCATCAAACTGCACCAGCGCCAGGGCACCCAGGCCACCGCCCAACAGACCGATCACGGTTAATGCCCACAGAGGCCCGGTGCGTAAATGCTTTCTAATCCCCCAGTATGCACTCATGTAACCCGGCCACGAGGCCACACTGGCGGTGGCTACCGCCGACGTACTGGGTATGCCCAGTGCCAGCAGTGCGGGCAAGGTAAAAAACAGGCCGCCACCGGCCAGGGCATTCACTACCCCCGCCAGCAAGGACCATCCCAACAATTCAATCATCCAACACCTTTCATTAACAATGCGCCCTGGGGCGCGGCTGTATGTTTCACGCCGCACGCAGCCAGTAAAGCAAGACGGTGAGGCTGTCTTTGGCTTGACGAGTGCGGTGTACGGCAAGCCCGCTATTTTATGATCTTTGTCCGCACTCTTCCGCGCTTTTCGTGACTTGTATGGCAAAACAGGTTCTGGCTGGAATATTAGGGTCTGTTGACCTTTCGAGATCATTTTTGCAGCAGTTTGTGGCACCTTTATACAAGGCAGCGCTTGTGCCATGTAGTCATTCTCCACACTTTCCATAAATACGAGCAGTAACGCAGTAGAAAGGCGCCACAAGCGCTGCCCTGCGGGTTCGGCTAAACGCGCTTTTCTCTTTGTTGAGCGGGCTTTGCTTAGAATGACTAGGCTACAACCCGCTCGCCGCGATAAAATCGCGTTTAACTCGAACAAAATTTAACCGCAAAAGGTCAACAGACCCTAGGCCTCGTGCTGCTCCCCTCCCCTTGCACTCTTTACGCTTCGGCTGCTCTTTTCGCGCTATTATGTCGGTTTGGTTCGAGCAAGGTGGCCATTATTGCCGCTCTTAATTAGAATGTAGCGTCATTTTAACGGCCGACTCAGCATATGAACCCTATCGAACTGATTGTCGGGCTCGGTAACCCGGGTCCGGAATACGCCAATACCCGCCATAACGCCGGCGCCTGGTATGTGGCCGAGCTTGCCCGCATGCACGGCAGCCCATTGAAAGAAGAAGCAAAATTCTTTGGCTGGACCGGCCGGGTACGCATTCAAGGGCGAGATGTTCGCCTGTTGATCCCCGCGACCTTTATGAATCGTTCGGGCAAGGCGGTGGCCGCCATGGCCAACTTTTACCAGATTCCGCCCGAGTCGATTTTAATCGCACACGACGAGCTGGATCTTGCGCCAGGCACGGTGCGCTTCAAGCAAGGTGGCGGCCACGGCGGCCATAACGGCCTGCGCGACACCATTAGCTGCCTGGGCAACAACAAAGACTTTTATCGCCTGCGTATTGGCATTGGCCATCCGGGTCACAAGTCTCAGGTAGCCGGCTTTGTGCTGACCAAGGCGCCCGCCGCCGAACACAGCCTGCTGGAAGCGGCGGTTGATGAAGCCGCCCGCTGCACCGATATTTTATTTAACGATGGCATGAACAAGGCAATGAACCGCCTGCATGCCTTTAATGCCGACTCCACCAAGTAACTTTCTGTCATCACTTTCAGGACACATATCATGGGTTTTAAATGCGGTATCGTGGGTCTGCCTAACGTAGGCAAGTCCACTCTGTTTAACGCACTCACCAAGGCCGGCATTGAAGCCGCCAACTTTCCATTTTGTACCATAGAGCCCAACACGGGCGTGGTGCCGGTGCCGGACAAGCGTCTGGATGCTTTGGCGGAAATCGTCAAGCCCCAGCGCATCCTGACCACCTCCATGGAGTTTGTCGATATCGCAGGCTTGGTGGCGGGTGCCTCCAAAGGCGAAGGCCTGGGCAACAAGTTTTTGGCCAATATTCGTGAAACCGACGCCATTGGTCACGTGGTGCGCTGCTTCGACAACGACAACATCGTTCATGTTTCGGGTCAGGTATCCCCCAAAGACGACATCGACACCATCAACATCGAGCTGTCACTGGCGGATCTGGATACCTGTGAACGGGCTATTCAGCGCAACGCCAAAAAAGCCAAGGGCGGTGACAAAGATGCCAAGTTTGAAATCACCGTGCTGGAAAAACTGTTGCCGGCGCTGGAAGAAGCCAAGGTATTGCGCAGCGTTGAGCTGAGCAAAGAAGAAAAAGCGGCCATCGAATACCTGAACTTCCTGACCATCAAGCCCACCATGTACATTGCCAACGTCAATGACGACGGTTTTGAAGACAACCCCTATCTGGCTCAGGTGATGGAAATTGCCGCCGCCGAAAACGCCATAGTGGTACCTGTGTGTGCCGCAATGGAGTCGGAAATTGCCGAGCTGGACGCCGAAGAAGCTGCCGAGTTCATGGCTGATCTGGGCCTGGAAGAGCCAGGCCTGAACCGGGTGATCCGCGCCGGTTACGAGCTGCTGAACCTGCAAACCTACTTTACCGCCGGTGTAAAGGAAGTCCGTGCCTGGACCATTCCTGTAGGATCCACAGCGCCACAAGCGGCAGGCAAAATCCACACCGACTTCGAGAAAGGCTTTATTCGCGCGCAAACCATCGCCTATGATGACTTTATTGCCTTTAAAGGCGAGCAAGGCGCCAAAGAGGCCGGCAAGCAGCGCGCAGAAGGCAAAGACTACATCGTAAAAGATGGTGATGTGTTGAACTTCCTGTTTAACGTTTAAGTCGCTTAGCGAGTCTGGCATCCTGCACCGGGCCTGGCCAAAGAAAGCCTCGAGCCTGCCGGTTCGGGGCTTTTTATTTGTGCCGTTATCCTGACGCAGATCGGAAGATCGCTCGCGGGACGGCCAGGCAGGTACCGGGCGCTGCTTTTTGAAGTTGAATTAAATTATGGGGTAACGGTGTTAATTTTGTCCGCTTTTACGTATAATCGCGCGGTTTTCACCCCTGATCTTATTGATTGATATATTAAGGAATCAACATGGCTATCGAACGTACTTTTTCCATCATCAAGCCTGATGCCGTAGCAAAAAACCTGATTGGTGCCATCTACAATCGTTTTGAAACTGCTGGCCTGAAAGTTGTGGCTGCAAAAATGGTACACCTGGATCAAGCCAAGGCTGAAGGCTTCTACGCCGAGCACAGCGAGCGTCCTTTCTTTAAAGCGCTGGTTGATTTCATGACTTCCGGTCCTGTTATGGTTCAGGTTCTGGAAGGCGAAAACGCCGTACTGCGTCACCGTGAAATCATGGGTGCAACCAACCCAGCTGACGCCCTGGCCGGTACCCTGCGCGCCGACTACGCAGACAGCATCGACGAAAACGCCGTACACGGTTCCGACGCTGCCGCTTCTGCTGCTCGCGAAATCGCGTACTTCTTCAGCGACGAAGAGCTGTGCCCACGTACCCGCTAAGGGATAACGTTAAACACTTTAGTTGTTGATAAGAAAAGGAGCTTCGGCTCCTTTTTTAATGGGTAAATGGCGGCCGGGTTATGAACCGGCTACTTGCTCAAGCAACCTTCTGTCGAGCATCACCCTCAAGAGCAGCCAGCCCCCCTCCTTTGCATCGCTCAGAGTAACCGATAGCATCAGCCACCTTGTAGTGCCGAACGCTCCTGGATCGCGCGTGCGCTTTTAGGCGCGCTTGTACTTCTACCAAACTGATTAAATGACAGAGCTATGTGGTTGAGCAGTCAAAGGGAATTGTCGCAGCCAACCATAGAATGCCAGAGGCGGGTTTTAACAAACTATCCTGCTCCGCAGGGGCGAGCCTACCTCGCCGTGACGAATCATTTCAGCTTAATCGAATATCCAGTGAATATTCGCAGTGGGCTGAAATGGTGAGTATCAACTTCTCAAAGCGCCGGCTACAGGGGATCAGTGTATTGGGCTGGTTTATCTGAAGCTGAAAGCTGACGGGCTGATTATGGGTTTTCTAGATAACAGAAAGCAAAAAACCAGCCTTTTGGCTGGTTTTTTGTATGTGGCTGGAGTACAAGTACTCGAACCTGGGCACTGAGGCCGAGAGCAAAACCCGCTTTATTCAGCGAATTTTTTAATATGGCTGGGGTACCAGGATTCGAACCTGGGAATGGCGAGATCAAAACCCGCTGCCTTACCGCTTGGCGATACCCCAATTTTTTAGCTTCAATATGGTGCGGGAGGCGAGACTTGAACTCGCACACCTTGCGGCGCTAGAACCTAAATCTAGTGCGTCTACCAATTTCGCCACTCCCGCAAAAATGGTGGCTATGGCGGGATTCGAACCTGCGACCCCATCATTATGAGTGATGTGCTCTAACCAACTGAGCTACATAGCCACAATGGTAAACCAGAACTTTTTATCTCATTCACTCTTAATGTGAAATCGACACTCAGGCCTACACTGCAATTGTCTTACTTAAACTTCGATTTCAAGTAACTCTTATGGATTACTCAAAACACTGAATATGGCTGGAGTATAAGAACTCGAACCTGGGCACTAAGGCCGACATCAAAACCCGCTTCGTTCAGCAAGTTTTTTGAATATGGCTGGGGTACCAGGATTCGAACCTGGGAATGGCGAGATCAAAACCCGCTGCCTTACCGCTTGGCGATACCCCAATTTTTCTGGCTGATATTTATAGCATATAGCCAATTTTTTACAAGTTACTTAGCTACTAAGTTTCTTGTTACTTTCGCTTCAGGTACTTAGACCTGATCTCAAAACCCGCTTTTTCAGCCGATTTCTTTAATATGGCTGGAGTACAAGCACTCGAGCCTGGGCACTAAGGCCGAGATCAAAACCCGCTGCTTTAGCGAGTTTCTTCAATATGGCTGGAGTACAAGTACTCGAACCTGGGCACTGAGGCCGAGAGCAAAACCCGCTTCATTCAGCGAATTTTTTAATATGGCTGGGGTACCAGGATTCGAACCTGGGAATGGCGAGATCAAAACCCGCTGCCTTACCGCTTGGCGATACCCCAATTTTTTAGCTTCAATATGGTGCGGGAGGCGAGACTTGAACTCGCACACCTTGCGGCGCTAGAACCTAAATCTAGTGCGTCTACCAATTTCGCCACTCCCGCAAAAATGGTGGCTATGGCGGGATTCGAACCTGCGACCCCATCATTATGAGTGATGTGCTCTAACCAACTGAGCTACATAGCCACTGCATCGATAAGCTTCTCTTGCAACAAAATACATCCTGCTACAGGTAGCCCTTGGTAGTGGGCATTGCGTTACCGAACGGGGCGCATTATGCGTACCAGGCCCAAGATCGTCAACCGTTTTTTATATAAAAACAGGCGAGTTTCAACTGTTCGGCCACAAAGTAGACGCTTAGGCGGTAGAATAGACAAAATAAGCTGGAAGCTACAGACTCTTTAGTGAAATACACGCTGAGACGGGAGTGCCGGCTAAAGCGGCACCCTACAAAAAAATCGACTCAGCGGGGGCTGGTTCGCTTCGCTCTTTACGCCTTACCCCTCACCTCTTTTAAGCGATTAACGGCACACCCGAGCCAACATGGCGGCGATGGTGCGTATGCCATGCCCCTTGCCACCCACGGCCCACAGATCGTTGGCAGCCTTCTGATAGGCACCTGCCAGGTCGAGGTGCACCCACTGGCGGCCGTCGTCCGGTACAAAACGAGACAGAAATGCCGCCGCCGTAGAGGCGCCGGCCATGCCTTCACCACCATGCACATTCGCCATATCGGCGAAAGACGAGGTTAGCTGGCCCACATGGAATGGCTCCAGGGGCAACTGCCAGGCTTTTTCATACTCCGCATCGGCAGCCGCTACCGTGGCCTGAGCCAATTCGTTGTTCATGCTGAACACGGCGTTGTAGTCGCGGCCCAGTGCCATTTTGGCGGCACCGGTCAGGGTGGCGGCGTCCAGAATAAAGGGCGCACCGGTCGCGCTGGCCGCCAGGAGACCATCGGCCAGCACCAGTCGACCTTCGGCATCCGTGTTAAGGATTTCAACGGTAATGCCGTTCTGGTAGGTCAGAATATCCCCCAGCTTGTAAGCGTGGCCGGACACCAGGTTTTCTGCGCAGCACAAAAACAGCTTGACGCGCTGTGCCAGGCCGCGCTGAATCGCCAGGGCCAGTGCCCCGGTGACCGTTGCCGCGCCGCCCATGTCGGACTTCATGACCGACATGCCAGCTGACGACTTCATGCTGTAGCCGCCCGAGTCAAAGGTAATGCCCTTGCCAACCAGACAGGCGGCAACCGGCGCGTCATCCTCACCGCTGGGGTTGAAGTCCAGCTCCAGCATGATGGGGCTGCGCTCGCTGCCACGGCCGACTTCATAGAGACCTACATACCCCATGTCTTTGAGCTGTTCGCCGCTGTAGGTGCGATAGGTCACGCTGTTGGGAGCCAGGGATTGGATAAACTTGCCAGCATTGGCGGCCAGAGATGCGGGATAGACATCCTCTGGCGTGCCATTGATCATTTCCCGTACCCAGCGAGCCGCCTTGTTACGCGCTTCCAGCTCGGTCAGCTCGTCGGCGGGCATGTCGCCCCACTCCAGCAGCTGTTCGCCCCGGGCGTTATAAAACCCCTGGGCAAAGGCCCAGCGGCTTTCCAGCTGCCAGCCATCCCCACTCAGGCGTACCTGTTTGATGCCCATGGCATCGAGCCTGCGACCGGCTTGCTGTGCCTTGCGTTCTCGTTCGCTGCCATTGGGCACATGTACCCGGGCTTCATCTGCATTAAAGCTCAACAGTGCCTTCTCGCCCCAGTGGGCGGGGGCTGCTTCACTGCAGAGCACGACATTCATTATTGATGACATCATGATTCCTTATCGGGGTCTGTTAACTGGTTAACTGAAGAACGCAAAAAGCCACAGCAAGAACTGTGGCTTTGATGCAGCTGAAAGCTGTGAGTTAAAGAACGGCAAGGGTAAAGAGTGAAGCGTTAGGGGAAACACCCCACGCCTTACCATTCACTCCTCACCGTTACTGCTGATCGGTTAGTCGTATTCATCCATCCAGATCATGATGATGGCTTCCAGAATGCGCTCGTTGGACGCCTTGGGGTCATCATCAAAATCTTCGAGCGCACAAATCCACTGATGCAGATCGGTAAAGCGCACGGTTTTAGGATCCGTTTCAGGATAAGCGGCCAGCAATTCAAGCGCTATATCCTGGCTGTCCGTCCATTTAAGACTCATACGCCCTCCCCGATTACTGGCTTTCCGATACCATGTTCACGGTATATTTAGGGATCTCGACCACCAGATCCTCATCGCTCACTCTGGCCTGACAGCCAAGACGTGACTCAGGCTCCAGCCCCCAGGCCTTGTCCAGCATGTCGTCTTCCAACTCACAGCTTTCTTCCATGGAGTCGAAGCCTTCACGCACTATGACATGGCAGGTGGTACAGGCACAGGATTTTTCACAAGCGTGCTCAATGTAGATACCATTGCGCAAGGCAACATCCAATACGGTTTCACCCAGTTCGGCTTCAAGCTGAGCCCCTTCCGGGCACAGTTCAGGATGAGGCAAAAAAACAATCTTCGGCATCGTTACACCTTATCTACACGTTGTCCGGCCAGGGCGCGACGAATGGAGGCATCCATGCGTCGGGCAGCAAAGTCAGCCGTTTGTTTGTCTGTCTGCTCTATGGCGAGCTTGATGGCAGCCACGTCGTCACCTGTGGCACTCTGTTGCAGCGATTCAACCGCCGCCGTTATGTCTGCACGCTCTTGATCGTCGAGCAGCTCGGCGCCGTCTGCCGCCAGCGCACTGACGATGTTTTCGATGACGCGCGCCGCTTCTACTTTTTGCTCGGCCAGCATGCGCGCGTCAAGGTCTTCTTTGGCATGCTCGAACGAGGCTTTCAACATGGTGGCAATGTCGGTTTCATTCAGGCCGTAAGAGGGTTTAACCTCGATATCTGCCTGCACGCCGGAGGATTTCTCCATGGCGCTGACCGACAATAAACCATCGGCATCCACCTGAAAGGTCACGCGAATATGCGCCGCACCGGCCGCCATCGGCGGTATGTCGGTCAGGTTAAAGCGGGCCAGTGAGCGACAGTCGGCCACCAACTCGCGCTCCCCCTGTACCACGTGAATCGCCATGGCGGTCTGGCCATCTTTAAAGGTGGTAAATTCCTGCGCACGCGCCACGGGTATGGTGGTATTGCGCGGGATCACCTTTTCTACCAGACCACCCATGGTTTCGAGCCCCAGTGACAAGGGGATCACGTCCAGTAACAGCATGTCGCTGTCGGGCTTGTTGCCGATCAGTATATCTGCCTGAATGGCGGCACCAATGGCCACCACTTTATCCGGATCCAGACTGGTCAGCGGTTCGGTGGCAAAGAACTCCCCCACCCGGTGGCGCACCAGTGGCACCCGGGTCGAGCCGCCCACCATCACCACTTCCTGCACCTCGGCCGCCGTGACGCCTGCATCTTTCAGGGCGCGGCGACAGGCCATCAGGGTCTTGTTGACCCAGGGCAGAATAAGCGCATCAAAGTCGGCACGGGTCAAGGTGCCTTGCCAGTCTTGCCAGCGGATGTCTACGGTGTCGCTGTCGGTTAATGCCTGCTTGGCGGCACAGGCCACATCCAGCAGATTGCGCTGCTGGGTCGGGCTCAGTTCGCCGATATTGGCCTGTTGCTGGATCCAGTCGGCCAGGGCATGGTCAAAGTCATCGCCGCCCAAAGAGGAGTCACCACCGGTAGCCAGCACCTCGAAGACACCACGATGCAATCGCAGGATGGAAATATCGAAGGTACCACCGCCCAGATCGAAGACGGCAATCACGCCTTCCTGTCCCGAGTCCAGCCCGTAGGCAATGGCTGCTGCCGTGGGCTCGTTCAGTAAGCGCAATACCTCAAGACCGGCCAGTTGTGCCGCATCCTTGGTGCCCTGGCGCTGGGCATCATCAAAATAGGCCGGCACCGTGATCACGGCGCCTTGTATCGGATTACCCAGGCTGGCTTCGGCTCGCTCGGCCAGCGCCTTCAGAATTTCGGCCGACACCTGCACCGGATTAACCGGCCCCTGAGGGGTGTCCAGCTCTATGATGCCGTTGTTGGTATCGCGAAAGATATAGGGCAAACGCTGATGGGGGATGTCGGCAAGCGCCTTGCCCATCAGTCGTTTGACCGAGGCGAAGGTATGTTGCGGATCCTGGTCTGCTTCGCGTTTGGCATCGTGGCCCACTCGCAGGCTATCCTGGGTATAGTGCACCACAGAGGGCAGCAAGTCGCGGCCTTGATCGTCAACCAGGGTTTCGGGCGAACCGCTGCGTACCACGGCCACCAGCGAGTTGGTGGTGCCCAAATCGATACCCACCGCCCATTTATGCTCATGCGGAGCCGCGCTCTGGCCCGGCTCAGATATTTGTAATAATGCCATTAGGGTTAGAATTCCTGCTGCGCATCTTCCAAACGTTCGAGTTCGGTATGCAGCTTAGTCATGAATTTAAGTTTACGTACCGTATCGGCGGCCTCTTGCCACTGAGCCGCGCCCAGTTGCTGTTCCAGCTCGGCATAATAGTCGGCCGTGGCCTGCTGCAGCTCTTGATCAAACGCCATGATGGCGGCAAATACATCTGGTGCATCACTGATGTCTGCCAGTTGTTCACGCCATTCCATTTGTTGCATCAAGAACGCGGGATCTTTAAGTGTTTGCTGCTCGGCATGCAGTTCGACGCCCTGCAAAGCAAGCAGATGTTCGGCGCGACTGAGAGGTGATTTAAGCGTAGTGAAGGCATCATTGATTAAGGCGGCACGTTGTACCGCCTGAAGACGCTCTCGCTCAGGGCGAGCGGCAAACTTATCGGGATGGAACTGCATTTGCAGCCCCCGATAGGTTTCGGCCAGCGTCTGATTATCCAGTGCAAACTCTGCCGGCAAATCAAACAGCTCGAAATAGTTCATGCTGCGTCCTTAAACGTTAAAGCTTTCGCCGCATCCACATTCCCCACTGGTATTGGGGTTGTTGAATTTGAAGCCTTCGTTCAAGCCTTCTTTGGCAAAGTCGAGTTCGGTACCGTCTAAATACACCAGGCTTTTGCTATCGACGATCACCTTGACGTCGCCATGCTCGAACACTTGATCGCCTTCTGACAGTTCGTCGACGAATTCAAGTACATAAGCCATGCCAGAACAACCGGAAGTTCTCACTCCCAGGCGCAGGCCAAGGCCTTTGCCTCTGTTATTCAAGAAGGTCCGCACCCGCTGTGCAGCTGCATCGGTAATGGTGATCGCCATGGTGTCTCCGTTTACGCTAGGTCTTTCTTCTTCTTGTAATCTTCAATCGCTGCCTTGATGGCATCTTCGGCCAAAATGGAGCAGTGGATTTTTACCGGTGGCAACGCCAGCTCTTCGGCAATATCGGTGTTCTTGATACTGGCCGCTTCTTCCAGGTTCTTGCCTTTTACCCACTCGGTAATCAGCGAGCTGGACGCAATGGCAGAGCCACAGCCGTAGGTCTTGAACTTGGCGTCTTCAATAATGCCTGCGTCGCTGATCTTCAGCTGCAGTTTCATGACGTCGCCACAGGCCGGAGCACCCACCATACCGGTAGCAATGCTCGGGTCGTTCTTGTCGAAACCGCCCACGTTACGGGGGTTTTCATAGTGATCTATTACTTTTTCGCTGTAAGCCATGATTTATTCCTCACCCATGCTTTAATGGTTTAGACACCTTAATGGTGTGCCCATTCAACTTGATCCAAATCTATTCCGTCTTTAAACATTTCCCACAGTGGAGACATGTCACGCAGGCGGCCGATGGCGTCGTTGACCAGACGAATGGCGTAGTCAATTTGCGCTTCGGTGGTAAAGCGTCCGATGCTGAAACGAATGGAGCTATGCGCCAGTTCGTCGTTCAGACCCAAGGCACGCAGTACATAGGAAGGCTCCAGGCTGGCAGACGTACAAGCCGAGCCGGAAGAGACCGCCAGATCCTTCAGCGCCATAATCAGGGACTCACCTTCTACATAGGCGAAACTGATGTTCAGAATACCCGGCACCCGCTGTTCCAGGTCACCGTTTACATATACTTCTTCGATGTCTTTAAGGCCGTTGTACAGGCGCTGACGCAAGGCCAGAATACGCTCGCCTTCGGCGTGCATTTCTTCCTGGGCAATACGGAACGCTTCACCCATGCCCACAATCTGGTGGGTAGCCAGGGTACCGGAGCGCATGCCTCTTTCGTGACCGCCGCCGTGCATCTGGGCTTCCAGTCGAACCCGAGGCTTGCGGGACACATAAAGTGCACCTATGCCCTTGGGGCCGTATACCTTGTGTGCGGATACTGACAGCAGGTCGATATTCATGTCTTTCACGTCGATGTCGATTTTGCCGGCACTTTGTGCGGCATCAACATGGAACATGATCTTGCGGCTGCGGCACAGCTCGCCAATGGCTTTAACGTCCTGAATAACACCGGTTTCGTTGTTCACGTGCATGATGCTCACCAGTATGGTGTCTTCACGCAGGGCATTTTCAATTTGCTCCAGGGTAAACAGGCCGCTGGACTGTGGCTCGAGGTAGGTTACCTCATAGCCTTCGCGCTCCAGCTGGCGGCATGGGTCCAGCACGGCTTTATGTTCGGTCTTGGAGGTAATAATGTGCTTGCCTTTCTTGCCATAGAAGTTGGCTATCCCCTTGATGGCAAGGTTGTCAGACTCGGTTGCACCCGAGGTGAACACGATTTCACGCGGGTCGGCATTAATCAAGTCGGCAATCTGATTACGGGCAATATCGACCAGCTCTTCCGCCTGCCAGCCGAAGCGGTGCGAACGGGAAGCCGGGTTACCGAAAATACCGTCTTGGGTCAGACATTGCATCATCTTTTCGGCAACGCGTGCATCTACCGGGCAGGTAGCCGCATAGTCGAGATAAATGGGCAGTTTCATTATATTCTCCATTACAACGCTGCTCTGTACGGCAGTCTTGTCATCGACATTTAATAAATAGGTTCGGGCTCACTTGCTGTTACTCGTATTATTCCAGAGTTAACAGGCTTACTTTACTGTCTTGCTGCTCGGCGATGCGCCGCACACCTTGCTGACTGACCAGCTCGGCTAAACTTATACCTTCAAGAAAGTCACTTATGCGATCACTGAGTGCGCACCAGAGTGAATGGGTCAGGCACTGATTACCACCTTGGCAATCGCCCTTCCCCTGGCATTTGGTGGCATCTACCGACTCGTCGACGGCCATGATAATGGCTCCGACGGAAATGGCGGATTGCTCCATACCCAATCGGTATCCACCACCGGGACCACGCACACTACTCACCAGCCCGTGCTTGCGCAATCGCGCAAACAGCTGCTCAAGATAGGACAGGGAAATTCCCTGTCGCTCGGAGATATAGGCCAGTGACACAGGTCCTGCGTCGCCGTGCAAGGCTACATCGAGCATGGCAGTAACTGCATAACGCCCTTTTGATGTCAGTCTCATGTAATTAAACCCTTTCCAGATATGACATCAGGGTGTCATACCCGACTGTTTCAGTCAAGTATTAACCCGAGTGATACAGTCAACTATTATCGCCCCGCTGGCGGCCCGTTTTTTGTATCGAAGTGAGAATGCCACGCAAGATATTCAGTTCATAGGCTTCGGGTCGCGCACGGGTAAACAGACGGCGCAATTTGGTCATAATCTGCCCCGGATGAGGCTTGATGATAAAGCCGGTTTCCAGCAGGGTTTCTTCCAGATGCACATAGAAACGCTCCAGATCCTGCGACAGGGGATAATCCTGCTCCGGTTCTGCGTCTGTACTCTGCTCCCGGGCCAGCCAGGCCATACGGGTTTCATAGCTGATGGTTTGCACCGCCATGGCCAGGTTGAGGGAGCTGTATTCCGGGTTGGCCGGAATAGCCACGTGATAATGGCACTGCTGTAACTCGTCGTTGCTCAAACCGGTACGTTCACGGCCAAATACCAGCGCCACTTTGTGCTTTGGGGCTTCGGCTATGGCTTTGTTGCCCGCTTCGCGCGCATCCAGCATGGGCCAGGACCAGGTACGAGAACGGGCACTGGTGCCAATGACAAGGCCGCAATCGGCGACGGCCTCGGCCAGGGTAGCCACTGTGGTGGACCGTTCCAGAATGTCACTGGCGCCGGCCGACAGGGCAATCGCCTGATCGTCTATCGGGTTAACCGGATCGACCAGCCACAACTCGCCCAGCCCCATGGTTTTCATGGCGCGTGCGGCCGAGCCGATATTGCCGGTGTGTGAGGTATTAACCAACACGATTCGTATTTGCTCAAGCATGTGCAGAGAATCCAAGGGTGCTTAAGGCGCAAGATTCTAACACAGTGAACGGCCGCTGTAAGAGAATGATAAACACAGTTGAGGGGAAAACGTGAAGTGTGAGAGACAAAAAAAAGCAGCGGACCTACAGGTTCACTGCTTTTTTAACTTTCAGCTTCCAGCTTTATTTCCGCGCGTGCCTGAGTTCGCCACCTTGCTCGATCAAGTTCAGTTCCAGCAGTGAGTAGCGGTGTTCGACAAAGTCGTAGATGTTGGTGGCCAGTGCCAGCTTGAAATAGACTTCGGCGCTCTCGAGGTCACCCTGGCGCTGAGCACGCTTGGCCAGGTAGAAGTAGGCTTCACATAACCGTTCGGCCAGCTCCTTGTTATCGGCGCTTTCTTCTGCAATGCGGTTAAGCAGCTGCTCTTCGGTCACGGTTCCCAGGTAGACATTCACAATATCCCAGGTCCATTCATCGTTGCCATACTGCTGCTGATGTTGTTGCAAGGTGACCAGCGCCGCCTCGGGATCCAGACGCTCCAGCGCCAGATACCAGAGCAATAACCGATAAGGGTCACCGGGCTCGTCGTCGAGAAACACCTTGAGATCCTGTGCTGCCAGCCGTGGCCGCCCGCCATAGTACAGGGCGATGCCACGATTGAGGTTGGCATAGGCATAATCCGGAGCCAGATCCAGCGCCGAGTCGAAAGCCTCGTAGGCTTCATCGAACTCCTGATTCTGGGTCAGATAAACACCATTCAGATTATAGGCATCGGCAAAATCCGGTCTTTCCCGCAAGGCGCGATTGAAGTCCAGTCGCGCCATTGCTCGCAAGCCAACACGATCGAAAATGACACCACGCTGAAAAAACAGCTCGGCACGTTGTTCGGGGGTTAACCCGGGAGAATTCAGCATTTGCCCCAGTCGGGCAATTCCCAGCTCACTTTCGTAGGACACCTGCATAGGCACAGGAAGAACCAGAGTAGGCGTGACTACGCTGGGTGAACTGCAACCAGCCAACAGGCTGCCAAGAAGCACTAAAGGGCCGAGCAATAATCTTTCGTTCAAGACGGCTCCGAACTTGTCTTATTATGAACACATGTTAAGCAGCTCTGCGCCATTTGTCATGTTGCAAATGAACTCCATAACAAAAAGGGCCCCAACGGGGCCCTTTAGTATAGACATTCTTAAGCCAACGGCTCTTGATCTGCCCCTTCTTTTTCTACCTGTGGCGGTAGCATGTGCTCCCGCTGCACCCCCAGCATCATGGCCCAGGCGCTGGCGATATAAATTGAAGAGTAGGTACCAAAACCGATGCCCAGCAACAGGGCCGTGGCAAAACCGTGAATCAAGGCTCCGCCCTTCATAAACAGGGCAATCACCACCACCAGGGTGGTGGCAGAGGTGATCAAGGTTCGACTCAGGGTCTCGGTAATGGCCTCGTTGAAGACCTCGGCGGTACTGGTATTACGCACCCGGCGGAAGTTTTCCCGCACCCGGTCAAACACCACTATGGTGTCGTTGAGCGAGTAACCCACCACCGTTAGCAAGGCCGCCACTATGGTCAGATCAACTTCAATCTGCAGCCAGGAAAAGACACCCAGGGTAATAATGACATCGTGTGCCAATGACATGACGGCACCGGATGCCAGACGCCACTCGAAACGCATTCCCACATAGACAAGAATACTCAGCAGCGCCACCAGAATGGCCAGACCACCCTGCTCGGCCAGCTCTTTACCAATGGCCGGCCCCACAAACTCCAGCCGCTTCATTTCCACGGGGGTTTGGGTTTGTGCCATGGCGGCCAGCACAGCGTCACCCTGCTGCTGCACATCCACGCCCGCCTGAGGCGCCAGCCGGATCAGTATATCCCGGCTGGTGCCAAAGTTTTGCACGGTAGCACTACTCAGGCCCAGCTGTTCCAGGTTATCACGCACTGCGTCCAGCTCTACTGCTTGCTCGAACGCCACTTCCACCACAGTACCACCGGTGAAGTCCAGCCCCCAGTTCAGCCCTTTGGTAAACAGGCTGAAAAAGCACAGCGCAATCAACACCAGTGAAGCGACGGTCGCCGCTTTCGAATAGTGCATGAAGCGAATGGGCGCCCGGGTTTTGAGGATCTCAAACATGTTATTTCCTCATATCGACAGTTTGCTGAGACGCTTGCCGCCCCAGAACAGGTTAACCAGCGCTCGCGTTCCCACAATAGCGGTAAACATGGAAGCCAGGATCCCTATCATCAAGGTAACGGCAAAGCCCTTGATCGGACCCGTGCCCACGGCAAACAGGATAATGGCGGTGATCAGGGTGGTGATGTTGGCATCGGCAATGGTGCCCAACGCCTTGTCATACCCGATGTGAATGGCCTGCTGTATCCCGCGGCCATCGCGCAGTTCTTCACGTATGCGTTCGAAGATCAGCACGTTGGCATCTACCGACATCCCTATGGTCAATACGATACCGGCAATACCCGGCAGCGTCATGGTGGCACCGGGTACCATGGACATGACACCGATAATGATCACCAGGTTGGCCAGCAAGGCCGCATTGGCGATCAGGCCGAACTTGCGATAATAGATCATCATGAACAGCACCACGGCCAACATGCCGTACAGCATGGCCATCATGCCGTTTTCGATGTTCTGCTTACCCAGACTCGGACCTATGGTGCGCTCTTCCACAATCTGAATAGGGGCAATCAAGGCGCCGGCTCGCAACAGTAACGACAGGTTTTGTGCTTCTGCCATGGAGTCGATACCGGTAATACGGAAGCTTCGGCCCAGTCGCGACTGAATGGTCGCCACGTTGATCACTTCCTGCTGCTTGTTGAATTGTCGCGAGCCGTCCTCGTTTCGCTCTTCACCGGTTTTATACTCGGTAAACACGGTCGCCATGGGGCGGCCCACGTTATCCTTGGTAAAATCGGCCATGCGGCTACCACCCGGTGCATCCAGGCTGATATTCACCTGAGGGCGGCTGAACTCGTCCATGCTGGCGCTGGCGTCAACAATGTGTTCACCGGTCAGGATAATGCGCTTGTGCAATACCACGGGGCGGCCGTCACGGTCGCGCAGTAATTCGCTGTTGGCAGGAATGCGGCCAGCATTGGCGGCGGCTATGTCTGCCTTTTCATCCACCAGACGGAATTCCAGGGTAGCGGTTGCCCCCAGTATTTCCTTGGCGCGGGCCGTGTCCTGAATGCCCGGCAACTGGACCACTATGCGTTCCGCACCCTGGCGCTGTACCAGGGGCTCGGCCACCCCGAGCTCGTTGACCCGGTTACGAATGATGGTGATGTTTTGCTGCAGTGCGTATTCTTTTACTTCTTTCAGTCGCTGCTCGCTCATGACGGCAAACAGGCCGGGATTGTCGCCGTTGTCCCGCTCGGAAAACACCAGACTCGGATAGCGGCCACGTAAAAAGCTGAGTGCCTGATCACGGGTATCGGCATCACGGAACACCACCAGGGTGCCGTCATCTTTCGTTAATACACCCGAATAGCGCAGGCGTTTCTCGCGCAAGTCGGTACGAAAGTCCTGAATTCGTTGCTCCTGAACCCGGTTCAGGGCTTCCGCCATGTCCACTTCCATCAAGAAGTGCACGCCACCTCGCAGATCGAGGCCCAGCTTCAGCGGTCCGGCACCAATGGCTTCGAGCCAGTGCGGGGTTGCGGGTGCCAGGTTGAGGGCGGTGATGTAGTCATCACCCAGCGCCTGGGCAATCAGATCCTTGCCTTTGAGCTGATCGTCGGTATTACGAAAACGAACCAGCAACTGGTTGTCTTCCAGTACGGCACTTTTTATTTCTATGCCGGCTTCGTTCAGGCGCTGCTGTGTTTGGGCTAATACCGCGGTGGTAACCTGGCTACCACGAGAGCCTGACACCTGCAACGCAGGGTCTTCACCAAATAAATTGGGTGCTGCATATAGAAAACTGATGGTGATCACGGCGATCACCATCAAGTATTTCCACAGCGGATATCGATTTAACACGCTGTGCTCCTCGACAAGGAATTAAAGGGACTGAATAGAACCCTTGGGAAGAACGGCAGTAATGAAGTCCTTCTTGATGGTGACCTGGCTCTGCTCGCTCAGGCTCAGTACCACGTAATCGCTGTCGGCAGCAATTTTGGCAATCTTGCCCACCAAACCACCGTTGGTCAGCACTTCGTCGCCTTTGCTCAGGGAAGACATCAGGTTCTTATGCTCTTTGACTCGCTTGGACTGAGGGCGGAAAATCATGAAGTAGAAGATCAGGCCGAACACCGCCAGCATGATGATCATTTCCATGCCACCACCTGCGGCACCGCCACCTTGAGCATAAGCGTTAGAGATAAAGTTCATTGTTTTTCGTTCCTCATTGATGATTAAAGCGATGAATAAAACTCGTACCTAAAAGAAAAGAGAGGTCAGATGCTCACCCCTCTTCAACCATTTTTATTGCTCGTTTTCTATTACCTGCTGCCCTACGGTTGGAACAGGTCTGCCCAGACGGCCATAGAAGTCGGCAACAAAGGCGTCTAATTTACCCTGCTCTATGGCCGTGCGTAAACCTTCCATTACTCGCTGGTAGTAACGCAGGTTGTGAATGGTGTTTAAACGCGCACCCAATATCTCGTTACACTTGTCTAAATGGTGCAAATAAGAGCGGGAGTAATTCTTGCAGGTGTAGCAGTCGCACTCGGCATCCAGCGGCCCGGTATCCGTTTTATGCTTGGCATTACGAATTTTCACCACGCCGTCTGTGGTAAACAGGTGGCCGTTACGGGCGTTGCGGGTGGGCATCACACAGTCGAACATGTCGATACCGCGGCGTACCCCTTCTACCAGGTCTTCCGGCTTGCCGACTCCCATCAGGTAACGGGGCTTGTCGGCGGGTATCTTGGGACAGATATGCTCCAGCACCTGGTGCATTTCGTGCTTGGGCTCGCCCACCGCCAGTCCACCGACCGCATAGCCGTCGAAGCCCACGTCGAGCAGGCCGGCCAGCGACTCATCGCGCAGATCGTCGTAGATGCTGCCCTGAATAATGCCAAACAAGGCATTCTTGTTACCCTGCTTGTCGAAATGATCCCGCGAGCGCTTGGCCCAGCGCAGCGACATTTCCATCGATTTTTTAGCCTCTTCCCAGGTCGCTGGGTAAGGCGTGCATTCGTCCATGATCATGACGATGTCGGAACCCAGATCGTACTGGATTTCCATCGACACTTCCGGCGAGAGAAATATCTTGTCACCGTTGACCGGGTTCCGGAAATAAACCCCTTCTTCGGTGATCTTGCGAATGTCACCGAGGCTGAATACCTGAAAGCCACCGGAGTCGGTCAGTATCGGCCCCTGCCAGTTCATGAAGTCATGCAAGTCGCCGTGCAGCTTCATCACTTCCTGCCCCGGGCGCACCCAAAGGTGAAAGGTATTGCCCAGCAGAATGTGCGCGCCTGTGTCGGCCACCTCTTCCGGCGTCATGCCCTTGACAGTGCCGTAGGTTCCCACCGGCATAAAGGCGGGGGTTTCCACCACACCACGGTCAAATATCATGCGGCCACGACGGGCAAGGCCATCGGTAGTATCCAGTTCAAATTTCATCAATTACCTCTTACGGTCAGAGAAACAGTCCAACCTTGTTTTTAAAACAGGTGAGGGGTGAGACGTGAGGAGTAAGGGGCAAACCAATGCCCTGGGTACACCACATATGTGCGATCCCGACTTACGTCTCACGCTTTGCAGCTTACGTCTCACACTTCACACCTTACGGTTCTTTATAATTTGCTCTGCCGCGTAATAAACATGGCATCGCCATAGCTAAAGAAGCGATAACGCTCGCTGATGGCCTGGCGATACGCTTCTTTAATATGATCATAACCGGCAAAGGCACTCACCAGCATGATCAGCGTTGATTCGGGCAGGTGGAAGTTGGTGATCATGGCATCCACCAGCTGAAAGCGATATCCGGGGTAGATAAAAATATCGGTATCCCCGTAAAAAGGCGCCAGCGGGGTATTGTTGGCCAGAGCCGCCTGGGCCGCACTTTCGAGGGAGCGTACCGAGGTGGTGCCCACGGCGATAACGCGCCCGCCGCGGGCCCTGGTGGCCTCAATTTGTGCCACTACGCCTGCCGGTACTTCTATATATTCGGAGTGCATTTTATGCTCAAGCACATTATCCACCCGCACCGGCTGAAAGGTGCCGGCACCCACGTGCAAGGTGATAAAGGCCAGCTCGGCGCCCTTGGCCACCAGCGCATCCAGCAGCGGCTGGTCGAAATGCAGGCCGGCCGTCGGGGCGGCAACGGCACCGGGCTTTTCGTTGTATACGGTCTGATAACGCTCTTTATCGGCTTCGGTATCCGGCCGGTCGATATAAGGAGGCAGCGGCATATGGCCAACGGCTTCCAGGATCTCGAGCACGGTTCTGTGGTCATCGTGAAATTCAATTTCAAACAAGGCGTCGTGGCGAGCCACCATGGTGGCCTGTACGTCCGGCTCCAGTATCAGGGCCGTACCGGGCTTGGGAGCCTTGGAGGCACGCACATGAGCCAGAACGCGCTTGTCGTCCAGCACCCGCTCTACCAGTACTTCCAGCTTGCCCCCACTGGCTTTATGGCCAAAGAGTCGGGCCGGAATAACCCGGGTATTATTGAAGACCAGCAAGTCACCGGGATTAACCCGCTCCAGAACCTGGTGGAAGTGACCATGACTGATATCACCACTGTTACCGTCCAGTTGTAACAGGCGACTCGCGCCGCGTTCCGGCATGGGATGGCGGGCTATCAGTTCATCGGGAAGCTCAAAGGAAAAATCGCGGACCAGCATACACAACCTCTTGTAATAACGGGCGCTAGTCTAGTGAGGCCGACCGACAGGATCAAGGCAATTCGCCAAGGTGGCGGCATAATGCATATGATTAGAATATAGCGTAAGGTCGATGTACCGGATGTTTGATGGGTGGGTGCTTTATGGCAACCCCCGTCATGCAAGCTGCTGCTATTCAGCTATCTTGATATAAAAGAGAGGAATACACCATGCCAGCTATCGTCTCTGAAATTATGACTCGCGATGTGATTAGTCTCCCTCCCTCCGCCACTCTGGGCGAAGCCCGTATCCTGATGCAGCGCCACCATATTCGCCACCTTCCGGTGCTGGCAGAAGATACTCTGGTGGGGTTGGTTAGCCAGCGCGATATTTTGGCCGCCCAGGAGTCGAGCCTGGAAAACGATCACAATGGCGCTTTTCTGCTGCAGCACCGACTATCCGAAATCATGGTGCAGGATGTGACCACCGTTAGCCCCAGAGCCGGTATTCGCGAGGCGGCACAGTATTTGCAAAAATATAAATACGGTTGCCTGCCGGTGACCGACAAGGGCAAACTGGTGGGCATTGTTACCGACAGTGACTTTGTTACCGTGGCGATTCATCTGCTTGAAGTGCTGGATGCCCAGCTGGCCGATCAGCCCGATGACGAACCCGATCCCGATGATCTCGACCTGGTCATCACCGAAGAAGACAGCGACGATCTCGCGGCACGATGAATTACCTGGCCCACCTGCATCTGGCGCAGTGCAGCCAGACCAGCTTGTCGGGTGCGCTGCTGGGTGAGTATGTTAGAGGCGCCATAGATACCCGGCTCACCGCCCGGCTGCAGGAAGGCGTTTGGCTACACAGACGCATAGACAGTTTTACTGATGCTCATCCCCTGCATGCGGGGGCGGTACGAGCCTTGCCCAGCCCTTTTCGCCGTTATGGCGGCATTATCATGGACATGATGTTCGATCATTTTCTGGCGCGGCACTGGTCCCGTTACCATGCCTTGCCACTGCGCGAGTTCATCGACTACGCTCACGCCCAGCTGATACCCGATGAGCATTGGCCCACCGCCATGAAGACCCTGGTTGAGCGTATGCAGCACTATCAGCTACTGGCCAGCTATCAAACTCTGGACGGCATCAGCCTGGCTATTGCCCGCATCGATCACCGCTTTCGTCGTCCTACTCCCCTGCCGCACTGCGGCCCGCTGTTGCAAGAACACTATGCTGACATGGAGCAGGCGTTTCTGGATTTTTATCCCGACCTGATGACCTTTGCCATCGCCGAAGTAAGCCAGCACCAAGCAAGCTCGCATAACGAATACAAGTAGTGTGTCGAGTTTGCTGTTAAAAATTAAAAATATTTATCGCCACGGAAACCACGGACGAAGAGCGAAAAGGGCTGTAATGGGTGAAGAATAAACAGCCAAGGGTCGAACCTGTGCACCAGATCCTGCTGCGCAGGATTTAGCAGCTAAAGCAGCTCCTACAGGAGGCGATGATTTGGTTTTTCGTAGGCTCTGCTTCAGCTGTGCAATGGCGCGGAGCGGCATCTTGGTCTCGATATTTCATATATCGCCGTATTGCCTCGAACCGGTGCCCCAGATCCGGCGTTGCCGAATTTAGCAGCGGTCGCAGCTACTACAGGGGGAGGTGGCTTGTTAGACCTTTACCCATGCCTTGGGGTTTGCCGGATAAAAAAGATCGGGCTGCCGTGGGACATGCTCGAATACGCGGGTGTTTTTGTGGGGTAACTTCATGAAGCCACCCACTCCCTGATCGGTGATCTCGGGAATAAGCGACACTATTTGCCGTAACAAGGCGGCAAAGTCCGCCTCGGCACTCGCATCCAGCAGCCGGTAATAGCTGTGCAGCTTCATGTGGTGCGGGGTTACTTCGAAGATGATACAGCCGGTGTGATGAATATCGTTAAGCCGTGCCAGCACCGCCATAATACTGGGTGGCAGGGTCAGTTGTTCATCCGGATCTCGACCATCTTCAAAATAGGAATGCTGCCGGCTGGCAGCGTGAGTACTGGGAATGTCTGCCAGGCGATACGGAATTTCGGTATCCGCCAAGGGATAAAACGGCTCAATGGCGCGGTTGCGACTCAGGTGAATGGTGTTGCGCGCATTAAATAAACAGGCCTTGAACAAGCCGACCTTGTCGATGGCCTGGGCCAGCTTGACCACCGTATTAACGGCCTGCACAAAGGCATGCTCCAGCGCGCTATCATACAAGTTCAGACTGGAGTCGATATAGAGACCATCGGCTTGCCAGTGCACCACCAGCCCACCCACCACCGGATAGCGCCCCAAACGGCTCACCGCCGCAACAAAGGCTTTTTCACTCTCTCCCATCCCCGTCAGGTAATTCTTGTAATAGCGTTCAAGCTGAGCGTCGTTGACATCATACAGGCTGGCCCGCTCGCTATGCTCTCGCAAAAAAGAGGTGCGCGACGAATAGACGACGGTATCCATGGCGTGCAGCTCCGGGCTGACCCACACGGGTAATTTGGGGCGGGTGTCGAGCAAGGGCAGCTCGGGCAGCACCAGCCGTTTCAGGCGGGCCATGGTGGGGATCAGGTAGTCGCCCGCCAGGCGACGGGTCTTGGCATCCGGTGCCAGCAAGCCGTCCAGCAAGAGCGCAAACTCTTTGGGCAACCCCAGGCTGCTGGCCGGCATCACGCCACAACCAAAGCGACAGCCCTGCCCCGAAGCCAGCGCATACAAGGTAGCCGCCACACCTTGTTCATCAAACCGGGGGCTGGATAGCGCCCCGTCTCGTTGCTCGGGACCAATAAAATAAATATCACCCAGTCGTGCATTGCTGTGCTGCAGATCCGCCGCCATCAGCTGCATCACATTGGTGGCAATAAACTGCCCCTTGCTGTCGGTTTGTGCAAATACCGACGAGCCCCAGTCCACCAGCTTGATATGGCCGCTGTCGGCATCGAAGACGATATTGGACGGTTTGATGTCGCCGTGTACCACAGGCGCCGGCTGCCCCTGCTGGTGGTGATTGCGCAACGCCTGCAGAATTTCTGCCAGCTGGGCGGCAATATCGATGAGCTGGCGAGGCGGCAACGGCCCCTGGCGCAGACTGTACTGCTCTAAGTCGATGCCTCTGGCGCGGCTCATCATCAGGATGCCCTGCTTCTTGATGCGCTGATAGGTGATATAGGTAGGGACGCCGGGATGATCTATCTGCGCCAGCATATAGGCTTCATCGGCCAGCCGTTCGCGAATGTGCAGCGGCAAGGTAATGCGCGAAAACTTGAAGGCATATTCCTGACCCGGCTCGGCGATGCCGGCAAAGGTAAAGCCGTAAGCACCCTGGCCCACCAACTGAATATGACGATAGCCCAGCTCTTGCAGCTTGCAGATACACAAGGCAATCCAGTCTTTGAGTTTTTTGGCGTCGTTGGCATTCAGCAGATAAATCGACTGTTCTTCGGGAATATAAAAGTTATGCAGCTGGTGCCTGTCCATCTGTGGCTCGCCCCCTTAGCGCAGCTGAGCCAGCATGCGCGCGGGTTGCTCCAGATACCGGCACCAGCAGCGGTTGAAACGCGCCAGGGTCGCGCCATCGATCAGACGATGATCTGCCGACCAGCACAACATCATCAGCGCTTTCGCCTCAAGCTCTTCCTGCTCGTTAAAACGTGGCAACCTCTGCCAATGCCCCAGGGCGGCAATGGCCACCTGGGGAGGATTGACGATAGGGCTGGACACCAGACCGCCCAGGGCACCGATATTGGACAGAGTAATGGTGGCCCCCTGCAGTTCGACCGGCGTCAGCCGCCCCGCTCGCGCCGCCTGGGTCAATCGCTCCAGCTCGGCCGCTATGCTCAATAAGGATTGTTGCTGACAATCACGCAGCACGGGCACCAGCAGGCCGGCATCGGTATTCACCGCCACGCCAATATGATGCCGAGGCTGATAGGTCACCTGGGTGCCACTGGCATTGAGCTGGCTGTTCAGCTTGGGAAAATCATGCAGCGCCAGCGACAGGGCCTTGAGAAAAAAAGGCAGCAGCGTCAGCGTGATACCTTGCTCGGCAAACAAGGGGGTCAACTTGTCTTTCATCGCCAGCAGTTCATCCAGGGCCAGTTCATCGCACAGGGTAAACTGCGGCACCTGCAACGACGCCGTCATCTGTTTTGACATGGCAGCGGCAATGCCCGTTAACGGCTCTGTGTGGGTTTCCGGTTCAGTCTGTTTGGCCCGGGATTGATCTTGCTGCGCCAGGTAGGCGGTGATGTCTTCCTTATAGACGCGCCCTTTTTCTCCGGAACCCGGTACCTCGCTCAGGATCACGTCCTGCTCTCGTGCCAGCCGACGCACCGCCGGGCTGGCCAGCGCTTTTCCGCTATTCATGGCCGGCCGCTCATCGGCGATGTGCGTTTTATCCTGGGTTGCCTGAGGGGGCGAATCCGGGGGAGGGGCGGAAACGGGGACTGCTTTGGCGACCTGAGGCTCAGGCTGTTCCACCACCGAGGAGCCGGAGGGTTCATTCTGCTCGGCTTCGCTCAGCTCCATGGCGAATAGCGGTGCATGCACCCGGGCCATCTCCCCCTTGGCCACATACAGCTTGCTGATCACGCCATTGTGGATCGCTGGTATCTGTACCAGTGCCTTGTCGGTCATCACATCGCAAATGGCCTGGTCCTCCACGACCGTGTCTCCTTCTGCCACCAGCCATTCCACCAGTTCGCACTCCACTATGCCTTCGCCTATATCCGGCAGATAAAAGTCCTGTTTCATACGGCCCCCTAACCTAGAAGTTACATGCATCCACTATGGCGACGAACACCTTGAGATGATCGGCCATGTATTCCTTTTCCAGCGCCAATGGATAAGGGGTGTCCAGGCCACACACCCGCGCTATGGGGCTTTCCAGATACAAAAAACAGTGCTGCTGAATGGTGGCGGCAATCTCACCGGCAAATCCGCCGGTCAGCGGCGCCTCGTGGCTGATCACCAGGCGGCCGGTTTTCAGTACCGACTCGATCACGGCGCTCTGATCCCAGGGCAGGATGCTGCGTAAATCAATCAGCTCGCAGGAAATCCCCTCCTGCTCTGCCAGCGCCACCGCCTTGGCGACCACCTCCAACTGGGCGCCCCAGGCCAGTACGGTCACGTCGCTGCCGGCTTGCAACACCTCGGCCTGACCCAGGGGATATTCGTAATATGCCTCGTCCACCTCGCATACACTGGCGCGATACAGTCGCTTGGGTTCCATAAACAACACAGGATCCGGGCAGGCAATGGCTCCCAGCAAGAGTCCCTTGGCCTGGTCCGGATTACGCGGTATCACTATTTTCAGGCCGGGGGTATGGGCAAAGTAGGCTTCGGGGGACTGACTGTGATAGTGCCCACCGGCAATGCCGCCCCCATAAGGGGTCCGGATCACCAGACCGCCGACATTGAATTCATTACCGGAGCGATAGCGGTATTTGGCGGTTTCATTGACAATTTGGTCGAAGGCGGGATAGATATAATCGGCAAACTGAATTTCCGCTACCGGCTTCAAACCCAGGGCCGCCATGCCATTGGCGAAGCCGATAATGCCCTGTTCGGTCAACGGCGTGTTAAAGCAGCGATCCTGGCCGTATTTTTCCTGCAGCTGACTGGTGGCACGAAACACACCACCAAAATGGCCGACATCTTCGCCAAAGCACACTACATTTTCATCCTGCGCCATGGCCAGATCCAACGCCTGGTTGATGGCTTGCAACATGTTCATTTCTGCCATTATTCAAACCTCCCCGCGCTCAGCGGATAGGCATCGGGATATTGCCTGATATGCGATTTCAACTGCTCGAGCTGCGCCTTGAGCGCCGCGGTCGGCTCTGCATAAACATCGCCAATCAAGGTATCAATATGGGGTTTGGCGCGTTTTTCGGCGATTTTAAGGGCATCCAGCACTTCCTGGCGCAATGCATCACTGGCAATTTGATCCGCCGCTTCATCCAGCCAGCCTTTTCGTTGCAGCCAGCATTTATAACGGGCAATGGGATCCTGCTTGCGAAAGCGCGCCTCTTCTTCCCGGGAGCGGTAACCGCTGGGATCGTCAGAAGATGAATGCGCCCCCAGCCGATAGGCGACGGCTTCTATGAGTATCGGTTTATGCTGTTCCAGCGCCAGCTTGCGCGCCAGACGAGTGGCTTCATAGACCGCCAGCGCATCGGCGCCGTCTACCCGAATGGCCTGCATGCCATAACCGACGCCACGGCAGGCAATGCCGTCGCCCACAAACTGCTCATGGGCGGGGGTGGAAATGGCATAGCCGTTGTTACGACAGAAGAAAATCACCGGCGCTCCCAGCACGGCTGCCATGTTCATGCCGGCATGAAAATCCCCTTCCGAGGCGGCGCCTTCACCAAAATAACAGAGGGTGAGGTTATTTTGGCCTTTCAGCTTTTGCCCGTAGGCATAGCCACTGGCCTGGGGGATCTGGGTGCCCAGGGGGGAGGATATGGTCATGAAGTGCAAGTCCCGGCTGCCGTAGTGCACCGGCATTTGCCGCCCCTTGCCGAGATCCCTGTCATTGGACAATAGCTGGTTCATGAACTGGGTCAGAGTGAACCCCCGATAATGCAAGGCCCCCTGCTCTCGGTATTGCGCCATGATCATGTCTTTTGGGTCGAGAGCGGCGGCGCTGGCCACCGTAGAGGCTTCTTCCCCAAGGCACTGCATATAAAAGCTGATCCGCCCCTGACGCTGTGCCGCCAGCATGCGCTCATCCAAAATACGAATGAAAACCATGCTGTCGTATATTTTCAGCGCCGTGGTGCGATCCAGGCTGGGGGTAGAGGCGCCGGCAAACAGGCTGCCGTCTTCTTGCAATATGCTGAGCGTGGGAATCGTCAGGGCGTGCGGGTCGGTAAATTCTGCCTGATGCACGGTATGGGTGGTGGTATTGCTCGGGTTGTTTGTGGCATTGCTCATGGCATCACTCCCATCGCCGATCAGGCGAGTCAGGAAACGGGGCCAAACTTGTCTGTTGATGGCCGCTTGCTCTGCCGCCAATTATAACACCTGATGAATAAAGCGACGGAAATGCGCCCATTCAGGGGAGCTTGGTGGTGGTGGAGCGTCCCTCACGCTTTACGCTTCACTCTTTACACAATCTAAAGAGGCGAACATAAAAAAGGCAGCACCAAGGCTGCCTGAACTGAAAAGTAATCACCGATGATGTGCTCATCACCTTATTATTACATCAAATGATTGCATCAAACGTTCTCGAACTGCCCCATGGTGTTGTCTTTACCACCGGCTTTAAGGGCTGCCTCACCGGCAAAGAACTCTTTATGGTCGTCACCAATGTTGGAGCCGGCCATATCCTGGTGCTTGACGGTGGCAATGCCTTCGCGAATTTCCTTGCGCTGCACTCCGGCCACGTAAGCCAGCATACCTTCATCGCCAAAGTAGCCCTTGGCCAGGTTATCGGTAGACAGGGCCGCGGTGTGGTAGGTGGGCAGCGTGATCAGGTGGTGGAAGATGCCTGCCTCTCGGGCGGCGTCACGCTGGAAGTTGGCCGTCCATTCATCGGCCACCTTGCCCAGCTCGGACTGGTCATAATCGGCACTCATCAGCTTGTCGCGATCATATCCGGCCAGATCCTTGCCTTCGGCTGCCCAGGCATCATAGACCTGCTGGCGGAAGTTCAGGGTCCAGTTAAACGAAGGGCTGTTGTTGTAAACCAGCTTGGCATTAGGCACCACTTCGCGAATGCGATTGACCATGGCGGCAATCTGGCCGACGTGGGGCTTTTCGGTTTCAATCCACAGCAAGTCGGCGCCATTCTGCAAGCTGGCGATGCAGTCCATCACCACCCGGTCTTCGCCGGTACCTTCCTTGAACTGGAACAGGCCGGAGGCAAGGCGCTTTGGCTTGACCAGCTTGCCGTTTTGCTTGATCACCACGTCACCATTGTTGATGTCGTCGGCGCTTTCGATAATGTCGCCATCGATAAAGCTGTTGTATTGATCGCCCAGATCGCCAGGCTCATTGGTTACGGCAATTTGCTTGGTCAGGCCGGCCCCCAGTGAGTCGGTGCGCGCGACTATGACGCCGTCGTCCACTCCCAGCTCCAGAAACGCCAACCGCACCGCGTTGATCTTGGCGAGAAACTCGGCGTGCGGCACCGTCACCTTGCCATCCTGGTGACCGCACTGCTTCTCGTCCGACACCTGGTTTTCAATCTGGATACAACAGGCACCCGCCTCTATCATCTGCTTGGCCAGCAGGTAGGTCGCCTCGGCGTTACCGAAACCGGCGTCTATATCGGCGATAATCGGCACCACGTGAGTTTCGTGATTGTCGATTTGGGCTTGGATATCTTTGACTTTGGCCTTGTCACCGGCCTTCTGGGCCTCTTCCAGGTCACGGAACAAATGGTTGAGCTCCCAGGAGTCAGCTTGGCGTAAAAAGGTGTACAGTTCTTCGATCAGGCCCGACACCGCGGTTTTTTCGTGCATGGACTGATCGGGCAAGGGACCAAACTGCGAACGCAGGGCGGCAACCATCCAGCCGGACAGGTATAAATAGCGGCGCTTGGTACTGTTGAAGTGTTTCTTGATGGAAATCATCTTCTGCTGACCGATGAAACCATGCCAGCAACCCAGTGACTGGGTATATTGCGAACTGTCCTGGTCGTAGTTGGCCATGTCTTCACGCATGATTTTTGCCGTGTATTTCGCAATATCCAGCCCGGTCTTGAATTTGTTCTGGGCGCGCATACGGGCGACGTATTCCGGCTTGATGGCGCTCCAGGTCGGGTTTTGCTTGATCAAAGAAGTCAGTGTGTCGATTTCGCTTGCGTATGGCATGGTGTCCGTCCTGTTCTCTGCTGTCGGGTTGAGGCCCTTGACTGGGCCTGTTACTTCCCTGTCACAACGCTAACCGCGAGCCTGGCCATGTCGTTGTGCACAGTGTTCCTTGTTATTTTGCTCCGCAACCATGTCTGTTTTTTATTTCGCCAAACATCGAGGGTCTGGTCTGTATGAGATGACGCTTCCGTTTATTCTGCGTTGCGTTACCACTATCAATCTGCGTAATAAACACGAGAAGATCAAGTTACAATTTTACAAAATCACAACATGGGTCACATAACCACCAAAACATAAAACTAAAGTATAGTGGCTGGATTACTGGCTTAAAGCTGCCTTAATTGAGTATTCCCTTATCAATACGCAACCCACAAAGAAACAATAAAACGTAATTTAATTACATGCACTGACCATACACTAGAGTAATATCAAAGGTGTTTATTTAACTCTTCTTTATCTCTCGACCGCTACCCTCCGCCGTCCAGCGGACATTTCCGGACCTTTTCAATCTTGACGCTCTATTTTTTGCGATCGCAAAATAATAGCGAGTTCCGGACGATCAGCCTGCTGATTGGCAAGGTATGTCGTTGCTTTATCATTTCCGCTCGCTCACTCGGGCACCTCTGCCCTTCGCAGCCCCGCCCTCGCCCATCAATAGCTTTTAGCTATCACTCCGATAGATTTAAGCAGATTAACTTAATCAATAGCAGCCTCTACTATGAGAACCGTTCACAGCAAGACACTCATCAAACATCAAGGAGCCAACATGACTGTTGCTATTAATACTGAAATCAAACCCTTCACCGCTCAGGCCTATCATCAGGGTAACTTTGTTGAAGTGACCGAAGCGGATCTGAAAGGAAAGTGGTCTGTAGTGTTCTTCTACCCTGCCGACTTTACCTTTGTTTGCCCTACTGAACTGGGAGATGTAGCCGACCATTACGCCGAGCTGCAACAGATGGGCGTAGAAGTATTCTCCGTGTCTACCGACACCCACTTTACCCACAAGGCATGGCACGACAGCTCGGATACCATTGGTAAGATTCAGTACTACATGGTGGGCGACCAAACCGGCACCATCACCAATAACTTTGGCGTCATGCGTGAAGGCCAGGGCCTGGCAGACCGCGCCACCTTCATCATTGATCCGCAGGGCATCATTCAGGCGGTGGAAGTGACTGCCGAAGGCATAGGTCGTAACGCTGCCGATTTGCTGCGCAAGCTGAAAGCCGCCCAGTATGTTGCGGCTCACCCAGGCGAAGTATGCCCGGCCAAATGGCAGGAAGGTGAAGCTACCCTGGCTCCGTCACTGGACCTGGTCGGCAAGATCTAACCCCCAGGCAGCAACCCCCGGCCCGCCACCTTGATCCCTTATGCTCTCGGCGGGCCGGTTTTATCCTCCCATACTCAGCACAGGACACGACCATGCTAGATGCCAACCTCAAGCAACAACTGGACACTTATTTGCAGAATATCGTCTCTCCCATCGAGATTAGCGTGTCCGGTGACAACACAGCAAAATCAACCGAATTAATGACGCTGGCCACGGAGATCAGCCAGCTTTCCAGCCAGATCACCCTTAAAGAAGCGACGGCAGTACGCACCCCCAGCATGAGCATAGCGCCCGCAGGCCAGACGCCGCGAGTCAGCTTTGCCGGTATCCCCATGGGCCATGAATTTACTTCTCTGGTACTGGCTCTGCTGCAAACTGGCGGTCACCCCGCCAAGGCCAGCGCCGAGCTACAGCAGCAAATTCGCGATCTTGAGGGCGAATATCATTTTGAAAGCTATATTTCGCTGTCTTGCCAGAACTGCCCGGATGTCGTGCAGGCGCTCAATTTAATGGCGACCCTGAACCCGAACATTACCCATGTGATGATCGACGGCGCCCTGTTTCAGGAAGAAGTGGATCGTCGCCAAATCATGGCGGTGCCGGCGGTATATTTAAACGGCGAACCCTTTGGCCAGGGCCGCATGAGCCTGGAAGAGATCGTCACCCGGCTGGATACCGGAGCCGCCCAGCGCCAGGCCGCCAACCTGAATGAACAGGCCCCTTACGAGGTGCTGGTCGTGGGCGGAGGGCCTGCCGGTGCCGCTGCCGCCATTTATGCAGCACGCAAGGGAATACGCACCGGCCTGCTTGCCGAGCGTTTCGGCGGCCAGGTGATGGATACGGTTGCTATAGAAAACTTTATTTCCGTGCCCTATACCGAAGGCCCCAAGCTAGCGGCCAGCCTGGAGCAGCACGTCAAGGAATATGGCGTTGATATCATCACCGCACAGCGGGCGGCTGGCATCAAGCAGAGCAGCGACGATGCGGCACTCCCCCAGTTGCTGGAAGTCCCTTTAGCCAGTGGCGCCACGCTGAAAAGCCGCGCGGTTATTCTGGCCACGGGAGCCCGCTGGCGCGAACTGAATGTGCCCGGCGAGGCGGAGTATCGTAATAAAGGAGTGGCTTATTGCCCCCACTGCGACGGCCCCCTCTTCAAGGGCAAGCGCGTGGCCGTGGTCGGCGGCGGTAACTCGGGCATTGAAGCCGCCATCGATTTGGCCGGCCTGGTGGAGCACGTCACCGTGCTCGAGTTTGCTGACACCCTGCGTGCCGATGAAGTGCTGCAACGCAAGGCTCGCTCCATGCCCAACATCGACATCATCAGCAATGCACAAACCACGGAAGTGGTGGGTGATGGTCAGAAAGTCAGTGGCATGCATTATATCGACCGCCCCAGTGGCGAGCAGCGTCACCTGGCCGTGGCAGGGATCTTCGTACAAATTGGCCTGGTGCCGAATACCGAATTTCTGACCGGCTCGGCGGTAGAGCTGACCCGCTCTGGTGAAGTGATCATCGATGCCAAAGGCGCGACCTCGATACCCGGTGTGTTCGCCGCCGGCGATGCCACTACCGTGCCCTACAAGCAAATCGTGATTGCCATGGGCGCCGGCGCCACCGCCGCACTCAGTGCCTTCGATCATTTGATTAGAACTTAAAACAAGTTTCAAGCAGTCAGCTATAAGCCTGTCTCTTAGTCACAACTATTTTTTGATCTTAGTGATGTAGTCAGGCAGAGGGCACTACTCCTCCGACTCGCCGTAAACCCATCCATGGGGGCTCAAACCGCGCCATCCCTGGCGCAGATGGTCGGTTGAGCAGACACCCTCTGCCTTCCCGTTGGCACCGGTGCCGTCGGTCAGTGATGCTCACCGAAGACTCGGTGCCTAAAAAGAGGCGGCTGGGATAGCCTCAGCCGACCATCACATGACAGGGACGTCATGTGCTGAGCGTGCAGGGGGCGAGCTTGTCTCGCCGTGACTCACCTTTTCAACCAGACCGAACATCCAGTGAATGTTCGCAGCGGTTGAAAAGGTGAGTGTCATGTATCCGAAGCGTGTCGGGGGAGGGTACCCAGTTACCTCTGGGCACTTATTCACTGGCTAGCGACTTGTGACTAAGAGTCAGGCTGTCAGCGATCAGCCAAAGACAAAACCAGCGCCAAGCGCCTATAAAAAAACACCGAAACCTGAAGGCTCGGTGTTTTTCTGATCGTTGACTGCTTAAAGCTTATCGCTGCTTCTTGCTGTTATTTAAGCAATTGCGATTTCAGATTGGGGGGAACGCCCTTGATGACCAGGGTGTCGGTGTTGGCGTCGTATTGAATTCGCTCGCCCAGCAGCTTTTGATCGAAGCTGATGGTCAGGCCGCCGCCGGAGCCGACGTATTTGGTCAGCCCTTTCAGGGCAGACCTGTCTACCGGGAATTTGTCTTCCAGTTGGTACTCTTCGCTGACAAACTGATAAAAATCCAGATCGTCATCTGTGCCCAGCTCGGCAGACAGCTCGCGCAGCTCCAGCTCTTCGCCCTCTTTAAGTTGTTCGCGGCAATACTTGTTGACCAGCGCCTTGCTCTCCTGCTTTTCCTCCTTGCTCAGCTGGCGACTCTCACAGAACTCATCCACCGCCTTTAACAGCCCCTGACTTTGTGCCTTGGGATCCATGCCTTCGACACAGGAGAGAAAGTTCAGGAAGAAGTCGGAGACCTTGCGCCCGGCCCGGCCCTTGATAAAGGAGAAGTAGCGATGGGAGTCGGGTCGACTCTGCAATTCGGTCAGATCCAGCCGCGCCGCCAGTTGCATCTTGCCCAGGTCCAGGTAGCTGGCATGACTGACTTCCAGCTTGTCGGTGACGGTGACGCTGTCTTTATTGTCCAGCAAGGCAATCAACAGGTAGTGGGCGCCCAGCCACTGATAACGCACAAACAGCAGCACGCCCTGCTCGTTCATGTCCAGCCGCTTCAGTTCGCCCAACAGCCGTTCCGACGCCTGATGGGTAAACGCGGTAAAGCTCAGGCTTTCGTCTTCTACCCGACGCACCAGATCGCGAAAGCCGGTATCTTCTTCATTGAAGTAACCAAATATCTTGCCGGCCTTGGTGTTGTAGATGTGATGCAGCTCGCTCATCAGGTGGCTCACTGCAGGCCCGGTGGCCAACTCCTGATCGCGAGTGGCCAGCTGGGTCTGGCCCTGCTCATCGAGAAACAGAGAATGTACTATGATGTGTTCGATATCCAAGCTCATAACAGATTGCCGTAGAGTTGCCAGAAGGGGTGGGGTATTATAGCTGCCCTGTTATCAAGATACATGATTGAGTGCCCATGCCTGTTATTTCCAAGTACGAAAAAGAATTCGATAAACTGTTGAGCGACCTTGAAGCCGTGATGGACCAGCATCTGGCGCCGGCCGACTTGCGCTTGATGGTATTAGGCAACCTGGCCACTCATGTCATTAATCATCAAATCGCGCCCGGGCAACGCAAGGTCATTGCCGACAAGTTTGCCAAAGTGCTGATAGCCTCGGTAGACACGCAAAAAGGGGCTCACTAAGCGCCTTTTTACTGCCCAACACTCCTGTCAGGCGGTTGAGCCAGGATGGGTGTTAACCCAATAGTTGAATTATGCTGAACTATGCTCGAAACCGGTAACCTCTATCGCGACAATGTGTCCCGTCTCATCGGCTGGGGACATTGGCTGGTGTTTGTCAATGTACTGCTCGCCATGGCGGTATCGAGCCGCTACTTGCTGATCGCGGGTTGGCCGGACACCCTGCTGGGCGTCGGTTATATGCTGGTGAGCTGGGTAGGTCATTTCGCCTTTCTTACCTTTTTCACCTACTTGCTCACCCTGTTCCCGCTGACGTTTTTATTTCCGAAAGTGCGAACCATGCAACTGCTGGGGGCGGCCATTGCTACCGGTGCGCTCACCCTGCTGCTGGTAGACACCCAGGTGTTCAGCCTGTTCAAGTTTCACCTCACTCCTACCGTATGGCAATTATTGCTGGATCAGGCGCAAACCGAAGAAGCCTCGGGCTGGGGCTGGCTGTTTGTCTGGGTTCCGCTGCTGTTTTTGGTGGAGCTGTGGCTGGCGTCCTGGTTATGGCGCTGGAGCCAGCGCCGCCGGCGCTCTCTGGCCCTGCCCCTGTCGCTGCCGTTACTGGTGTGCTTCTTTCTGACTCATAGCGTGCATATCTGGGCCGATGCGCTGGTGTATGCGCCCATTACCGAGCAAAAAGCGAACTTCCCCCTGTCTTATCCCATGACGGCCAAAAGCTTTTTAATCAAGCAGGGCTGGTTGGACGAAGATCAATATCGCGAGCTGTCGAAACAGGTGGCCGAACAGCCCAAGCGCAACCTGAATTACCCGCTGCGCCCGTTAACGGTCAAGGCCCCCGAGCTGGCGCCCAACATCTTGCTGATTGTCGCCGATGGTCTGCGTGCCGATCAGCTCGATGCCTTTACCATGCCTAATCTCAACCGGTTCGCCCATCGCCACTTACGCTTTAACAATCATTTAAGTGCCGGCAACCAAAGCGAGACCGCCTTGTTCAGCCTGTTTTACAGCCTGCCAAGCCGATATCTGCGCGACGCCGAGCAAGAAAACATGGCGCCGGTGTTCATCGATGAATTACAGCGCCAGGATTATCGCTTTGGCCTGTTTGTCAGCGGTGGCCTGGAGAAGCCCCTGTATGAAAAGGCGATTTTTTCCAGCTTGCGACATCGTACCTTCAGCGATGCCCCCGGCGGCGTCAAGGGAGACCGCCAGGTGGTGGCCGAGTTCAACGACTGGCAGGCCCAACAAAGCGACCAACGCCCCTGGTTTTCGTTTGTCTATCTGGATGCGCTGAATTCCCTGGACCTGCCCGAAGGCGTTAAAGGGCCTTTTCAACCTTCGCTTGAGCAGTTGAATCCCGCCCAGGCTTACCAAAGCGAGCAGCGAGACGCCCTGTTCAACCGTTATCGAAATTCGGCTTTCTATACCGATCGCCTGCTTGGCAACCTGCTGGCATTCAATCGCCTGGGCAGCGAGCGCAATACCATCATCATCGTCACCTCCGGCCACGGCATGGAGTTTAACGACAACGACAACAATACCTGGGGCTTTGGCAACGCCTACTCACCGGCGCAGTTGCACGTTCCGCTGGTGATCAGCTGGCCGGGACAGGTGCAACCGGCCCACTTCGACCATCCCACCAGCCAGCTGGATGTGATCCCGACGCTGATGCGCCAGGCCCTGGGCGTGCAAAACCCGGCGCGCAGTTACAGCACCGGACAGTCGCTCTTCAAGGTAGATGCCGATCGCTGGCGACTCGCCTCGGACGAAGATGAATATGCCATTTATCAGCAGCAGGACATCACCCTGTTCAACCGCCGGGGCGACATGCTGTTTCTGGGAGCGGACGATTATAAAGCGCAAGATAACGCCAGCCCCGAGCTGTCGTTGCTGCTGCAGGTAATGAGCGATTTGAATCGCTTTCAGGGAGATTGATGAAAGCTGGGGATAAGGGTTAAGAATTCGAATCCCGGTTCTTACCGTTAGTCCAGGCTGGCAGTTATGTTGTGTAGGGTCGAATTTATTCGACCAGAAAGGTGGTTCGTGCTTAAAAGAGGGCGAATACGCTTTACACAAAACATGGACCCTACACACTGTGATGATGCTGCGGTCATCCTGATGGCCATCAGGAGCTTGGGACCAATTCTTTCTTTAGCTGCTCGCTGACGGCTGTGTTTTAAGTTATACCAAACAGATTAAATAGCAGATCTATTTTCTTGCTCTATAAAGGTCGGATAAAGGGCCTCCTCCACCGAC
>NZ_JBLWUK010000015.1:0-78853 GCF_048268965.1 Oceanisphaera sp.
GTGTCGGTGGAGGAGGCCCTTTATCCGACCTTTATAGAGCAAGAAAATAGATCTGCTATTTAATCTGTTTGGTATAAGTAGGGAGCCTGAAGGGACACATGATGTTTTCTAACGCTGCTAACTGCAGTTAGCGCCATCGTAACTACAGGTATTACTACAGGTAAAACCGCAGACAACAAAAAAGGGTTAGCGGCTGTTAACCTGCTAACCCTTGCTGTATATGGTGGCCCCTCCCAGACTCGAACTGGGGACCTAACGATTATGAGTCGTGTGCTCTAACCAACTGAGCTAAGGGGCCGAAAGTGGTGGTGATTATAAGTAAAGCCGTGGGGGCTGTCTAGTCGGGTGGGCTGATATCCGTTTGATTTTTAGACGGTTGGCATGGCTTGGTGAAATAAAAGAGGGGAGGCTGAAATTAAAAACACTTGGCAAAAGAAAAAGGGCGCTATTGCGCCCTTTTGTCATTGTGCAGTGTCCGGTGCGTAGAGCTTACTCGTCGAGGAAGCTGCGCAGCACTTCGGAACGGCTGGGGTGGCGTAGCTTGCGCAATGCCTTGGCTTCAATCTGACGAATACGCTCACGGGTAACGTCAAACTGTTTGCCGACTTCTTCCAGCGTGTGGTCGGTATTCATGTCGATACCAAAACGCATGCGCAGTACCTTGGCTTCACGAGCGGTCAGGCCCGACAACACGTCTTTGGTTGCGTTGCGCAGGCTTTCGCTGGTGGCCTGGTCCGCAGGCAACGACAAGGTCGTGTCCTCGATAAAATCACCCAGATGGGAGTCTTCATCATCACCGATGGGGGTTTCCATCGAGATTGGCTCCTTGGCAATTTTAAGGACCTTGCGGATCTTGTCTTCCGGCATGATCATGCGGTGTGCCAGCTCTTCTGGTGTCGGCTCGCGACCCATTTCCTGCAGCATTTGGCGCGAAACACGGTTGAGCTTGTTGATGGTCTCAATCATGTGCACCGGAATACGAATGGTGCGCGCCTGGTCGGCAATGGAGCGGGTAATGGCCTGACGGATCCACCAGGTAGCATAAGTTGAAAACTTGTAGCCTCGGCGATACTCAAACTTGTCTACCGCCTTCATCAAGCCGATGTTGCCTTCCTGGATCAAGTCGAGGAACTGCAAACCACGGTTGGTGTACTTTTTGGCGATGGAGATCACCAGACGCAAGTTGGCTTCAACCATCTCTTTCTTCGCACGGCGAGCCTTGGCTTCACCTATGCTCATGCGACGGTTGATATCTTTAATCTGCGAAATGGTCAGTCTGGTTTCTTCTTCTACCAGCTTGAGCTTGCCAATGGAGCGCAATACGTCTTCGGACACATCTTCCAGTCTGGCAGACCAGGTTTTGCCCGCGGCCAGCTGCTTGTTGAACCATTCTGGATCACTTTCGTTTTGCGCAAACGCCTGCACGAAGGTTTTCTTCGGCATTTTACACTGCTCGACGCACAGCTTCAGGATCAGACGTTCTTGAACGCGTACCCGGGTCATGGTGTCGCGCATGGCATTAACCAGGCGGTCAAACTGCTTGGGTATCAACCGGAATTCGCGGAAGATGTAAGCCAGCCCGGCTATCTCTGCGGCCGCTTCGGGTGAGGTACGGCCTTTGCTGTCAATGACAGCCCGCATGATGTCGTACTGCTCACGCAGGGCACCAAATTTTTCGCGTGCCAGCTCGGGATCGGGACCAGTATCAACTTCTTCCTCGTCCTCTTCGTCCTCATCTTCGTCTTCTTCTTCCAGCTCTTTATCGCTCAGCTCCGAGCCGATGTGCGTCGCGGTTGGCGCTGCAGGCTCGGTAGAGTCTGGGTCGAGGAAACCGGTGATGATGTCGCTCAGTTTGATATCGCCTGCTTCAAAGCGGTCAAACTGGTCAAGCAAAGTGGTAATGGTCTCGGGGTATTCAGACACCGAGCTTTGTACCTGGTTAATACCTTCTTCGATCCGCTTGGCGATGTCGATTTCGCCTTCGCGGGTCAGCAGTTCTACCGTGCCCATTTCGCGCATGTACATGCGCACGGGATCGGTGGTACGGCCAATCTCGGATTCAACAGAAGCCAGCGCTTGTGCTGCGGCTTCGGCTGCGTCTTCATCGGCCGAGGTTTCAGACATCATCAATTCATCGGCATCGGGGGCAGTTTCTACCACCTGAATACCCATGTCATTGATCATTTGAATAATATCTTCAATTTGATCAGAATCGACTATGTCTTGAGGAAGATGATCGTTAACGTCGGCATAAGTCAGGTACCCCTGTTCTTTACCTTTGGCAACGAGAAGTTTAAGCTGTGACTGTGGGGTTTGCTCCATAGAACTCGTCCGGTTAGATGTTGCAAGAGGGTGTAGGCAATTCGGCTCACTTTTATGTGGCGCACAATTAGCCGATTATAACAAAACTTAACCAACGCCGCTATGTTGTTGGTGTGCTTGCCAACACGCCCTGCCTTGATAGTCGGTGAGAGTGTTGCAGCTTTCTAGGGTTGAATATTACCCGCTGACCGGGCCTGTGTTACTTTATGGGGGCGGAGCTCCCAATTTTCAATGTTCAGTTATTACCTGCTTTGCTTTCGCTGAGCAATAGCATGAGTTCTTGTGTTTCTACCGCTGTTAGACCCCCGTGCCTGCTTTTTTGTTGCAGCACTTCTATGCGGCCCGCCAGATAATCGTTAATTAACACCACGAAAATATCCTGCAGCTCTTGCTCTATGTGCTCACCGGCGAATAAATCGTCCGCCATGGCCAACCGCGCGAGTGCCCGGCCAGTGTCATGGCCACGCCAATGTTCAAGCAGTTGGGCTGTGGTGATATCCGGCTGGCGTTGTACCAGGGCTAACAGGCTTTGCAATAAGTCCATTCCCGGGGTCGATAGTTCGGCCAGGTCCGGCATTGGCGGCAGTTTGGCAGCCGCAGCCGGATATTGTAGCACAAGGGCAATGGCTCGGCGAATAGGCGTCAGTTTTATCTTTTTGCCGGCCGGTCTGGTTGCCGGAGCTGATGCTTGTCCGCCCGGTTGCAAACGATGGAACAGCTCGCGAACCCGGCGCTCGTTTTCTCCCCAGTCCAGCTGGCGAGACAGCTGAGTGATCAGCCCCTCACGGGTAAACCCTTCCGGCACTCGAATAATGGCTTCCGCGGCCTTGTTGGCCAATTCATGCTGGCCGGCATCGCCACCCATGGCGTCTTGCGCCAGACGTTCAAATAAGAAGTCACCAAAATCCTGAGCCTGATCCAGCTGCTGGGCAAAGGCATCGGAGCCTAGCTTGCGCACCAGGGTATCCGGGTCTTCACCGTCGGGCAGGAACACAAATTTAAGGCTGCGTCCGTCTTGCAGCAGCGGCAAGGCATTCTCCAGCGCCCGCCATGCCGCTTCGCGGCCGGCCCGGTCGCCATCGTAACAGCAGATGACTTCTCTGGTGGTGCGAAACAGCAGCTGCAGATGCTCGGGGGTGGTGGCCGTGCCCAGGCTGGCGACGGCGTAGTCGATGCCATACTGCGCCAGCGCCACCACATCCATATAACCTTCGACGATTAAAATACGCTCCGGGTTACGATGTGCCTGGCGTACTTCATACAAACCATAAAGCTCGCGCCCCTTATGGAATACCGGTGTTTCCGGCGAGTTTAAATACTTGGGCGTACCATCGCCCAGCACTCGGCCACCAAAGCCGATCACGCGACCACGACGGTCATGAATAGGAAACATGATGCGATCGCGAAACCGGTCGTAAACACGGCCATTGTCGCTTTTAAGCAGCATGCCGCCTTCAATCAGCTGGTTTTCGGCCTCGGTGTTGGTCGCAAACTTGCGTTTTACGCCATCCCATTGCTCGGGTACGTAGCCGATATTAAAGCGCTTGACCACTTCACCGCTCAGGCCTCGGCCTTTCAGGTAGCCAATGGCGGCTTGCGACTGGCGTAGTTGGGCCTGATAAAAACGGCTGATGTCTTGTAGCTGGGCGTATAAATCCTGGCGTACGGCCTTGGCCGCTGCTTGTTGTTGTGGGGTCAGTGAAGAGCGGCTGTTCTCGCGTGGTACTGTCAACCCGTGCATGCCGGCGAGTTCGTCGATGGCATCCAGAAACTCCAGCCCGTCATATTCCATTAAAAAACCCAGCACAGTGCCGTGAGCACCACAGCCAAAGCAATGGTAGAACTGTTTTTCGTGACTTACGGTAAAGGAGGGGGATTTTTCGTTATGAAAGGGGCAGCAGGCCTGGTAGTTTTTGCCGGCTTTTTTCAGTTTTACCCGCTGATCGATAAGATCGACTATGTCGGTTCTGGCCAACAGGTCGTCAATAAAAGATTGGGGGATTCTGCCTGACATTATTCACCGGGAAAGCGAAGAAAAAAACAAAGCCGTGCATCGTAAAGAGGCACGGCCCGTTGGCAGGGAGCAGCGGAAGAGATTAAGCCAGTTTGGCTTTAATGCTTGCGCTGACCTTACCCATATCTGCACGTCCCTGGATTTGCGGCTTGAGCACCGCCATGACTTTGCCCATATCCTGCATGCCACTAGCGCCAGTGTCGGCGATGGCCTTTGCGAGCAAAGCGTCCAGTTCGTCTGCGGTAAGAGGTTGCGGCAGGAATTCCTGCAGCACCACGATTTCCTGGCGCTCACCATCGGCCAGCTCCTGACGTCCAGCCTGCTCAAATTGAGAGGCGGCATCTTTGCGCTGTTTTACCATTTTGGTAACGATGGCAATAATGGCGTTATCATCCAGGCTTTCGCGGCTGTCTATCTCTTTTTGTTTGATCTCTGCCAGCAGCATACGCAAGGTGCCGAGGCGCGCCTTGTTTTTGGCACGCATGGCAATCTTTTGTTGTTCAGACAGTTGGTCTTTTAAGGACACGAGATCAATACCAACTTAGTACAGACGAATACGGCGTGCGTTTTCGCGAGACAGCTTCTTGGCGTGACGCTTGACAGCGGCAGCCTTGGCGCGCTTGCGTTCAGTGGTCGGCTTCTCGTAGTGCTCGCGACGACGCACTTCAGACAGAATACCGGCCTTTTCGCAGGAACGCTTGAAACGACGTAGAGCTACGTCGAAGGGCTCGTTTTCACGTACTTTAATTACTGGCATGTGCCTCTCACCTCGGTTAACTGGTTTTTTAGTAAACCAGTTTGTCTAATAAAAATGGTGCGAAATTTTACTCTGAACCGGAACCTAAAGTAAAGTCCGGTGCGCGGTTCGCTGGTTAAAAAATCACTTACAGGGTAACATAAGTCCCACTTTTTCGACAGCCTTGAATGATAGACCGACATGCGTGTACTAGGAATAGAAACCTCCTGTGATGAAACCGGCATTGCCATATATGACGACAAGCTGGGCATTATGGCTCACCAGTTATACAGCCAGGTGGCGCTGCATGCGGACTATGGCGGTGTGGTGCCCGAGCTGGCCAGCCGGGATCATATTCGTAAAACCATCCCCCTGATTGAAGCCGCTCTGGCCGATGCCGGCTGCAGCAAAGACGATATTGACGGTGTCGCCTTTACTGCGGGCCCGGGATTAATGGGCGCGCTGCTGGTGGGGGCGACCATTGGCCGCAGCCTGGCCTTTGCCTGGAACAAGCCGGCCGTGGCCGTGCACCACATGGAAGGTCATTTACTGGCTCCCATGCTGGAAGAGCGGGCACCGGACTTTCCGTTTGTGGCCTTGCTGGTGTCCGGTGGTCACACCTTGTTGGTGCGAGTAGACGGTATCGGGCGCTATGAAATACTGGGCGAGTCGGTGGACGATGCCGCCGGCGAGGCGTTTGATAAAACGGCAAAGCTGATGGGGCTGGATTATCCCGGCGGCCCGCGTTTGGCAAAACTGGCCGAGCAGGGGCAGGCCAATCGCTTCAGGTTTCCCCGTCCCATGACGGACAGGCCCGGGCTGGACTTCAGTTTCTCCGGTCTGAAAACCGCCACCGCCACCACCATAGCCGCCGAAGGCGATGACGATCAGACCCGTGCCGATATTGCCCATGCGTTTCAGCAAGCGGTAGTGGATACCCTGGCCATCAAGTGCAAGCGGGCATTAAAGCAAACGGGCTTGAATCGTTTGGTGGTGGCGGGGGGCGTGAGTGCCAATGTCTCGCTGCGGGCCCAGTTGAGCGAGCTGATGGACAGCCTGCAGGGTGAGGTGTTTTATCCGCGCAATGAATATTGCACCGATAATGGCGCCATGATTGCCTTTGCCGGTTTGCAACGTTTGAAAGCCGGTGACCAGGAGCCACTGGCGGTACGAGCCCGGCCGCGCTGGCCGCTGGACGAACTAACGCCGGTTGATTAAGAGCCGTGAGGTGTGAGGCGTAATATGGCGAGGGGGACAAGCACCCCGAACCTGCAATATAGTGGTGTTTTACACCTCACGATTCACTTGTCAGGCGGTTTTTTTTCACCCTCTGAGCGTTTGAATCTGTCTAGAATCGGCTTTTCCTGTCGGTGATACAGGCGGCTGATGTTGCCATGATGGCGCAAGATAATCAGGCAGGAGAGCAGGGCAACCGACAGCGTATATTCCGGCTTGATGAAATAGACATACAGCGGGGCGACCAAGGCGGTAAGAAGGGACGCCAGCGAGGAATAGCCAAACAGGCCCAGGCACACCAGCCAGGTCAACAGCATCAGGCCGGTCATGTCCATGCCAAGGGGCAGCAGGGTGCCCAGCGCGGTTGCCACCGCCTTGCCACCGCGAAAATGAAAAAACAGCGGAAACATATGACCCAGGCAGGCTGCCATGCCGATAAAGGCCAGATATAAGGGGCTGATATCCAGATACCACCCCACATAAACCGGCAGTGTGCCTTTTAAAATATCGAGTAACAGCACCCAGACGGCGGCGCTGCGATTACCGGTACGCAGCACATTGGTGGCCCCGGGATTACCCGAGCCATGAGTGCGGGGATCGGGTAAACGGTAGAGCCGGGAGATCAGCACGGCGCTGGAGATGGACCCTCCAAGATAGGCGAGCATGATCATAAATAAGATGAGGGCCGTCATTCGCGGTTTATACCTCGGGGGCAATCCGTTATTATTGCGGGCTTAAAACCGAGCTATTGGTTGGCTAAAGCCTGGAATGCAGGGCCTGCCGCGCAAGCGTGGCTCGATTAGCAACGTATAGCCACAGCTTAACAGAAGATAGAGACTATGGATAAAGTGTTTGTGCAAGGCCTTGAGGTGCTTACCACCATAGGCGTTTATGAGTGGGAAAAGGGTATTAAGCAGAAGCTGCGTTTCGATCTGGAAATGGGCTACGACATTGCTCCTGCCGCCCTGGACGACGATATTAACAAGACGCTCGATTACGCCACTCTGTCAAAAAAGGTGACGCAGCACGCAGAGCAAAATCATGTGGAGCTGGTGGAAACCATGGCCGAGCAGATAGCACAGCTGATTCTGGCGGAATTTGCGGTGCAATCGGTAAAGGTGCGCCTTACCAAGCCCAATGCGGTAGCCAATGCGGCCGGGGTCGGGGTAGAAATAGAGCGCTTCGCTAATTAAGGTGTAAGCTCCCAAAGTTCTAACCGGATAGTTTTGTACCGTCATCAAAGTGACATTGCACTTTGCTAGCCTGTCTCTGTGACAGGCTAAAGGAAATACGTAATGGAAGTACACGCTATATTACTGGCCCTTATTCAGGGGCTTACCGAGTTTTTACCTATCTCCAGCTCGGCACACCTGATCTTGCCCTCGGTGTTGCTGGGGTGGCGCGATCAGGGGATGGCCTTCGACGTGGCCGTGCATCTGGGCAGCCTGTTGGCGGTGTTGTACTACTTCCGCAAGGAGGTCGTTACCCTGACTCTGGCCTGGTCCAGCTCTGTACGTGGCAAAGGGCATAATGCCGAGTCGCGGCTGGCCTGGAGCATAGTGCTGGCGACGATACCGGCCTGTGTGGTGGGGGCGTTGTTTGGCGGTGTGATTGCCGAGTACCTGCGTTCTGGCTGGGTGATAGCATCGGCTACTGTGATATTCGGCTTGTTGCTGTGGGGCGCAGACAAGATGGCGCAGCTGCACAAAGACGAATATCAGGCCGGCTGGCGGGGCGCCTTGCTGTTGGGGTGCGCCCAGGCTCTGGCCCTTATTCCGGGTACCTCGCGCAGCGGCATTACCCTGACCGCAGGGCTGATGCTGGGGATGACCCGAGCCGCCGCCGCCCGCTTTTCATTTTTGATGTCCATTCCCATCATCTTTCTGGCGGGTAGCCACCAGGCGACCGGTTTGATTGGCAGCGGAGCCCTGATGCCCTGGTCGATTATCGGCCTGGGTGTGGTGGTCTCTTTTGCCAGTGCCCTGGCCTGTATTCACCTTTTTCTCGTCCTGCTCAACCGTATCGGTGTCATGCCCTTTGTGTGGTATCGATTAGGGTTGGGGGCAGTATTATTCTGGGTGATGGCCGGGCAGCTTTAAGCGGCCAGCCAGAGTCTGAGCTGCTGCAGGCGGGCGTCAGCAATGGCCTCGCCGATGGCCGGGCCTTTCAACCCCTGCGCCACAAACGGCCCGGCGGTAATGGTTCTCAGCTCGCACAACCATTGCCACAGCAGTTCCCGCTGGGGGTAAGGACGTTGCTCGAAGCCGGCTCTGCCCTGCAAGTCAGCCTGGGCACACAAGAGCAACTGGGCGAAACGCTCGGGCTTTCGCCAGGCATCGGTCTGCTGAAACAACTCCAATATATCTTCGGCCTGCTCCGGCGTTGGGTTGACCAGCCGATGCAGGCAGATATGCCAGCGGCTCATGAGGATGGCCAGCTCCTTGTGTTCGGTGGGCACCTTGAATCGTGCGCACAGTGCCGCTATCGGTGCTACTCCCAGTTCGCCATGACCGTGATGGCCGGGCCACTGGTCCGAAGGGGTCAGCGCCTTGCCGAAATCATGGCAGAGGGCGGCAAAACGGCCGGGAAGCTCCGCACCCAGTTCGGCGGCACGTTTGAGCACCATCATGGTATGCAGGCCGGTATCGATTTCCGGATGCCACTGCTTCGGGCCGGGTACACCGAACAGCGCGTCCATTTCCGGAAACAGGGCCTTGAGCGCACCGCACTGACGCAACACCTCGAAAAACACCTGGGGGTTGTCGCAGGCCAACGCCTTTTCCGTTTCTTTCCATACCCGCTCCGGGGTGAGCGTGCTCAGCTCGCCACTGGCGGCCATGTTCTGCATCAGGGCCATGGTCTCGTCGGCCACACTAAAGCCCAGGTGGTGAAAGCGAGCGGCAAAACGGGCTACTCGTAACACACGCAGAGGGTCTTCGGCAAAGGCATCGGACACATGGCGCAAGGTGCGGGCGCTAATATCGGCCTGACCATGATAAGGGTCGAACAGGGTGCCATCTTCGCCCTGGGCGATGGCGTTAATGGTGAGATCCCGGCGACTCAAGTCTTCTTCCAGGGTCACCTCGGGGCCAAAGTCGCAGATAAAGCCGGTATAGCCGGTACCTGCCTTGCGCTCGGTGCGCGCCAGGGCGTATTCATCCTTGCTTTTGGGATGCAGGAACACCGGGAAGTCTTTGCCGACTTGCTGATAGCCCAGTTGCAGCAGCTGTTCGGGCTGGGCGCCCACCACCACGTAGTCGCGATCGTATACGGTTAAGCCCAAGAGCGAATCCCGTACTGCGCCTCCCACTAGATAAATGTCCAACGGTTATTCCTCAATCAAGATGGTACGCCTTCGGTGAGCGGACCAAAGAGGTCGTCAGGCGTAGTGAGAGCACTCAGACGCCGCATAGACTCTGGGTTGCTGCTGATAGGGCAAGTGTATCAAGTTGAGCCGATAGTGCCGAGCCTGTTCTACCGCCAGCAGGGTGGGCGCGCTCAAGGTGAGCAGGGTAGGATTGTGTGTGCGCACCATCTTCAAGATCAGCTCTATGCTGCAACGGCTGGTCACCAATATCATGCCACTTGGCGGGTTGGGTTGCCGGTGCCGCCAGCCCAGTAGTTTATCGAGGGCATTATGGCGGCCCACGTCTTCACTGGCATGTTGTATCTGACCCTGTTCATCGGCAAAAAAAGCGGCGTGCAGGGCGCCACAGTCTCGATTCAATTTTTGCCAGTCAGGCAGTTGAGCGCGCAGCCCCATCAGCGCCTCTGTGCCGGGCAGCGGACTGGCCGACAAAGGAGGCAGCTTGGGTAAGGCGGCTTGCAAAGACTCTATGCCACACAGGCCACAACCGGTACGGCCAGCCAGATTGCGCCTTTGCTCCTGCCAGGGCTGATGGCAGCGGTTGGCCAGGGTCACGCTGGCGATGATGGCATTTTGCTGACGAGTAAATTCGAGATCATGAATATCCCTGTGATGCCGGATAATGCCTTCCGTCAGCAGGAAGCCGATAATAAAGGCTTCCAGCTGATAGGGGCTGACCATCATCACCGCATGGTTCACACCATTGAGGGTAATGGCTAACGGGACTTCATTGGCCAGGGTATGCGTTGTGCCTTCCAGGGTGTTGACAGTCTGGCTGGGGGCCAGGTTATCGAAGATAGCATCGTCCATCATATTTTCCTGCGCCATAAGATGACTCGCAATGAGCTTTGGGACAAGGTGGGTGCAGTGTTATGGCGGAAAGTAGTAGGAGTCGAACCTACCTGGGAGCGTCTAACACCCCCAACCGGGTTTGAAGCCCAGCCGCACCACCGGATACGATTACTTTCCACAAACATTTACATTGCCAACATGCGGCTAGCTTGTAAACAGCATATTGTCGGAACGGATAAAATGTTTGTCCTGCAAGCGCCGACTATAGCCAATGCGTTGAAAGAACTCGAGTATTTGCAGGGTTCTTTTTCGTCCCAGCCCGAGCTCATCTCTAAGCTCGGCGGCTTTAACACCTTGATCCTGGGGATACTGGCGCAAGAGCTGGGCGAGTTGTTCAATATGCTGATGATGATAGAGCAAATCGGGTTGTACCTGATAGAGCTTGCCGTGTTGCACCAGTTTGCGGCCAAGTTGGCGAATGTCTTGCTCGGGAACCTCCAGCAGGGTCGCCATGTCTCGCACCCAGGGAGGATCATAGCGCCCCTGGTGGGACAAGCTCAGGATTTGCTCCGCCAGGTGCTGCTCTTGTTCACTGAAGCTGACGGTGTGCTGGGGGAGGTGATACCAGGCTCCCTTAACCCTAAGGCGTTGCTGTTGCACCAGGGTGTGTAATGCACTCTGCCACAGAGACAACGGCATGGAGGGATCCGTCATGCGGCGCAATCGGGCAGCCTCTATACCCGGCTCATCGGGATAGCGTTGGTGGGCCTGCTCCAGTGTGGTTTCAATCCGCTGCAGCAGGGGTTGCCACACCCCTTGATGAATCAGCACCGCCACTTGTTTGCTCGTGGCCGGCTTGAGCCACACGGATTCATCGGGCAGGGCAAGCTGTTCGACCTCTCCCTTGACCAGGCGCTGCAAGTCCGGGGAGGCGATGCCGTAAGGGGCCTGCTGCAGCAAGGGGGCCAGGTTCTGGCTGGTCAGGTAGTCGGCAATGGCCGCCAGCCAGGCCAGGCGAGCCGGGGAGCGACGTTTGCGGTCCGGGCCCTTGGCATCCAGCACGCGGCCGCCGCCTAGGGTGTGCCTGGCCTGGGCGTTGCGAATAATAAAGCGATCGCCGGGCATGGCACACAGGGGGCGCTCGAAGACCAGTTGCGCCAGGGTCTGCTGCCCCCCATGCACCGACTCCTGAACCAGCGGAACCAGATGCGCCATGACATGATCCGCCCCTATATGCACATGCAAAGGGGTCCAGGTGGTGAGCGGCTGAGGCAGATTGGCGAGCAGCTGCAGCTCGACATCCATGCGCATTGAGGGCGTAAAACAGCGCTCATCGGCCAGCCAGTCGCCGCGATTGACGGCCTCTTTGGCAATATTGGCGATATTGAAGGCGCAGCGCTGGCCGGCATGGGCGCGGGTGTCGGGTCTGTTTTGCGCATGAATGCTGCGTACCCGGATGGGGGTATTGGCGGGCATCAGGCGTAACCGGCTCTCGCCTTGCAGATCGAATGCTCCACCGTGTACCGTGCCGGTGACCACAGTGCCTTGCCCCTTCAGGGTAAAGGCGCGGTCTATGGCCAGGCGAAACAGGCCGGTACGGGTCGTGGCTTGTTGCCGGCGGGCCTCTTGTTGGTGGGCTATTTGTTGTAAATAGGAGCTTAGGTTTGCTATGCCTGCGCCCGACAAACTATCGATGATAAAATGCGGCGCCGTGGCCAAAAACGTATTGGCCAGCGCCTGACTCAGCTGCTGTTGTGTCCGGGCCAGTTGCTCTGGCTGGGCCTTGTCTTGCTTGGTGATCACCACGCACCCTTGTGACAGCCCCAGCAAGGATAAAATAGCAATATGCTCAATGGTTTGCGGCATGATGCCATCATCGGCCGCCACCACCAGCATGGCATAGTCGATGCCGGTGGCTCCCGCCACCATGGTATGGATGAGCCCTTCATGGCCGGGGACATCCACAAAGCCCAGGGTGATATCCTGATCCAGCTGCTGATAGGCATAGCCCAGACTAATGGTAATGCCTCTTTCCTGTTCGTCTTTTAACCGGTCGGTATGGATGCCGGTCAGCGCACGCACCAGGGCGGTTTTGCCGTGGTCAATATGACCTGCTGTACCAATAATCATAACCGGGTATGACTCCATCTTTCTTGTAGCATCTTTGCTTGCTGATCCGTCAGGCAGCGGCAGTCCAGGTAGAGGGTGTTTTTATGAATGCGACCCAGTATGGGTTGAGGCTGAGTGCGCAACCAACGCTCCAGGTGCATGATCTGGCGTCCCGCTTTTTCCGGGCCTTGATACTGGATGGCCAGCCCATAACTGGGCAGGGAGTCAATCGGCATGGCGCCGCTGCCAATCTGGCTGTGCATGGCCACACAGGTCACCTGATAGTCCTCACCCACGGCTTGCTGCAGGCTGGGTTGCAGCTGTTGTGCCTGCTGCTGTATCTCTGGCTGGGGACGGGTCAGTAGCCGCAGGGTGGTCAGGCGTTCGGGTAATAATTCGGGGCTGCGATATAACGCCAGCACCGACTCCAGTGCTGCCAGGGTTAATTTCCCCACCCGCAAGGCGCGCTTTAAGGGATGTTTTTTAATGGTCTCAATCAATGCCTTGCGACCGACAATAAAGCCCGCTTGCGGCCCGCCAAGCAGTTTATCGCCACTGAAGGTCACCAGATCCACCCCGACTTCCACCGTCTCTCTGACGGTGGGCTCGTGGGGCAGGCCCCATTGTGCCAAATCGACCAGGGTGCCACTGCCCAGATCCACGGTAACTGGTACCTGGTGCTGCTGGCCGATCTCGACCAGCTCGGCAAGGGTGGTTTCCTTGGTAAAGCCCACTACCGCATAGTTGCTGCAGTGTACCTTCATCAGCATGGCGGTACGCTCATTGATGGCACGCTCGTAGTCGGCATAATGAGTGCGGTTGGTGGTGCCTACTTCCACCAGGGTGCTGCCCGCGCTACTCATGATGTCGGGGATACGAAATGAGCCACCAATTTCCACCAGCTCGCCGCGAGAGACCACCACTTCTTTTTGTGCGGCCAGGGCGTTGAGCATCAGCAGTACGGCGGCGGCGTTGTTATTCACGACGGTGGCGGCTTCGGCGCCGGTCAATTCGCAGATCAGCGCTTCAACCAGGCTGTCTCTGTCACCGCGCTTGCCACTGGCCAGATCAAACTCGAGATTGGTGGCTTGAGTCAGTACCTGAGTAACGGCGGCCACGGCGCTGTCGGGTAATAATGCGCGACCCAGATTGGTATGCAGCACTGTGCCAGTAAGGTTGATGACGGTTTTCAGCTTGGGCTCGGTTAAGGCGGATAACCGCTGGACGAGCTGTTGGATAATGTGTGCGGGCACCACTTCGCTCTGGGGCAGTTGCTGCTGAACGGCCCGCGAGCGCAAGTTGGCCAGCAGCAAGCGCAATTGCCGGGTGACCAGCGTGCGCCCGTATTGATCGATGACCGGGATTAACTCGGCCTGATGCAGCAGCTTGTCCAGGGCCGGCAAGTCCGCAGGCCGGGCGAGCAGGTGCTGGGGAGGGAGGGATATCATGATGCCGGTTCCGCAATTTGCCACAAGTAAGGGTTGTTATTGGCGCGAAAAAACTGTGCTTCGCCCATCAGAATATCCAGGGGGAGGCTGGCCAGATCATCGGCAAAGGCCTCGGCGAACTGATCTTTATCGAGATACAGAATCTTGCGGTAATGCTGGCAATGATCACACGACTCCGCCTTGATGGCGGGGCTGCCCTCGTCCAGGGTGTGATAGGCAATCGTCTTGGTATCTTCGCAGTGGGTGCAGGTCACCCGCACAATATGCCATTGGGCCGCGCATAACGAACAGGTGGCGTAACGGATCTGCTCTTTCGGGCCGCCCAGCTGTACCGTGCTGGAAACCGGCTGGCTGCCACAGCAAGGGCACAGGCCAAAGGGCGTGCTGGCGGGGAGCTGCTTGCTATCTAGCCTGGCGGTTAACTGCGCCCAATAGACCTGTAAAGCCGCCATGATAAAAGGCGCGCGGGCGGGGTCTATGTCCTCCAGCTTTTGGGTGAGCAGGGCATCGGCCTGCTGCTCCACCAAACCGGGCGATGTCTTGGTGTCGGCGGTCAGCTGCGTCACCTTGTCGTGCACCGCAGCGGGTAAGTCCTCTTGCTGCAATAACTGCTCGAGAATGGCAGCCAGCATGGCACGCCAGGCGTCATCCCGAGGGTGGGTGCTGGCACTGAACAGGGGCATGCCATGGGCCTGAGCCTGGGCAAGCTCCAGTTCATTAATCGGGGGCAATGACCAGTCTTGCTCAAAGGCCTGATGCTGCGCCTCGGCCAGCAGGGCAATCAGCAACAGGTAATCCTGCACAGGATTGTCGGTGGCCAGGTCTCTCAGCCGTTGGGCCCGGGTGCTGAAGGTATCTGATTTGGGAAGAATGAGACGAGGAATGCTGGTGCGATCCAGGGTTTCTATTTCGCCACGGGTAAGAATTCGCTGCATGATCACTCCTTTGATAACAACGGTAACTGAATATAAAAGGCCGTCAAACGAACAACGTCATTTGACGGCAAGTTGCGGTATCGGCGATCAGAACCAACTGTCTGCTTACTTCAAGCCGCTTACTTCAGGCTGGAATCGCGCATCTTCTTGCGATACCACTTTCGGTGATGCTTCCAGGCCCATCCCGGTGAAACCGTACCCCGGGTCATGGCCCGTACCGAGCCCTTGACCCAAATGCCCGCGTATATATGCACTATAATGGCGCAAATAATGGCAAAGGCAAACAGGGCATGCAGCAGCGATGACAGGCGTATCAGGCCCACCGGAAAGCCGAAATAGGCTCGCCACATCACGATACCCGTCAACAGCAAACCAATCATCAGTACGATCAGTGACCAGAACAGCAGTTTCTGGCCGCCGTTGTACCTGTCTGCTTCGGGCACGCCTTCCTCTTGATGAGAGATCACCTTGGGCACCGCTTTTAACCAGGCCTTGTCGTCGTCGGTGATCTTGTTGTCTTTTCTAAGTTGCAGCGCAAAGCAGGCAAAGCTGACAAACATCACCACACCAATAAAGGGATGCAGGATGCGGGTCCAGGTACCGCCTCCCAACAGGTTGCTCAGCCAGAACAGGGCCGGATGAAATAACGCCAGGCCGGAAATGGCCAGTAGCACGAAGGTCAGCGCAATCAGCCAGTGATTAAGCCGCTGATTGGCCGTGTAGCGAACAATTTCCTTGTGGTCGTTAGCCATTTCTTTCCTCCTTGGCCGCCTGTTCGTCAGCCTCCGTCACCTCTGAGGGCCGATTGCGGATATAGTGCGCCGCCCCAACCAGCGCCGTCAGCACCATGGCCGCCACCCCAATGGGCTTGGCCGGCCCCTTCCACAGCGAGACAATGCCACTGATGGTGGGGGCCTTGGGCAAGTCACTGTATAGCTCGGGCTTGTCCGCGTGATGCAGAACATACATCACATGGGTGCCGCCTACGCCATCGGGATCGTACAGGCCCGCATTGTCGTAACCCCGGGATTGCAGATCGGCAATACGCTCGGCGGCGTGCTGCTTCATGTCATCCTTGGAGCCAAATACGATGGCACCTGTGGGGCAGGTTTTCACACAGGCCGGCTCCTGTCCGACCGATACCCGGTCGACACACAAGTTGCACTTGTAGGCTTTCTTATCCGTCTTGGAAATACGCGGCACATCAAAGGGGCACCCGGTGACACAGTAACCACAGCCGATGCAGTGCTCCTGGTTGAAGTCGACGATGCCGTTGGCATGCTGCACTATGGCACCGGGAGAAGGGCAGGCCTTTAAACAGCCCGGATCTTCACAGTGCATGCAGCCATCCTTGCGAATGAGCCACTCCAGATCGCCGTCATCTTTTTCGTGTTCGGCAAAGCGCATCAAAGTCCAGGTGTTTTCGGTCAAATCTGCCGGGTTGTCATAGACCCCCACGTTATGGCCGACCTCGTCACGCAGGTCGTTCCACTCCATGCAGGCCACCTGGCAGGCTTTGCAGCCGATACATTGCGAGGTATCGATGAGCTTGGCAACGCCCCCGCCTTGCACGGGGGACTGACGAACACTGGGTGAAGGAGTGGTGGTCGCCGAGCGACGTTTGATATCCATTGCTTCTGAAGCCATGATTTTCTCCTTACACCTTTTCGACGTTGACTAAAAAGGACTTGAACTCGGGTGTTTGCGAGTTGCCATCCCCCACCGAAGGGGTGAGCGTATTGGCCAAAAAGCCGGGTTGGGTTACACCCACAAAGCCCCAGTGAATGGGAATACCGATGTGGTGCACCCGCTTGCCGTCGATATCCAGACCACGGATCCGCTTGGTAACCACCGCCTTGGCTTTGATGTAACCACGGTTGGAAGACACCTTGACCATGTCTCCCTGGTCAATGCGCAGCTCTTTCGCCAGCTCGGCCCCAATTTCAACGAACTGTTCCGGCTGAATGATGCTGTTGAGCAGCACATGTTTGCTCCAGTAGTGGAAGTGCTCGGTCAGGCGATAGGTGGTGCCCACATAGGGGAACTGGTCCGCCTTGCCAAACTCGGCCTTGTCATCATCAAACAGACGGGCCGCCGGGTTGCTGGTCGCCTTGTCATTGTCTTTAAACAAGGGGTTATAACCCAGTGGCGTTTCGAAAGGCTCGTAGTGAGTGGGGAAGGGGCCTTCGGCCATGCCACCGCGGGCAAAAAAGCGCGCCACGCCCTCGGGGTTCATGATAAAGGGACCCATACCCTCACCCGGTGCCTCGTCTGCCTTATAGTCGGGCACATCGGCTCCGGTCCACTTGCTGCCATTCCAGTGAATGAGCGAGCGGCTGGGGTCGAACGGATTCCCCTGACTATCACATGAGGCGCGGTTATACATGACGCGGCGGTTGGCCGGCCATGCCCATGCCCAGTTCAGCGTCTGACCTATGCCGGTGGGGTCACTGCTGTCCCGACGCGCCATCATGTTGCCTTCCTGGGTCCAGGAGCCGGAATAAATCCAGCAACCCCCCAGGGTCGAGCCGTCGTCCCGCATTTCGCCAAAGCCGGCCAACTGCTCGCCGGCCTTGCGAATGACGTTACCCCTGTTATCGGTCAAATCCCTCAGGGCCCGGCCATTCAGTTCTTTGGCCAATTCCTCGGCCGTGGGGGCGTAAGGGTTGGCGTAAGGCCAGGACAGCTGAGTGATGGGCTCGGCAAAGGTGCCGCCTTCCTGCTCGTACAGTTGGCGAATATGCTGATACAGGGTGGCCATGATCTCGATATCGGTCTTGGCTTCTCCCGGTGGCTCGGCGGCTTTCCAGTGCCATTGCAACCAGCGTCCGGAGTTGACCAGGGTGCCGTCCTCTTCGGCAAAGCAGGAAGTCGGTAAGCGGAATACCTCGGTTTGAATGTCGGCTGAGTTGACGTCATTGGACTCGCCCGCGTTGCGCCAAAACTCGGAGGTTTCGGTCACCAGAGGGTCCATGATCACCATGAACTTAAGCTGGGACAGGGACTTGATCATCTTGGCCTTGTTGGGCGCCGCCGCCAAGGGGTTAAAGCCCTGACAGATATAGCCATTCATCTTGCCCTGGTTCATCAGCTCGTAAACCTGGAGCATGTCGTAGGGTTTATCCAGCTTGGGCAGGAAGTTGTACCCGAAGTTGTTTTCCTGACTGGCGTGCTCGCCCCACCAGGCCTTGCCCAGGCTGGCGTAGAACTTTTTGTAGTTCTGCCAGTAGCTCAGCTGGTTGTCTCGCAGCGGTTTGGGTGAACGTTTGGCAATGTACTGATCGAAGTCCTGCTCCGACTCATTGGGCAGGGTGAGGTAGCCCGGCAGCAGGTTGCTCATCAGGCCCAGATCCGTCAACCCCTGGATATTGGAGTGGCCGCGTAGCGCGTTCATGCCACCACCGGCAATCCCGATATTCCCCAGCAGCAGCTGCACCATGGCGCCGGTACGAATGATTTGCGAGCCAATGGAGTGCTGAGTCCAACCCAGAGCATAGAGTATGGTCCCGGCCCTGTCGGGCGTATGAGTGGAGGCCAGCAGTTCACACACCTGCAGGAATTTAGGAATGGGGGTGCCACAAACCCGCGCCACCATCTCGGGGGTATAACGGTCGTAATGTTTCTTCAACAGCTGATAAACACAGCGGGGGTGCTGCAGGCTGGGATCGGACGCGACCTTGCCCTGGGCATCCAGCTGGTAATCCCAGGAGGATTTATCATAGCTGCGACTTTCTTCGTCATAACCGGAGAAAATACCATCGTCGAAGGCGTAGTCTTCATGGACGATGAATGACAGATCGGTGTAGTTTTTTACGTACTCATGCTGGACCTTGTTGTTATCAATCAGGTACTTGATAACCCCGCCCAGGAAGACGATATCGGTACCGGTACGAATGGGCGCATACAGATCGGCGACCGAAGCGGAGCGGTTAAAGCGCGGATCCACCACGATCAACTTGGCGTTGTTATGTGCCTTGGCTTCCGTTACCCATTTAAAACCACAAGGATGCGCTTCGGCAGCGTTCCCTCCCATGATCAGCACGACGTCGGCATTTTTAATGTCGACCCAATGATTCGTCATAGCGCCACGGCCAAAAGTTGGGGCAAGACCTGCCACCGTAGGACCGTGTCAAACGCGTGCTTGGTTATCGAATGCCAATATGCCCAGGGGGCGTATTACCTTGTGGGTGATATAGCCCACTTCGTTACTGCTGGCCGATGCTGCCAGCATGCCGGTAGTCAGCCAGCGGTTAACGGTTTTGCCATCGTCTGTCTGCTGAATGAAGTTCGCGTCGCGATCATCCTTCATCAATTTGGCGATGCGGCTGTAGGCCTGCTCCCAGGAGATGCGTTGCCAGGTATCCGAACCCGGAGCACGATATTCAGGATAGGTCAGGCGGTTGGGGCTGTGAATGAAGTCCACCAATCCGGCCCCTTTCGGGCACAGGGTACCGCGGTTGACCGGGTGATCATGGTCCCCTTCAATGTGCATGACGCTGGGTCTGGCATTTTTTGCGCCGTCCCCCATGCTGTAGACCAGAATGCCGCAGGCAACAGAGCAGTAAGGGCAGGTACTGCGGGTTTCTTTCGCGCGCGACAGCTTGTATTGCCGGGCGGCTGCCACGGCCGGGGTGGGTGTCATACCCAGCATCGCCATGCTCGAACTGGCTAGCGTTGCCCCCGTTATCTTGAAAAAATCGCGCCGACTCAGGTTACTCATGGACACTCTCCTTGTAACACAAAGTTCCAGTGGTCGTTATGGTGCGATAGCTGACGACTATCGCACGTCATTAGCATTATATGGGTAACATGGATGGGCAAGATGAATCCCATCGAGCTACCCAGTCAGCCTAGACCAGTTCATTAGGCTCCGCCATGGGTCCACCATAGCAGGGCGTAAAAGGGTTTCAAGAGGCTCTGCCTACTTAGCCTTCACCCAACGACAACAGGGTGGCGTTGCCGCCAATGGCGGTGGTGTTGTTACTGATGGTTTTTTCGGTAATAAAGCGGGTGAGGTAGTGCGGCCCACCTGCTTTGGGGCCGGTGCCAGACAAGCCTTGTCCGCCAAAAGGCTGTACCCCCACCATGGCACCAATCTGGTCACGGTTGATGTAGATGTTACCCGCATTGACGCGTTGCGCTATCTCATCGGCAAACGAGGCATTACGGCTGTGAATACCCAGCGTCAGGCCGTAGCCGGTGTTGTTGATATCGTCTATCACCTTGCCGATATCTTTCGCCTTGAAGCGCACCACATGCAAGATGGGACCAAACTGCTCTTTTTTCAGCTCGCCGATGGCGCTTATCTCCAGCGCCGTGGGGGGTATATAGAAGCCCTTGTCACAGCCGTTGCTTAATGATGTTTGAGCAATAACGGTGTTGCCGGCGGCTTGCATGGCAGCCAGGTGGGCCATGAGTCCGGCCTGAGCATCCTTATCGATAACCGGGCCCACGTCGGTAGACCACAAGGCGGGATCGGCCACACTAAGTTCATTCATGGCGCCCTTGAGTATCTCCAGCACCCGCTCGGCGATGTCTTCCTGCAAATACAAAACCCGTAGCGCCGAGCAACGCTGGCCTGCACTTTGAAAGGCAGCGCGCACCACGTCCCGCACCACCTGCTCGGGCAGGGCGGTTGAGTCAACTATCATGGCATTTTGACCACCGGTTTCGGCAATCAGCGGAATAATGGCGCCCTGGCGTTGGGCAAGGGTTTGGTTGATGCGCATGGCGGTGTCGGTTGAGCCGGTAAAGCAGACGCCGGCAATGCGCGGATCGGCGGTCAGTGCCGCGCCAACCGTGGCGCCATCCCCCGGCAAGAGTTGCAATACTTCGGGCGGAATACCGGCCTGATGCGCCAGCGAAGTGGCAAGTTGCGCGATCAGGCTGGTCTGTTCGGCCGGTTTGGCCAGCACCGTATTACCGGTAACCAGGGCCGCGCTCACTTGCCCCAGAAAGATGGCCAGCGGGAAGTTCCAGGGGCTGATACAGACGAAGGGCCCCCGGCCTTGCGCCAGCAGCTGGTTATGCTCTCCGGTGTAGCCGGGCAGGGTACGGGGCGTCATCAGGCTGCGGGCCTCGTTGGCATAATAACGGCAAAAATCAACGGCTTCCCGCACCTCGTCTATGCCATCTTGCAGTAACTTGCCGGCTTCGCGGGTACACAAAGAGATAAACTCGGCTTGATGGGCCTCCAGCAAGTCGGCCAGTTTTTCCACTGCCTGTGCCCGTGCCTCTACCGGCGTATTGCGCCAGGCGACAAAGGCGTTCTGGGCGATGCCCACAGCCTGCTCAACGGTGGCCTGGTCGGCGAAGTAGACCTTACCAACGGTTTGCTCATGATCCTGCGGGCTGAATACCGTGGTGGGGGTGCCGCTGGTTCTGGCTTTGCCCCCTACCAGTGCACTGGCCTGCCAGTGCTTGTCGTTCAGTTTATGCAGCGCACTAAAAAAGGGGGTGCGAATGCCTTCTATGTTGATGTTCAGGCCACGAGAGTTCAGGCGATCGGCAAAGATGGCCAGCGGCAAGGGGATCCTGTCATTCGCCAGGCTGTCATATTCGGCCAGGGTCTCTCTGGGGTGAGTCACCAGGCTATCGATGGGGGTTTTCGGGTCCACCAGCTTATGCACAAACGAGGTGTTGGCGCCGTTTTCCAGCAGGCGACGCACCAGATAGGGCAAGAGGTCTTTATGGGCACCGACCGGGGCATAAATACGGCACGTTAGTCCCGGGTGTTCGGCCAGAACCGCGTTATACAGCTCTTCGCCCATGCCATGCAGACGTTGAAATTCGTAATCCCGATTGTTGGCCATGGCCATCACGGATACCACGGTATGAGCGTTGTGGGTGGCAAACTGCGGATAAATGGCGCCATCGGTGGCGTCACTCAGCAGGTAGCGGGCACAGGCCAGATAAGAGATATCGGTGCCGGCTTTGCGGGTAAACACCGGATAACCGTCGATGCCGCCTTGCTGGCAGAGCTTGATCTCGCTGTCCCAATACGCGCCTTTCACCAGTCGCAACGGAATTTCATCGCCTTGCTCTCGGGCGAGGGCCGTCAGCCAGCACAGTACCGGCAGAGCCCGTTTGGAGTAGGCCTGGATCACTATGCCCAGTCCTCCCCACCCCTGATTCACCGGATCCCGATACAGGGATTCGAACAAGTCGAGCGAGAGCTCGAGACGGTCCATCTCTTCGGCGTCTATGGTGACAAACACGTTTAACTTGCGTGCCAGCTCAAGCAGTTTGAGCACGGTGGCCTTCAGTTCGGTGAGTACGCGCTCGCGGTTGGCTTCTTCGTATCTGGGGTGGAGTGCCGACAGCTTGATCGAAATGGAAGGGCGAGGAACCGAGCTGTTCTCCAGTGATTCGCCCCCCACGGCGGCAATGGCGTTGGCGTAGTCCTGATAATATTTGTCGGCATCGGTGGCGGTCATGGCCGCTTCGCCCAGCATGTCGTAAGAGTGGGTATAACCTTGCTGGCGTGCCTTGCGGCTGGCTTTGAGTGCTTCCTTGATGTCGCGACCCAGCACAAACTGTTTGCCCATGATCTTCATGGCGGCATACATGCCCGAGCGCACCATGGGCTCGCCCATGCGGTTGATCATCCGGTTGAGCACATTGGCGGGGTTGCCATCCAGCTTCTTGTCCATGCGAATCACCTTGCCGGTGAGCATCAGGCCCCAGGTGGAGGCGTTGACCAGCGTCGAGTCACTTTGGCGGAAATATTTGGCCCAGTCGGCACCGGATAACCGGTCTTTAATCAGCTCATCGGCGGTGTGGCTGTCGGGAATGCGCAGCAGGGCCTCGGCCAGACACATTAAAATGATGCCTTCCTGGGTGTCCAGGCTGTATTGCTGCAAGAAGGCATCGATGCTATCACCGCCATCGCTTTCTTTACGCACCCGGGTCACCAGATTGTGAGCCTGTTCCTGAACCTGCGCCAGAGCCTGGCGGCTGGCAGGCACCTGCTCGAGCAAGGCGGCCAGATAGGTATTCTCGTCAACGATATAGTTCCGGGTGATGGCTTGACGCAGGGCCGGTAAATCGCTGGGGGCGTAACGGGGGGCAAAAGCATCGGCAACGGTAAACATAATGGCACTCCTAACATGGCGGTGGCGAGCGAGCTAAACAAAATCAACGCTTGATAATGTATACGATTTTAAGGCGGTTAATAGCTTTTCATTGGCTGGTAACCAAAAAATGCGATCTTAATAGCACATATATGCAGCATTACGGCTTTGGATGCCACCTTTCGTATACGATATGGGTGCGGCGAGCTGTTGTTAATATAGTAGAGTTCTGCTGGGGCGGCTGACTGGCTCACCCTGGCCGGGCGTGGCCTCGGCGCCGAGCGTGTGGTGAGGCTGTCTCTGAGTGGGAGAGGAGGCGACAGCTTTTTTGGGGGGGCGAGCGGAGTGCCGCTGGGTGTCGTAGAGCGGCTCTGTCCCCGACAACCGGCAAGGGCAAATGGTGGGCGCATTGTTTGCGTGGCGCGTACCGCCTATAATGCGCGCTCATTTTATCTGTGGTAAGCAAGCTCTGTGCACTATCAACGTCTTCCTAAAGGGCATTTTGCCTTATCTGTGGTTTATCTGATCACCGGCGCCTCCATTGCCGCCTCTATGGTCTTTTCTTTGCTGCTGTTTCTTTCTCTGGAGCAAGGCCTGCTGATGAAGCTGATGTTTGGCGGCCTGGCCCTGGTGTTTGAGGTGGGCAAGTTTTATATCTGGTACGAAATGGGCGAACGCGTCAGTCGACGCGACTCTATCGGGGCGGCCAAGGCATTGTGTTTTTACGCCGTGCTGGCCGGGTTATCCATCGCCGGCAGTGTGGGCGGTATTAATGCTGCGACCAATACCCTGATGGAAAGCGACGCCGCCAAGGCGGCCGAGGTGCAAAGCTATACCGACAAGATTGTTGGCCTGGAAAGAGAAATAGAAATCAACGAACAGGCGGCACAGGCTTACATCGATATGAAGCGCATCGCCAACGGCATGACGGCAATGCTGGCGCGCAATGCCGAGTTGCGCGCGCGCCAGGATGAGTTGCGCCGTGAACGGGATCAGGTGGCCATCACCAGCCAAAGTTCGCTGATGGGGCTGATGACCAGCCTGGCCGATGGCCTGGGCTGGCCGCTATCGCGGGTGCAGTTTGGAATAGTGGCGGCCTTGTCTATCTTGCTGGATTTCTTTGCGGCCTTCTTTATTGCCTTGCTGGGTGACGAAATTCGTTTTCGACGCAGCCAGAAGAAGCAAGCGCTGCCCGCTACGGCCGAGGCTGACAGCGAACAAGAAACAGCCGAGCCTTTGCTACCGGTTCGTCCCGATTACTATCATGAGGTGGTGAACAAGCTACGGACAGGCGAGCTGCGTTGTGCCAAGGGCGCGGTATCGCGCATGCTGGAAAAGCCGCTGGAAGAAGTGGAAGATATTTTTCACTGGCTGCTGCAAGACGGTGTCGTGTATCGCAAACCCAACCGGCACTTTGCCCTGAGCCAGAAAACCGACCAGTCTTAAAGGCAGCTATAAGCCTGCCTCTTAGTCACAACTATATTAGTGTGGCTTGTCAGGCAGAGGTCACTACTCCCCCGACTCGCCGTAAAGACGGTCCCTGTAGGCTCAGCAGGGACGGCATTTGCCGAGCGTCGCAGGGATGCGGCTTAGCGCGTTGGCGGAGGCAACCCTACTGTCTCTGTGCACTATTTACGTACTGACAAACTTGTGGCTAAGAGACAGGCCATAAGCTATAAGCCTGAGTGTTGATGGGAATGTGAGGAATGAGGGGGAAGCGATAACTTCCTTGTCAGCAGGTTCGGAGTTTGACACCTGACTCCTAACTCCTCACTCCTAACGACTTACTCCTCACTCTTCTTCCGTGGCTTAGTTCATCCAGCGGCCGTTATTGCGCTTGCGGCGTAGTGGCACCATGGGCAGCAGTATGCCAAACAGGAGGCCGGCACCGGCCACGACGCCCCCGTTTACCAGCCAGTCCAGTCGCATCTGGTGCTCCCTGTCGTCCATCAGGCTGGTGAGGCGCTGGTTTTCACTTTCAAGCAGGGCATGCTGCTGGCGCAGCGCATGCAATTGCTCGTTCACCTGGGTCAGCTCCTGCTCTTGTTGCTCCAGGCGCGTACTTTTATCCCGTATATCCTGTTGATGACGCTCATCCGCCGATCCCAGCAGCTGTTTGGTGTGCTCCAGCTCGGCTTCCAGCAGAGGCAGTCTGGAACGAAAGCTCTCGTTGCCTTGTACAAACTGACCGTCTACCCAGCCGGTGCGTCCCTTGGCATCCCGAATCTGCACATATTTGGTCTGCGCATCACGGCTCAGCTCCACCACGGGCTCGCCCGCTTTAACGGTGCCAATAATACGAAATTTGTTGCTGGAGCCAGCGTGCAGATAGGCGTACACATCATCAGAAATATAACGGTTGGCCGCTTCTGCCATGCCAAGCCAGGGCAGGTAGCATAACAGTGCTACAAGAAGTTTCGCTTTCACCTAGGGTTCCTTCAATCTCAACGATGAAGTCATGGTAAAGGGTGCAGGGAAAGAGGACAAGAAGAAGGGGGCAAGATTGCCCCCTTGAAGTGCTGTTTAGCTAAAGAGCCACTTGATAATGTAGTAAAAGATAATGGACAGAATAGCGCCGGCGGGCAGCGTGACTATCCAGGAAACCACTATATTACGCAGTACGTTAAGGTTGAGTGCCGCAATACCGCGCGCCAGGCCGACCCCCATGACGGCACCCACCAGGGTCTGGGTGGTGGAGATGGGCAGTCCGGTGCCGGATGCGATCACCACTGTCGCAGCAGTAGCAAGCTGAGCGGCAAAGCCGCGGCTGGGCGTGAGATGGGTAATACCCGTGCCTACCGTGGCCATTACCTTGTGGCCCAAGGAGGCCAGGCCAATCACAATACCAATGCCGCCCAGAGGCAGTATCCACCAGGCAATGCTGGATTTAGCGGCAATTTCACCCGAGCTTTGTACTATGCTCACCACGGCAGACAGCGGGCCAATGGCGTTGGCCACGTCGTTGGAGCCGTGAGCAAAGGCCATGGCACAGGCGGTGACCACCATCAGAATGCCGAACACTTTCTCTACGTTAGAGTAGTGCATGTCCTTGTCATCCTGGGGATCGTATTGCTTGCGCTTGATGTAGATGCTACTCAGTACGGCGGCCAGCAAGGAGACGCTGATCGAGAGTATCCAGCCTTGCACCTCGCTCATTTCCAGACCCACGTGCTTGAGACCCTTCTTCAGGGTGACCAGGCACAGCACCATCACGGTAAAGAAAATGTAGGCAGGAACGTATTTCTTGGCGGCAGCTAACGGGTTGTCGGCGTTGAAAATCAGTCGTTGCACACTGATAAAGGTAAAGTAGGCCAACACGCCGGAGAGCGCCGGGGTGATAATCCAGGAGCCGACCACACCGGCCACCTTGTTCCAATGCACGGCATCCGAGCCCAGAGAAACCAGGGCAAAGCCAATAATGGCACCTATGATGGAGTGGGTAGTAGAAACCGGCCAACCGTAGTAAGAGGCCAGTAACAGCCAGGTACCTGCAGCCAGCAGAGAGGCAATCATGCCAAAGACCAATAGGTCGGGCGTATCGGAAAAGGCGGCGGAATCTATGATGCCATTCTTGATGGTAGAGGTAACTTCCCCCCCGGCCAGATAAGCGCCGGCAAATTCGAAGATCATGGCGATGATGATCGCCTGTTTGATGGTCAGCGAACGCGTTCCCACCGAGGTGCCCATGGCATTCGCCACATCGTTTGCACCTATGCCCCAGGCCATGAAAAAGCCGAAGAGCGCCGCCACCAGAATAAGCATGGTGCCGTAGTTAGCGATGATATCCATTTGTATACCTTGTTATTTCGCTCAGGAGCGGGAAAGCATCAGCTCTAAACGGGAACCGACCCGTTCGGCCTGATCTGCCAGATCACCGACCCACTCAAGGATCTTGTACAAGAACATGATGTCGATAGGGTTATAACCCTCTTCAATGTCCTGCAGCTGCCTACGCAGTTTAGCCTGCATGACATCGGTGTCATCTTCTATGAGGTCGAGTTGATGGATCATTTCGGAAACCAAATCCATTTCCCGCCCTTTAAAGCCGATTTCCAGCAGCTCGTCGAGCTCGTCAATGGCCTTGGCTGCCTGGGCGGTGGCGTCGATGCACCGGTTGAGATAAACCATAAAGTCAGGTTTGAGTTCGAGCGGTATCAGCATCTGACGACCGACTATGCGTCCCGAAATATCTTTTGCCTTGTTGGCGATCTTGTCTTGCTGCGTGAGCAACTCCAGCATGTCGGTGCGTTCCACCGGCATGAACAGGCCACGAGGAAGTTTGAGGCGGATTTCCCGCTTCAGGGTATCGGCTTCTCGTTCGAGTTGGGATATACGTCGCTGAATCAGTGCGGCTTGTTCCCAGTCCTTTTCCCACATGGCGTCGAAGAATGGAACCAATTGCTGCGCAGCTTCGTGCACTTTTACGACATGTTTTTGCAGCGGTTTGATAGGGGACTTGGCAAAGAGCCCCAAAATAGTATTTACTGACATGGCTAACCCTGTGTCGGTGAAAAAACACTCGATACATAAATGTGGCGCGAATGGTAACTTAACTACAATAGCAAGAAAACAGCATTTTTATGAGTACACTTGTATTTGCTGCTACTTTTTAAGTATTTAACTATAAAAATCAAAAGGTTGGAGATTTAAGGCACCCTATGGATACTGAAATTGAGCTTAAGTTTCTTGTCTCATCCGACATGGGTAGCCGATTGCCCACTCTGTTGCAATCTTACAAGATTAGTCAGCACGACCAGCAACACCTGGCCAATACTTACTTCGACACCGCCGACCTGGCATTAGGCAAGATAAAAGCCGGGCTGCGGATCCGCAGCCAAAACGGCAAAATGGAGCAAACCGTCAAGCTGGCCGGCAGCCAGGTGGGGGGTTTGCATCAGCGTCCTGAATACAATGTGCCGCTGACCGTTCATAGTCCGGACTTGTCACTGTTTCCGGCCCACATCTGGCCCGAAGCATTGAATGTTAATCGGGTACAGCAGTCCTTACAGCCGCTGTTCAGCACCGATTTTTTGCGTCGGCGCTGGCTGTTGACCATCGAAGACACCGACATCGAGCTGGCGCTGGATGAAGGAGAGGTACAGTCCGGAGAGCAGCGTGAAACCATTCATGAACTGGAGCTGGAGCTGGTAAAGGGCGATGTGTCACAGCTGTTTGAGCTGGCCGATGAGCTGGTCAAGGCGGGCGGCCTCCGTTTGGGCACGGTTTCCAAGGCGCAGCGGGGCTATCGCCTGGCCGGTTTTAGTACGCCTTCCCGGCTGCAGATGCTGGAGCCCTTGCCATTAACGGCCGCCGACAACTGCGAACAAACCATGATAGCCCTGCTGCACAAGGGCCTGTATCACTGGCAATACCATGAAGAAGGCTGGCTGGCCGAGCCGGGCGACCGGCTCGACTGGTTGATGCAGTTGCGCGAAGGCGTGTCTCTGGTGCATCAAACCCTGCTGCTGTTTGGCGACCAGGTATCGCGCCATGTTAACAGTGGTTGGGTAGACGATTTATTGTGGCTACAGCAACAGCTTTCCTGGCTGGATCGGGCGCAAATGCTGGCGTACCTGACCGCAGACAAGGGGCACTACCTGCGCCGCCTGGATTGCCAGAAGTCGGTGCTTACTCACTTGCAGGAGCAGCAACAAAGGCTACCTGACGAAGCCCGGCTGGAAGCGCTGTTTTACAGTGCCCGCTATGGGCGCCTGATGCTGGGGCTGACGCATTGGTTGTACCGACAAGACTGGCGAGCCGGGTTGGCCGCTACACAAACGGCGCAACTGGCGGCCCCCGTGGGTGAACTGGCTCGGCAGCGACTGGAAGACAGCTGGCATATATTGCGCCACAGTGCCCTGGGCGAGCCCAGCCTCGACGGGGAACGTTATATTCAGCAGAAGGGCAAACTCAGGCGCAACCTGATGATAGGGCTGTGTTTTAGCTCTCTGTATCCTGAAGCGGATCGTATCGGGTTTCGTATGCCCTGGCTTGATATTCTGCGCGGCATAGAAGATTTGGATATGCTGTCGCCGTTACAGGATGTCAGTGAACAACTGGATGCCACCGAGAAAGACGAGCTGGAGCAGTGGCTGGCTCGCAAGCAACAGTTTCTGCTGGAGGCGCTGGAGCAATCCCGTGCCCAGGCCTTGCAGATGAAGCCATACTGGTAATCATTGACGTAAAAAGAGGTGAAGAGTAAGGGGGAAGAGTTCAGTATTCACCCTTCACCCTTCACCCTTCACCCTTCACCCTTCACCTTCACTTATCCAGCGACTGACTGTAGCTGAGCAATTCGTCCATCACCTTGTGTTTTATTTCCAGCTGCTGGCTGGGCTGCAGCCCATAACGTTCGGCCAGAAAAGCATAATCCTCTGGGCTCAGCGACACCGTCAGCCGAGGCCGCTTGGGTTTGCTGGCAACGGGCAGGGTGAGAATATGGCGAATTTGATCCGAGGGGCTCAGGCCGTTATCCAGCGCCTGACGTCGAATTTGATATTGCAGCGTTTCTTCCATGTCGAAGGCCACCTGTACCGCCTTGGCGGCGCGTGCCGAGCTCTGCCATTTTTGCGGCAGCTTGCGCGAACTCATGAACGCGCCTCCAGCCGTTGTTTCAGCCGGGCCAGGACCTGCTCGGTACTCGATCTCTCGGCGGTGGACGGCAGGACATCGGGCTCGGCATCTGCCGCCTGTTGCCGCTCTCGCGCCCGAATATCGGTCAGCGCCTGTTTGGCATTGACCGGCGTTAATTCCGAGTGATGCTGGCGGATGGTGGTCAGGGTTTTGCGCACACATGCGGTATTGTTGGCCATGGTCAGCTGTCGGCACAGGTCATGATAATGACGTTCGGCCCCCGAGCTGCGCTGTTGGTAATAGGCTTGTTGCTTGAGTCGGCGAGCCAGGGTCTGTTGGGCCATCTCCAGCTGATTTTCGACCTCGGCGAGCGCCGTGGCCAGCAGATGTGCCTGCTGTGGCTGGCCATCGGCCAACGCCTGCAAGGTGGCTTGCTCTTGACTGATTTGTTGCTGCTGCAGTGATGCCTGGTGCCGGCGCAGTTGGGCTATCTCGAGACTCAATTGTTGATGTTGTCGCTCCAGCCCCTGCATATGCAGCCTGGCATGACGGCAATCGCGCTCTAGCTGCACCCGAACATCATTCGCATCCTGATGCTCATCGCCATGCAGGCTGCGCAGTACCTGACCTAATACACTCATCAGCCGGCCCTCATAATAAAAACTCTGCCATATCTTCGATGACTTCCAGGCAGTTATCGCTCAACACCGCCAATTCGTGTTCAATATCGTGCAGGCTGGAATTAAGCGACAGGGCGCCGAACACCACATACCAGTCATCAAGGCGGGCAAAGGCCGACAGCGGCATGGGAATGTTCATGTCGAGCATGGCTTCCAGCATGGCGAGACGACGCTGAGGATCAACCTGACTTTCGTCCCACAAATAGCTGATGCACAGTAATTGATCATCGGAGGCCGAAATAAATAACGGCAGCTCTTCCCGGCCTTCTACGGCGACTTTAAGTACCTCTACATCGCCCGAGATGGGAAAACACTGAAAACGAAACCCCGTGCTCGACGGTGTATCACGCCGTTCGAGGTGAAGGGCGATAACTGAAAGATCCATCAATATATCCTGACATAATAAGACTAGGGTCTGTTGACCTTTCGAGATGATTTTTGCAGCAGTTTGTGGTGTCTTTATACAAGGCAGCGCTTATGCCATGTAGTTATTCTCCATAAATAAGCGCTAACACCGTAGAAAGGCGCCACAAACGCTGCCCTTCGGGTTCGGCTAAACGCGTTTTTCTCTTTGTTGAGCGGGGTCTTGCTTAGAGCGACTAGGCTACAACCCGCTCGCCGCGATAAAAACGCGTTTAACTCGAACAAAATTTAACCGCGAAAGGTCAACAGACCCTAGGACAGACTAAAGCAGCCTTGGGCCTCGGCGCAAGCCCGGGTGAAAATGCCTTATCGGGATCAGGGTGCGCTGTGCAAGGGCGACAACAATGATAATCTGCAGTGAGATGCCTGCAGACGTAAAAGGATAAAGAGATGGTCGAGATGCCCCCCCTGCTTGTGAACCAAGCCGACAAGCACTGGTCCCGTTTTGCCGAGCGTGCCGCCGAGGTGGTGGCACAGCTTGACGAGTCGCGGCGTGCCCGGCTGCATGCGTTATTTGCCTGCAGCGACTTTGCGGCCGACAGCCTGTGCCGGCAACCCGAGCTGGCGCTGGAACTGGACGATACCCGGGACTTGCATAACAGCGACCGGGCCGCCGGTTATTCCTCTGCCCTGGCGCAACAGTTGTCCGGCGTCACGGATGAAGCGGCCTTGCTGCGCACGCTGCGCCGCTTTCGTCGGCGTGAGCTGTTGCTGATTGCCTGGCGCGAGATGCTGCTGGGCGCCGAGGTGGAAGAAAGCTTTGTGCATATCTCGGCGCTGGCCGATGCCTTGATAATGGCGGCCTATCACTGGCTGTATCAGCATCAATGCAGCACTTTGGGTACCCCCACCGATGCCGAGGGCAATGGGGTGCCCATGCTGATTTTGGGTATGGGCAAACTGGGTGGCCACGAGCTGAATTTTTCTTCCGATATCGATCTTATTTTTACCTTTCCCCATAACGGCGTTACGCGGGGAGGGCGCCGCGAGCTGGCCAACCAGCAGTTTTTTATCCGTTTGGGGCAAAAACTGGTGAATGCGCTGCATCAGACGACCGCCGACGGCCAGGTGTATCGGGTGGATATGCGGCTGCGCCCGTTTGGCGAGTCGGGACCGTTGGCGGTCAGCTTTGCCGCCATGGAGGATTACTACCAGCACCATGGCCGCACCTGGGAGCGTTATGCCATGGTCAAGGCGCGGGTGATTAACGACGAGGGGACCTACAACCGCGAGCTGCAGGCCATGCTCAAACCCTTCGTGTTTCGCCGCTATATCGATTTTGGCGTGATCGACTCCCTGCGCCAGATGAAGGCGATGATTGCCGCCGAAGTGCGTCGCAAGGGCCTGCACGATAACATCAAGCTGGGTGCCGGCGGGATCCGTGAAATTGAGTTTATTGCCCAGGTATTTCAGCTGATCCGCGGTGGCCGAGAGCCGGCGTTGCAGGTGCGGCATTTGCCGAGCGCGCTGGCTGCAGCGTGCGAGTCCGGGGCGCTGACGGCGGCCGAAGCCGAACAATTGCATCAAAGTTATCGTTTCTTACGTCGGGTCGAGAACTTCTTACAAGCGTTTGATGATCAGCAAACGCAAACGCTGCCTACTGACGAGCTGAATCGCAGCCGGCTCGCCTGGCTGATGGGACATTCAAACTGGGATGATTTTTACCAGGCGCTACGCCAGGCCATGGAGCAGGTTCGTCTGCAATTTGATGGCCTGATTGGTGACAATACCGAGGCGGAAGAAGAAGGCGCGCCACAAATCTGGTTCGATCTCTGGCAAACCGACCTGGATGAATCGGAATTGATTCCCTTGTTGCAAGAGCAGGGCATTAACGAAGAAAAAGCCACCCGCCTGGCTCGTACCCTGTATCACTTTAAAGAGGAATGTCCGCGCCGGGCAATGGGGCCTCAGGGCAGGCAGGCGCTGGACAAATTGATGCCGGTGTTGCTCGACAAGATTAATCAGTCCGAGACGCCGGGCCTGCTGTTTGCCCGCCTGCAAAATCTGCTGCTTAAAATCGCGACCCGTACCGCTTACTTGCAGTTACTGGTAGAAAACGCCGGCGCACTCACCCAGCTGATCCGGCTGTGTGAAGCCAGTTCGCTGGTGGCGGAGCAATTGGCGCGTTACCCGATTTTGCTGGATGAACTGCTGGTGCCGCAGGTGTTGTACAACCCCATTCCCCTCGAAGAATACCGGGATGAATTGCGGCAGTTCTTGCTGCGGGTGCCGGAAGACGATGTCGAGCAGCAAATGGAGGCGCTGCGTCAGTTCAAGCAGGTGCATCTGCTGCGCATTGCCGCCGCGGACATTGCCGGCGCCTTGCCCCTGATGAAGGTCAGCGATCACCTGACCTGGCTGGCAGAAGCCATCGTCGAGGAAGTCGTCAACCAGGCCTGGACGCAGATCAGCGCGCGACACGGCGTGCCCGCCATGCTGGCAGACAGCCCGCACCGCGGGTTTGGCGTAGTGGCCTATGGCAAACTGGGGGGCATAGAGCTGGCCTACAGCTCGGATCTGGACTTGGTATTTGTGCACGAGGCGGGGCTGAAAGGCCAGACCAATGGTGATAAACCACTGGATGTAAGGCAGTTTTATCTGCGTTTGGCGCAACGCATCATTCATTTGTTCAGCACCCGCACCGCCAGTGGCGTGCTCTATGAGTTGGACATGCGCCTGCGGCCCAGCGGCAATTCGGGCCTGATGGTGAGCCCCCTGGATGCCTACCAGAACTACCTGCAAAATGAGGCCTGGACCTGGGAGCATCAGGCGCTGGTACGCAGCCGCCTGATCGTCGGTAACAGCACCTTGCATCGGGAGTTTGAGCGGGTGCGTCGTGAGGTACTGGGCAAGCGGCGCGACAAGGTGGCACTGGCCGAAGAGGTGGTCAGGATGCGCGAGAAGATGCGCCAGCATATGCTCAAGGCCGGTGCCGGAGAGTTCCATCTCAAGCAGTCGGTGGGCGGCCTGGCCGATATCGAATTTTTAACCCAGTACCTGGTGCTGGCCTACGGAGATGAGTACCCGGATGCGCTGATCCGCTGGTCGGACAATATTCGCATTCTGGAAGCCGCAGTAGAGGTTGGCTTGCTTGAGGAAGAGGAAGCCCAACAGTTAAAAGTCGCGTATTGCGCCATCAGAAACCGGGGCCACAGGTTAAGCCTGCTGGATCAACCCGGCCGGGTACCGGATACCGAGCTGGTTCAGGAAAGAGACTGGGTGATCGCCAGCTGGAATAAATGGCTGCAAACCCCGTGAAGGGGTAGAGGTGAGGCGTGAGGAGAACAAACCAGCCCCGAACCTGCCAGAAGGGTTGTTCACCTCACACCTCACACCTCACACCTCACACCTTACACCTTACACCTTACACCTTACACCTTACACCTCACCCTTCACTCCTTACGGATATTAATACCGGTAAGGCACCCCTTCGGGGGTGGTCTTGAAGCGGCGGTGCAGCCACATGTATTGCTCGGGGGCCAGGCGGATGGCGGCTTCAATGACCTGGTTGCTGGTGATGGCGTCTGTCACGTCGTCACCGACCGGGAAGTTCGCGATGGGCGGCTGGATCAACAAACGGTAGCCGTCTTTTTCACGCAGCGTAAAACAGGGCAGGGTCACGGTTTTTTTCACCCGCGCCAGGGTGGCGGTACCGGTAATGGTGGCGGCCTGCTCGACGGCAAAGAAGGGGACAAATACGCTGGCATGACGGCCGTAGTCGTGATCCGGTGCATACCAGAGGGCATCACCCTGGCGCAGCGCCTTGAGCATACCCTTGATGTTGAGCCGGTCCACCAGATACTTGTTGGAGCGGCAGCGGCCCTGTACCTGTGCATATTCCAGCACCGCATTGGTATTGGGGCGATAGACACCGACGCCGGGCCTATACAGGCCAAACTGGCGCGCGTTAAGCTCCAGCGTTAAAAAGTGTGCCGAGAGCAACAGCATGCCCTGGCCCTTGGCCACGGCGGCATCCACGTGCTCGGTGCCTTCCATGCGGGTAATGGCGCGCATGCGCCAGTGTGGCCAGAACCAGGCCATGCCGGTTTCAAAGATGGCGCAGCCTACGCTCTCGAAATTGGCTTTCAGGGTGTGTTCCCGCTCCCTTTCGCTCTGCTCGGGCAGTGCCAGCTCCAGATTACGGCGTGCGATGTTAACGCGGGACTTGAGCAGGCGCATGGACAGCCGGCCCAAACCGCGGCCCAATGCCATTTGCAGGCGCCAGGGCAGCAGGGTCACCAATAGCCACAGCAGGCCAAGTCCCAGCCAGTTGAATGCATAGCGTGGATGTAATAGCGCCAGGGTAAAAGGGGGAATCCGAGAGTCTTGCATAACAGTCGCCATGATCAATTAGTGTCGGAATTCTAATTAACTTGGCCGCGAATGACCACCAATACAAAAACCGTGAAGAGTGAGGTGTCAGGCGTGAGTGGTTAAAACACAGAATCGACAGATCTGGATGTTATTCCTCACCCCTCACGCTTCACTCCTCACCCAGACCCGTGTTTTTACCATCGATTGTGATAATATTTCGACTTTCCCCTGTTCAAAAGAGTCGGAACCATGAAGATCAAGTTACCGGAATTCGATAGTGCCAAGGTGTTGGTGGTAGGAGATGTGATGCTGGATCGTTACTGGTCCGGCCCCACTGGGCGTATCTCACCCGAGGCACCGGTACCTGTGGTCAAGGTCGAGCACAATGAAGAACGGCCGGGCGGCGCGGCTAACGTGGCACTGAACGTGGCGGCCCTGGGTGGCAAGGGGCGCTTGCTGGGCCTGACCGGTAACGATGAGGCGGCTACCGCGCTGCAGGATAAAATGCAGGGCGTCGGCGTGGAGTGCGACTTTGTACGCTTATCGACTCACCCTACCATTACCAAGTTGCGGGTAATGAGCCGTAATCAGCAACTGCTGCGCCTGGACTTTGAAGACAGCTTCGCCCCCGACGATGCCGCGCCGCTGACCGAGAAAACCCGGGCGGCATTAAGCCAGGCTGGGGTAGTGGTGTTATCGGATTATGCCAAGGGGGCGCTTACCCAGGTACAAACCCTGATCCAGGCCGCCAATCAGGCGGGTGTGCCTGTGCTGGTCGACCCGAAAGGCACCGACTTTGAAAAGTATCGCGGTGCCACCCTGCTCACCCCCAACATGAGTGAGTTTGAAGCCGTGGTGGGCAAGGTGAAAGACGAGCAGGAGCTGGTCGCCCGTGGCCGTGAGCTGATCAATAAATTCGAGTTCAAGGCGCTGCTGGTCACTCGCTCCGAGCACGGCATGACCCTGATCCATGCGGATGGTGACGAGCTGCATCTGCCCGCTCAGGCCCATGAAGTGTTCGACGTGACCGGTGCCGGCGATACCGTCATCGCGACCCTGGCCACCAGCCTGGCCGCCGGCTTGCCGCTGGATGAAGCCTGTGCCCTGGCCAACGTGGCCGCCAGCATAGTGGTTGGCAAGCTGGGAACGTCCACTGTGTCCGCCATCGAACTGGCCAATGTGCTGTATGGTTCGCCCGAGTCCGGCATGGGGGTGGTGAGCGAGCAGCAGTTGAAATACGTGATGGATGCGGCCCGTCGTCGCGGCGAAAAAATCGTGATGACCAACGGTTGTTTCGATATTTTGCACGCCGGTCATGTGTCTTACCTCAGTCACGCCCGTCAACTGGGTGATCGCCTGATAGTGGCGGTGAATACCGATGCCTCGGTACGGGCGCTTAAAGGCGACGGCCGGCCGGTGAATACCGTAGACAGACGCATGGCGGTATTGGCCGGCCTGGGCGCGGTAGACTGGGTGGTCCCCTTTGCCGAAGACACGCCGCAGCGCCTGATTGCCGAAACCCTGCCCGATGTACTGGTGAAAGGCGGCGATTACAAGCCGGAAGAAATAGCCGGCTTCGAAGAGGTCACCGCCAACGGTGGCGAGGTTAAGGTACTGAACTTCGAAGAAGGCTGCTCTACCACGGCCATCATTCAGGCTATTCGTACTCGCGGATAAAAAACAACGGTCAGCGCTAAGCAAACAGCCTGAAAACAAGCCCACAACAGACGCCGTCTGTTGTGGGCTTTTTCTTTCCCTTCACTATTCTGGCTCTGGCACAGTGAGAATGGAGTTGGACCAGGCATCAATAAAATGTTGTTTGACCAAGGGGTCCTGGGGCGGCAGTAGCGCGGGCGTCAGCGGGATCAGCGTGACCGGGCCTTGAGCCTGAATGGCGGGGCGTAGTTGTCCTGAGTCGGGTTCCAGCACCGGGTGCAGGCCGCCTTGTGCCAGTAATGCCTGGCCCTGATCCGACAGCATCAAGTCGATGAACTCGCCGGCCAGAGTGGCATGAGCTGCGGTTTTGGGGATCAGAGCCAGCCGCATCAGCATCAGGGTATAGTCGTCGGGCGCCATGGCCGCCAGCTGGGGGTAACCTGGTAACACCGAGGCCACATAAGAGCCCAGCAGGTTATAACCGATGGCCGCCTCACCTTTGGCAAGACGATCCAGCATATCGTTACTGCTGTCATCAATCTGCACCTTAAGGCTGCCGAAGGCTTCCAGCAGCCGGCCATACATCAGCCCCTGCTGGCTGTCTTGACTGGCCAGCAAATACCCCACGCCGCTGGCCGCAATATCATAGGTAATAATGTGATTGGCAAAACGGTTGGGATCTTGTCGCAACAGGGTGAGCAGTTGCTGGCGACTGTGCGGCAGCGGGTGAGGGCCAAGCTGCTCTCGGTTGAAAACGGTCAGTATCGGCTCGAAGGTAAAGGCGAACAGCTCGTGTCGCCAGTGTACCTGGCTGGGTAAAGACAAGGTTTGGGCCGAGCGATAGGGGCGAGCAAAACCGTCGTTGACCAGTTTAAGCTGTAAATCCATGGCCGAACTCAGCAACAGGTCCGCCGGTGAGTGGGGGGATTCCTGTAAAAAGCGCTCGTATAACTCTTGTGAATTGAGATCCACAAAACGGATGCCTAATTGGGGATGTTGCTGCTGAAAGTGACGGAGCAGCGGTTGCAGGTGGCGGTAGTCGGTGGCGCTGTAAATAACCAGTTGCTGCTGCATGGGGGCGGCGGCGGGTTTTAAAAACTCCTCCGTCGCTTGTGTGGTTGCGGTTAATAATAGCGATAGCCACAGCAAGCCTAAACGAAGCCGATTCATGGGGCGCTCCTGTCAGTGTTAAAACGGATTTCGACTTCCAGCCCGCCAGGCTCATTGTCATGCAGATGAATGTGGGCGCCGTGATGTTCGGCTACATCTCGTGCTATGGCCATGCCCAGGCCCGACCCCAAATAGCGATGCTGGCTGCCCCGATAGAAGCGGGCGAATACCTTTTCTCGCTCGCCAAGGGGAATGCCAGGGCCGGAGTCGCGAATGAGTATGGCCGGTGCCGGCGAGGTGCGCAGTATTATGTCTACCCGGGTGTGGGCGGGCGCATGGGCAACGGCATTATCGATAAGGTTGTTCAGCATCTGGGTGATCGCTATCTCGTCTCCCTGGATCCACAAGGGCGAGGCGGCCGGCTCGAAAGAAAGCTCGACCTGCCGTTGCAACGCCGGTACCGCCAGCGCCAGACATACCTTTCTAGCGGTGGCGTTCAGCTCTAGCGGGAGCAGTTCCTGGCTGTGAAAACGATGATCCAGCATGGCCTGATTCAATAGATGATTTACCGTCAACGACAGTTGATCGCATTGTTCAATCAGCCCGGCCAGCAGTCGCTGTCTTTTCTCTGTATCTGGCTCGTCCCGGGCATTTTCGCTCAAGGCGCGCAGGCTGGCGAGGGGCGTACGCAACTGATGGGCGGTCACCGAGGTGGTGGACTCCATGCGCTCCAGCATTTGCTGTTGGCGCGCGATAAAGTGATTGATGGTGTGCAGCAGCGGCAGCGTTTCTTTGGGGACCGGTAACGACAGCGGGGTCAGATCTCGTGGGCGACGTCTGGCCAGAGCGCGGGCAATCAGGGTAAAAGGACGCAGGGCATAATAGATACCCAGCCACAATAGCAGCAGGGCGCTGAATAACAGCCCCAGAATAAGCTCCAGTGCCGGGTACAAAATCTCATCGCTGAGCTGCTCACGAGCGAGACGGGTTTGTGCCAGCTCGATTTGAATTTCATCGAAGGGCTGCCGTTCGGTATTCAGGCGGGTCAAGCGCGCCACCCGTACCGGCTCACCGGAAAAGTGAGCATCAAAGAAGTCAGGCTGTTGCTGGGTCAGTGGCCGTTGTGCCGGCGTTTTCGGCGGTGGCGAGGGTAAAGATCGGTAGCCGGTCAAGAAGTTGCCGTTGATACTGATGCGATAAAAAACACGATCCTGGGGAGCCTGGGCCAGGGTGGCAAAAGCGGACACAGGTATATCGACAATAAAGCCTTGCTCACCGTGGCGCACCGCATTGGCCAGTTGCAGTATGGCGCTGTTGAGCATGATGTCGTAACTGCGGTCGGCGGTTTTTTTGCTGTAAGACACCATCAGTCCGGTGGCCAGCAGGCTCAGGCCGATGAGGACCACGGTACTGAGTAACAGCAGCCGTCGGCGCAGGGGGGGATGGTGGCCAGGCTGCCCACTCACGAATCGACGACCCGTGCCACATAGCCCAGACCGCGCAGCGTCTGTATCTGTAATGAGCTGCCGCTCAGCTTTTTGCGCAGCCGCGCCACATACAGCTCTATGGTATTGGCCGACGGAGTTTCATCGGCGTTAAACAGCTTTTCGGTCAACTCTTCCTTGCTCATCACCCGCTCTAATCCACTCAGGAAAATTTCCAGCAGCCTGAATTCGCGATTAACCAGAGGGCAGGGTAATTGATCGATGGTGACCGTTTTGGCATCTCGATTAAAAACGAGATTGCCGTGCTCACTGATGTTGGAGGCATAGCCCTGCTGGCGCCGTAACAGGGCGCGCACCCGGGCTTCGAGCTCACCAAAGTCGAAGGGCTTGGTGAGATAATCGTCAGCTCCCAGATCCAGCAGTTTGATGCGATCGTCAATTTGATCCCGGGCGGTAAGAATCAATACTGGCGTGTCGGTTTTGCGCTGGCGCAACTCTGCCAGCACCCCTTCGCCGCTAAGGCCGGGCAGGTTGAGATCCAGAATAATCAAATCGACTGCCTGATTGCGTAGCCAGTCGACGGCCTGGCGGCCATTGCCAATTAAATCTGTGCCATGGCCCAGTTTCTGTAGCCGATTGGCGATGGCTTCACCCAGCACTGTGGTGTCCTCTATCACAAGAATACGCACGATTTTATCCTCAGTTTCGCCATGACAGCTTGGTGACAGCTTAGGGGGGTAACATGTCAGATGTTAACAACTTGTTTCCTGATGAAACAAGTAATAGATGGAATCACCTCAAGGAGATAACGAGATGAAATTACCCCCTCTGGTTCATGCTGTTCTGGGTGCCGGTTTACTCTTGATGGGCACCGGCGCAGCCCATGCCGATTTTACCCCCAAAAAACCGGAATGTATCGCACCGGCCAAACCGGGCGGCGGTTTCGATCTTACCTGCCGTATTTTAACGTCCAGTCTGGAGAAATCCGGCCTGCTGGATCAACCTATGCGAGTGACCTTTATGCCCGGTGGTGTAGGAGCGGTCGCTTATACCCACATGAACAGCAATCGACGTACCGATGACAATGCGGTGGTGGCGTTCAGCTCGGGATCGTCTCTTAACCTGGCACTCAGCAAGTTTGGCAAGAATCTGGACGTGGATGATGCACGCTGGTTAGGCGCCATTGGTACCGACTACGGCGCTATTATCGTCAAGGCCGACGCGCCCTGGAATAACCTGGCCGAGCTGGCTGCCGATATTCAGGCCAACCCGGGCAAGCAGGTCGTGGGCGCGGGTGGCACTGTGGGCAGCCAGGACTGGATGAAGGCGGCGTTCTTCTATCGTCAGCTGGGACTGGATCCACGCAGCATGCGTTATGTGGCCTACGAAGGCGGTGGCGATGCCATGGCGGCCGTGCTGGGTAACCATATTCAGGTTTATCCTGGTGACATGTCCGAAATCAAGGGGCAGCTGGATGCAGGAATAGTTCGGGTGTTGGCGGTGTTGGCGCCGGAGCGTCTGGATGGTGACTATGCCGAAATTCCGACCGCGACAGAGCAGGGCTTCGATGTTGAATGGCCGATCATGCGTGGTTTCTACATGGCACCAGAAGCGTCCGACGAAGCCTATCAGTACTGGGTGAAGCAGTTTAACGACCTGTATCAGACCGATGCCTTTACCGAGGTGCGTAACAACCAGGGTTTGTTCCCGTTATCCATGTCTGGCGACGAGTTTGAAGCCTATATCAAGGCTGAAGTTGGGAAGTTTCAGGAATTATCTCGTGAAATGGGTCTACTTAAATAAGGAATGACATCATGGCCGATCGTCTTTTTTCACTGGTCTTGATGTTGGCAGCGGTGGCCCTGGGGGCCGCCGCCTGGCAGCTTGAAGTGCCTTTTCAATATGAACCTGTTGGGCCCAAGGCGATACCTTTGATCCTGGCGGTATTGCTGTTTGCCTGCTCGGCGTGGCTGGTCATCAAACCCAGCCGCTTCAAGGGCGAGTACGGACGCAGCATCTTTGTCCGCCACCTGCTGGTGGTCTTGGGTTTGGTGGCGTATGCCTGGAGTTTCGAAATTCTGGGTTTCATTCTATCTACCTGTCTGGTGGGTACCGTATTTGCTCGGCTTTTTGGCCTGGCCTTGGGTAAAGCCGTGTTGTACTCGGTGGCGCTTGGCGCCGTGGGTTATGTGCTGCTGAGTGTGGTGCTGGAGCTGAACGTGCCGGCCGGCACCCTGTTTGGAGGTTGATGGTATGGATGTGTTGACTAGTTTAGCCATGGGGTTTGCCGTTGCCTTGACGCCAATGAATTTGGCGCTGGTACTGGCAGGCTGTTTTTTTGGCACCCTGATGGGAGCACTGCCGGGCATAGGGCCGATTAATGGCATCGCCATTTTATTACCCTTGGCCTATTCCATGGGCCTGGAGCCGGCCTCCGCCATCATTTTGCTGGCGGGTGTCTATTATGGCGCCGAATACGGTGGTCGAATTTCCAGTATCTTGCTTAACGTACCCGGTGATGCAGGGGCCATCATGACCACTCTCGACGGTTATCCCATGGCCAAACGGGGCGAGGGCGGTCGAGCGCTGGCGTTGTCGGCGGTTTCCTCTTTCGCAGGCTCCATGGGCGCCCTGATCTTGCTGGTTATTTTTGCCCCTGTGCTCACGCGGGTGGCGGTGACCTTTGGCCCGTCAGAGTTTGTGGCATTAATGGTATTTGCACTGTGTTGCCTGGCCTCCATGGTCGGCTCTCGACCGATAAAAACCGTGGTGGGCACCGTCATTGGTCTGGTGCTGGCGACCGTGGGCGTAGACTCGGGAACCGGTGTATTACGCTTTACCTTTGGTTTAACCAGCCTGTTCGATGGCGTCGACTTTTTGGTGGTGGTCATCGGCATGTTTGCCATCAGCGAAATCTTGTTGTTGGTCGAACATCACTATGGTGGTAGCAGCAAAATAGACAAGGTAGGCAAGTCGTTCGTCAAGGTTGCCGATCTGGTGGCGGTGCGCTGGGTTGTGCTGCGCTCTACCCTGGTTGGCTTTGTGATTGGCGTATTGCCAGGCACAGGCGCCTCCGTGGCCAGTGCCGTGGCCTATGGCACCGAAAAGCGCATGGCTGGCGAGAATAACGAGTTTGGCCAGGGCGATATACGGGGCCTGGCGTCACCGGAAGCGGCCAATAACTCGGCGGCGGTGGGGTCCATGGTGCCCATGCTGACCTTAGGGATCCCGGGTTCGGGCACCACAGCCATTCTGCTGGGCGCGCTCTTGCTGTTTGATGTAACGCCGGGTCCCTTGCTGTTCAGTCAGCAGCCCGATATTGCCTGGGGTCTGATTGCCTCCATGTTTTTGGGCAACATTGCCTTGTTGGTCATGAACTTGCCGCTGGTGGGTATTTTCGTGCGCATGCTGAGCGTACGCCAGGCCTATCTGGTGCCGGTGATCGTGATGTTGACCTTCGTGGGTATCTACTCGATTCACGGTGCCAGCTTCGACCTGTTCTTCATGATTTTGCTCGGCGTGTTTGGCTTTATCTTGCGCAAACTGGACTTCTCACTGGCACCGGTGATTCTTGGTCTGGTGTTGGGTGGAGTGCTGGAAGACAACTTGCGCCGCGCCTTGTCGATCAGTGCCGGTGACTGGAGCATCCTGTTTAACAATGGCGTGACTCTCAGCCTGTGGGTGTTCAGCGTACTGGTGCTGGTGCTGCCGTTGTTAATGGGCTGGCGCAAACGCCGCCGTGCCGCCTTTTTGCAGAGTGAAGCAGGACAGGCATGATGATTTGGCTGCGCACCTGTATCTTGGGTGCGGCCGGTGGTTGGCTGGCTCATAGCGCCGGCTTTCCATCGGACTGGCTGCTGGGGGCCATGCTGGTTGTGGCCCTGGCTGCCATGCTCGGATTAGATGTGCGTTTGCCCAAACGTTTGCTGGCGCCGATTCAGGCCTGTTTAGGTGTGGCCGTCGGCCTGCGTCTGGAGTTTGATTTCCCCGGGCCCGGCTCGTTACTGTTTAGCGTGACCGGGCTGTTATTGTGTTTGGCTACCCAAATCCCGCTGGGGCAGTATGTGTTGCGGCGTTTGGGATGGTCGTCCCAAGAAGCGGTGATGGGGGCGTCGCCAGGTGCCTTGTCGATCATGGCGGCACTGGCTACCCAGCTGGATAACCCGATACGGGTGATACTGTCGCAAACGGTGCGGGTCATTGCCCTGGTGGCTTTGGTGAGCGTCATTATGTTGCTGGAGTGGGTGCCCACCCTGGCAGCGCCGGCCAGCCAGGAGTTGTCTTTGGTCACGACCGCCTTGTTAGTGTTGGTGGCCTGGGTGGTGGGCAAGGGGGCGGAACGGTTAAGGATCCCTGCCAGTTATATTCTGGCCGGGGTGGCCGTATCTGCAGGTTATGCGGCCTGGACTGGCGTGTCGGCCGTGCCGGTGACGGGCCTTATTCCGGTGAGCATGATACTGCTGGGTGCCTTGGTAGGCAGCAGGTTAAAGCCCTTGCCGGCTAAAGAGATGGGCCAGCTGCTGCTGGTTGGCTTGCTGATCAGCCTGTCGAGCTCGGTGATTGCCCTCGGCTGGGCGGCATTGGTGGCCTGGTGGTTACAATTGCCGGTCTTTCAGGTGTGGCTGGCCTATGCCCCCGGTGCGGTAGAAGCGATGATTTATCTGGCCTTGGTGACGGGGTTGGAGCCCTCCTGGGTTATCTTCCATCATGTGTTGCGTATCTTGCTGCTCGGATTATGTGCCGGTTGGCTGATGCGACGAGCCGGAGCCGGTGAAAAAATAGCGAACGAAAAAGGGAAGGCGTAACGCCTTCCCTTTTTTCATTCCTAAGCAGTAGCGGATGTGGATGCTGTGGCCAGTTTGCTTAAAAGGCCAACGACTTCTTTGCCACGGAATACACGGAAGATTCATCCTTCACTTCACCCTTCACTCTTCTCCTTCACCCTTCTCCTTCACCCTTCTCCTTCACCCTTCTCCTTCACGTTTACTTACCCAATGCCTGCCAGGCGTCAAACTGGCTCAGGAATACCTGGCCGGTTAGTTGTTCCAGAAAGTCACTCTGTTTCAGGCGGTCCATGACCGGGCCTTTTACTTCCGACAAGTGAAAGGTCACCCCGCTGTCGTGCAGCCGGTGGTTAATGGCTTCCAGGCTCTCCAGTGCCGAGGCATCAATCAGATTGACCGCCGGGCACATCAACACGAAATGCTTGATTTGAGGCTGCTGTACTATGAGGGCGTAAATGCGGTCTTCCAGGTGGCGAGCATTGGCAAAATACAGACTTTCATCGATGCGCAAGGTCATCAGCTTTGAGCTGGTTTCTACCTGATGACGGTCGATATTGCGAAAGTGTTCACTGTTCGGTACCCGGCCCACCACGGCACTGTGCGGCTTGCTGGTGCGATATAAAAACAGCAGCAAAGACAGGCTGACGCCGGCAATAATGCCCAATTCTACTCCCTGGATCAGGGTGAGCAGTATGGTGGCCAGCATGGCGGAAAAATCACTGCGAGAATACTGCCAGGTGCGCTTGAGCGCTCCCAGATCAATCAAGGATAACACCGCCACTATGATGGTGGCGGCCAGGGTCGCCTGAGGCAGGTAATACATTAATGGCGTAAGAAACAGGGCGGCAAGGGCGATGCCCAGCGCCGTGAAAGCCCCCGCCGCCGGTGTTTGGGCACCGGCATCAAAGTTGACCACGGAGCGTGAAAAGCCACCGGTCACCGGAAAGCCGCCAGCCAGTGCCGAGCCTATATTGGCCGCCCCCAGGCCAATCAGCTCCTGATTGGGCTCGATGCGCTGGCGCCGTTTGGCCGCCAGGGTTTGCGCCACCGACACCGACTCCACAAAGCCCACCAGGCTGATGAACCCGGCTGACACCAGCAATTGCTGCCACAGCTCACTATTGAAGGAGGGCAGGGCAAAACCGGGCAAACCGGCAGGAATGATGCCGACCACTCGCACCCCGGATTCGGTCAGGTCGCCGGCCCACACCACCGCAATGGTCGTGATCACCGCCAGTATGGGGGCGGTTTTAGACACCAGAGTCGCGATATGGGCTGCCAGCCCACAGCGAGTCAACAAGGGGGTTAGCCCCTTTCGCGACCAGAACAGAAACAGCAGGGCACCACCACCTATGCTCAGGGTGAAAAGATTGGTGTGCTGCAGGTTACTAGCCAGTGCCAGCAGCATATCCAGCAGATTGTGGCCGCTGGCGCTGATGCCCAGTAAATGCTGCAGCTGACTGGCAGCAATCAATAGGCCGGATGCGGTAATAAAGCCGGAAATAACCGGGTGACTTAAAAAGTTGGCCAGCAGGCCCAGTTTAAAGATGCCCATCAGCAGCAGGATAATGCCAGACAGCAAGGCCAGTACCACGGCCGCTGCAATATATTCGCTGGTGTTTGTCAGCCCCAGCCTGCCCACGGCGGCGGCCGTCATCAACGAAATGACCGCCACCGGCCCCACCGACAGCGTGCGGCTGCTGCCAAACAGGGTATATGCCAGCAAGGGCAAGATACTGGCATAAAGGCCGATCTCGGGAGGCAAGCCTGCCAGCATGGCATAGGCCAGCGATTGGGGGATCAGCATGATAGTGACGATAACGGCCGCTATCATGTCACTGGCCAGAGTGTGCCTGTTATAGACACCGAGCCAGCTTGTAAGGGGCAAATAGCGTGAGATCATCGACATCCCTTGGGTTATACCAATCTAAGTAAAAACATGATCTATTTTAAAGCTGAGTACCAGAGGAAACAGAGTCAACTCCCACGACACGCCATAAACCCATCCCTGGGGGCTCGGGAAATGACATCCCTGTCATTTCACGGTCGTGGGAGCCGAACTCTGTTGCCTCTCCACAAGCACTGAGTTGTCTGTAGATAGCACCTACAGGTAACTCCGCAGCTTGGGGCGGATGAAGGGATCTACTCCACCGACCATCACATGACAAGGATGTCATGTGCTTGAGCGCCACAGGGAAGTGCTTGCAGCGTGTCGGTGGAGTAGACCCTTCGTTCGGCCTTACTGAGCAGCCAAATAGACCAGTTACTTACTCAGTTTGGTATTAGGCGCAAACAGAACAAGGCAGTCAAGCTGACGCTTAACTACCCTGAAGCCGTCATGATAAAGGCCAGTTCCATCGACAAGAACGGTGCCGATGTCTGATTGCTTGCGGCCTGTATTCGCCTTACTTTCTCATCAGGCCGTTATTAATGTCGACCAGATCTTGCATGGTTAAATTACCGGCCGCCTGTCTGAGCTGCAACTGGCTGATAATGTAGTTGTAGCGAGCGGTAGACAGGTTTTGTTTGGCGTTATAAAGCTGGCGCGTGGCATCAAGCACATCGACTATGGTGCGGGTTCCCACTTCATAACCGGCTTCGGTGGCATCCAGGGCACTTTGTGCCGAAATAACAAATTGCTCGAAGGCACGTACCGAGCCGGCTGCCGCGCTCACGTCGTTATAAGAGGAGTACACCTGGCTTTGCACCGCACGAAAGCTGCGCTCCAGCTGCTCGCTGGCGGCCACATAGCCGAACTGGGCCTGCTTCACCTGAGAGGTGGTGGCACCGCCACTATAAATCGGCAGATTGAAAGATAATCCCACCAGGCCTTCGTTCACGGTGCCATCCTGAGTACTAACGCCGGTATTGCCTCTGATATCCGTGTAGTTGCTGCTTACACCAGCATTGAGGTCCAGGGTGGGGTGATGACCGGATTGAGCCAGGCCAATTTGTTCGTTGGCAATGTCTTTGGCAATCCGCTGCTGATGTAGCTCCAGGTTTTGCTCGAGGGCGATTTCCAGCCACTTATCGGCGGCAATCACCGATTTTTGCGGGCTAAAGGAGTCGGTATTGAGTTTGTTGAGCTGGGTATAGCTCATGTTGGTGAGCTCGCGCAACGCTTCCTTGGCATTGTTTACCGCGTTTTCGGCGCTGATTTCTTCGGCTAATGCCTGATCATATTGCGCCTGTGCTTCGTGCACGTCTGTCATGGCGCTTAAGCCCACTTCAAACCGCTGTTTGGTTTGGTCGAGCTGGCGGCTCACCGCTTCCTTGTTGGCCTGCACAAAGCTTAAGGCATCCTCAGCACTCAAGACGTTAAAATAAGCCTGAGTGGCGCGCAAAATCAAATTTTGTTGGACCTGGTTGTAGATCACATCGGCCTGAGTGGCCTGCTTTTCGGTGATGTCGAGGTTGACCCAGGCCGACTTGCGATACAAGGCCTGACCCAGTTGCAGGTTGGCACTGGCCGTATTACGGTCGCTGCGGCTACTTTGTATGTAGTTGGCATCGGCGCCTAAATTAATCTGTGGCAATAACGGGGCGCGAGATTCGTTCACTTTCTCGAAGGCGGCATCACGCACGGCCTTGGCCTGGCGCACCTGCGGGTCATTACTGGTCGCCTGCTGGTAGATATCAAGCAAATCTTCGGCCTGGACCGAGCCTGCCGCGCAAAGCAATATTAGGGACGATAACAGCGTTTTTTTCATTGGTTTTGCCTTACATAACAGATGAGCAAGGATCGCCGTGCTGGGGGCTGGCAGCCGGGAATGGTTGGTTAAGTGTAAGAGTAACATCACTATTCTGGTTGGACATTGTATAAAACAATCCCTTTTTAATGCAGAGTTACCCATGAATGAACGTTCATTCACTTTTAGCGCTAGTCTAAAATTTACCGGTTAAAAGTCAAGAAAGGAGTCGAAATGAGTATAAACAAACCCGCCCAGTTTGGGCATCAGGACGTCAAACTGCTGGCGGAAGAGGTCGGCTATCAAGGTTTTTTTCGGCTGCTGCGGCTACGATTACAACACAAACTCTTTGCCGGTGGCTGGAGCCAGGAGATCACGCGAGAGTTGTTCGACCGTGGCCATGCGGCGGCCGTGTTGCCTTACGACCCGGTGCGGGATGAAGTTATCTTGATCGAGCAGTTCAGGGTAGGGGCTGTGTATAGTGAAGCCAGCCCCTGGCTGCTGGAAGTGGTGGCCGGCATAGTGGAAGAGGGGGAGTCGGAAGAAGAAGTGGTACGGCGCGAGGCCCAGGAAGAAGCCGGCCTCACGCTGAATACTCTGACCCGGGTAATGAGCTATTTCCCGAGCCCGGGTGGCTGTGGCGAGCGCATCACCCTGTTCGTGGGCGAGGTGGATGCCAGCGAGGCGGTGCTTCATGCGGGATTGGCCAGCGAGGGTGAAGATATTCGCGTGCATCGCGTGCCTCGAGAGCAGGCCATGCAGTGGCTGGCCGAAGGCAAGATAGACAACGCCAGTAGTATCATAGCGCTGCAGTGGCTGGCGCTGCAGCGAACGAACGGCCAGGGAGCATAACGCCAACCGGGCCAGCTCCCTCGGTACTGTGCTGTGTAATACTTGGCCGAACGGATAAAAAACTGGTGTAATAGGGGTAGTAGCGCTAGTCCACCGCCTTTGGTGATTATAAAGGCGGATAAACTGATGTCAGCCGAGGTTGCTGGCAAGGAGATAAATTTGACAGCCAAGGTGAGCGCCCGCAAACACGTACCCGATTTAAAGTCGCTGCAGCGCACCTGTGATGTGAACTACATGTCCTTGATGAGGTTGTTGCCATCAGGAGCCATGGTGGGTGAGAGCGTGTCGGTTGGCATTAGCGAACAGGTGTTGTTTGTATTGAAGGTGCTGGAGACCGCGCCTTACACCTGGCATGTGTCCATCGAGCAATGCACGCCACGCTTGCCTTCCTTTATGCGAATGAAGATTACCGTCAGGCTTTATCATGACGTAAGAATGGCCGAAGTGTGTGCCAGCCAGCAGACATTAACCCTGCGTTCGAGTTATCATTACCCTAATGCCAAGATGCATCATCGCAATGAAAAAGAGCAGGTAAACCTCTTTCTGGCCGAATGGCTGAAATGTTGCCTACAACACGGATTTAGTACGGTCAAACAGATTTGAATCAAACTCGTCTTCAGTTAGATACCATTGATATCACACCACACCGCCCCGACGGCGTGGTGGAGCTGTTGCAAATTACCGATACCCACCTTTTTGCCGACAAAGACGCCGACTTTCTGGGGATTGCCCCCTGGCACAGCGGACGAGCGGTGGTGGACGCCATCATCGAAAATGAGCAGCTGGCGCAGGCGCCGCCTCATGATCTGATTTTGGCAACCGGTGATTTATCACAAGATCATACCCCTGATTCTTATCGTCATTTCGGTGAGCTAATGAGTCGGCTGGCACCGCCGGTATTCTGGTTGCCGGGCAACCATGACGATGCGGCTTTAATGCAGGCCGAGCTGGATCGGGCCGGCATCAGCAACGCCAAGCATCTGCTCTGTGGCCAGTGGCAAATATTGCTGCTGGATACCCAGCTTGCAGAGCAAACCCACGGCGAGTTGTCAGCGGCGCAACTATCCTTGCTTGAGCAAGCCATTGAGCAATACCCTCGGCACCATCTGCTGCTGGCGGTGCATCATCAGGCAATACCCGTGGGCTGTGCCTGGCTGGATCAGCATAACCTGCGCAATGCCGGGGCCATGCAGGCACTGCTTGCCCGGCACCAGGCCTCAAAAGTGGTGCTGTGCGGCCATGTGCATCAGGGATTTGATCAACGCCACCAGGGCGTTCGTTATCTGGCCAGCCCCGCCACCTGTATTCAGTTCAAGCCCCTGTCTGACGACTTTGCCCTCGACAGCATGGCGCCAGGCTGGCGTGCCATTTCGCTGTACCCCGATGGCCGCTTGAGCACCCAGGTGTGGCGATTGCCACCTCATAGTTTCGAACCCGACTTTAGTGCCACCGGATATTAAGATGTCTACCCTTCTGTATTTGCATGGCTTTAATTCGTCGCCAAAATCCATTAAAGCGCAGCAGATGCTGCAATATCTGCAACAAAAACGGCCGGACATTGATTTTATCTGTCCGCAACTGGCTACCACGCCGGCCGCAGCCTGGGCACAGATACAGGCGATTTGTGACCAGATCAGCGGGCCATTTGGCGTGGCCGGCAGCTCCCTGGGCGGCTTTTTTGCCACCCGGGTAGCCGAGCAGTATGGCGTGCGCGCCGTGGTCATCAACCCCGCGGTCAATCCGCATATTTTGCTGCAGGATTATCTGGGCGAGCAGCTTAATCCGTATACCGATGAGCGATACCAGCTTGGCGAACAGCATATGCAGGAGCTGAGCACGCTGCGTCTGGATGCTCCCGGCTGCATGGAGCGCATCTGGCTGTTGCAACAGCAAGACGATGAAGTGCTGGACTATCGCGAAGCCCTCGACTATTACCGCTTCGCCCGAGTCTGCATTCAAAAAGGCGGCGATCACTCCTTTGTCGGCTTCAATCATTACTGCGCACAAATCATCCGCTTTCTGCAGCTGTAGAAATACCGTGATGGGTCAGGCGTGAAGCGTGAGGTGTGCACAGGGACTGGCGCAGTGAGCGGTTAGGCACAGGGTGTCAGACGCCGGTGTGGTTTCTTCCTGTTCGTCCTTCACGCCTTGCCCCTCACCGCGCTTAAAGCTGACAGCCACTAGCGGTAGGTAGTAAGATGCAGATCACGAATTCTGATTATTTAGGGTCAATATGACATCGAGTCAATATACTGCTGATGCCATTGAGGTACTCAATGGCCTGGAGCCGGTGCGTCGTCGTCCCGGCATGTATACCGATACTACTCGCCCTAATCACCTCGGCCAGGAGGTCATCGACAACAGCGTTGATGAGGCACTCGCCGGCCACGCCAGCAAGATTGAAGTGATACTGCATGCCGACCAGTCACTGGAAGTGATCGACAACGGTCGCGGCATGCCGGTCGACATTCATCCGGAAGAAGGCATTTCGGGCGTTGAGCTGATTTTCTGCAAGCTGCATGCGGGGGGCAAGTTCTCCAATAAAAACTACCAGTACTCTGGCGGCCTGCATGGCGTCGGTATTTCGGTGGTCAGTGCCTTGAGTTCACGACTGGACGTCACTATCCGTCGCGGCGGCCAGGTCTACGAGATGGCCTTCGAGCACGGCAACAAGGTGAACGAGCTGACTGTCACCGGCACCTGTGGCCAGCGTAATACCGGTACCCGCGTCCATTTCTGGCCCGATGCCAGCTATTTCGATTCGGCCAAGTTTTCCGTTACCCGCCTCAAGCACCTGCTAAAAGCCAAGGCGGTACTGTGCCCGGGTCTCAGTATTCACTTCGTTGACAAGGTCAACGACGAAACCCAGGAGTGGTGCTATCAGGACGGCCTGCAGGATTACCTGCTGGAGTCGGTCAAGGATTATACCTGCCTGCCAGAGCAACCCTTTGTGGGCAACTTCAGCGCGGAACATTCGGCAGTGGAGTGGGCCCTGACCTGGCTGCCCGAGGGTGGCGAAGGACTGGGCGAGAGCTACGTCAACCTGATCCCGACCCCCCAGGGCGGCACCCACGTGAATGGTTTGCGCCAGGGGCTGCTGGATGCCATGCGGGAGTTTTGTGAATTCAGAAACCTGCTGCCCCGTGGCGTCAAGCTCACGCCGGACGATATCTGGGAGCGCTGTGCCTATATTCTGTCGGTAAAAATGCAAGACCCGCAGTTTGCCGGGCAAACCAAAGAGCGGCTGTCGTCGCGCCAATGTTCGGCCTTTGTCTCGGGTGTGGTTAAGGATGCATTCAGCCTGTGGCTCAACCAGCATACCGATCTGGCCGAGCAAATTGCCGAGCTCTGTATCAGCAGTGCCCAGCGCCGCTTGCGTCAGGCAAAAAAGGTGGTGCGCAAAAAGGTCACCCAGGGGCCGGCCCTGCCGGGCAAACTCACCGATTGTGCCTGCTCGGATCCCATGCGTGGCGAGCTGTTTCTGGTTGAAGGTGATTCCGCCGGCGGCAGTGCCAAACAGGCGCGGGATCGTGAGTTTCAGGCGATCATGCCGCTACGCGGCAAGATCCTGAACACCTGGGAAGTGGAGCCGGGCCAGGTACTGGCGTCGCAGGAAGTCCACGATATTTCGGTGGCCATCGGCCTGGATCCGGACTCGACCGACCTGAGCGATTTACGCTACGGCAAGATATGCATACTGGCGGATGCGGACTCGGATGGTCTGCATATTGCCACCCTGCTGTGCGCCCTGTTTGTCCGCCACTTCCGCTTCCTGGTCGAACAAGGCCATGTCTATGTGGCCATGCCGCCCTTGTATCGCATCGATTTGGGCAAAGAGGTGTATTACGCCCTGGATGAAGACGAGCGCGACGGCGTGCTGGAGCGGATTAAAGCCGAAAAGAAACGGGGCAAAGTACAGGTGACTCGCTTTAAGGGACTGGGTGAAATGAACCCCAAGCAGTTGCGTGAAACCACCCTGGATCCCAACACCCGTCGACTGGTGCAGCTGACGGTGGATGACATGGAGAGCACCACCAAACTGATGGATATGCTGCTGGCCAAAAAGCGCTCCGGCGATCGTCGTGAATGGCTGGAAGCCAAGGGTAACCTGGTCGATCCCCTGGCCTGAGGACAGAACTTAAATGAGTAATAACGATTTTACGATGGAAGGCGTAGAACGCCTGCCGTTGCATACCTTTACCGAGCAGGCTTACCTTAATTACTCCATGTACGTCATCATGGATCGCGCCTTGCCCCATATAGGTGATGGCCTGAAACCGGTACAGCGCCGCATTATTTATGCCATGAGCGAGCTGGGGCTGTCGGCCCTGTCCAAGCATAAAAAGTCGGCCCGTACCGTGGGGGACGTGCTGGGTAAATATCACCCCCATGGTGACTCCGCCTGTTACGAAGCCATGGTGTTGATGGCGCAGCCGTTTTCTTACCGTTATCCACTGGTGGACGGCCAGGGTAACTGGGGGGCGCCGGATGATCCCAAGTCGTTCGCCGCCATGCGTTATACCGAGGCCCGTCTGTCTCGCCATGCCGAGCTGCTGTTATCCGAGCTCGGTCAGGGCACGGTAGAGTGGATCCCCAACTTCGATGGCACCATGAAAGAGCCGCGCATGTTGCCGGCCCGCCTGCCGCATATTCTGCTCAATGGCGTCACCGGCATTGCCGTGGGCATGGCGACCGACATACCGCCCCATAACATTCGCGAACTGGCCGCCGCCTGCGTGCACTTATTGGCGAATCCCAAGGCGAGCGTGAGCGAGCTGATGGAGTTTGTGCACGGGCCGGATTACCCCACCCATGCCGAGATCATTACCCCCCGGGCGGATATTCAGAAAATATACGAAACCGGTCGTGGCAGCATCAAGATGCGCGCCGTCTACGAGATGGAACAAGGGGATATTATCATTACCTCCTTGCCGCACCAGGCCAGCAGCGGCAAGATCCTGGAGCAGATAGCGGCCCAGATGCAGGCGAAAAAGCTGCCCATGGTAGCGGATTTGCGTGATGAGGCGGATCATGAAAACCCCACGCGGCTGGTGATTATTCCGCGCTCGAACCGGGTCGATGTCGAACAGCTGATGCAGCACCTGTTTGCCAGCACCGATCTGGAGAAGAGCTACCGCGTAAACCTGAACATGCTGGGACTGAACAACAAGCCCCAGGTGAAAAGTCTGGATATGATTCTGGACGAATGGCTGACCTTTCGCCGGCAAACCGTGCGTAACCGCCTGCAGCACCGGCTGGATAAAGTGGAAGCGCGGCTGCACATTCTGGAAGGCTTGTTGGCCGCGTTTTTGAACATTGATGAAGTCATCGAGATCATTCGCCGCGAAGACGAACCCAAGCCGGTGTTAATGGCGCGTTTCGAGCTCACCGAGATACAGGCTGAAGCCATTCTGGAGCTGAAATTACGCCACTTGGCCAAGCTGGAAGAAGTGAAGATCCGCGGTGAGCAGGATGAGCTGGCTGCCGAGCGGGACAAGCTGACCTTACTGCTGAGCTCCGAGCGTCGCTTGAATACCCTGATCAAGAAAGAGATCCTGGCCGATGCCGAAAAGTACGGGGACGATCGTCGCTCGCCGCTTATTGAGCGAGCAGAAGCCAGGGCATTGAGCGAGAAAGAGCTGATCCCCAGTGAGGCGATCACGGTTGTGCTCTCGGAAAAAGGCTGGATCCGGTCGGCCAAGGGGCACGATATCGATGGTGCCAGCCTGAGCTATCGGGCCGGGGACGGCTTTCTGGATGCGGTTAATGGACGCAGTAACCAGATGGCGGTGTTCCTGTCCAGCATAGGCCGGGCCTATGGCCAGGATGCCCATGGCTTGCCCTCGGCCCGCAGCCAGGGCGAACCCCTGTCGGGGCGTTGTAACTTGAGCCCCGGCGAGCAGGCCAGTTTTGTGCTGATGGGCGACGACGAACGGCTGTTCCTGCTGGCGTCCGATGCGGGTTATGGCTTTGTGTGCCGCTTTGCTGACATGGTAAGCCGCAATAAAAACGGCAAGGCGTTGCTCACCGTGCCCGCCGGCGGTCAGGTGTTGAAGCCGGTGCTCATAGAGCAGCTGGCCAGCAGTCAGTGTTTGGCGGTGACCAATGAAGGCCGCATGTTGTTGTTTCCACTGCAGGACTTGCCGCTGTTGGGCAAGGGCAAGGGCAACAAGATCATCGGCATTCCTTCGGCCAAGGTGCAGGCCCGGGAAGACTTCATCAAGCAGCTGGTGGTGGTGCCGGAAGGTGCCAGCGTGACCCTGTATGCCGGCAAGCGTAAACTCACCCTCAAGCCTGCCGATCTGGCTCACTACCAGGGTGAAAGGGGCCGCCGCGGTGCCTTGTTGCCCCGAGGGTTGCAACGGGTAGACAGTCTGGAAGTCGAATAAAAACGTGAGGGGTGAGGGGGGAAGGCGTGAGGAAAAACAGACCCCTCACCCTTCATTCACCCCTCATGCCTTTTGCAATGTCTCGACTATCGGGCTGTTGGCGGCGGGAAAGTCGTACTGGCCTAGTTCGTCTACCGGTACCCAGCGGCTGGGTTGGCCTTCAAGCCCACTCGGTTCGCCGCTGAAGGCGGTCACTTTACGGATGGCCAGGGTGACGAGCTTGTCGCCGTAGTCGTGCTCTATCTGCATCAACGGCTGGCAGGCCTGCACTATGATGCCCACTTCTTCTGCCAGCTCCCGGGCCAGTGCCTGAGCCACAGTTTCGCCGGCTTCGACCTTGCCGCCGGGAAACTCCCACTTGTTTGCCTGGTGCTGACTGGCGCCACGGCGGCAGATAAAAATTTCGCCCTCGGTATTTTCAATCACCCCCACCGCTACCAGTACCGATTTCTTGACGGTATCAGTACTCATTTTCATTATCCTGATCCGGTAGCCAGGCCGGGTCACCGGGAATACGCTTTTCTTCGTCTGCCCACTCGCCCAAATCAATCAGTTGGCAACGCTTGCTGCAAAACGGACGAAACGGGCTTTGCTCGCTCCATTCCACAGGCGTCTTGCAGGTGGGGCAGGTAACGGTGAGAACTTTATTCATTTAATATTCGCCAATTCAAATTCAACATTACCGATTTCATGATTATCAACCGGCATAAAGCGGATGGTATAGCGGTACTTGTTACCACTGACTACCGGGTAAATGGCCTGATCGGCCGGCAGACGCAAGCGGATAATATGGGTGTGTGCCGCATCGTCCTGAAAAAAGCCGTTGTTGGCTACCTGAGACTGAAACTGGCCGGTTTCGCGCCACAGGGTAAGTTGTAGCTCCAGCCCTTGTTGTAACAGCTGTAGCTGGGCCAGCCAGCCATCAATGTCTTGCTGCTGGTTTTCCCGGGGCTGATGCAGCCAGTAATGCAACTGCGGCACATCAAAGGAGCACAGGCCACCGGGTATGGCAAAGCGGCTACGAATGGCCGTGAGCAGCTTGTCTTCACGCAGTTGCTGGCCAAAACGTGACGCTCTGGGGAGTTGCTGGCTTAACTCGGCCAGCTGTTGCTCCAGCTGGGCCAGTGCGGCGGCATCGATCCCCGGCACCTGGGCCCAGGCGGCCAGCTTTTCTTTTTGAATGGACAGATCTTTGGCCAGATCGGTGCGAATATCGCAGCGTTCCAGCAGCTCAATAATATCGAGCAGTGCTTTAAAGAGGGCAATGGTCTGGCCGCTGGCAGTCAGACTGCGGCATTGCTTGATTTGTTGCAGCAAGTCGTTGAGGCGCAGGTAATTGCGACATTTTTCATTAAGCGGGTATTCGTAAACCAGTGATGACATAAGGCTCCTGCCCACAGGTAAAGGCGATAATGGCGGCAATGTTACCCGTATCAGTCGGTAATAAACAAATCGAGCAAGCGGTTTAAAAAGCGTCGCCCCAGTGGCGTTACCTGCCAGTGAGTGTCGGTTTCGTCCAGCAGTTCTAGCCGCAAGGCCTCTGTCAGCGGGGTTTCCAGCAGGCTTGCAGACTGCCCGGTAAGCTGCGGGAATTCCTGTTTGGGAATCGCCTCGAACAGCCGCAACCGATTCATGAAATATTCCAGCGACAGATCCTGCGTGGCTATCGGCCAATACTGATCCAGGTAAGGACGGTTGGCTTCTAGATACCCCTTGGGGTGCTTGACCTTGACGGTGCGAACCAGCTTTCCTTCTAACGGTAGGGTGATTTTACCGTGGGCGCCACAGCCAATGCCTAAATAATCGCCAAAGCGCCAGTAGTTCAGATTATGCCGGGCCTCGAATCCGGGTTTGGCATAGGCCGACACTTCATACTGCAGGTAGCCGTTGGCCAACAGCAGGGCGTGACCCTGCTCATAAATATCGGCCAGCGTTTCGTCTTCTGGCAGGGCCGGCGGACGGGAGGCAAAGGGCGTATTGGGCTCTATGGTCAGCTGATACCAGGATAAGTGGGGCGGGGACAGGGCGATGGCCTGTTCCAGATCCGACAAGGCGTCGCTCAGGCTTTGCTCGGGCAGGCCATGCATCAGGTCGATATTGAAGCTGTTTAGCCCCACGGTCGCCGCTTCCTGTGCGGCGAAGCGTGCCTGCTCGGGATCATGAATACGGCCCAGGCGGGCCAGTTTTTCTGGCTGAAAGCTTTGAATGCCAATCGAGATGCGGTTGACCCCGGCTGCTTTAAAGCCGGCAAAACGACCGGCTTCTACCGTGCCCGGGTTGGCTTCCAGGGTGATTTCCATGGCGTCTGCAAACGGGATCAGTGCCTTGATGCCATCGAGCAACCGCTTGATGGCCTCCGGGCTCATCAGGCTGGGGGTGCCGCCACCAATAAAAATACTGTGTAACGGACGGCCCTGGGCCAGGTGAAGATCCTGGCGCAGATCCTCAAGCAGGGCACTAATATACGCCTGCTCGGGAATCGCTTCTTTCAGGGGGTGAGAGTTAAAGTCGCAATAGGGGCATTTTTGCACACACCAGGGAATGTGCACATAGAGGCTGAGCGGGGGAAGATGCAGCATCACGATTGCTCTTGCGGCAAGGCTTGCAGCTGGTCTTGTAACTGGCGCAGCGCCTTGCCTCTGTGGCTGAGGCGGTTTTTCTCGGCGGCGCTGAGCTCGGCGGCGGTTTTGCCGGCCTCGGATACCCAGAACACGGGATCGTAGCCAAAGCCCTGTTCGCCCCGGGCGGCCGTGGTAATCTCGCCGTGCCATGAACCGCTGCAAATCAGGGGCGTGGGGTCGTCGGCATGGCGCATATACACCAGCACACACCAAAAGGTAGCCTGACGCTGCCCGGCTGGCGTGTCTTGCAGCTGGGTCAGCAATAATTCCAGGTTTTGTTGATCGGTCGTCTGCTCGCCGGCAAAGCGTGCAGAGTACACGCCGGGACGGCCGTCCAGCGCGGCAACAGCCAGCCCTGAGTCATCGGCTATGGCAGGCAGGCCGGTAATGGCGGCGGCATGACGGGCCTTGATAATGGCGTTTTCCACGAAGGTGGTGCCGGTTTCATCGGCATCGGTCACGCCCAGTTTGCTCTGGGGAATGACGGTCATGTCCAGCTCGCCGAGTAGGCTTTGTAATTCGGCAACTTTTTTGGCGTTACCCGAGGCCAGTACTATCTGCTTGCTCACCTGATACTCCCGTTAGGCTGAGGCGTGTGAGTGTGCATAATAACACTGCTGCCCCCGGAAGTGAGTGCTCGGATGCGCGCAGGCTCAATCGGTATAAAAAGTATGGCGGAACGAGAACTCGCCACCCCGGTTCGGACCTTGAATATCGATGGTGAACAGCACATTGTCGACATTGCGATAGGGGTATTCGGCGATGTAATAGATGGCATCACCTTCGCGTATGGTTTGAAACTCCAGTTTGCGCACCGTGCCAATCAGCGTTTTGCCTTCTCCGGTCAGGTTCACCTGCAGAGACTTGCCGTTTTCATCGAGTACCGCAATATTCAGAATGCCGTTATAGCGGCTGCGCTCGATGCGATTGGTGCGAGCCACTTCGGGGGTCAGAAAAGTGGAGGGCAGGGCGCTGTAATGCACGGTCCAGTCGCCCACCTTGGTTTCGTCGGCCTGAGCCTGGACCGAGAGCAAGAGCCCCAGACCAAGCCATAAGGTAGTCAGCATGCCTTTAAACATCACTCTTCCTCTTTGTTTAAGCGTCTTAATATTCAGTTTAGGTCAACAGCTCAGCCAGTACCGGCGGAATTTCTGTTGGCGATGCGATCACGACTTTCTTGTGCCGGCTGCTGGCGCCGGCAACCAATTGCACCTGAGACTTGGCCACCCGGCACTGTTTGGCTAGCCATTTCAGCAGATGCGCATTGGCCTTGCCCTCGACAGGAGGCGCGGTAATGGCGATTTTGAGTTCGTCACCATGCAGACCAAGAAACTGGTCCCGGCTGGCCTTGGGCTGTAAATAGACGCGCAGGTAAAGCGCGTCATCCTTGAGTTGAACCGCCAGGCTTATATCCCCCACCAGAGGATGAAGATATCCCCCATCAGGGAGTTGAGCACCTGGAGTATGATAAAGAATACCAGCATGGACAGGTCGAGCCCGCCCAGAGAGGGAACCACGCGGCGTATGGGGGCCAGCAAGGGTTCGGTCAGCTGTACCATCAGATACTCAACCGGATTATTGCCCTGGCTTACCCAGCTCAGCAGCGCGCGTATAATCAGGATCCAGAACAGCATGGCGCCCGCTTTCTTGACGATGGTGAGCACGACCAGCAACAGCCAGTCGGACCAGATATCGGTTTCGAGGATTTTGAGTCCGTACAGCAGGCTGAGCTTGACCATCACCACCAGCACGGCCAGCAACAGGGCCGCGATGTCGATACCAAAATAGCCGGGAACAAAGCGGCGCAGGGGTTTCAATACCGGATTGGTCGCCTTGACCACAAACTGGCTGAAGGGATTGTAGAAGTCGGCCCTGGCCAGCTGCAGCCAGATACGCATCAGTACCACCATCAGGTACAGGTTGCACAGGGTATTAATGAGATAGTAAGCGGTATTCATTTATTGTCCTTAGAGCTGAGTTTCTAGTTCGCGCGCCCGTGTTGCGGCGGCGGCCATGGCGTGTGCGACCAGTTGTTCCAGGCCTTGCTCTTGAAAGTGGCGAATGGCTTCGGCTGTGGTGCCTCCCTTGGAGGTGACCTGTGCTCTCAGCTCGCTCAGGCTGACATCCGGATTGGCGGCCACCATATGGGCGGCGCCCAATGCGGTTTGCTCTACCAGTAACCGGGCTTCCTGTTCACTAAAGCCCGATTGCTGTGCCTGAGCCGCCATGGCTTCCATAAACAGAAAAAAATAGGCTGGTGCACTGCCGGCGGCGGCAATCACCTGGTTGATACCCTCTTCGTCGTTGACCCACAGGGTTTTGCCCACGGCCTGCATCATCTGCTGGCAATAATCGCGGTCGGCCTGTTCGATGTGAGCACGGGCATACAGGCCCGTCATGCCCAGGCCGAGCAACGAGGGAGTATTGGGCATGGTACGAATAATGCGTTGCTGGCCGGTGAGTTGCTCCAGCCGCGATACCGAGATGCCGGCAGCAATCGAGATCAGCAGCTTGCCATCCAGCCCGGCGTTGTGCTGCTGCAGGTCGGTCAGCATGCCGGCCATCATCTGCGGCTTGACGGCCAGCACCAGGGCCTGGGCCCAGGCGACCGCCTGGGTATTATCCTGGCTGGTGTGAATACCGAAGTCGGCAGCCAGTTGTTCCAGTTTTCCCGGTGAAGGGTTGGTTGCCATAATGGCATCGGCGGGATAACCCGATTTAATCAGCCCGGAGATCAGGCTGCGTGACATGTTTCCTGCGCCAATAAAGGCCAGTTTTCTATGTTCCATTACTGATTACTCACGAGTTGCGAGAGCCAAATATAGCCGTGCCAACCCTAACCAGGGTACTGCCACAGGCCACTGCGAGTTCTAGATCGTTACTCATTCCCATGGATAACGTATCCAGGTCGGGATATTTTTCTGCCATTCTATCAAACAGTTGTCGTAACTCTAGTAATTGTGTCGTGAGTTTGTCGCTATCGTCGGTCGCCTCGGGAATCGCCATCAATCCGCGCAGGCATATGCCTGGCAACGAGTCGATTTTAGCGGCCAGCGCTGCTACGTCTTCGGGCAACAGACCCGACTTATTGGCTTCTTTGCTGATGTTGACCTGCAAACAAATATTCAGCGGACGCATGTTGCCGGGTCGCTGGGCGCTGAGGCGCTCGGCAATCTTGAGTCGGTCGACACTTTGCACCCAATCGAAGGCTTCTGCCACCTGCCGGGTTTTGTTCGATTGCAGCGGGCCTATCAGGTGCCAGCAAATATCGGGGCAATCGGACTTTAACGCCTGTATTTTATCGATGGCTTCTTGTACATAGTTTTCCCCGAACTGGCGCTGGCCGGCCTGGTAGGCGCTTAACAGATCGGCGACCGGTTTAGTCTTGCTAACGGCCAGGAGTTGTATTTCATCGGGGTGGCGCTCACAGGCGGTGGCTGCGGCGGCAATTCTGTCGTGCACCAAGTGCAGCTGTTGTAGGATAGTATTCATATGAGCAATAAACCAAGAGCAACAGGAAGGGATAATGGATATTACGGAATTATTGGCCTTTAGTGTAAAACATAATGCCTCCGATCTGCATCTGTCTGCCGGGGTGCCGCCCCAGATCCGCGTTGATGGTGAAGTGCGAAAAATAAACGTGCCGGTATTGGAGCACCGAGAGGTGCACCGTTTGGTGTACGACATCATGAATGATTACCAGCGCAAAGAATATGAAGACAACCTGGAAATCGACTTTTCTTTCGAGCTGTCCGGCCTGGCGCGCTTTCGGGTCAATGCCTATCATCAGGCACGCGGTGCGGCAGCGGTGTTTCGTGTGATCCCGAGCGAGGTACTAAGCCTGGAGCAACTCGGCGGACCCGAAATATTTCGGCGCATTGCCGAGTATTCACGCGGCCTGGTGCTGGTGACGGGTCCGACCGGCTCGGGCAAGTCCACCACCCTGGCGGCCATGGTCGATCATATCAACGAGCATGAACACAAGCACATTCTGACCATAGAAGATCCCATTGAATTTGTGCATGACAATAAAAAGTGCCTGATCAACCAGCGTGAAGTGCACAGAGACACCCATTCATTCAGTAATGCGTTGCGTTCGGCCCTGCGCGAAGATCCCGATATTATTCTGGTCGGCGAGCTGCGGGATCTGGAAACGATCCGCCTGGCACTGACCGCCGCCGAAACCGGGCACCTGGTGTTTGCCACCCTGCATACCTCGTCGGCGGCCAAAACCATCGACCGGATTGTCGATGTCTTTCCCGGAGCCGAAAAAGCCATGGTAAGATCCATGCTGTCCGAATCTCTGCGTGCGGTTATCTCGCAAACCCTGCTGAAAAAACCGAATGGCGGGCGCATTGCCGCGCACGAGATCATGCTGGGCACGCCGGCTATTCGTAACCTGATCCGGGAAGACAAGGTGGCGCAGATGTATTCGGTGATCCAGACCGGCATGGCCCATGGCATGCAAACCATGGATCAGTGTTTGAAGCTGCTGGTAAGCAGCGGCATGGTCACAGCGGTAGAAGCACGTGCGAAGGCGACGGACCCGCAGAGCATTCAATAATGGGAGAAGATAAGCATGGAGTTAACGCCTTTATTGCAGGCAATGGTGGATCAGCAGGCCTCGGATCTCTATGTCTCGGTCGGGGTGCCGCCCATGGTGAAAAGCCATGGCAAACTGGTGCCCCTGGGCGAGACCCGGCTGACGGCAGCAGATACGCTGGCCCTGGTGGAATCTTGCATGACCGCCGACTGGCACGCGCATTTTCACCGTCATAAAGAAGCCAACTTCGCCATTAGCGACGAGCAGTGCGGGCGTTTTCGGGTGAGTGCCTTCTGGCAACAGGAAAAGGCCGGCATGGTGATCCGCCGCATCGAAAGCAGGATCCCGACCTTCGAAGAGCTGTATCTGCCCGACAGCCTGCGTGACATCGCCATGACCAAGCGCGGTCTGGTGTTGTTTGTAGGGGGGACGGGAACCGGTAAGTCGACCACCCAGGCGGCCATGATTGGCCATCGCAACCGCCATGCGGACGATCATATTCTGACCATAGAAGATCCGGTGGAATTTGTGCATCAGCACGATCGCTCCATTATTACCCAGCGCGAAGTGGGTATAGATACCGAATCTTTTGAAGCCGCACTGAAAAGCTCTCTGCGTCAGGCGCCCAACGTGATCCTGATTGGGGAAATTCGCAGCGAAGAAACCATGGGCTATGCCCTGGCGTTTGCCGAAACCGGGCACCTGTGCATGGCTACCCTGCACGCCAACAACGCCAACCAGGCGCTGGACCGTATTATGCACCTGGTGCCGGAAAGCAAGCATCGGCAGCTGCAGTTTGATTTGTCGTTCAACCTCAAGGCGATAGTGGCCCAGCAGCTGATTCCAACCCGAGATGGCGGCAAGCGGCGGGCCGCCTTTGAAGTGCTGTTGAACACGCCCCTCATGGCCGACTTGATCCGCAAAGGCGAAATGCATCGTTTGAAGGAGCTGATGGGCAAGTCCCGAGAGCAGGGCATGCAGACCTTCGATCAGGCCTTGTTTGATCTCTATACCCAACAGCACATCGGCTATAGCGAAGCCCTGGCCTATGCCGACTCTCCCAACGATTTACGCTTGATGATCAAGCTGCAAGCAGGCAACCGGGGGCTGGATGCCGGCTTGCTCGATAACGCGACCATAGAAGATTGAGTGTGCTTTCAGCAGCGCCCAGCGCCTGGCACCAAGCGCCCAGAAAAAGATACACACAGTTCCTGTAGGCCGGCGCTTTAGCGGCCGGTTCTGCGTTATACCAATCTAAGTAAAAATATGATCTATTTTAAAGCTGAGTACCAGAGGAAACAGAGTCAACTCCCACGACACGCCATAAACCCATCCTTGGGGGCTCGGGAAATGACATCCCTGTCATTTCACGGTCGTGGGAGCCGAACTCTGTTGCCTCTCCACAAGCACCGAGTTGTCTGTAGATAGCACCTACAGGCAACTCCGCAGCTTGGGGCGGATGAAGGGATCTACTCCACCGACCATCACATGACAAGGAGGTCATGTGTTTGAGCGCCACAGGGAAGTGCTTGCAGCGTGTCGGTGGAGTAGACCCTTCGTTCGGCCTTTCCAGAGCAGCTAAATAGACCAGTTACTTACTCAGTTTGGTATTAGCAGAATATGTTTTATGTCAGACCCTAATAGCTGACCGCTTTATTTTATGCCTCGCCTGTGGATTTCGTAGGGGCCGTGGCAAAATGGCTGTAAAGGTTGGATGTTTGTTCGCCATGACGCTGTTGTTGTGATGGCGGGTTTTTATAATAGTTATTTAGAGGTAACTCATGCTGATAGTGGTTTCTCCTGCCAAGACACTCGATTTTGATACGCCACCGGTTATTGCCGACTTCACTCAGCCTGAGTTATTAGCCGAATCGGCGCTGTTGATCGAGCGGGCTCGCCAGCTAAGCCCGGCCGACATTGGCAAGCTGATGAAGATCAGCGACAAGCTCGCCGGGCTGAATGCCGCCCGTTTTGCCGACTGGCAGCCTGATTTTACTCCGGACAACGCCAAGCAGGCGCTTCTGGCGTTTAAAGGCGATGTGTATACCGGGCTGGATGCCGAAAGCCTGAGTCCGGCGGACTTTGCCTTTGCTCAACAACATTTTCGTATGCTGTCGGGCTTGTACGGCCTGCTGCGGCCACTGGATCTGATGCAGCCTTACCGGCTGGAGATGGGCACCAAGCTGGATAACGAGCGCGGTAAAGACCTGTATGCCTTCTGGGGGGACATTATTACCGACAAGCTCAATCAGGCTCTGGAAGAGCAGGGCGATAATGTGCTGATCAACCTGGCATCCAACGAGTACTTCAAGGCGGTTAAACCCAAGCGCCTGGCCGGACAGATTATTACCCCGGTATTCAAGGACTGTAAGAACGGCCAGTACAAAATCATCAGCTTTTACGCCAAGAAGGCACGAGGCATGATGGCGCGTTATATTATTCAGCATCAGCTGACCGAGGTGAGCCAGCTAACCGCCTTTGACACCGCGGGTTACTACTTCGTTGAAGCCGAGTCGACCGCGACCGAGCTGGTGTTCAAGCGCGAAGAGCAGTAATGCCCTCTGGGCAGCGGTACGTTTTAAGCCATACGCAGTAAGCCAAAGGCCAACACTGGATCCGCAGGTCTGGTTTTCTGCCTTAAAGTGGACAGAGCATAGAGGCGACAAAAGGCGGAGCGGCTCTTTAACCGACAGCGTACAGCGTATGACCTACGGCGTTTTAACGTTTTTTCGCAAAAAGTGTGAACCTTTTGCCCTGGGGCTGCTCTTAACTAGTGTGCTTACTGAATTTGAATACTCTCTCTTCTTCCTTTTTAACCGGTCCCGATGGGCCGGTTTTTTTATGGGGCCGGTATCGGCGGCGGCACGTCACTGCGTCTTCGGCCAAAACAGGGCCTTGAGCTAAAAAAGGGCCTTTAGCCAAAAAAAAAGTAAAAAGCCGGAACCTTTTGCTCCGGCTGTGCTCTTAATGAGTATGCTTACTGAATTTGAATACTCTCTCTTCTTCATTTTGACCGGTCCCGATGGGCCGGTTTTTTTATGGGGTACCGGTACTTTTTTATGAGGTACCGCTACCGGCGGTGGCGCATAACGGCGCTTTCAGCCTAAAAAAGTGCCATCAGATCAAAAAATAGCCATTGGCCAAAAAAAAACCGGAACCTTTCGGTCCGGCCGTGCTCTTACCTAGTGTGCTTACTGAATTTTACTACTCTCTTCTTCTTTTTGACCGGTCCTGATGGGCCGGTTTTTTTATCGGCACTTTTTTAGCGGTACTGTGGGGCGGATTATTGCCCCCACAGGCTTTTGGCCTGATCCACTTTGCGCCGTCCCGGGCTTTGCATGCGGCGTTCCTGATCTTCCGGGGGCCAGCGCAGCAGATCGCGTCGGTCCAGAATGCGTCGTCTTTGCTGTTGGCGCCGCTCGGGGCCCGAATAATGTTTTAGCATACTGCCGCCTTGACGGGTGTTAACGAGGCTTTATACCGTTAAGCATAGCCGAGCCAGGCTGGCTTGTGCCGGCAGGCATCTGCAAAATACCGTGAGCATAAAAAGAAAAGGGGGAAGAGTTATTGCTAACTCTTCCCCCTGACGATTCACTGCTCCCCCCTCACAGGGGATGGGTATTATTCGTTATTATCACTGGCTGCGGGTTTGCGACCGGGCTTTTTCGCCTGGCTGGCCTCGGCTTTACCCGTTGCCCACTTCGGCTTGCCCTTGCTCTTGGTGTCTCTTAAACGCACTTTCTCTTTCTTGACCGGCGCCAGCTTTTTCTTGCTCTTGCGTTCGCCGTCTTTTTTCTTGCGTGTCGTTACCCGGGCTTCTTTATGCTGCGGCCTTAGCCCCTCGATAAAGCGACGCTTCAGCGGCTCTTCGGTGTATTTTTCCACTTTCACCAGCAATGGCATGTCGTGGGCTTCAACCAGGCTGATGGCGGTGCCTTTTTGTCCGGCACGACCGGTACGGCCGATACGATGCACATACACATCGGCGGTACGCGGCATATCATAGTTAATGACGTGGCTGACCTGTGGCAAGTCGATACCGCGAGAGGCCACATCGGTCGCCACCAGAATATTGACTCGGCCAATACGGAAACGCCCCAGGGCTTCGTTACGCTTTTCCTGCTCCATTTCACCGCGCAGCCAGGCATTGTGCAGGCCTTCTTGCTGTAGCCGGCTGGCCAGCTCCATCAGGCGCTCGCGGGTTTTCACGAAGATGATGCTGCGAGTGACCTCGGGCTGGCGCAACAAGCTGACCAGCAGCGCAAATTTATGCTCCGGGTTATCAGCCATGTGAACCCACTGATTGATTTTCTTGCGCTCGCTGCGTGGCGGCTCGGCGCTGACCTCGACCGGGTCTTTCAGCAAATCGGCGGCAAACTTCATCAAGCCGTGGCCTTCAAGGGTGGCCGAAAACAGCATGGTCTGGCGGCGCCAGCGGGCCTCGGCGGCAATGCGGTCTACTTCTTTGATAAAGCCCATGTCCAGCATGCGGTCGGCTTCATCCAGCACCAGCATTTCGATGTCGCGACAGTCAAACGACTCTTCCTCAATGTATTGCAGCAGTCGTCCCGGGGTTGCCACCACTATGTCCGTGGTTTTGGTCAGGGCCGGCAGGTGCTGACTTTCGTGCACACCGCCGGTGATCACCTCAACGCGCAGCTTGGTGCCTTTGGCGATGGCAATGGCATCGTTGCCTATTTGCATCGCCAGTTCGCGGGTGGGCGTTAAAATCAGAATACGGGCAGGGCCCGCCTGGCGGCGTGGAAAGTCCAGCAGGTGTTGGCAAATAGGCACTAAAAAAGCCGCCGTTTTGCCGGTGCCGGTAGGGGCAGAGGCCATTATGTCCCTTCCGCTCATGGCTTCGGGGATAACTTGGCTCTGAATGGTGGTCGGTTTTGCATAGCCCATGTCGGTCAATGCGCGGACCAGGATGGGATCCAGTTCCAGTTGCTCGAAGGTCATACTGCTCATGATCGGTCTCGTCAGCCTAAAAGGCAGGTATTATAGGGGAATTCGGATAAAAAAACCTGTCAGGATCAGCATGAGTCGTCGTGGATTTACTTTTAAGCAGTTTCATATCAATCATGACCAATGTGCCATGAAGGTGGGCACAGACGGAATTCTCCTCGGCGCCTGGGCCAACACGGGGGCGGCCCGGCGCATTCTCGACATAGGAACGGGCTCGGGGCTGGTCGCCTTGATGCTGGCCCAGCGCACAAATCCGGAGGTCAGTATCACGGGGCTGGAGCTGGATGAGGCCGCCGCCTTGCAGGCAGCCGACAATGTGCAGGCCTCGCCGTGGCCAGAAAAAGTCGACATAGTGCAGGGGGCCTTGCAGCAGTACCAGGCGACCCCCTTCGATCTGATCGTAAGCAACCCGCCTTACTTTACCCATGGACAAGACTTCGAGAATCCGGCCCGGGGTCAGGCTCGTCATACGGGGAGCCTATCCCTGGCCGAGCTGTTCAGTCACAGCCGGCGATTGCTGAGCCCCGAGGGCAGTCTGATGCTGGTCTTGCCCGGGCAGGCGATGGATGAAGCATTGGCGCAAGCTGCTGAAAATGGTTTTTATGTAGCAGAAAAGCTGGCGGTGATCACCAAAGAAGGAAAAGTGGCGGGTCGTTTTTTATTATGCCTGACTAGAATTAAATGCTGCACTTTGGAAGATGAGCTTGTCATTAACACTAAGCATAATGCTTATAGTGATGCATATGTATCGTTGGTTTCTCCCTTCTATTTGAAGATGTAAATTTTGCCTTGAATCTCTTTTTCACATCATTATGCTACTCACTTGCTCGGCGACCGTCAGAAAATAGCATTTTACTGCATTTAGCTGGTGGCCAGTCGCCCCGTTATTATCGTTTGTTTTCAAACGAAGCTAGCATTATGCCGGCTGCCGCAATGAGGTCTGTAGTGAACAAGTCATTATCCACGTTTGATGTGCTGGGCTTAGGTTTTATGACCTTTGCCTTCTTTTTGGGTGCCGGAAATATCATCTTTCCCCCGCTGGCGGGTTTTTTGGCCGGTGAAAACATCACCAGCGCCATGAGCGGCTTTTTGCTGACCGCCGTTGGTTTACCCCTGGTGACGCTGATTGCGGCCGCCCTGGCCGGCGGCGGTTTGCCGACCATGGGCCGCTACCTGCCCACCGGCGTGGTGACCGTGATGGCGACCGCCATTTTTATTATTATCGGCCCCGCCTTTGCTGCGCCCCGTACCGGTCTGGTGGCCTATGAAATGGGCATAAAGCCCTTTTTGGAAAACCCCACCCAGTTCACCCTGACCTTGTTCACCATAGGTTTCTTTGCCCTGGTTTTACTGCTGTCGTTGAATCAGGGGCAGTTGCTGGACGCCGTCGGCAAGGTACTGACTCCTATTTTGCTGCTGTTGCTGGTAGGACTGGCGGTGGCGGTGTTTGTCAGCCCGCAGGGAACCCAGCCCGCGGTGAACGAGGCCTATATGGCGCAGCCCTTCGTCAAGGGGTTCATAGAAGGCTATAACACCATGGACACCTTTGCCGCCCTGATGTTCGGCATGTTGATCCTGGACCTGCTGCGCCAGAAAGGCGTGACCGACAAGCGTGCCCAGTCCCGCTATTTGATGATAGCGGCGCTGATAGCGGCGCTGGGTCTGGGTTTTGTCTATGTGTCGCTGTTTATTCTGGGCGGCACCAGCCTGGGTGTGGTGGAGTCGGCAACGAATGGCGGCGAAATCATCAGCGCCTATGTGTTGTCGCTGTTTGGCGCCCCCGGTTTGTGGATACTGGCGGCCATCGTCTCGCTGGCCTGCCTGACCACGGCCGTGGGCCTGGTATCGGCCTGTGCCGATTACTTTCATCGCTTAACCGGCAAGGCCAGCTATCGCCTGTGGGTGGTCATTAATGCACTGGCGTGCATGCTGGTGGCCAACGTTGGCCTGAATGCGCTGATCACGCTGTCCATTCCGGTGCTGGTGGCCTTTTATCCGGTGGCCGTCGCCCTGGTGCTGGCCACCTACCTGCGGCCCCTGATGCGCGCCCCTGTCTTTGCTTTTCGCCTGACTCTGACGGTGGCCCTGGTATTTGGTATTCTTGACGGCATGCAGGCGGCCGGCCTGAATATGAGCGCCTTCGCCTTGTTGCCCATGTTTGATATCGGCATGGCATGGGTACTGCCCACCTGTGTAGCAACTGTGATTGGTTTGAGCATGCCCGCCTCCAAAGCGGCGCCCAGCGCCCGGCAGCAAGCTGCGGGTTAACACAACACCGCCCTCACTCCCACGCGCTGCGTGGGAGTGTATACGTTGCGGCTTTGCTGGCTGTTGCTTTCGAAGGTTAGGGTCGAATTTATGCGACCGCTTTCAGAGGGTGCGGAGGGTAAGGCATAAGTAGTGAGGCGTGAGGTGGAAAACACCGAGTCTTCAGGCGTGCTTTTACTCCTTACCCTTTACTCCTTTCCCCTCACTCAACACACTAACTTACAACGCCGAGATTTCTTCCAGCAGTTGCGCTACCCAGCTTTCGATGCGGGTATCCGTGTCGTCGTACTGGTTGGCTTCATCCAGTGACAGGCCGACAAAGTAGTCGCCGTCGGCGGTGAGTGCCTTGGACGCTTCAAACTCGTAACCCTTGTTGGGCCAGTAGCCCACCAGGGTAGCCCCCCGGGCCGCGACCTTGTCGTGCAGCAGGCCCAGAGCATCCTGAAACCACTCGCCATAACCCAGCTGATCGCCCATGCCAAACAGTGCCACTACGTGGCCTTCCAGGTCGAGGCTGTCGATATCATCCCAGTGCGATTCCCAGTCTTCTTGCAGTTCGCCAAAATCCCAGGTGGAAATGCCGAAAATCAGAATCGGGTAGTCTTGGGCGCGCGAGAGCGGCACATCCTTGATATTATGCAAATCGACCAGTTCGGCGCCGAGCTGGTGACCAATCTTTTCGGCGGCGATCTCGGTATAACAGGTCGTTGAGCCGTAAAATAAACCGATATTCATGGAATTCCGTTATCGTTTCAGACAATGGAACTATCATAACAGAAGCTTTTCTGTGAGCAGAGCCTGGAGTAGTGATGGGTTATCCGTTAATCGAACAGTTTGTTGATGCCCTCTGGCTGGAAAAGGGGCTGTCGGATAATACGCTGGCATCCTATCGCAGCGATCTGTCGCATTTTGCCGTCTGGCTGGACAAGACCGGCAACAGTTTGCTGGCGGTAGATGGTCTGACGTTGCAACAGTACCTGGCGCATCGGCTCGATCTGGGTTTTAAAGCCAGCAGTACGGCGCGCATGCTCAGCGTGCTGCGACGGTTTTTTCAGTACCTGCATCGCGAGCAATTGCGAGACGACGATCCCAGCATACTGATTGCCGGCCCCAAGCTGGCCAAGCGCTTGCCCAAAGACCTGAGCGAGCAGCAGGTTTTAAACCTGCTGCAGGCCCCCCAAGTGGAAGACCCGCTGGAGCTGCGCGACAAGGCCATGCTGGAGTTACTCTATGCCACCGGTTTGCGGGTGACCGAGCTGGTCAGCCTGTCGATGGAAAGCATCAGCGTGCGCCAGGGCCTGGTGCGGGTGACGGGCAAGGGCAACAAGGAGCGGCTGGTGCCCATGGGCGAAGAAGCACTGCACTGGCTGGAGCGGTACTTGAAAGAGGCCCGGGCCAGTTTGCTGGGCGAGCAGCCCTCGGACGTGGTGTTTCCGTCGCGCCGGGCACGGCAGATGACCCGGCAAACCTTCTGGCATCGCATCAAGCTGTACGCCCAGCGTGCCGGCATCAGCGGGGAGTTGTCGCCCCACACCCTGCGCCATGCCTTTGCCACCCACCTGCTTAATCACGGTGCCGACCTGCGGGTGGTACAAATGCTGCTCGGCCATTCCGACCTGTCCACCACCCAGATTTATACCCATGTGGCGACTCACCGCCTTAACGCCCTGCACGAAGAGCACCATCCGCGGGGGTAAGGATGCAAGAGGGTGAAGAGTGAAGGGGAGTGGGTGCAGAGGTAGATAGCACAAGGCATCCTCTTTACGCCTCACCCTTCACCCCTCACCGACTTCAAGCGCCGTTGCAAATTCTGCGCACGGCGGTTAGTGTTGCCTTCCTGTTTAAATAACCAGTATCTGCATGCCAGCCACCAAGATGACACCTTCTCGATTAGCCATTCGGCGCCGTGTGAGCGCCCCCCATCAACTGCCTGCCGACTTGTCGCCCATTCTGCAGCGGCTGTATGCCAGTCGCGGTGTGGTGCGCGCCGAGCAGCTTGATCTGACCGCCAATACCCTGCTCAAGCCGACCTTCAAGGGCATGGGCGAGGCGGTGCAGATACTCGAGCACGCCCTGGCGGCGCAGCGCAAGATCGTGATAGTGGGGGATTTTGACTGTGACGGCGCCACCAGCTCGGCGCTGATGGTGCATGGCTTGCGGGCCATGGGGGCCAGACAGGTGGATTACCTGGTGCCCAATCGTTTCGACTACGGTTACGGGTTAAGCCCGCAAGTAGTCGACGAAGTCGCGAAAATGAACGGTGAACTACTGATTACCGTGGATAACGGTATTTCCAGTGTGGCCGGCGTGGCAGCCGCCAATGCACTGGGCATGCAGGTGATTATTACCGATCACCACCTGCCCGGGGAGCAGATCCCCGATGCCGCCGCCATAGTGAACCCCAATCAGCACGGCTGTGATTTTCCGTCCAAGAACCTGGCGGGGGTGGGGGTGGCCTTTTATCTGTTGCTGGCGCTGCGTGCGGCACTCAGCAAGCAGGGCTGGTTTGCCAGTCAGGGCATAACGGCCCCCAACATGGGCGAATATCTGGATTTGGTGGCGCTGGGCACGGTGGCCGACGTGGTGGCACTGGATGCCAACAACCGGGTATTGGTGCATCAGGGTCTACAACGCATGCGCGCCGGGCGGCTGCGCCCCGGTATTCAGGCGCTGATCGATATTTCGGCCCGCAATCAGTCGCGGCTGGTGGCCAGCGATCTGGGCTTTGCTCTGGGCCCACGGCTGAATGCGGTGGGGCGGCTGGACGATATGTCGATGGGCGTGGCCTGCTTGCTGAGTGAAAACCTGGACGAAGCCCGCAAGCTGGCCGCCATGATGGATGATCTCAACCGCGAGCGTAAGGCCATAGAGGCCAGCATGCAGCATGAGGCGCTGGCCAGCCTGACCAAGGTGCGGATCAGCGAGGGCGAGCTGCCCAGTGGTTTGGTATTGCATCAGGATGATTGGCATCAGGGCGTGGTCGGCCTGGTGGCCTCGCGCATCAAGGAGCGTTATTACCGACCCGTGATTGCCTTTGCCGAAGCCGGCGACGACGAGCTGAAAGGCTCGGGGCGTTCCATACCCGGCGTGCATTTGCGCGACTTGCTGGAAGCGGTCGACCGCCAGCATCCGGGGCTGATTGACAAGTTTGGCGGCCATGCCATGGCGGCGGGGTTATCGTTGCAGAAGGCGGCTCTGGCGCCCTTCAAGGCGGCGTTTGAACAAACCGTGGCCGAGTGGGTCAGCCCGGAATTACTGGCCGGCGAAGTCTTGAGTGACGGCGAGCTGAGTGCCGCCGAGCTTACGCTGCCCCTGGCCGAGCAGCTGCGCTTTGCCGGGCCCTGGGGGCAGGCCTTTCCCGAGCCGCTGTTTGATGGTGACTTTAGAATCATCAAACAACGGCTGGTCGGCGAAAAACACCTGAAACTGGTGCTGAGCCCGGACGAAGGTCGCACCCTGATCGATGCCATCGCCTTTAACGTCGATCTTGCGGTGTGGCCCAATGCCGCCATTAACCAGGTGCAACTGGTGTACAAGCTGGATGTCAACGAATGGCAGGGCAAGCAATCGCTGCAATTGCTGGTAGAAAAAATCGCCCCGCTGAGCTGAAGGGCGGTGAGGCGTAAGGGTGAGAAGTGAGGAGTGAGGGAGAAGATACCGAGCAGTCAGTATGGCTCTTCGTGCTCCGCCATCCTGGCGCCCGTTTCCCCCGCAGTGCGCCAGCCGGCTTGCACCCGTCGTCATACCAGGGTGTTTTCATCGCGCGCCGTTAATCGGATTATGGCTTAAGGTTAAAGTGGCTCAATTATCGAAATGTAGCCGCTTACTGCTGCGTTTGTGCTCGGCTTTCGGTAGAATCGGGCTCCTGATGTTGGCGCAGCGCCACATACACTCAGCACAAAAGAGAGTCATTAGACCCATGTTAGAAGTAAACCCTGTGAATAATAAACTTAAGGAGTTGTCTGAACGGGCACAGCTTCTTAGGGGGTACCTTTGACTATGATGCCAAGAAAGAGCGTCTGGAAGAGGTAAACGCCGAGCTGGAACAGCCGGATGTATGGAATCAGCCCGAGCGCGCCCAAGCACTGGGTAAAGAAAGATCCACGCTGGAAGGCGTGGTTGGCACCCTGGACGAGCTGGATCAGGGCATAGTCGACATTGCCGAGCTGGTTGAGCTGGCAGTGGATGAAGACGACGAAGAGACCTTCGAAGAAGCCAAGGCCGATCTGGAACTGCTGGACAAGAAGCTGGCGGATCTGGAATTCAGACGCATGTTCTCCGGCGAGAATGACGAATCTGACTGCTATCTCGATCTGCAGTCGGGCTCTGGCGGCACCGAAGCACAAGACTGGTGCAGCATGGTGCTGCGTATGTATTTGCGCTGGGGCGAAGCGAGCGGCTTTAAAACCGAAATTATCGAATTGTCCGATGGCGATGTGGCCGGTGTTAAATCGGCGACCGTCAAGTTCAGCGGTGAATATGCCTTTGGCTGGCTGCGTACCGAATCGGGCGTACACCGGTTGGTGCGTAAGTCACCGTTCGACTCCGGCGGCCGTCGTCATACGTCATTCTGCTCCGCCTTCGTGTATCCGGAAATCGACGACAATATCGAGATTGATATCAACCCGTCCGATCTGCGCGTAGACACCTACCGTGCCTCGGGTGCCGGTGGTCAGCACGTTAACCGGACCGACTCGGCGGTGCGAATTACCCACGAGCCAACCGGTATTGTGGTGCAGTGTCAAAACGACCGCTCCCAGCATAAAAACCGCGATCAGGCGATGAAGCAGCTGAAGGCCAAGCTGTATGAGTTTGAGCTGCAAAAGCAGAATGCAGAAAAGCAGATGATGGAAGACAGCAAGTCCGACATTGGCTGGGGCAGCCAGATCCGCTCGTATGTGTTAGACGACTCGCGCATTAAAGATTTGCGCACCGGGGTAGAAACAAGTAACACCCAAGCGGTACTAGACGGTGATCTGGACAAGTTTATTGTGGCCAGCCTCAAGTCCGGACTTTAAATCAGTTTTATACAAGGCTTTATCATGACAGAGCAGTTACCAGACGAAAACAAGCTGATCGCCGAGCGCCGTGCCAAGCTTGATCACATTCGTAAGAATTGTCCGGCCAATGGCCACCCCAACGATTTTCAGCGCGAACATCTGGCCGCCGATCTACAAGCCGAATTTGGCGGGCAAGACAAAGAAGCCCTTGCCGAGCTGGGCAAGGTGGTGTCGGTAGCCGGCCGTATTATGGCCAAGCGGGGCCCGTTTTTGGCGTTGCAGGACATGAGTGGCCGCATTCAGGCCTATGCCACCAAAGACGCACAAAAGATCATTAAAGAGCAGTATACCGGCCTGGATATCGGCGACATCGTCGGCGTGACCGGCGTGCTGCACAAATCGGGCAAGGGCGACCTGTATGTGAGCATGGATCAATTCCAGCTGCTGACCAAGGCACTGCGTCCGCTGCCAGAAAAATTCCACGGTTTGTCGGATCAGGAAACCCGCTATCGTCAGCGCTATCTTGACCTGATCACCAACGAAGACTCGCGCCGTACCTTTCAGGTGCGCTCTCAGGTGATGGCGGCTATTCGCCAGTTCATGAACGGCCACGGCTTCATGGAAGTAGAAACGCCCATGATGCAGGTGATCCCGGGTGGTGCCTCGGCCCGTCCGTTTATCACCCATCATAATGCGCTGGATATGGACATGTATCTGCGTATTGCGCCCGAGCTGTACCTGAAGCGTTTGGTGGTCGGTGGTTTCGAGAAGGTGTTCGAAATCAACCGTAACTTCCGTAACGAAGGCCTGTCGCCGCGTCATAACCCGGAATTCACCATGATGGAATTCTACTGGGCTTATGCCAACTATCAGGATCTGATGGACTTCACCGAAGAGATGCTGCGCACCGTGACCACCCAGGTGCTGGGCAGCTCGACCGTACAATACGGTGAAGAGACCTTCGAATTTGGTCAGCCCTTTGCGCGCCTGAGCATGAAAGACTCGATTCTGGAATACAACCCGGAAGTGACGCTGGACCAGCTGGCCACCTACGAGGGTGCCTGTGAAGTGGCGAAAGACCTGAAGATCAAGGTCGAGAAAAGCTGGGGCCTGGGCCGCGTGATCACCGAGATCTTCGAAGAAACCGTTGAGCATCGTTTGATCCAGCCGACCTTCATTACCGAGTATCCGGCGGAAGTTTCTCCGCTGGCGCGCCGTAATGACAAGGATCCGAGCATTACCGAGCGCTTCGAGTTCTTCATTGGCGGCCGCGAAATTGCCAATGGTTTTGCCGAGTTGAATGACGCGGAAGATCAGGCGCAGCGCTTTAAAGATCAGGTTGATCAAAAAGAAGCCGGCGACGATGAAGCCATGTTCTACGACGAAGACTACGTAGCGGCGCTGGAGCACGGCCTGCCACCCACAGCAGGCCAGGGCATCGGCATCGACCGTCTGGTGATGTTGCTGACCGACTCGCACACCATTCGTGACGTGATCCTGTTCCCGACTTTGCGCCCAACCGCGAAGTAAGTTTTAGAACGGATTAGCCGTAAAAAACAAGGCGTGAGGGGTAAAACCCTTCACGCCTTTTTTGATCCCGCCTTTTACCGTCATCCTGACGAATGTCAGGAGCTTTGTTTGTTGTTGCTCCGCTCAGTAGCGTGACCGTGAAACCGTGATTGCCTGACATGGCTCCCAGAGGCGGGGCAGGAACTATCATTAAAGTGTTAACACAGGTCAGAAATCATCGCACAGCAAGGGGTAACCAGCATGATGAATATTTCGCAATTAACCGAGCTGTTAGGGTGGGCATCCGTCATCAATATTGGCTATCTCTTGCTGGCTACCCTCATCATTGTTTTTATGAGGGGAACCCTCTCTGCTCTTCATGGCAAGCTATTTGATATGGACGAACAGACATTAAGCGGCAAGTATTTTGATTTTTTGAGTCATTACAAAATAGTGACCCTGGTGTTTATGGTGGCGCCCTATCTGGCTTTGAAAATCATGGGCCATTAACACTGAGCCTAACCCGCAAGTGGCTCTCTTTGTGCTTCGAGTCGCACTGGCTTGACCTTGGCCTTCCTCAAGGGCAAGGTTCAGTACAGTAGGTGGTAAATGGACACAGCCCAGCAAGGAGAGTGACATGCATATCGGTATCCTGACCTTGACCTTTTCCCTGCCGGGCTGCGGCTCTCTGAAAGAAAAACGCCAACGCATGGGCGGCATGCACGAACGCTTCGGCCGTAGCCCCTCGGTGGCCGTCTGCGAGAGTGGTGAACACGACCGGCACGACGCCAGCGAGTGGTCATTCGTGGTGGTGGCCGCCTCGAAACGTGAGCTCGAATCCCAGTGCAGCCAGATTGAAGACAAGATACAGCGCACCGTAGAAGGGCGCCTGATAAACGTTACGCGAGAATACCTCTAATAAAATATAACAAGTAGAGCTGGCGTTCAGTTTTCTTTCAATAAATAACACAAACCTACCGGAACGGTAGGTTTGTGTTGAGCTATATTAAAGAACTATATTTTCTTGTTCGCCTTTTTCCCATTTAACAATGTTTGCAAATGTAATTTCGGCTCTTCTTACCATAGCTTCTTCAGTTGCAAATCCGATATGCGGAAGGAGAACTGTATTCGGAGCATCCAGGATCGGGTAATCTGCGGGAACCGGTGGTTCCATATCTACTCTATCTAACCCAGCGCCGGCGATTGTTCCATTGCGCAGCGCTTCTGCCAGTGCATCATTATCAATAATCGGGCCAACTGCTGTATTGATTAAGAATGAGCTGGTTTTCATCAATGCCAGCTTATCTTTATCAATCAAGTGTTTAGTTTCATCCGTTAGTGGCGTATGAATGGTAACAATATCACTCGCCTTTAAAACTTCATCTAACGACTTGTATTCTACACCTTTACTTATCAATGCTGGCTTTTCACTTCTGTTATAGGCAATGACCTTACAGCCGAAAGCTAAACCTAATTCAGCTACAGCACCACCTATGTCTCCAGTGCCTAATACACCCAAGGTTTTACCTTTTAAATCAATCTGCCGGTAGCCATCCTTTGTACCTCCGTTTCTGACGACTTCCTCTAAAGGTACAATATTACGCAACAGTGAAATGATTAGCCCGAAAGTAATTTCAGCTACGGAGTTCGTGCTGTAACCCGCAGCATTTGAAACTTTAATCCCTTTCTCTTTACACATCTCTAAATCGATGTGGTTATAACCAGTGAAGGCTACTGAAATATATTTTAATTTTTCTGCAGTAGCGATCACTTCACCACTCAGTGGTGTGTTGGCAATCACTATAACATCTGCGTCTTTGATCCTCGATTTAAGAGTCTCATCATCTAATTTACCATCGTCATATACAACTAACTCATGGTTGTTGTCAGCTAAAGGTTTTGATATTGCATTTAACTCTTCTTTGCTAATACCTAGAGACTCTAAAATTACAATTTTCATTTTTTATCTTCCCTCTTATTATTATGGTTACACCTAATAATGCTGTTATCCAAGCATAACCAACATTCTGTACCTGATTTTATTACTTGTTTTTATTAACACGATTCGGCGCTTTATCTGAGGCGGTATTCTCTATGGTTTACAAGGAGGCTATCCATTAATCTGGGCTCCTCCCAAGGTAGTCATCCAGCTTGCTTAAAAATGCTGGTTCTAAGTATTGTATGTGTACCCTAAACAGTGCGGACCCAATAGGCTACCTCAACTACAGCCATGATACATCTTTAGGCCACAGAGCTTAAATTTTGGCAAAAAGCCAAAACGGAACCTCCGTGTTGGCTAAAATTAAGCGAGTCACCCATGTTACAGAACTCATTCTCTAAACTCAATGTAACCAGCAGGTTTTTCTAGTAATATCAGTGGTTTATGGTTGGTAAAATAATGATCAATGGTAATTAGATTAGTGTGTGGTTGATTTTTAGCCAGGTGTCTGCATTTAAAGGTTCTGGTTTGGATTTTTTAGAAGGCACGGATGCCATGGCCAGGTTATAGCCAAATTAGATACGCCACCTAATTATTGGTTCAGCTGCCAGTCCCGTCCCGGCGGGATTTATTGCTGGCACCCTGAACGTCAGGATCTGCTTTTAGCCTGGTGTTTGATGGTAGTAAATGTAGCCGCCGCTTTAGCTGGCGGGCCTGCGAAGCAGGATGATCTCTGTGATTACCCGGTAAAAGCCGGACAAAGGGCCTGCTCCGACTCTCTAAAGGTTAAAACGATTCGTCACGGCGAGACAAGCTCACCCCCGCGGCGCTCAGCACATGACATCCGACCGCCATGGACGGCGAGAGTGCCAATATTGCAGGAGCCTTTGTTGGCCCTGTCATGTGATGGTCGGCTGAGGTTATCCCAGCCATCTCTTCTTGTAATCCCGAGTTGTCTGCCAGTAACGGCTACAGATAATCCGTAAGCGTCACTGCATCCGCACCTGTTTAGCCCACTTTTAATACCGTAGATTACCCGTTTTAATGAACGAGGTGATC
>NZ_JBLWUK010000016.1:0-74381 GCF_048268965.1 Oceanisphaera sp.
GGCGACTAACATCAGATCACAATTGAAGCCTTTTTTCTATTTATTTCATGGTATTACCGCTTAAGATCCTGTCTATGTGGAGCTACTACAAAAGCAGCAGGGGTTTGAGCCTTTCTGTCCTGCGGCCCAAAGCGACATTGAAACATGGCTTGAACACAACCCTAATAATGAACACGCTAAAGAAATGCGGGAATTACTGGCCATGCAACAGCAATCCTTACAGAAATACCCCGAGCATTTCTATGATTGGTCAGATCATAAAAACGCCAACGTCGGTTAAGCATTAATAAGCGCAATAGCAAACTTGCCCCTTCACGCCAGCGTGAGGGGGCAAGATAAGGAGACACCATGCAGGAAAGATGCTTGTGGTACGACACATCACCCGAGCCGGCATTACAGTTAGCGCCGCTAGAGGGCCATCATACAAGCGAAGTCGTCGTTATTGGTAGCGGCATCACAGGATTAAGCACAGCCCTGCACCTTGCAGAAGCTGGCGTTGACGTCACGCTTATTGAAGCTGGGGATATTCCCAGCGGTGGTTCTGGCCGCAACGTGGGCTTTGTTAATGCGGGCTTATGGATCCCACCAGAAGATATTGTAAAGAGATTAGGCGAAGCCGATGGCGAACGGGTGAATACCCTGTTGGGTGGCGCCCCCGCAGAGGTGTTTTCACTGATTGAACGGTTTGGTATTAACTGTGACGCGACCCGCACCGGCACCTTGCATTTAGCGCATAACGGCAAAGGTGAACAAGAGCTGGCTCGCCGTGTTGAGCAGTTTCAGCGCCGTGGCGCCCCAGTAGAATTACTGGAAGATGATGTGTGTTATCAGCACGTGGGCACCAAACGCATTAAAAAAGCCTTGCTCGATCGTCGCGCCGGCACCATTAACCCCACCGCATACACCCGAGGCCTGGCCAAAGCCGCCCACGGCCTGGGTGTAAAAATGCATACCCAAACGCCCGCCACCGGCGTGATCCGCCAGGGCGATGACTGGCAGGTGATGACCCCCAAAGGCAGCATTAAAGCACCACGGGTGGTGCTGGCGACCAATGCCTATACTGACGATGATTGGAATCAGGTGCGCCAACATTTTTTTGCTGGCCATTATTTTCAGGTAGCATCCCCTCCCCTCCCTGATGAGTTAGCCGGCGATATCCTGCCCGGAAAACAGGGCGCCTGGGATACGCGTAAAGTACTCAGCAGCATACGCCGTGACGCCCATGGCCGCTTATTGCTGGGCAGCTTAGGCAAAGGTGAAGGTAAGCCCCTGTCTTACATTCGCTGTTGGGCCGAACGTGTTCAGCAATACTATTTTCCGCAGTTAGGTAAAATAGACTGGCAGTACACCTGGACCGGATGCATCGCTTTTACGCCGGATAATACCCTGCGCCTATTCGAGCCGGCCCCCGGCATTGTGGCGGTAACGGGTTATAACGGTCGTGGCGTAACGACCGGCACCGTGGTGGGCAAAGGGTTTGCCAAGTATCTGACGTCTGGTGACGACACACTGCTGCCCATGCCGATACGTGCGCACTCGCCTATTAAAGCAAAGCCATTGTGGACCGCCGGCTATGAGAGCGGCTTTACGCTTTACCACACCGGACAGTGCCTGCGCCTGCTGGCATAAGCCATTAGCTAAATCAGGCCTATGTTGGCAGTTAAACACCACTCCCCAATACAGCCAGGCTGTATTGGGGAGAGCTGTATTACTGAGCACCCCGCCCCCGCCACTCTCGCAAAGGCAGGAATGACAAGAGCGGCTAGTCAGGCTTTTTGCGCTAGTACGGCATCGATGTCTGCCGCCGAGTGACGCTCGGCCAGAGCCTCTCCCGGCTCGTCACTGGTGCGATTCACAATGCGCCCTCTTTGTACCGCGGGTCGTGCGGCAATTTCTTTTGCCCAGCGTTGCACATGGGTATAACTGGCGGCATCAATAAACTCGGCGGCATCGTACGCCCGCCCCAACACCAGATTGCCGTACCAGGGCCAGATGGCCATATCGGCAATGCTGTATTCGTTGCCGGCAATATAGGGGTTATCCGCCAGCTGCTTGTCCAGCAAATCGAGTTGGCGCTTGGTTTCCATGGTGAAGCGGTTAATGGCGTATTCTATCTTCACGGGGGCATAGGCATAAAAATGGCCAAAGCCACCGCCCAGATACGGCGCCGAACCTTGCAGCCAAAACAGCCAGTTCAGGGTTTCGGTACGCTCGGCAATAGTGGTCGGCAAAAAGTGACCGAACTTTTCGGCCAGATACAGCAGTATATTGCCGGACTCAAACACCCTGATGGGAGCATCGGTTGAGCAGTCCTGCAGTGCCGGAATTTTAGAGTTGGGGTTTATCTCTACAAAGCCGCTGGAGAACTGATCCCCGTCGCCAATGCTGATCAAATGTGCATCGTATTCCGCGTCTGTTACCCCCAGTGCCAACAGCTCTTCCAGCATAATCGTCACTTTTTGACCATTAGGCGTCCCCATGGAGTACAGCTGCAAGGGATGCTTGCCCCTGGGCAACGCTTTATCGTGAGTGGCACCCGATACCGGGCGGTTGGTTTTCGCCCAGGTGCTGCCATCGTCTTCCGGTACGGTCCACACGGTGGGAACTTGATATTCACTGGTCATACAGGCTCCTGTTAACACTATGATTTTTACGTTTATGCGAGTAACACACCCACTGTAACCAATAAACAGCCAGCCTGCAGCTCTGAACGTAAAACAAGATGTGGGTGTTTGGTCTGGCGAGAGATGTCAGCCCACGGCAACTGGCGTTGCCGCTGGTAGGCAGGCTGACATCGTCAGGGGGGTATCAGGCGCGGCTGATATGCTTCAGCAGCTCGTGGCCAAAGCGTTCCGGGGCTTCAACCGAGGGCACATGGCCTACTTGTTCCAGAATAACCGGTTCACCCACACCGCAGCATTGGGCCAGGGTGTTCAGTGATGCCGGCGGGGTGGCGACATCGTCACTGCCACCTATCAGCAACAAGGGCACCTGGTGGCCACCGAGTTGCTCGCTAAAGTCGACACGGCCCAGCATCTCGCACAACAAGGCGTAGCTGTTGGCATCTCCTCGTCCCATTATGGTATTCCAGCCCTTGAGTAACGCAGGCTGCGCCTGGCAGACAGCGGGACCAAACCAGCGCGGCACTATGTCTACCGCCATGGCAGCCAGGCCTTTTTCGCGTATGGCGGCGGCACGGGTTTGCCAGGCATCACGAGTACCAATAACGGCACCTGTGTTGGTCAGGGTTGCCGACAACAGGCGCTCGGGCGCCTGGCCAAGCAACTGCTGGCCGATAACGCCACCAATGGAAGTCCCCACAAAATGAAAGCGCTCTGCGTCCGCCTGAGCAACCAGTGCCAGCACCTCACCCGCCAGACTGGCCGGGCTGATATCTCCGTTTTCCCAGGCGGCACTGCTGCCGTGACCGGGCAGATCCCAGCTCAACACCCGATAATGGGGCAGCAGCGTGGGCAGCAAGTCGTCCCACACCGCCTGAGTCATGCCCAGCGGATGAGCCAGCACCACCAGAGGGTTTTCCGGGTTACCCAGCAAACGGTAACCGACCGTACGACCATCAATTTCCAGAAACGACATTCAGCCTCCCAATTTAAAACAAAAACAGCCAGCCCAGGTAAACCAACCACAAGGCCGATACTCCTGAACTGGCAGACCACTCATTTGGCAAACGGCACCTTATACCAACCCCATTAAACAATTGTTCTATTCGATTGTCATATCAGTCCCGAACAAAGGGCCCGCTCCACCGACCCGCTGCAAGCACCTCCCTGTGACGCTCAGCACATGACCTCCCTGTCATGTGATGGTCGGTGGAGCAGATCCCTTTGCTCTCCTTGATGCAGCAGAGTCGCCTGTTGGCAATATCTACAAGCAACTCGGTATTCCAGGGGAGGTAACAGAGATGGCCTCCCACGACCGTGAAATGCCATGGACGGCATTTCCCGAGCCCTTATGGGGCAGCTTGCTGCCGTGTATCTTTGTTGGGTAATGGACCGAATATCCTGTGAATATTCGCAGCCCTTATCCAGCAAAGATGGCTAGCCCAGTTGCGTGTCGTGGGAGGCGGCTCTGGTGCCTCTGGTATTCAGGTTCAAAGTTGACCTGATCTTTACTGAAATTAGCATTACACCCGTTCAATCAGGGTTGCAATACCCTGGCCGACGCCCACACACATGGTACACAGGGCCAGTCGTTTGTTCTGCAGATGCAGCTCGTGAGCTGCGGTTTGCAATAAACGCGCGCCGGACATACCCAGCGGATGGCCCAGAGCGATGGCGCCACCGTTGGGGTTCACCCGTGGGTCGTTATCGTCCAGCCCCAGCTCGCGCATACAGGCCAGAGCCTGGGCGGCGAAGGCTTCGTTGAACTCGAACAGGTCGATGTCATCTATCGACAACTGATGGCGTTCCAGCAGCTTCTGCACCGCCGGCACCGGGCCAATCCCCATAATGCGCGGCTCAACCCCGGCGGTGGCCATGCCCAGAATACGGGCCATCGGCTTGAGGCCATGACGCTGCACCGCTTCTTCGCTGGCGATCAACATGGCCGCGGCACCGTCATTCACACCCGAGGCGTTACCGGCAGTAACGCTGCCGCCATCGCGGAAAGGAGTGGGCAGCTTGGCCAGTTTCTCGAGGCTGGTGCCCGGGCGCAAGTGTTCGTCATCGGCAAACAGCAGTGGCTCTTGCTTGCGGCGGGGAATTTCTATCGCCACGATTTCTTCGGCAAAGCGCCCCTCGCTTTGTGCCCGTGCCGCTTTTTGCTGCGACTGAACGGCGAAGGCATCCTGATCTTCCCGCGAGATAGCGAACTGTTCGGCGAGGTTCTCTGCCGTTTCCGGCATGGAGTCCACACCGTACTGCGCCTTCATCTGCGCGTTGACAAAGCGCCAGCCAATGGTGGTGTCTTCTATTTTCTGACCGCGAGTAAAGGCCGAGTCTGCCTTGCCCATCACATAGGGTGCACGAGACATGGACTCCACGCCGCCGGCCAATACCAGATCCAGCTCGCCGGCCTTGATGGCGCGTACCGCCGTTCCTACCGCATCCATGCCGGAGCCGCACAAGCGGTTAATCGTGGTGCCGGGCACACTCACCGGCAGCCCCGCCAGCAAGGCAGACATGCGCGCCACGTTGCGGTTGTCTTCACCGGCCTGGTTGCCACAACCCATGATGACTTCGTCGATGGCGGCCGGATCCAGATCTGGCGCCTGGGCCAATACGGCCTTGAATACCTGAGCGGCCAAATCATCGGGGCGAACCGATGCCAGGGTGCCGCCGAAGCGACCGATGGCCGAACGGCGGGGATGACAAAGATAGACAGGCTTCATTACACGGCCTCCGGTGAGATGGACTTGGCATGGTGGGCGGCGGTTTTGGCCTTGAGTGCCCGCAAGATTTCCAGTTCGTTGGCGTTGGGCTCGGGAGTTTGTGCCAGCGGCTCGGCAAAGCGTACCGGCCAGCCGGTGGCCTCACTCACTTGCTCACGAGTCACACCGGGATGCAGCGAGGTGACCACCAACTCTTTGGTGTCCGCATCAGGCTGCAGCACACACAAATCGGTAATCACTTTGGTGGGGCCACGGCCAATGTTGGGTACGTCATCACGACCCTTGCCATCGCGACCGAAGCCCAGGGTGGTAATAAAGTCTACCGCCTCCACAAAGGCCCGCGACGAATGCTTGAGGGTAATGAACACCTCTTTGGCATTGGTGGCAATTTCCGGCGCACCGCCACCACCGGGCAGCCGCACCTTGGGCGCCTGGTAATCACCAATCAGGGTGGTGTTAAGGTTGGCGAACTTGTCTATTTGCGCGGTGCCGAGAAAACCGACATCGATATGTCCGCCCTGCAGCCAGTAGCGAAACATTTCGGGTACCGCCACAGTAGTCAGGGCCGACTCGCACAGTTCGCCATCACCGATCGACAACGGCAGTATCTCGGGCTTGGTCTGCAGGGTGCCGGATTCATAGATCAGCGTCACTTCGGGAGCATGGGTCAGCCGGGCCAGGTTGGCGGCCTCGCTGGGCAGGCCAATCCCCACAAAACAGGTCATGCCGTTTTGCAGTGCGCGTGCGGCGGTCACCGTCATCATTTCGGAAGCATTATATTCGAGTGTCATTAGGCTTGCCCTCCCTGGTTATAGACATTTTCTTGCAGCCAGTTGTTGAAGCTGTCGCGATCCCGTGCGATCGCATCCCATTCTTTATAAAAACTGTTGTCGCGCGGGTAGTAACCGTGCGCATAAGAAGGCGCGGCGCCTCGCTTCACCTCGGCAATGGCATCAATGGCCCAGCCCGGGATCACGCAGGCATTGGGCTCGGCCTGCAGGTCGTCGACGATTTCCTCGACGGTCACTATGCTGTGTTTCGCCGCCAGTACGGCTTCTTTTTGCACACCGACGATGCCGGATACCAGCACGTTGCCCTGCCTGTCGGCACGCTGGGCATGCACAATACTCACATCGGGGCGCACCGACGGGACGGCCGCCAGTCGCTCCTGGGTGAAAGGACATTCAATAAAGCGGATCTGCGGGTTGACCTTGGGCAGGTCACTGCCGATGTAACCACGCAGTACCGCCAGGGGCAGACCCGCGGCGCCCGCTTCATAGGCACAGGCCATGGCCGCGTGACTGTGTTCGAAAATTTCGAGCGGCTGGGGATAGCCCTTTTCAACCGCGTCTCGCAGACGATGCAGGGAACCCACGCCGGGGTTGCCGCCCCAGGAGAAGATCAGGCGCTTGGCACAACCGGCGCCAATCAGCTGATCATAGATAATGTCCGGCGTCATGCGGATCAGCGTCAAATCCCGCTTTTCCTGCCGAATAACTTCATGACCCGCCGCAAAGGGGATCAGGTGAGTAAAGCCTTCCATGGCGATGGTAGCGCCATCCTGGACATAGCGAGCAACTGCGTCGTGCAAGCTCATAAAGTTGGCCATGAGTGTTTGCCTCCCTGAGTGAAATTCAAAGTTCGCATAGCGAACTATATGTTTGCATTGCGAACATAATTACACTCTTTTATTGTTCTCGCAAACCCAAAATTACCACTCAAACTCACAATCATCTTTAAGTAACTGTAAAATATGTAAATATTTTTATGTTGTGTGTATATTTTAAAACTAAAATAAATGACTTATGTGTGATGTTCGCATGGCGAACTTTTGATATCATGAATTGCCAAGCACTTCCGCCGACGGCGACAGGAAAACAACATGATAGAAGATGACAAACTCAGCCCGGACGACCGGGATTTCGTGACCGCCCTGGCCAGTGGGTTGGAAGTATTACAGGCGTTTGATCAAGACAACCCCCGTATGACCCTGAGCGAGGTGGCCGTTAAAGCCGGAATGAATCGCGCCAAGGCGCGTCGTTTTCTGCTTACCCTGCATGCACTGGGCTACCTGAAAAAACAGCACCGTTACTTTGAACTGACCCCCAAGGTGCTGCAGCTGGGTCATGCCCTGTTAACGATTAACCGCTATGCAACCCTGATCCAGCCCTATCTGGAGGACATTACCCGGGAAATACACGAGTCCACTTCGCTGGGCACCCTGGACGGTGACGAAGTGGTATATATGGCGCGCTCTGCGGCTGAGCACCGCCTGATGGCCATACAGCTGTCGGTCGGCACCCGGCTGCCCGCCGCCTACACCTCGATGGGCCGCGTGCTGTTGGCTCAGCTGCCCGATGCACAACTGGAGTCGTTTCTGGGCAAGGTCCGGCTGCAGGCTTACACAGAGCGCAGCATAGTCGAGCCCGATGAATTGCGTAAGGTATTGCAAGAGGTGCGTCAGCAAGGCTATGCCATCGTCGATCAGGAGCTGGACTCCGGCCTGCGTTCGGTGGCAGTGCCGGTGTTCGATCAGCAGGGCTTTCTGCTGGGAGCGATCAACATCAGTACCAATGCGGGGCGAGTAGACATGGAAACACTGCTCGGTCGCTTTCTGCCACTGTTGCAGGAAAAAGCCAGCCTGATACGCATGGCGGCGAGTTGAGATAACTCAGGGGTAACGTCCGCTGAGCCGGTTTTCTACCAGCTCCGCCAGTATGGTATTAACCAACCGCATCACCGCATTGGGGCTTTCACCACGACGACGGGATACGATTACCGGCGTGGTGATGTTTTCATCGGCCACCGTCACGAACTCCACCCCTTCGCGTCGCAGTTTTTTCACCTGCTCGGGTACCAGGGCAAACCCCATGTCCGAGGCCACCAGCGACAGCGCCGTTTGCAAGTCGTTAACCTGTTGAATCACCTGTACCTTGAGGCCCCGGCGATGAAACAGCCCCAAGGTCATATCGGAAAAATTGGGACCGCTGCCAGCAGGAAACGTTACACAGGGTACTTCCGCCAGTTGCTGCATGGTCGGCTGCTGCCTGATCAGAGGGTGTCCCGCAGGCAAGGCGGCAACCAAGGGCTCATTGAACAGCACCTCTTGCTGAACATCCGGATCCTCTATTTCTATTCGGCCAAATCCGATATCAATTTTACCGCTTTTGAGCGCTTTTACCTGTTCTCTGGCTTTCAGATCGTGCAGCACGACTTCCAGATTCTTGTTACGACGCAGACGCCGCACTATCAAGGGCATCTGGCCATAAAATACCGACGGCACAAAACCGATGGAAAAGAGCCTCTTGCGATGCTGAGCCACCTGACGCGTGCCTTCTATGCTGGTATTGAGTTTATCCAGAATGCCCTCCGCCTGTTGCAGAAAATACTGGCCGCCCGGGGTCAACTCCAGCCCCCGGGGCTTGCGAATGAACAACTGCACCTCCAGCTCTTCCTCCAGCTGCTTGATCTGCCGAGTTAACGGAGGCTGGGCGATAAACAACTTTTCTGCAGCCCGGGTCAAGTTCAGCTCCTGTGCCACCACCACAAAATATCGCAGATGCCTCAACTCCATCCATACCTCCAGGGTATTACTGTCAACTTAAACAGTATTGGTTAACATACAAAAAACAGCTGTAACCTTAGTGCAACAAGAGAGCACATTCGGCATCAGGAGATTACATGCCAGAATCCATTCAGTCCATAGACGCTATTCTGGTCGACATTCCGACCATACGCCCACACCAGCTTTCCATGACTACCATGGCTGTACAGACCATGGTAATCGTGCGCATAAAAGACTCCAGTGGCCTGGAAGGGCTCGGCGAAGCCACCACCATAGGCGGCCTGGCCTACGGTCCGGAAAGCCCGGAGAGTGTCAAGCTGACCATAGATACCTACCTGGCCCCTCTGCTGTTAGGCCAGCCGGCTGGCAATATCAATACCCTTAAGGTAAGGCTGAATACCAGCACCCGGGGCAACAATCTGGCCAAATCCGCCATCGAAACCGCCCTGCTGGACCTGCAGGGCAAGCGCCTTAATCGCTCCGTGTCCGACCTGCTGGGCGGCGCCGTGCATCAGCACATTCCCGTACTCTGGACCCTGGCCAGCGGCGATACTGCAAAAGACATCGACGAAGCACAAAGCCTGATTGCCGCAAAACGTCATTGTGATTTCAAACTGAAGATCGGCTCTCGGGCACTCATGGACGATGTGCGCCACGTGGCCGCCATCAAGGCCGCCGTTGGCGACAGCGCCAGCGTACGGGTCGATGTCAACCAGGCCTGGGATGAAGCCACCGCTGCCAAAGGCATGGCCGAGCTGCAGGCCGCCGGAATCGACCTGGTCGAACAACCGACCCCGATGAAGGATCTGTCGGCCCTGGTGCGCCTGTCCGAAAAATTCCACCTTCCCATTCTGGCCGACGAAGCCGTGGCCGATGCCACCGACATGTACAGTCTAGCCTCCGCCGGCTTTGCCGGTGCCGTGGCTCTAAAGATTGCCAAGGCCGGCGGCCCGCTCCAGGCATTGAAAGTAGCCAACGTGGCCAGTGCAGCCGGAGTCGGCCTCTATGGTGGCACCCTGCTGGAAGGCACCATCGGCTCTGTGGCCGCACTGCATGCCTGGTCTACCCTCGACAAGATCCACTGGGGAACCGAGATGTTTGGCCCACTGTTGATGAAAGACGACATCGTAGTCAAGCGATTGAACTTCCATAACAACGGCGTGGAGTTGCCCACCGGCCCGGGCCTCGGTATAGAGATAGACGAAGACAAGCTGGCCTACTATCGCCGCAAATAGTACCGTCGGCACTAAACACCTGTCGCAACCATTACCAAACGGAGCAAGCATCATGCTGTTTAAAGTTGAGATGAAAGTAAATATTCCTCATGACATCCCGGCCGACGTGATTGCCGATATCAAGGCGCGGGAAAAAGCCTACGCGCAGGAACTGCAGACTCAGGGCAAGTGGCGCCACCTGTGGCGGGTAGCCGGTAGCTACGCTAACGTCAGCATCTTCGATGTGGCCGACAACGCCGAACTACAGGACCTGATAAGCGCCCTGCCGCTGTTCCCCTACATGGACATCAGCGTTGCGCCCCTGTGCCGACACCCGTCCTCTATTCATGAGGATGATCGTTAATTTTTTGAAGCACCCAATCGCAACAACATAAAAAATTAAAATTGATGCAAGGAGCCAAGCAATGACAGTCAAAACCATGGAAACTCAGCAAGTCGTTGAGCTGCTGGAAAAAGTAGCCGGTTTGAACCAGACCGGTGGTAACGACCGCGTTAAAACCATTATCCATCGCCTAATGCACGACATTTTTCAAATCGTTGAAGATTTGGATGTCACCCCGGAAGAGTTCTGGAGCGCCGTGTATTACATCAACGATCTGGGCAAGAACGGGGAAGCTGCCCTGCTGGCTCCGGGCCTGGGCATGGACCATTACCTGGATATCCGCATGGATGCCGCAGACGAACAAGCCGGCCTGGCCGGTGGCACGCCGCGCACCATCGAAGGTCCGTTGTACGTGGCCGGTGCGCCACTGAGCGAAGGCTTTGCCCGCATGGACGACGGCACCCAGGATGGTGAAACCATGATTATCATCGGTCAGGTGACCGACCAGCACGGTCAGCCAGTGGCAGATGCCATCGTCGACATCTGGCACGCCGATCTCAAAGGCGCCTATTCCTATTTCGATCCGTCCCAGAGCGAGTACAACCTGCGCCGTCGCATCAAGACCGACGCCGAAGGACGCTACGCCGCCCAGAGCATCATTCCGTCAGGTTACGGCTGCCCACCTGAAGGCTCTACCCAGGCACTGCTCAACCTGCTGGGTCGTCACGGCAACCGCCCTGCGCATATCCATTACTTCGTTTCCAAGGCGGGCTACAAGCACCTGACCACCCAGATCAACCTGGCCGGTGACGAATACACCTACGACGACTTCGCCTTCGCCACCCGCGAAGAGCTGGTAGTAGACGCCGTTCGTGTCGAGGATGCCGCAGCAGCCGAGCAGTACGGCCTGAACAAGCCGTTTACCCAGGTAGAGTTCAACATCCAGCTGGTGTCGACCGACAAGGCCGATTTGCAAAGCCGCCACGAGCGCCAGCGCGCCCTGGAAAGCTAAACTCCAGGAAACTCAGCAGGCAGCTAGCCACAAAAGAGCCCTCCAATCGGTGGGCTCTTGTTAAGTACGTCCGAGGCTTGTCTTCGACGATAGCATTACCGTAAATATCTCCTCGATAAAGCCACATAGTCCAAGCGAACCGACTCCAATTGCCAAACAGATGTTCACTCTGGTTAACGATAGTCAACCCCGCCTCTTGCTCACCTGAACCCAATTCAACCTATTCAGGCCTTGGCTACTTTGGAGCCTGGTTTACTACTTGTTTTTAAGCCGCTCGCTTTCTGTTAATTAGGTGGTTTAGTTGCTGCTCTGATTGTTTGAAGTCAGGGCTTACCGTGCTTTATTTAAAATGCCACGATTCATTCTCATGACGGAAGGATTTAATGTTGCACTCTTTTCTATATACAGCCAACCCGGCTCGCATTGTGTTTGGCCCTGGTTGCTTGTCCGAGATTGCCGACGAAGTTCGTCATCTGGGTTGCTCCCGGGCTTTGGTGCTGTCGACGCCATCTCGGCGCGAAGATGCCGAGCGCCTCAACCACCAGCTCGGAGGGCTTGGGGCCGGAGTCTTTAGTGAAGCGGCCATGCACACACCGGTAGAGGTGACCGAACGGGCGATGGAGGCTTACGCTCAAGCAGGCGCCGACTGTGTGGTTGCCCTGGGAGGTGGCTCAACCATTGGGCTGGGCAAGGCGATCGCCTATCGCAACGAGGCCCCCCAACTGGTAGTAGCGACCACCTACTCCGGCTCTGAGGTGACCCCCATTCTGGGGCAGACAGAAAACGGTGAAAAGACCACCCGCAAGCACGCTTCGATACTCCCCGAAGTCGTGTTCTATGATGCCGATCTGACTCTGGGGCTATCGATTTCGATGAGCGTTACCAGCGGTCTGAACGCTATGGCTCACGCCGTGGAGGGCCTTTACGCAAAGGACCGCAATCCCATCACCGACTTGATGGCTCTAGAAGGTATTCGTGCCCTCAAGGAGGCTTTGCCGGTGATCGTTAAACAGCCGAAGAGCCTGGAGGCACGCAACAATGCCCTTTACGGCTCTTGGCTCTGCGGCACAGTGCTGGGCACGGTTGGTATGGCTCTTCACCATAAGCTCTGTCACACACTGGGCGGCAGCTTTGTCCTTCCTCACGCCGAGACCCACGCCATCCTGCTCCCCCATACTGCTGCCTATAACGCCCTGGCGACGGACGCTCTGGCACCTGTGGCTGAACTGTTTGGTGGTAATCCAGGGGGCGGCCTGTATGACTTCGCCAAACTCCTGGGAGCCCCCCAGTCCCTTAAAGAGCTGGGGTTTGCCGAAGCCGACCTGGATATGGCTGCAGACCTTGCGGTACAAGCCCCCTACTGGAACCCACGGCCGATCGAGCGTGAAGCCGTGCGCGAACTACTGCAACGAGCCTGGAGTGGTGCCCGCCCGGAATAATGTATTTCAATTACTTCACTGCAGAGCGGTCCGCCGAGGCAGTCTGGCTGGCACAAGCAACATAGGAGCCCATCGACAGCCTTGCTCGCATCGGTGAAGGCAAGAAGCACAGAGTAAAAAGAAGGAGGAGGTAATAAGGCAGAGCAACCGCTTAACCAGAGTCGTGAGGGGCAATAACCCGGCTTGGTTGTTATGTTGCCGAAGTCCGGTCCGGTATTGAGTGAGAGTCTGTTGACCTTTCGCCTCGAAAGGTCAACAGACCGGGTTCATGAAAGGGAGCGGCGTCCCTTTTATTCACCCCTTATCTGCTGCAACCAGCACCCTGATACTTACTCGTCATCGGCTTCTGTAGCCGTCGGACGCGGGCCATGCTTGCAGGCTCTGGCGAGGATCTCGACATAAAACTCGGGCAGCTCTTCTGCCACGGCAGCATCAATGTGTTTATTGATTTCAGAAGTATAGATCTCTTCTGCTACGGCTTCCGACGCGCCAAAGCGACAATCGAAGGTCCAGTAGTCCATACCTTCTGGCAGCGTCTTGCGACGCTCTCTGTTAAGGTACTTTTTAATATCATGCTTAATTGAATCCACCCAGCGAGCAGGTTGCAGCTTGGGGTGAGTTAAAGCGATTGTCTTTTTCATGGTTTTCCTACAGATCGGCACTTAAGAGTAAAAAGGCTGAATAACCCTTGTTGAGCGCATTCTACATGGATAGGCTGAAGATAACCGCCCATTTCAGCGGTTTTTTATCTGACCAAACAGCCGAATGGCCTGGCCTCTTTCACGAGATTTAACCGGAGAGTGAGGGTATTGATGAAGATAATGAAGCCGGACGACCATACTGGCAGTCCGGCTCTTTGAGCCTAATCTGCCGGATATTTTTCAACTTCTCTGCGCCAGCGGCTTTCCAGACTATCGAGCTGGGTAGCTCCATAAATGGCCCGCTCGGCACCGGAATACCAGGCCCAGAGCTGATTGCCATAATCGAAATGCCACCATTCGCTGGGCAGGTTGGTAAACCCGGCCGCAGTCATTATTCCATAGAGCAGTCGTCGGTTTTTGATCACCTCCGTCTCTCTGGCATCCGGAGCGGCAATCTCTTCAAATGCATGAGTATGAGACCAGGCACTGGCTTCGTCGAACTGGGTTCCCATGTCCAGCATCAAGCCCTGCTGATCCAGCAAAGTAACATCGACCGAGCCCCCCGTAAGATGAGGGCTTGGCGCTTCTGCCCGTGTACAGGGCAACGAGACAAACTCCCGGGTCAGTTGTTCCAGCTCGGCTGCCGATTTGTTCGGCAAGCGAGTTTCCAGAGCATTGTACAGGGTGTCATACAAATACTGTTGTACACCGTAAGGGCGCCAGCTATCCAGCACCAGCAGTGACATACCAGTGGGCAACTGCTCGGCAGCCTGTAGCAGCCGTCGATAAATACCGGTGCGAGTGTGACACTCAGGCACCGCATAGGGTATTCCCATCTTGTAGTAGGCCGGATAAACCTGCAGCGGCGCTGGCGCCAGGCTGACAGGAACGAGCGGTTCCTGATTATCCTCAATGGCTATCTTCATCACTTCTGACCAGACAGGATCAGCCATTAACGGTATCCGAGTTTTCATGCGTAACCTCCCAGAATGTTCGGTAGCCATAACGTCAATCCAGGAAACAGGATCAATAACAGCAACACGCTCAGAGCAAGCAGTACAAAAGGCCAGATGGTTTTAAACAGCTCGGTTATCTCAATCTTGCTGACGGCGGCGGCCACGAACACACAGGCCCCCATAGGGGGAGTAATCAAGGCAATGGTGATGTTCAGGGTGATGACCACGCCCAGATGCACAGGGTCGATGCCCGCAGCCATGGCGACCGGCACAAAGATAGGGGTCAGCAGCATAAGCGCCGATACTTCCTCCATAAACATGCCGGTAACAAAGGTAATGCCGCTCAACATCAGCAGCACCAGAATAGGCTGATCGATAAAAGGCTCCAGCATGGCCACAAATGACTTGGGCACCTGGGCATAAGACAGCAGCCAGCTGATGGCGGCCGACGCCGCCATGATCAGGAAGATGGCACTGGTCAAGCGAGCGGTTTCCACCAGCGCCGACCAGAAGCGACCGAGAGACAACTGGCCTGTCATCAGTCCCACTATCACCACGTACAGCACGGTGAGCGCCCCTGATTCAGTGGGCGTCACCACCCCCAGTACAATGCCCCCTACTATGATCACGGGTGCCAGCAAAGCAGGAAAGGCACCCCAACTGGCTGACCACAATCTGGCCAGGGTCGGTTTCTCTCCCGAGGCGGCCAGCCCCGCTCGCCTGGCATAGACCCAGTTCATCATCATGAAGCCACACCCCAGAATCAAACCGGGGATGATTCCCGCCAAAAACAGGGCGCCGACCGAGGTATTGGTCAGGGAGGCATAGAGGATCATGAAAATACTGGGGGGAATGATGGGCCCTATCAGTGAACTGCCCGCCGTCAAACCTGCCGCATAGGGAGCCGAATACCCTTCTTTCTTCATCGCCGGCACCAACAAGGAACCGAGCGCGGAGGTATCCGCTACCGCCGAGCCGTTAATGCCGGCAAAGAAGACACTTGAAACCACGTTGACATAGCCCAGGCCCCCACGCCAATGACCCACCAGCGTTCTTGCCAGCGTCATCAGGCGCTGTGTCAGACCAGAGCTGTTCATCAGATTGCCCGCCAGTATGAACAGCGGGATCGCCATCAAGGAAAAGACATTGATGCCACCAAAGAATTGCTGGGGCAGCATGCGTCCGACCATATTGATATCGATAAAGAAAAAACCAACGACGGCGGTGAGGATCAGTGTCAGAAACAAGGGTAAACCCAACAGGATATGCACGATAAAGGTGACAAACATCGCCAGGGTCATAACTGCAAATCCTTTCTTTCAAACGGGCCACGTAAAATGGCGAATAAAAACAACATAGAAAAGCCAAGAGGCATACTCAGCATCGGCCAGGTGCGGCTGATTCCCAGCCCCATGGTGGTAAAACGACCAACGGAAAACGCGTAGTGCCAGGAAAACCAGGCGAAAGCAGCACTGATCACCACGGTAAGCAGCCACTGATAGAGTTTCAGGGCCGATGCCCATTTGGGCGGCAGCTTCTGCTCCAATAAATTGATACGCATGTGTTCATTACGCACCCACACCACACCGGCGGTGAGCAGCACAGTGCCAATAATCAGGAAGCGGGAGAGTTCGTCCATCCAGATGGGTGAGCGACCAGCCAGATATCTTGCAGCCACACCATAGAGCAGCACCACAAGATTGCTGGCAATAAGCAGGCCTGCCAGAGTTTCTGACACGCGACTTAACAAGCGGAGTATTTTTGTATTCATAACAGCAAGGCGGTGCCTGGCACCGCCACCTTATCGGGAGCTAATTAATTGGACGCTACGTCTTGCAGTGCCAAATCAATCCATTTCTGGTCGATGTTTTGCTCCTGCAGCCAGGTTACGTAGGAAGGCTTGGCTTTTTCCTGGAATGCGGCCAGCTGTTCCGCCGTGGGACGATAGACTTCCATCCCTTTATCGGCCAGAAACTGGATACGCTCTTCTACCTTGGACTCGACCGATTCACGGTTGAGCTGGTTGGCTTCTTCTACTGCCTCTTTCAAGGCCGCCCGTTGCTCTTCACTCAGTGACGACAGCAGCTGATCGTTAGCAACCAGAAACTGATCGGAATACTGAATATTGGCCAGGGTCAGGTACTTTTGTACTTCCTGTAAACTCCCCAGGATAATGTACATGGGCGGGTTCATCTGACCATCGGCCACCCCTGTCTTCATCGCCATATAGACTTCGGTCCAGGGAATAGGAGTACCAGAAGCGCCAAAGGCTTCATACAAGGCCACCTGGCTCTTGTCCATCGCCCTGAAGCGCAACCCCTTGAAGTCATCAGGCTGCTGAATAGGCCGCTTGTTATTGGTAAAGGCCAGAAAACCGCCCTCTTCTACAACCGCCAGCATGCGGGTACCGGTACGCTGATAGAACTCTTCCTGCGCGGCTTTCCAGTATTCACCCTGGTCAAAGAAGCGACGCGCGTCGTCAAACCCTTTAAACAGGAATGGAATTGAACTGACATAAATTTCAGGGAAAAGCGGCGATACACCGGCAAAAGAAGCGATATTCAGGCTGGGCATGTTCATCACCTGCTCCATGCGCTGCTCTTCTTCACCCAGCATGCTGTTGGGGTACAGCTTTAGCTCCAGCTCTCCCTGCGTTTTTTCTTCCACCAGTTTTTTCAGGTTGGAGGCAAACAGGTGTACCGCATTTTTATCCGCATCCGGGGCACCGTTATAAGACAGGTCAATGGTGGTTGCCGCCCCGGCCAGACCACTAATCAGCAAGGCTCCCGCCCCACATACCGTCGTCATCCATTTTGCCAGCGGCTTGATTTTACAGGTAGGCATAGTCGTGATCTCCATATCCGGATTGTATGTTTCAAGAAGTCTTCATCAGATTAAGCGTTGTTGCGTTGACTTTTCAACGTCAAACCCGTTGCAATAAAGTCAACACCACATTTAACACTATAACTACAATTAATTAAAGAACAACATACCATCATGAAGATGCGCAATTAATGCCTCGGATGACACCGTCAACTCGCGACCTTTATGACTGACAATATGCGCACTCGCCCCTGTCAGCAAGGGATGAGGGACGGGAAGACTGATTATTTCTCCTTGCTCTATTTCACTTTGCACCGTCAGCCGTGGCATGAAGGCCACCCCCATACCGGATAGCACAAAGTTCTTTAAAACGGCGACAGAATTGGTTCTTAATTGCGGCTCAAAGCGGATATGTTCCAGCTCCTCGACCAGACTGACCAACTGACCCATGCCAAACTGTTGGTCGATAAGGGCCAGGGGATATTCTGCAATCTGTTGAATGGACAGGGGAAGCTGTCTGGTCAGGGCATGCTGCGGGGGAGCGATGAGTTCCAGCGGCTGACGGGTGATCACATGGGAATATAACTCGGCATCGGGGGAAGGCGCATAGACGACCGCCAAATCTACCTTATCTTCCTTAATCAGCCGTGTGGCCTCATTGGCTCCTGCCATTTCCACGCTGATCTGGATACCCGGGTAGCGCGTCATAAAAGCCTGCAGGGGTGCAGAAATCAAATCGGCAATAAAGCCTTCACCGACCGCCAGACTGACTCTGCCCTTTTTCAGGCTCTGCAGGGCTGCAATGCGAGACAGAGCTGCCGCCTCGCTTGCCTTCTGCTGACGATAAAGCGCCACCAGCTCTTCACCTATCTGAGTGAGCACCACACCCTGCCCACTGCGCAGGATCACAGTCGCCGCCAGCTCTTCTTCTAGTTGTGCCAGCTGGCGGCTGATGGCCGAGACATCGATATTCAGATGAGCAGCCACTTTCCGCAATGAGCCAAAGCGTGAGACTTCACTGAGATATTTCAATGCTCTGGGGTTAAGTTTCCACATATCAGGATTCCGTGACTTTATATCCGAAGCTCATCGGAGGAGTAATACCAATCTCAGTAAAAACATGATCTATTTTAAAGCTGAGTACCAGAGGAAACAGAGTCAGCTCCCACGACACGCCACTGGGCTAGCCATCTTTGCTGGGTAAGGGCTGCGAATATTCACAGGGTATTCGGTCCATTACCCAACAAAGATACACGGCATCAAGCTGCCCCATACGGGCTCGGGAAATGACATCCCTGTCATTTCACGGTCGTGGGAGCCGATCTCTGTTGCCTCTCCACAAGCACCGAGTTGTCTGTAGATAGCACCTACAGGCAACTCCGCAGCTGGGGGCGGATGAAGGGATCTACTCCACCGACCATCACATGACAAGGAGGTCATGTGTTTGAGCGCCACAGGGGGCGAGTCTGTCTCGCCATGACGAATTGTTTCAGCCTGACCGAGTATCCAGTGAATGCTCGCAGCTGGCTGAAACGATGAGTGTCATTTATCTGCAGCGTGTCGGTGGAGTAGACCCTTCGTTCGTCCTTTACTGAGCAGCTAAATAGACCAGTTACTTACTCAGTTTGGTATGAGACAGGTAGCTCACTGATATAGGAAGCAACGCCACCCGACAGCATCGGCAGCGTTATTATTGCAGGAGGGGGGAGCTCAAAGGCAAGGCTGAATCATTATCTGGCCTTCTGAGCCTGAGCAATGAAATCACTCAGGTAATTAATCTGTTCTTCGCCTTTCCGCACCCCCAAAAAGATCTGTTTGCTAACCCCATGCTTACCGAACCGGAGGCTTTTAATGGCCATTGTTTTGGCGAATTCATCCACCAACCAGCCAGGCAAGGCACAGACGCCTCTGCCTGCGGCCACCATTTGCAACATGATTTCGGTCGTTTCTATTGTCTTGTGTTTTTTGACCGTGCACTTTGCGGGATTTAAAAACTGGCTGTAAATATCCAGCCGTTCAGGCTCTACCGGGTAGCTAAATAGCACTTCTTCACTTAGCTGTTCAGGCGTGATCGAGCTTTGCGTGGCAAGGCGGTGAGATACCGAAACGACGAGTCTATGTTCGTAGTCAAATACCGGTATAAACGTCAAATTGGGTTTATACAAGGGATCAGGCGTGACGAGGATATCTACCTCGTAGTTATGCAGGGCACCCAGGCCACCGAACTGAAATTCCTGCTTCACGTCAATGTCAACGTTTGGCCACTTTTCGAGATAAGGTTCAATCACTTTTAACAGCCATTGATAGCAAGGATGACATTCCATGCCGATGCGAAGCGAGCCCATTTCGCCTTTTGCTATCTGACGCAATAGATGTTCCGTGTGTTTGAATTGCGGCAAGACCCGATTGGCAAGAGTCAATATTTGCTCACCAGCATTGGTCAGGCGCAAGTTTCTCCCTTCTTTTTGCCAGACAGGTGTTTTGATCTGGCCTTCCAGTTTTTTGATGCTGTGACTCAATGCAGACTGGGATAAATTTAACGATTCAGCAGCCTGGGTTAAGGTTCCCTGTTCTTTGATTGCTGCCAGTACTTCAAGGTGAAACCGCTCCAACATAATGTAACTCCGGTCTTTAGTACTTAAAACTATGAATATAATTCATGAATTATTGAGAATATAGCACTATTTTCATTGTTAAAAAGCGACCAAAGCACATTCATAGGCAGGATCCTAAGCGGTAAGATCATGAAAAAGATAGAAAAATCATTCTGCTCTGCCGCCCAGCACATGACAGGGAGGCCATGTGCTGGGTGTACAGGGGGCGAGCTTGTCTTGCCGTGACGAATCGTTTCAGCCGGACCAAGCATCCAGTGAATGCTCGGTCCGGCTGAAACGGTGAGTGTCATTCATCTGCAGCGTGCCGCTGGAGGAGACCCTTCGTTCGCCCTTTACTGTGCAGCTAAGTAAATCGGTGATGGAGTCAGTTTGGTATTACTCTGATTTTCTTTGATCTGTGTTGAAGGTCTTGCCACATCACTTGCCGATACATAAAGTGAAGTTTTCTTTAATATCAGATAGATACTGACTTGCCGGAGTCCCCTTGGGGGAAAGTGAGTCAAGTCAGCGATTTGAGAGGTTGATCACAGATGCGCATGGTGTGATGCCGGCCTCGTCTGCAATCGTTTCCCGCCGATATGCTCGGTTGTTCAATCTCTACCAGTAGTATTGAGTCACGGATGTGATTCGGGAAGTTTTCATGCCAACATTCAAATCCTACACTACCATTCTTCCTTCCAGCCTGCTGACGCATCGCTACTTGGGTCTGGGGTTGTGGTATTTCTGGGCTGAACCGTCAGCTCCAGGTTCAATGCCGACAAGAGCTTGAAGAAGGTCTCCAGCTTGGTGGTATCAGGGTGCAGCTCGAAGTTGGAAACCGTGTCCTGCCGGATCCTCACCTTGCCGGCCACTTTCCCTTGGGAAAGCTTCTGGGTAAGTCTGACATCTTTCATGTAAGTGCTGAGCTGATGGGCATTGGTGACTTTCATGACTTGGTTACCTGGCTGAATTGATATCTCTACATTACACGCTATAGCAGGTATATCAAACATTACACGCTAAAGCAGGTAGGGGAAGTATTACACGCTGAAGCCGTTAAGGCTTCTAATACCTGTTATAACGGGTAGATTTAAAGCAGGGCTATTTGTTCCGACGAAGAAAACTGATAGCCCATCGCCTTATAACCCTTCTCGCGCTTGCTAAACATCCGCTGCAACATGGGCAGGCCAGTGTCTACATAGTCGTACACTGTTACTTCCTGCTTGCCATCCGCCTCGCGATGTATCCGGCCAGCGTATTGCGCTAACGTCCCTTTCCAGGCGATGGGCAAGGCCAGGAACAGCGTATCCAGTCGGGGTAGATCAAACCCCTCGCCAATGTATTTGCCGGTCGCCACCACCACCTGCGCATCGTGAAGCCTGGCTTCCACTTCTCTGCGTGCTTTAACCCCCATGCCTCCTTTAAGGATGACAGTGCTGATGTCAGCATCTGACAGCAGATTAGCGAGTATCTCGGCATGTTCGCGGCGCTCGGTCAGTAGCAGACAGTTTGCGCCCTGCTTCACGCTCGATATGACATCCCGGACTATTTCCTCATTTCGAACCCTATTTTCGGCAAGCCACTGATAAACAGTCGCGATATGCGGGCGTTCTCCCGGCTTGATGAAATCGGTGGGCGGTATTTCATGTCTATCCCGTACAATCACGCGCTGGGTAAAGCGGGTACTGTGATCAGTCGTCACCTTATGACGAACGGGACCGGCGACCATAAACATGATTTTCTGATGACCATCCTGGCGATCTGGGGTGGCCGTCAGACCGAGCATATACTTGGCGCTGATTTCGTTGAGCAGCATCTCGTATCGTGGTGCCGAAATATGATGGCACTCGTCGATAATAATCTGGCCATAATGGCGGACGAACTCGGCTATGGTGTTATCTTTTTTGCTGATCAGGCTTTGGTAGGTTGCCACATCAATCTGGCCGGACGCTTTCTTCTTGCCGCCACCGAATACGCCTATGGTGGCTCCGTCAAGAAAAGACGCCAGCCTTTCCTGCCACTGATCCAGTAACTGTCGGCTGTGAGTCAGGATCAGGGTATTTACCTTTCTGCTGGCGATAATTCCGATGGCGGTGACTGTTTTACCGAAAGCAGTGGGGGCATGCAGAATGCCGGTATCGTGTTCGATGAGCGCATTGACGGCAGCGAGTTGGCTGTCTCGTAAATCAACGCGTAGTTTGAGCCCTTCTAATCTGGTTCCTGATACTCTGCGATCTGCTAATTCAACCTGAATATTTTGCTCGAGCAGCAGCTTACGCACTTCGTCCAGGCAACCCCGAGGCACAGACAGATAACCTTGCTCGATGCGTGCGCAGGAGATGTAGCGGGGGATGCCATGGGTAGAAAAGCGCAGCGCCTGGGTTTTGAAAAATACCGGATTGGCAAAACTCGCCAGGCGTTTTATTCGTACTGCCAGAGGCCCGGGGAGAGCAGCCAGTTTGATGTAAATATGGTTTGCCAGTGTCACCGTCAATTGCTCAGGGCATCCTGTTAATGGGCCTGAATCTACCTTAATACCTTGCTCCCAAGGGGCTACTGTATCGTCTGTTGGTGCGGTATGGGGTGGCTCGCCGACCCAGGCTTGAAGACGGGAAGCACAAACTCGCTTTAACTCGCTCAGAAATGCCCATTGGTCTGAATAGGGTTGCAGATCATCATCCACAAAAACACTGCATCCACGGGAGCGAGCTTCATGTTGCAAAGGTAGGGCGATCAAATTACCAAAACCACCTTGTGGCATTATATCCTGGTTGGGAAACAAGCGGTCATATGAGTCGAATGATAAGCCAGGGTGCAACTCCATGGCCTTGTCTATCAGCTTGAAGCCAAAGGCTCTGGCCGACCAGGCCGGAACCGGCTCTGAGAAGAAAACCCATAAATGAGCACCGGCTCCAGAGCGGGATATCTCCAGAGCATAGGGAACCTCTTCTTGGTGGCATGCTTGAGCTAACGCTTTTACGTCTGCTGCCCAATCAGCCTTGTCAAAGTCGACCGCCAGCAGATGGCAAAGGTTGTTTGGCAACAAAGGATATAAACCGGCCACCAGTTTTCCTGAAAGGTGGGCATACAGCACTTTATTATCCAGAGGTTTGAACTTGCGATGAGAACAGTCGCCACACTTGATTTTGGGTTTCTTGCATATTCCTTGAACCCACTCGTTCTCACAGGCTACTGCATAACCCGAGCGGCCATTGGTGCCCTCCCAGCGTATAGCATGGACATCGGTACGGCCTATAAATAGCTGTTGAAACAGCCCAACCTTTTGGCTCGGTGTCAGCTGTGGACCCATAATGATGGCTTCTGACCGAAGCAGTACTTGCTTGCGGGCAAGCAGGGCCGCCTTTTCACGTTCCAGCTCTGTCAGTCTGGCATCAATCGCGCTGAGTTCATCACTCGTTTGGATATCCACATCCTCCCGATATCTTGACGGGTAACTTACCCATCAGTCGCGGTACCTGATTAAAGATTCGCACAAATCTTGTCTGGTGCTAAGCAAATATAGCAACGATTACCGTTTGATTTGGTAACGAGTGCTGCGGCCTCCGCCCGGTAACTTCTCGATGCAGCCTTTTTGTAGCAGATCTGCCAGATGCCTGGTGGCGGTTGCCTTGCTGACCTTGGCTACTTTCTGGTACTGAGCGGCACTGATCCCCCCCTCAAACCCTCGTTCACCGCCGTCCAGCAGTCGGTTAAGCACCTTGGTTTGTTCAGGGCTCAACCCTGAACCCTGATGTTCACGCCAGAAACGTGTCTTTTGCAGAGTACCGTCGATAGCGGCCATGGCTTGGTCAAGCGTTTGATCAAAGGTATCGATAAACCATACTACCCAAGCCGTGACATCAAGCTCACCCCGTTGGGTTTGTTCCAGAATGTGGTAGTAGTCATTGCGTCGTTCCAGAATGGCGACGGACATGGCGTACAACCGAATACTTTGGTTGTCAGCCTGTGCCAATGCCATATCGGTGAGGGCTCTGGTAATACGGCCATTACCGTCTTCAAATGGGTGCAAGGTAACAAACCATAAGTGGCAGAGTGCAGCCCGTAAAATGGGGTCCAGGGTTTGCTCGTTACGGCTGTGATTAAACCAGTCGATAAACTGTTCAAGCTCGGCAGCTAACTGATCTCGGGGAGGGGCCTCAAAATGGACTTTCGGTTTATCCAGTCGACCAGAGACGACTTGCATGGGTTCATCGCCACGCAGTTGTCCAACTCTCAATGAGTGGCTGGTCAGCATGCCAGCCTCGTCAGGAAATAACCAAACATGCCATTGCAATAGTCGCTCTAGCGTCAGAGGGTGCAGATAATCCTGGATCGCATCCACCATCATGGCAGCCAGCCCTTCGGAGCGCTCAGAAACCGGATAAGGATGTTCCTCCGTCACCTTCAACCGCCGAGCCAGGGAAGAGCGTACTGACTGTACATTCAGGGTTTCGTTTTCGATGGCAGAGGAAGCAACAATACTCTGTAACAGGGTATCCAGTGCTTGCTGCGCATCTTGGCACTGACTAACGCTGGCTTTGCCGATCAGTACGCCAGATTTGAGTCGGACATCACGCAAACGTGGTGCAACAATAGCTTCATTCCAGGTGAATGAAGGCCAGCTTGGCTGCTGCCAGATCCAGGTTGACGACATAAGCGCTCATTCTTAAAGCAGAAGATGAGCCGAATATAGCGTTTATTCGGCTCATCAATCAAGCCGTTTAGATGCGTTATTCGGCTCACGGCTGAGAGCGATACTCGTATCGTGGCTGTTTTACTTCTATCCGCCTTATTTTCCGATACAGAAGCTCGAGAAAATTTTGCCTAACAGGTCATCAGAGGTGAATTCACCGGTGATCTGGCTGAGCTGCTCCTGGGCCAGGCGCAGCTCTTCGGCCACCAGCTCGCCGGCCATGTACACTTCGAGTTGTTCCTTGGCCACTATCAGGTGTTGGTCGGCGTGGTGCAGGGCGTCCAGGTGGCGACGGCGGGCACTAAAGCCGCCTTCCAGTCCGCCTTTAAAACCCATGCAGTCTTTCAGGTGCTCTTTAAGCGCCTCTACACCCTCGCCGGTTTTGGCTGAAATCGGGTAGACGGGGTGTTCGCCATCGCTAACTACTACCAGGGCTTCGCCGCTTAGGTCGGCTTTGTTGCGTACCACGGTCAGACCAATATGGGCGGGTAGACGGTCGATAAAGTCGGGCCAGATGTCTTTGGGATGCAGGGCATCTGTGGTGGTGCCGTCCACCATGAACAGAATGCGATCCGCCTGCTCGATTTCGCTCCAGGCCCGCTCTATGCCGATGCGCTCTACCGCATCCGTGGCATCGCGCAGGCCGGCGGTGTCGATAATGTGCAGTGGCATGCCGTCCAGATGGATATACTCGCGCAAGACATCGCGGGTAGTCCCGGCGATGTCGGTAACGATGGCCGACTCTTTACCGGCCAGGGCGTTCAGCAGGCTGGATTTGCCGGCGTTGGGGCGCCCGGCAATCACGACCTTCATGCCTTCACGCATAATGGCGCCCTGGCGGGCCTGGCGCTGTACTTCGGTCAGGCGATCCATAATGGCGTACAGGTCGCCGGCGATTTTACCGTCCGATAAAAAATCCACTTCTTCTTCGGGGAAGTCGATGGCCGCTTCCACATAGATGCGCAGATGGATAAGGGCTTCTACCAGCTCATGTACATGATGGGAGAATTCGCCCTGCAGCGATTGCAGGGCCGAACGGGCGGCTTGTTCGCTGGACGCTTCAATCAAGTCGGCAATGGCCTCGGCCTGGGCCAGATCCAGCTTGTCGTTTAAAAAGGCGCGTTCACTGAACTCGCCGGCATTGGCGGGGCGCAGGCCGGGCAGAGCCAGAATGCGACGCACCAGCATGTCGAGCACCACGGGGCCGCCATGGCCCTGCAGCTCCAGCACGTCTTCACCGGTAAAGCTGTTCGGGCCTTTAAACAGCAGCGCTATGCCCTGGTCCAGCACCTGGCCTTGCTGATCTTTAAAGGGTAGATAGTCGGCATAACGTACCTTGGGCACCTTGCCCAGCACTGCCTGGGCGACGGTTTCGGCCTGGGGGCCGGACACGCGTATTATGCCCACACCACCCCGGCCAGGGGCGGTGGCTTGAGCCACTATGGTATCGTTCGACATCTGTTCTTACTCCTGCGTGCGGCAGTAAAGGGTACGGTACACAGACTCGCCGTAACCCCCTTCATGGGGGCTCGGCCGAGCCATCCGTCTACTGCCTCTTATTTCTATCGTATCTAATAAAAAGGCGACCCTGGGGTCGCCTTTAGTGTATTGATTTCTGGCGTTAGCGGCCAGCAAGCAGCCTTAAGAGGCGGCTTTGCTACCGTGCAGGCCTTTCTTCTCCAGCTGGCGGAAGATATACCACTGCTGAGCTATGGTCACTACGTTACTGACCAACCAGTACAGGGTTAAGCCCGCAGGGAACCACAAGAAGAAGAAGGTAAAGATGATCGGCATAAACTGCATCACCTTCTGCTGCATGGGATCCGTCACCGTGGTGGGGCTCATTTTCTGGATCAGGAACATACTGGCGCCCATCAAGATAGGCAGCACAAAGTAAGGGTCACGAACCGACAAGTCGTCAATCCAGAGCATGAAAGGCGCATGGCGCAATTCAACGGATTCCATCAATACCCAGTACAGGGAGATGAAAATCGGCATCTGGATAAGAATAGGTAAACAGCCGCCCAGCGGGTTTACTTTTTCTTTCTTGTACAGCTCCATCATGCCCTGGGACATCTTCTGGCGATCATCACCGTGGCGCTCGCGCAGGGCCGCCAGCTTGGGCTGCAGCATGCGCATCTTGGCCATGGAGGTGTACTGTGCCTTGGTCAGCGGATACATGATACCGCGTACCACGAAGGTGGTCAGTACGATGGCCAGGCCCCAGTTGGTCACGAAGCTTTGCAGGAAGTGCAGCAGCTTGAACAGGGGTTGGGCAATAAACCATAACCAGCCATAGTCGACGGTCAAGTCGAGGTTTTCGGCGGCTGCAGCCATTTCATTCTGCAGTTTTGGGCCTAACCACAGGTCGGCAGACAGGGTTTGTTCTGTGCCCGGTGCCACGGTAACCAGTGGCGCCTTGAAGCCGATGGTCGCCTGACCCTGGTTATTCAACGCACGGCTATACAGCTGGTTTTGTTCTTGCTGTGGCGCAATCCACGCAGACACAAAATAGTGCTGCAGCATGCTCACCCAACCACCTTCCGTGGTTTGGTTCAGATTGGCTTCTCGTACTTTTTTAAAGTCATACTTGGTGTAGCGGGTCTCGCTGCTCGAATAGGCCGGGCCGCGATAAGCGGACGCCATCAGCATGCTGCCACCGTCGTGATAGGGGCTTTCCATGCTCTGCTTGAGCTGACCATAAAGCTGGGCCTGAACTGGCTCGGCGCTCTGGTTATCTATGTTGTAGTTCACCTGCACCACGTGGCTGTTACGGGCCAGGATAAAGGTCTTGGTGAACACCACACCCTTGTCGTTGATGAAGGTCATGGGCACGGTCAGGCTGTCCTGATCGGCTGCCAGCACATATTGCTGCTGTTCGGCATGATAAACGGGACGACCGGCAATGCTGCTGTCGGGGCCATCACGGCCAATCAAGCCACTTTGTGCCACGTTGACGAAGTTGGCATCGTTCATCAGCAGTACAAACTTGTCGTCAGAATCCAGGCTGTCGTCGTGTTCCAGCAGCTCGGCACGAACAACATCACCACCCTGGGTATCGATGGTGAGTTTCAGCGTGTCTGAGGTCACGGTAATCAGGTTGCGGCTGGCAACGGCGGGGGTCGCTTCGCCAGGTACTTCGCCACTGACCTGATCGGCTTGAGGGATAAAATCGCTATCTCCCTGGCTGGCCGTGGTTTGGGTCGTGGTTGGCTGAACTTCTGCTGGATTTTGAGCGCTATCCCACTGTTGCCAGATGAGGAAACTCACCAGCAGCAGAGCGATAATCAATATATTACGTTGAGATTCCATAGTTTATTTTCTTCGCTTTGTCGGGACCGGATCGTGTCCACTTGGACCTAAAGGATGGCATTTTAATAGACGTTTGATCGTTAACCAACCGCCTTTTAAAAAACCGTGGAGCCGGATGGCTTCAATGGCGAATTGCGAACAGGTGGGAGTAAAACGACACCTGGGTCCAAGCAGTGGACTGATGATCAGTTGGTAGAGGCGTATCAGGCCTACGCTGAGTCGTTGCAGCGGCGAGAAAGCGTGCGCCATAACCTATCCAGCAGCTCGAACAGCTCGTCATTGGGTACATCTCCAACCCCTTTCTTGGCGATCACCACAATATCAACACTGGGTAACTGATGTTGCTTCAAGCGAAACGCTTCACGGGCAACACGTTTGACCCTGTTACGCCAGACGGCACGTTTAAGTGCTTTTTTAGGTACGGCTAACCCAAGTCTTGGATGACCTAAATCGTTTGGTTTGGCAAGAAGTGTGAGATGCGGGGAGGCGGCTCTGACAGGGTTGTCGAAGACGTTTTTAAAATGGGCGGGAGTTAACAAACGTAACTCCCGTGAAAAGGTGTGCCTGGCCATTAGGCGCTCAGACGGGCACGACCTTTGGCGCGACGAGCGGCCAGTACTTTGCGACCACCTACAGTGGCCTTGCGAGCACGGAAGCCGTGGCTGCGTTTGCGCTTCAAATTTGAAGGTTGAAAAGTGCGTTTCATAGTAGTTATTACCGCTGTGTCAGTTTGTTATACAGTTTGACCATGTACTCGACAGACGCATAAACATCACCGAGACGGCCCCACCAAAGAGGCCGAATTCTAAACAGTTCTGCATATAACGTCAATCCACATGGCGTTGATTGACGACCAATTAACGAGAAGTATTTTCCCGTCACGGTCGATCCCGGGATCCTTAATGATCGCGGGGCTGGGATTATACAGCGCCCTTGGGTGTTGGCAACAAAAACAACACGCTTAACGAAGCACTAAATACGGCTGAATACGATCAGGATCCCGACGGCCGCCAGAGAAGGGGGGAGCGTTCAGGATCCGATATCGTTACGCTGCCGGCAACACCTTGCGCAGAAAGGCGCGGGTGCGGGGATCGCTGGGGTTGGTCAGCAAGATGTCCGGTGGGCCCTGTTCCACTATGTGGCCACCATCCATGAAAATCACTCGGTCGGCCACATCCCGGGCGAAGCCGATTTCGTGGGTGACCACCACCATGGTCTGATGCGCCAGCGCCAGTTTCTTCATCAGTCCCAGTACCTCGTCGACCCACTCCGGATCCAGTGCCGAGGTGGGTTCGTCAAACAGCATCACCTTGGCATGGCTGGCCATGGCCCGGCCTATGCCAATGCGCTGCTGCTGGCCACCAGACAAGGAGGAAGGGTAGGCGTTGGCTTTATCCTCCAGCCCGATATCACCCAGAATACGCAGGGCCTCGGCATTGGCTTCGGCCTTGGGCTTTTTCCAGACGGTGATCAGCCCTTCGGCGATGTTGTCGCGTGCCGTCTTGTTGGCAAACAAGGCATAATTCTGGAAAACAAAAGAAGTGCGCTTGCGCAGCGCAATGGCGTCTTTGCCGCTGTGTTTGGCCAGGTTGATGGCAAAGCCGTCTATGTCGAGCGTCCCTACCTCTGGCGTTTCCAGCAGGTTAAGACAGCGCAACAAGGTAGATTTTCCGGTGCCCGAAGGCCCCAGGATCACGACAATCTCTCCTTTTGCAATGTCCAGGCTGATGTCGTTGAGCACGGTTTGGCCATGATAAATTTTGGTCAGATTGCGTAGGGTAATCATGGTGCTCCTAGTAAGCCGCGTTCAGGTGGCGTTCCAGCCGGGTCTGCAAATAGGTAAAGAACACCACCACAGCCCAGTAGATCAGGGCGACCGCAATAAAGGCTTCGAAAAACTTGAAGCTGCTTGACGCCTCTTTCTGGGCCGAGGCCATGATTTCGGCCACCCCCAGGGTGAAGGCCAGCGAGGTGCTCTTGATCATGTCGATGAAGTAGTTCATCAACGAAGGCGTGGCGATGCGCGCCGCCTGAGGCAGTATGATGCGCTTCATCGCCTGACCGCGCGTCATGCCGATACTCATGGCCGCTTCCATCTGACTCTTGTGTACACTCAGGATGGCGGCGCGGATCGACTCGGCCATGTAGGCGGCAAAATGCAGCGTCAGGCCGATGACGGCGGCGCTGAAAGCATCGAGGCCGATAAAGATCGGCATGATCTGCGGCAGGCCGTAATACAGCAGAAACAGCTGTACCAGCAGCGGCGTACCGCGAAAGAAGGAGATGAACAGCTTGGCCAGGGCGTTGAGCCCCGGCAGCTGAAAGGTTCGGATCACCGCCAGTCCACCGGCGATAATCAGGGCGAATACAAAGCCCAGCAGCGCCATTTCCATGGTCGTGCCCAGATATCTGAACAAGATAGGAAACAGCGCCAGCGTATACTCGAAATCAAATGGCATAATTATTTGCTGCTAATGTCCGCGCCCAACCACTGCTGCGATATTTTCGTCAAGGTGCCATCGGCTCTCATCTCGTCCAGCGCCTGATTGACTTCGGCCAGCAGGGCTTCCTGCTCGGGATTCTTCAGGAAGGGAAAGGCATTTTCCATGGTCTCGAAAGGCTTTCCGGCCAGCTGCAATGGCAAACCGGCTTCCTTGATCAACTGGGCAGAGCCCACTCTGTCCATGACGAAGGCATCGGTACGGCCCAGGGCAACGTCTTGCTCCAGATTGGTTTCGTAAGTGATGATGTTGATTTCGTTGTTGGTGTCCTGCTTGCGCATCAGCTGCTCGAAATTGGAGCCCAGGTTGACCGCCACCTTCTTGCCTTTCAGATCTTCTAATCCCTGAATGCTGTCGTTGCCTTTACGCACGACTATCTGTGCGCCGTCATAGACATAGGGAGTAGAAAAATTATATTTCTCCAGGCGTTCCGGCGTAATGGTGATCTGATTGGCGATGGTATCGATGCGGCCGGTTTCCAGCATGCCGAACAGGCCGGAGAAGTTGGTGGTGACAAACTCCACTTCTTTATCCAGGCGCTCACCAATTTCGTTCCATACATCAACTTCAAACCCTTGTAGCTTGTCTTGCTGAACGAAGGTGAAGGGAAAATAACGACCGGACATGCCGACTTTGACGGTATCGGCGGCCATGGCGGGCGTGAGCATGGTTGCAGACAAGGCGAGGGCGCTACCCAGCAGGGTAATGGACTTGAGCATGATGTATTCTCCTTGTGCCTATCGGCACCATATTAAAGTGTCGCCATGGTCGGATGGCATGACGATAAAAGCGCTTTGTGATTGGTCAGCGGTCGTTTGCCATATTTTACAGGCTTTTAACATACAACCGCAACACGTAGCAGACCGACTATTACAGCTGAGAGAGGGGACATCAAGCAGATTGAAAAAATGCAGGGCGAGGAGACGACGGGGGGCCAGCAAGGCAAGTAATGGAGTGCCTGCTGTGCAGGCACTCGACCAGGCTTATTCGGTAATGCTGAATGTGCCTTTCATAATGCCGATGTGGCCGGGGAAAGAGCAGAAATAGCTATAATTGCCGTCAGCTTTCATGTCTGCAGTGCTGAAGGTTACGCTGCTGCTCTCGCCGCCGCCAATCAGAGCCGTGTGGGCAATCACGCGATCATCATCTGCTTTCAGGTAATCATGATCGGCACCTGCGCTCATACCATCGTTGGCAATGGCTTGCATGTCTTCCGTGGTGCTCAACACCCAGTTATGGCCCATTACGTTTTTGGCCATGGTGCCGGTGTGATGCAAGGTAACGGTCACCTCTTCACAGCTGGCAGGTACGCTCAGCTCTTTTTGCTCGAATTGCATGGCATCGTTGCTGTTGATTTCCAGGGTACATTCATCAGCAGCAAACGCGGGCAAGGTGGCGGACATCAGTACCAGGCCGGCAAAATAATGTGTCTTTTTCATGCGTGTCTCCTCAAGGTGGTTATGGAGCCAGTCACAGCACTAGCGGTGAGCCAGCTGCGGCTACCCTAGCATAGATTTTGAGAATAATATTCAGTGGCGAAAAATAGTACGACAATAATTGCAGATCAAGAAAGTATAGACGACGATCCTCCGGCAAGGGACGATCGTGACTTTGTTACAGCGAGACGGTAACGGGTGCAGTTATCATCGCTACAGCCTAAATAATGAAAGCCTTTTTATGCCAGCCAAAAACAGCATGTTCGCTTTTAAAAAACTTAATAATTTGACCAAAAAAGAGATAGGAAGAAAGTATCTGGTAACCACTATTGTTGCCATTACTCAGAATACTCAGTTGTCCCTCTCCGGTAGCAGCCACTGGGTAAACATCCGAGTAGCGGCTGATGGGTGGCGATGACTGGGCTCCAACAGGCACAGATAGCCCTTGCTGGGCATGCTGTGGGGCAGGGCCTGTATTAGGGTGCCTTCCTGCAGGTAGGGCTGCAGCAGCCGAGCCCAGCCGAGGGCGACCCCCTGGCCTGCCAAGGCCGCCTGCATTAGCAGCTGGTAGCTGTTGGCCTTGAGGGTACGGGCGGGAGCCTGGTAGGGTTCCGCAATAGCCTCAAACCAGTCTTCCCAGGTCAGCCAGTCGTGGTAGTAGTCCTCCAGTTCCAACAAGGTATGTTCGCGCAGCATCTGTTGTGGGCTGGTGATAGACCCGGCCTGTTGCAGGTAACCGGCGTTACACACGGCAATGACTTCTTCTTGTTCCATGATGCGGCTGATCTGTACTCCAGACGGCTCCATTTCTCCGGGTACCAGATAATACAGGGCAAGATCGAATTCGCTTAGATCCAATTGTCGCGGATCGGCCGTGGTCAGGATACGGATCTCTAGCTGTGGATAGAGTTGCTGTAGTTCGGGTAATTTGCGGGTCAGCCACATGGAGGCGATGGTGGGGCTGGATGCCAGTGTCAGCTGCAGGCTGCCCTGACTACGGGTCAGGGCGGCAGTACCGCTGGCCAGCTCTCGCAGCAACCGCTGTACCAAGTTGAAATAACGTTTTCCAGCTGGAGTCAGGGCTACGCCCAAGGCATCTCGATGAAACAGAGGCCGCCCCAGACACTCCTCCAGTCGCTTGATTTGCCGACTGATAGCGCTCTGGGTCAGGCTGAGTTCGGTCGCCGCCTGGGTGAAACTCAGGCTGCGCGCCGCCGCTTCAAAGGCCTGCAGACAATTAAGGGGAGGTAGGGGCTTGATCCGTTCGGACATATTGGCTTCCCGCGGCTGTCCTGTACTGAATAAGCCCCTAGTTTACTCCCGGCAGGTTCTCAAGGCTACTGGGCAAGCCGTGGAATACGGTACTCCCAGCTCTTGTCGTTGAACAAGTCACCATCCAGCCAGGCCTGCTGGCGGGCGCTCAGGTAGAAATGCTGCTCATCGCAGGCCAGGTGTAACTCGCTTTCTACCCTGACTTCCCAGTCATCCCGGCCAGCCCGGTACAGCCAGTGAATATCAGCTTGGGTCGCGTCGGGAACATAGGGCTGGGTACGATATTCCTCGGTGGCTTTCTGTTCCACCCAGAGACCGTGATCGAGGAAGCGATAGGTGCCCATGTCGTCGTTGACCCGCACACAGATTTCGCCGCTGGCCACGTCTTCGGTGATGGTGCGCTTGGGGCTGGCCTCGCGTAGAAACTCCATGTTGACCGGCTGAGCGGATTCCGGCGGCAGGAAGGGATTGTCGATGGACTCGCCTCGGTATACCGGCAGGGTCAGGCTCTGTCGGCCGGGCACCAGACTCAAGGTGGTCAGCTTGGGGCTGGGCCAGAGCAGAGGAAAGTGGGCGGTGGCGATGGCGACACGCAGTCGGTGGCCGACAGGTACCTGGTAACCGATGTTGTCCAGCTGCACTTCGAACTCCATCTCTTCACCCGGCACTGGCGGGGTCAGTTTGGCTTTGTCGTGTCGTAGGGCCAGGTTGAGAGTGCCGTAGGTTATCAGGGTAGCGCGACCGTCCGGCGCTACATCGCTGAGACGTACCGTAACCTGACCGCAGTCCTGATCCACCGAGCCTCTGAGTGCCACGCTTGGGTTGCCCAGCAGCGGCAGCGATTCGCTCAGGGGCGCGCTGTCGAAACACAGGGACAAGGCATCGTCCCGGCGCTGATCGGTCGGGAAGTCAGGACCGAACCAGATGGCGCAGTACTCGCCGCCGTGAACCCCGGTAGTGAGCGGAGAGCAAACACCGGCGGCGGAGATCAGTGCATGTTCACCCTGCTGCAAGCCGCTGTCGGTCAGACTGAATAGTTGTTGCTCCACCTGGCTGGCGGGCCAGCCGTCGGTCTGTACCCAGTTGCCGGGACGGTAAGAGTTCATGGCAGAAGGCGGTTGAGCATCCTGCAGATAGAAGGTGCATTCGGGCTCGTCCATGATGCCGGTGTCTATGCCTTTCAGCCAGTGATCCCACCAGCGCAGCGCTTCCTGTAAAAAGCCGATGGCCGGATCCGGAATGGCGAAGTGGGGGTATTTGTGGATCCAGGGGCCGATCAACGCCTTCTTCGGGCACTTGAGGTGTTCCATCATCCGCATCGGGGTGTTGCGATAAGCATCTCCCCAGCCGCCGACGCAGTATACTGCCGCCTCTATATCCTGGTAGTTTTCGCCGATGGATCCGTGGGTCCAGTAGGCATCTCGGGTACTGTGCTCAATCCAGGGCTGGGCCAGCAGTGGCATGTTTTCCAGCCGATGTTTCCACATCGCCTGCCAGTCCTCGCCCACCAGGCGGGGATCCGGCACGGCGGCGGAAAAGCTCAGCATGGTGGCGGCCCAGCCCATGTTTTCCAGTAGCAGGTTGCCACCCTTGTAGTGCACGTCGTCGGCGTAGCGGTCGTCGGTGGAGCAAATGGTGATAATGGCCTTCAGCGGTTTGGGTCTGAGTGCGGCCAGTTGCAGGCTGTTGAAGCCACCCCAGGAGATACCCATCATGCCCAGATTGCCGTCGCACCAGGGCTGGCGGCTGATCCAGTCGATAACCTCGAGCGCGTCGTCCTGCTCTTGCTTCAGATATTCATCCAGCATCAGGCCGTCGGACTCGCCGTTGCCGCGAATATCCACTCGTACACAGGCGTAGCCATGGCCAGCCAGATAAGGGTGAGTCAGGGCATCGCGTACTGCGGTGCCGTCGACCTTGCGGTAGGGCAGATATTCCAGGATGGCGGGTACCGGCTGTTGCTCTGCGTCTGCAGGCAACCAGATCCGGGCGGCCAGCCGAGTACCGTCCTTTAGAGGAATCTGCAAATGCTCTATTTCACGCACCTGACGGGGAAAATCATGCTTGATTTGCATTGGTCGGTATTCCTTTAAATGATGATGAGTGGGTGTCGCTGGCCGGGGCTGGAGCCGAGCTGGGTGACATGGTCACCAGGGCCGGATTGGATAGCCAGTACCACAGGGAGCCACTGGCCAGCAGGATAATGAACATGGCGGGCAGGCCGCCCAGATTGGATAGCATCTTGACGCCATCGAGGCCGACGAAAGACACCATGACCCAGGACACGGTGCCGATCACCGAGCCCCACAGCACCTTGATGCCCAGGCCGCTGTCCAGGTCACTGTCGGCGGTCAGGCCGCGGGTGCAGAGACCACCTATGGCATCGGTGTTGGAGTCGGCGGCGGTAACATAGGAAATAAAGGCGATAAACAGCAGCAGCACTATCATGATATTGCTGCCCGGCAGCTGATCGAAGATCCGATACAGTACATGTTCTACGCCTTCGTTATTGAGTACATCGTTCAGGCCGGCCGCCTGCTGCATATCCAGATAGATGGCGGTGCCGGAGAAGATGCAGATCCAGACGATGGCGAACAGGGACGGAAACAGCAGGTTGATACGGATGAATTCACGCACCGTGTAGCCGCGGGCGATTTTGCCGAGGAACAGGGCGGTAACCGGAGCCCAGGCAAACCACACTGCCCAGTAGAAGATACTCCACCACTGGGGCCAGGGATCGCTGGCGGCGGCGCCGGTGAACAGGCTGCGGGTAAAGAAGGTATCCAGGTACAGGCCGATAGATTCGGTACCCAGGGCGATCATGAAGATGCTGGGGCCGAAGAAGAACATGAACAGACCGAGAAACAGCAGCAACCAGGCATTCAGCGCCGACATGCGCGCTATGCCTTTTTTCAGGCCGCTGGCGGCGGACAACACGAAGGTGGCCACGATCACTGCGATGATGATGCCGAGGCGTAGCGGGGTGGTTTCACCGCCCAGATACTGGCCGACGCCGCCAGCCAGAGTCAGGGCGCCGGTACCCAGAGAAGAGGCCATGCCGGCCACCAGGGCATAGAGCGCCACCGCATCGATAAAGGTACCGAAGCGTCGGGTGATGCGGGTGCCCAGCACCGGCTCCAACATACTGCCAATGGAAAAGCGCTTGCGCTGGTTGTAGAAAGCAAGGGCAAACACCAGCGAGGGAATGGTGTAGATGGCGTAGGGAGTAAAGGACCAGTGCAGGAACATGGTGGCCATGGCGAAACGGGCGGCATCCGGCGAGCCGGCTTCCAACCCCGTACTTTCTGGGGGGCCGAACAGGTGGTAGAGCGGCTCGGCGGTGGTCCAGAACAGTACACCGACCGCCAGAGTGGTGCACAGGGTAATGGAAAACCAGCGCCAACGGCTTAGCAGTGGCTCGGCTCGATCGCCGCCGATGCGGATTTTTCCGAGAGGTGAAAAGTAGACCACTACGGCCAGCACGAGCAGATACAGGCTGCCGAGGCTGAATAACCAGGAAAAATTGTCCAGTATGGCGCTGTTCAGGGTTTTGGTGGTGGCAAGAAAGGCATCCAGATTCAGGTAGCTTGCGAGCAGGGCTGCCAGCAGCAGCAGAAAGGTGGGCCAGAATACTAAGGGCCTGAGGTTGGTTGATGACATATTATCAATCACTCCGTGATAGGTACTGCATATCCTTTTTATTTTTTCTGGAGGCAGGATAGAACGCCCCCCGGTTTAGTAACCTTAAATTAACATGGCTTTTCAGTCTGCCAAGAGGTTGGGAATCGCTCAATCAACATCTGGACATGGGGTCATGACTATTGATCATTGGTCTTGCGTACGGCGACTTCGATGCGACGGAACTGGATGATCCGTTATGATGTGAGTAGCTTGTTTATAACGACAAGGATCCTGTGCATGAATCAGAAGTTATTCACAGATGTCAAGGATCATATTTTTCAGGATCGTGACGATCCGGCTAGAGATCCGGCCTTTGCCTCAGTAGAATAACCACCCCTTGATTGATCCCTTTGTTTCAGGAGTTCTGATGAGCGCTATGCTTTGGCAGCAGTGTCTTAACCGGCTACAAGATGAATTGCCTTCGGCAGAATTCAGTATGTGGATCCGGCCGCTGCAGGCGGAGCTGGGCGACAACACCCTGACCCTGTTTGCCCCTAATCGCTTTGTACTCGATTGGGTTCGGGATAAGTATTTGCTGCGGATCAACGGTCTGCTGGCCGAGTTCTGCGGCAGCAATTGCCCCCAGATGAAGTTCGAGGTGGGCAAAAAGCGCACCCCGGTGAATCTGGTGACCAGCGATCCTGGTAAGAGCAACGGCAATGCCAGCGCTGGTCGATCCCAGAGTCCGGTGCAGACCACCCCTTCCTGGATTGAGCGCGCCGACGACAAACCGCAAATTACCTATAAAAGTAATATGAACACCAACTATACCTTCGACAACTTCGTTGAAGGTAAGTCGAACCAGTTGGCTCGGGCGGCGGCGCGTCAGGTGGCGGACAATCCGGGCGGTGCTTACAACCCGTTGTTTTTATACGGCGGCACCGGCCTGGGCAAAACGCACCTGTTGCATGCGGTGGGCAATGGCATTCGTGCCCGCAAGGCCGATGCCAAGGTGATCTATATGCACTCGGAACGCTTTGTGCAGGACATGGTAAAGGCACTGCAAAACAACGCCATTGAAGAGTTCAAGCGTTACTATCGCAGTGTGGATGCCTTGCTGATCGATGACATTCAGTTTTTTGCCAACAAAGAGCGTTCGCAAGAAGAGTTTTTTCATACCTTTAACGCCCTGCTGGAAGGCAATCAGCAGATTATTCTAACCTCGGACCGTTATCCCAAAGAAATCAACGGCGTGGAAGACAGGCTCAAATCCCGCTTTGGCTGGGGTTTAACGGTGGCCATAGAGCCGCCCGAGCTGGAAACCCGGGTCGCGATCCTGATGCGCAAGGCCGATGAGAATAAAATGCGTCTGCCCGATGAGGTGGCCTTCTTTATCGCCAAACGACTGCGTTCTAACGTGCGCGAGCTCGAAGGTGCACTGAACCGGGTCATGGCCAACGCCAACTTCACCGGCCGCGCCATTAACATCGACTTTGTGCGCGAGGCGCTGCGCGACATGCTGGCGCTGCAAGAAAAGCTGGTCACCATCGATAATATTCAGAAAACCGTGGCGGAATATTATAAAATAAAGCTGGCGGACCTGTTGTCCAAGCGCCGTTCGCGCTCGGTGGCGCGCCCGCGCCAGCTGGCCATGGCGTTGGCCAAAGAGCTGACCAATCACTCGTTACCGGAAATTGGCGACGCTTTTGGTGGTCGGGATCACACCACTGTGCTGCACGCTTGCCGAAAAATCGGCCAGCTGCGCGAAGAGAGTCATGATATAAAGGAAGATTATTCCAATCTTATCCGCACCCTGTCTTCCTGAATCGGAGAACCCCATGCAGTTTACTATCAGCCGCGAAGCCCTATTGCGCCCCCTGCAACTGGTGTCCAGTGCCTTGGGAGGCCGTCCCAACCTGCCGATCCTGAATAATATCCTGCTGAGTGTGAGCGAGAACGCACTCTCGATGACGGGCACCGACACCGAAGTGGAAATGATAGCGCGGGTTGAGCTGCAGGGTGAGGTGACCGCCGGACGCACCACAGTGCCGGCGCGCAAGATGCTGGACTTGTGCCGCGGTCTGCCCGATGGCGCCGAGCTTCGGTTTACTCAGGAAGGCGATCGTCTTATTTTACGCTCGGGTCGCAGCCGTTTTAATCTGGCCACGCTGGCCGCCGAAGACTTCCCCAATATTGAAGAGTGGAGCTCGGAGCTGGAGTTCGACATTAACCAGCTGGCATTGAAGAAGCTGATTGAGTCGACCCAGTTTTCCATGGCCATTCAGGATGTGCGTTATTATCTGAACGGCATGCTGTTTGAAACCGATGGTCAGTTACTGCGTACCGTGGCCACCGATGGTCACCGTTTGGCCACCTGTCAGCGGCAGCTGCTGGCCGAGACGCTGCCGGCACAGCAAGTGATAGTGCCACGCAAAGGCGTGCTCGAGCTGGTAAAATTGCTGGAGCATGACGATCAGGATGTGCGCCTGCAAATTGGCAAAAGCAATATTCGCGCCGTGACCCCGGGCTTTATTTTTACCTCCAAGCTGGTGGATGGCCGCTTCCCGGATTATCGTCGCGTCCTGCCCCGTGAATGCGATAAAACCCTGATTTGTGGCCGTGAAGAGCTGCGCCAGGCATTTTCCCGAGCGGCGATATTGTCGAACGAAAAATTTCGCGGCGTGCGCCTGAATATGCAGGCCCAGGTGCTGAAAATTACCGCCAATAATCCAGAGCAGGAAGAAGCGGAAGAAATGCTGGATGTGGATTACCAGGGTACGGATTTGGAAATTGGCTTTAACGTGTCTTACGTGCTGGATGTGCTCGGTACCCTCAAGTCTGATAAGGTGAAGGTCAGCCTGAAAGATGCCAGTAGCAGTGGCTTGATTGAGGCCGAAGATGACGGAGATGCGCTGTATGTCGTCATGCCGATGCGTTTGTAAGCATGGCATTGCTTAACCTGCAGTTAAAAGATTTTCGCAATATTCCCCATGCCCGGTTGATACCGGCGGCCGGCATCAATGTTCTCATTGGTGCCAACGGCAGTGGCAAGACCAGTATTCTGGAAGCCATTCATTATTTAGGCGTGGGTCGTTCTTTTCGCACTCACCTGACGGGGCGGGTGATTCATCAGGGCGAGTCGGCCTTTACCTTGTTTGCACGCATACAAAGGGGAGACGACAGTTTACCCGTTGGCTTGAGCAAAACCCGTGGTGGCGTTACCCGACTCAAGGTGGGTGGACGCCTTGCCGAACGATTAGCCGACCTGGCGCACATACTACCCATTCAGTTGATCCACCCGGAAGGGTATAATCTATTGACCGGTGGGCCCACATTACGACGGGCGTACCTGGATTGGGGGCTGTTTTACTCTCACGGGCGTTTTTTTACCGTCTGGGGGCAGTATCGTCGGCTGTTAAAGCAACGTAATGCGTTGTTGCGGCAACAAAGGCCACACACAGAATTGCGCTACTGGGATCAACAGCTGGTCACCATAGCCGAAGAGTTGAGTCTATTCAGGCAGCAATATGCCGAGGCCATAGAGCCGGTTATCCGCTTGATTGCGGCAGACTTTCTGCCTGAGTATGATTTTACGTTCGATTTTTTTCGGGGCTGGGACAGGCAAATCCCCCTGGCTCAAGTATTGGAACAGGGCCTGGAACGTGATTTAAGCCTGGGGTATACCCATTCGGGGCCCCACAAGGCGGAAATCAGGATCAAGGCGCGAGGCATGCCGGTGCAGGACTTGCTGTCACGGGGCCAGCTTAAGCTGCTGGTCTGTGCCATGCGGCTGGCCCAGGGCATGTACCTGAAAACCGAGTCCAATCAGGACTGTATTTTTTTAATCGACGATTTTGCGTCTGAGCTGGATGAACACAAGCGGGCATTACTGGCACACCGATTAACCGAATTGGGTGCCCAGGTGTTTGTTTCCGCCATTGATGTGGCCCAGCTTAGTCAGATGATCACACGGGATAACAGCAAGCTGTTTCATGTGAAACAGGGTGAAATCACCGAACCCCAGGAGTGCGAGTAAGCCAATGAGTGAACACACTTACGACTCTTCGAGTATTAAGGTATTAAAAGGTCTGGATGCAGTCCGTAAACGTCCGGGTATGTATATCGGCGACACCGACGATGGCACCGGCCTGCACCACATGGTGTTTGAGGTGGTGGATAACTCGATAGATGAATCCCTGGCCGGACATTGTAAAGACATCATCGTTATCATTCATGGCGACGGTTCCGTCTCTGTTTCCGATGATGGTCGTGGCATTCCAGTGGGCATTCACGAAGAAGAAGGCCGCTCTGCCGCCGAAGTGATCCTGACCGTATTGCATGCGGGCGGCAAGTTCGACGATAACTCCTATAAAGTCTCCGGTGGTTTGCACGGTGTGGGTGTATCCGTGGTGAACGCCCTGTCGGAAAAGCTGCAGCTGACTATCTGGCGTGATGGCAAGGTACACGAACAGACCTATCGTCATGGTGAACCACAGGCCCCGCTGAAGGCCGTTGGCGACACCACGCGCTCGGGCACCCTGATCCGCTTCTGGCCCAGCCACGAGACCTTTACCAATACCGAATTTCATTTTGATATTCTGGCCAAGCGCTTGCGCGAGCTGTCGTTCTTGAACTCGGGGGTGTCCATTCGCCTGCTCGATGAACAGTCAGACAAGGAAGTGCACTTCGAATACGAAGGGGGCATTCAGGCGTTTGTTGAATACCTGAACCAGAACAAGACGCCCATTCACCCTAAGGCCTTTCACTTTGTCAGCGAACGTGAAGACGGCATTACGGTGGAGGTGTCCATGCAGTGGAACGACTCCTACCAGGAGAATATCTTCTGCTTTACCAACAATATCCCTCAGCGTGATGGCGGTACTCACCTGGCCGGCTTCAGAGCCGCGCTCACCCGTACCCTCAACAACTTCATGGATAAAGAAGGCTACAGCAAGAAGGCCAAGACCTCGGCGTCCGGCGACGATGCGCGTGAAGGGCTGACCGCGGTGATCTCGGTGAAGGTACCGGATCCCAAGTTCTCGTCCCAGACCAAAGACAAGCTGGTGTCTTCCGAGGTAAAAACCGCCGTCGAGCAGGCCATGAATGAGCGCTTGAGCGAATTTTTGCTGGAAAACCCGGGCGACGCCAAAATCGTGGTCAACAAGATCATCGATGCGGCCCGGGCTCGTGAAGCCGCCCGCAAGGCGCGGGACATGACCCGCCGTAAAGGGGCGCTGGATCTGGCCGGTTTGCCGGGCAAGCTGGCCGACTGTCAGGAAAAAGATCCCGCCTTATCCGAACTCTACATAGTGGAGGGTGACTCGGCAGGCGGGTCTGCCAAGCAGGGGCGCAACCGTAAAAACCAGGCTATCTTGCCGCTGAAAGGCAAGATCCTGAACGTGGAAAAAGCCCGCTTCGACAAGATGCTGTCGTCTCAGGAAGTGGCCACCCTGATCACCGCCCTGGGCTGTGGTATAGGCCGGGATGAATACAATCCCGACAAGATGCGCTATCACTACATCATCATCATGACGGATGCGGACGTGGATGGCGCGCACATTCGGACCCTGCTGCTGACCTTCTTCTATCGTCAGATGCCGGAAATCGTCGAGCGCGGTTATATCTATATTGCCCAGCCGCCCTTGTACAAGGTGAAAAAAGGCAAGCATGAGCAGTATCTGAAAGACGAAGATGCCATGCTGCAGTACCAGACCAGTCTGGCACTGGACGGTGCCAGCCTGCACGTGAACGAGTCGGCTCCGGCCATCGCTGGCACCCACCTGGAGAAGCTGGTCAATGACTTCCGCAAGGTCGAGATACTGATCAAGCGCCTGTCACGCCGTGCGCCCGAACTGGTACTGAACGAACTCATTTATCAGCCAGAGCTCACGCTGGAAGCGCTGACCAATGAAGCGGACGTTGCCAGCTGGGTGAAAAACATCAACGAGTCCTTAATCGTCGACAATACCCACGGCGCCGAATACGTGCTGGATTATGAGTTTTTTGAAGAGCGTAACTGCTACCTGCCCAAGGTAAGAGTGCGTCAGCACGGTATTGAGCGTGAATTCCCGATCAGCTATGACTTTTTTGCCTCGGGTGAATATCGCAGCATCGTCGAGCTGGGCAATGGCATTGCCAACCTGATGGAAGAAGGCGCCTATGTGAAGCGGGGCGAGAAAATCAAGCCGGTTGACAGCTTCGCCGAGGGGCTGGAATGGCTGATGCAGGAAAGCAAGCGTGGCCTGTATGTACAGCGTTATAAGGGTCTGGGGGAAATGAACCCGGATCAGCTGTGGGAGACCACCATGGATCCCGACACTCGTCGCATGCTGCAGGTGAAAATCGAAGACGCCATTGCCGCCGATCAGCTGTTCTCTACCCTGATGGGGGATCACGTTGAGCCACGCCGTGAATTTATCGAGACCAATGCGCTACAAGTAGCCAACCTGGATATTTAACACCGTCACCGTTTGATGTAATAAAAATGATGCCGCCTATTTTAGGCGGCATTTTATTTTGTGACTCATATAGGTACTCATTTTGGTGGCCAAGATGCTATTCTCTTCATTGCTGTCGGTTTATTGCGCTGGGTGCCGGTGCGTAGAGCAGGAACAGCTAATGGTAAACAGGGCGATAGCTTGGTCGCGTAACATCTTTAACCATACTTTAGGGCGATGCTGATGACGCCATTCTTTCCCTTGGGTGTAGGGCAGTTATGGGACGAACTGCAACAGATGCAGCCCGCTGGCCTGTACTGGATCCATGCTGACCGGGAGGTCGATGCCATACAATGGTGTCGGCAGGTGATTGGCGAGCAATCAAGAGAAAGCAAGGCGGCCTTGATTTGTGTGGGGCTCACCCCGGACGAGGTCTTGCCCCCTCAGGTCGACGTCGGTCCTGTCAGCGTGCCACTGTTTTCCTTGCCAGCCCATGACCAGGCATTGTTGCGCCTCCCCAGTGATCTCATGCGCGTGTTGAAACCAGGTGGACGCCTGCTGATATTGCAGGTGGCGGCGCAAACCTGGCTGGACAGTAAACAGGATACCCTGTTGGCACACTGGCTGGAGAGCATGGCAGCCTGGCTGCACCATCAGCAAAGTACCTTGCTGGTGGTCAGTCATGGTGTCGGGGCCGAGGCGCTATACGCGCGTTTACATGGCGAGCATCGCAGCCTGCTGGGGCTGGCGCGTTTATGCTGGCAACAGGGCTGTCATAGTTATCAGCTGGCATTCTGGCGCAATCAGCGGGGGGTGTCCGCACATCAGACCATTCATCTGCAGCCAGGGCCACAAGGGTGGCAAATTCGTGAAGACCAGCAGGCGTCTGCACAGTTCAAACAGGACGCTCATCTGGTCTTGTGCCAGCAAAGCGTGTTGCAAGGCGGGGTGGCCTTGTCGGAGCATTGGCAATTATTTGCCGATAATGCGGCGTTAGCCAAGGCGGGGCTGGCCACTCAAGCAGCCACCCTGGTATTTGCCTTGCGATACAATCGAGATATAGAGGCGGTCGCGCGCAAGCTGCATCGGCTGCGCCTGGAGTGTGGCAATGACATTAAACTCGTGGTGCGCGAAGTGAGCATGAGTTTGCGCCAGGCGGATGAGCGCTTGCTGCTGGCCTGTGGGGCTAATCTGGTGGTCTCGCACCATGTTCCCTTATCACGCTTTTTAATCCAGCTGGAAGGTATTCAGGGACAGCGCTTTGTGCGCCAGGTAGCGGCTGATATCACCCCCGTATTTGATGCACTCATGCCTTTGAAGGCGAAGGGAGTCCTAAAACAGCCACATTTTTGCTCGGTGCTGACGGAGTTAATGGCGCATCCCCAGCTGAGTGAAAATGCCAAGGGTGTTTTGGTGGCCTTGCAGCCCGTAGAGGATATAAAAGCCGCTCAAGCCCTCACCCTGTGCAAGATCAACCGCATGGGCGACCTTGCCACCGTTGCAAATGACACCCTGTTTTTATTTCTTTTCTCTAGCAACATCAATGATGTGGATGTGGCACTCACTAACATTTTTCAGTTGCCTGTGGCAGATTTGTTCCAGCATTACACAACCTGGCATCAAGACCTCCCGATTGTTACCCAGCTACAGAAAATACAGCATCAGCAGGCCAGCGATTGGGTGGCGCCTCAGAAAGTGGCCAGGCGCCAAACTGAGCTGTTAGCGGCTCAAGATGCTCCCGCTCGACGTCAGCCCTATGGCATCTGTTTACCCTTATTTGGGGAAGAGTAACTATGTATATCGGCGATATTATCGGCATGTTCTTGTTTTGTGCGTTAATCATGCTGCCCGCAGGCTACCTGTTGCGTGATTACTTGCCCCGCCTGCGGCTATGGTTCAGTCGGCACTTTTTGTCACCGCGATATTTGCAAGCACACGGCGTTCGCCGTCGCCCCACCAAGACTTCGATAGATAATAGCCATGAGTAAGAATATGAACGCCCATCAGCCAACCCCTACTGCTTTGCCGTTACTGCTCCCTTACTGGCGTGGCCTGGGCGGTTGGAATTATTATTTTTTGCTGAAACTGGGCTTGCTTTGGCAGGGTTACCTTAATTTTCATCCCTTCGCTAATCTGGTGTTTGTCGCCTTTTTGTTGCTGCCGATATCAAGCCCTAAATGGCACCGGGTGCGCCACGGGATCGCCATACCGGTTGGGATAGCACTGTTGTACCACGATACCTGGCTACCCGGCATCAATAGCTTGCTCAGCCAGGGCCATCAGCTGGCGGACCTGAGTGGTGTCTATATGCTGGAGTTGGTACAGCGATTTATCAATTGGCAAATGCTGGGGGCCGCGTTCGTGCTCTGGGTGGCGTACCTGTTTCTGGCGCAATGGATCCGTTTTACCTTGTGGGTAGTACTGGCGGTGGTGTGGTTGAATATACAAACCATGTCGGGCCCGGCCTGGGTGCTTGCGCCCCGGGCTGAAAGCACCCAGGCTCCGGCGGTGTCAACGTCTGGTGCGGCGGCCGCCGGTGGTGGGAACCCGCAGCAAACACTGGTAGCAAACAATGCCAACCTGAATGCCGCCCTGGAGCGCTTTTATCAGCAAGAGCAACAACGACAGACCCGGTTTCCGAGCACACTGGCACCAGACGCCACGCCGTTCGATTTACTGGTCATTAATATCTGCTCATTGTCCTGGTCCGACTTAGCCGCGGTTAATCTGGACACTCATCCGCTATGGCAGCGTTTTGATATTCGTTTTCAGCAATTTAACTCTGCCACTTCCTATAGTGGGCCGGCAGGCATTCGTCTGTTAAGAGCCAGCTGTGGTCAAAGCGCTCAGCAAGACTTGTACCGCCCCACCGGTGAGCAATGCTATTTATTCGATAATCTGGCCAGCCTGGGATTTAGCCCACAGCTGGCCATGGATCATAGCGGCGAGTTTGGCAATTACCTGACCGAACTGCGTCAGCACGGCAAGCTGTCGGCGCCGCTATTATCCCAGCAGGGCTTGTCTCGGTCCCTGGTTTCCTTCGATGGTGAGCCGGTGTTCAATGACCAACAGCTCTTCAGCCGCTGGCTAACCAATCGCACCAGCCAGGGTACCGAGCGCAGCGCCACTTTCTTTAACCTGATCCCATTGCATGATGGCAACCGAATACCGGGGCGCAACGATACCGCCTCGTATCAAGAGCGGGCAAAAACCCTGTTTGACCAGCTGAATGCCTTTTTTGACACCCTGGCACAGTCGGGTCGCCAGTTGATGGTAGTGGTGGTTCCCGAGCACGGTGCGGCTCTGCTGGGGGATAAAGTGCAGCTGTCCGGTCTGCGCGATATTCCCAGCCCGGCGATGACGCACGTTCCCGTGGGCATCAAGTTCTTTGGTACGCAAGCTTCGCACCCGGGGCCAGCTCTCGAGGTGACGTCACCCAGCAGTTACCTGGCAATTTCCGAGCTGATTGCCCGCTCGGTCGATGGCGATATCTTTACTAGCAGCCAGGTTGACTGGTCGGCGTTGGTGCAGGGGTTACCGCAAACTGCTGTGGTATCGGAAAATGATAATGCGGTGGTGATGGCGTTTCAGGGGAAACATTATATTCGCCTGAATCAGGGCGACTGGGTACTTTATCCCGAATAAGTCTGCTGGCCCCTTATAAATGAGGAACACATGAAACATCAGGCACTCGATAACAGCAAGCAGATCTGGGCTGAGACGGCGCAAGACGATATCAGTGTCTTGAGCCGACTGGTGGCGTTGCCCGAGTTGCAGTATCAGGACATTAATCAACAACAGCAGCTCGCTGATATTGAAGCGCGCTGGCCGCTATTGACCGAGTATTGTTTAACTCGGAGTGACGCAAGCTGATGGCCATTATCGCTTTGCAGGGAATCAGGGGAGGGGTGGGCACTACCTCCATTACTGCTGGCCTGGCCTGGGCGTTGCACCAACTCGGTGAGCGGGTACTGGTGATCGACTGTTGTGTTCATAATCAGCTAGGTTTGCACTTTAATCGTCCGCAGGCGTTGGCGGGAGGCTGGGCCCAGGCCGAGCTGGCGGGCCGCACTTGGCATCAGGAGGCACTGCGGTATTGTGATGGCCTGGACTTCTTGCCATTTGGTCAGCTGACGGAGGCCGAATATGCCAGCTGGTTGCTACAGCATCAGGCGGCGCCCGAGCCGTGGCTGCATTATCTTAAACAGCTGAGAGATTGTGGCGATTATGATTGGTTGCTGCTGGACTTGCCCGACACCGAGTTTGCGGGCATGAAAGAATGGCGCGCGGTGGCGGATGCGCTATTTACCGTATTAACCCCCGATGCCAATAACCACATTCGTTTGTATCGGCAAGCCCGGGCGCCCAAGGCGCGATTACTGCTTAATCAGCTGATGCCGAATAGCCGTCTGCAACAAGATTTACAGCAATATTGGCGTGAGCATTTAACCGCTATGCTGCCACTGTCCATTCACCGTGATGAGGCAATGGCTGAGTCGTTGGCGGCAAAGCAGCCGGTAGGCGAGTACAGCGCGGTGAGCCTGGTCGCCGATGAGCTCAATGTACTGGCCGGCTGGTGCCTGGCCCATGTGGGCAAGGAGTCCGAGTGAAAGGAATCATGGGACCGCAGCTCAGCCAAGGACTGGCAATATTGTCACAACACTATCGCAGCTCTCGCCGGCATGGCAGCTCGGCTGCGGCTGCCGGTGTATTCTGCATTGGCGTGAGCCTGGCCTGGTTGTTGTTTCGTCTTGAGTCTCCACAGTGGCAAGTGCTGCGTCGCCAGGCGAGCGTTTGGTATCCTCAGGTGTCAGCAACACGTCCCAGGCTGGCCGACGGATTACGCTATCTGGTGCAAAGCCTGTGGTTGCTGCTGGTGTTCCCGGTAAAACAGGCGCCGCCGGTATGGCTGGGGCGGATGCTGGCACTACGCCAGCGCCTGATCATCAAGTGGCAGCAGCCGTCTGCAGCACCCCATGCCACATCATCTTCTCGGGCATCGAGCAGCATGTTGAGTTGGGCGCCCAAGCGGTTGCGCCTTGTGGTGCGGGGGCTCATGATAGTCGTGGCCATAATACTGGCCTTAATTTGTGTGACCCAGCCGTTTGAACTGAAGACGCAGTTGGTGTTTGTGCTGGTGCTGTGGCTCATGGCCATGGTGGTGCGTCGTTTGCCCGGACGTTTTGCCGGGCTGTTACTGATCATGCTGTCGCTCCTGGTATCTTGTCGTTATCTGTGGTGGCGTTACACCTCAACACTACACTGGGACGATGGGCTTAGCCTGTTTTTTGGTTTACTGCTATTGGCGGCAGAAACCTATGCCTGGCTGGTGCTGGTACTGGGTTATTTTCAGTCGCTGTGGCCGCTGCATCGCCAGCCCACACCGCTTACGATGCCGATCAACGAGTGGCCCACTATCGATATTATGGTGCCCACCTATAACGAGCCACTCAGTGTGGTTAAGCCCACCATTTATGCGGCCCTGGGCATCGACTGGCCACAAGACAAGCTTAATATTTACCTGCTGGATGACGGTGATCGGGTTGAGTTTCGCGACTTCGCCGCCGAGGCCGGAGTGCATTATATTGCCAGACCCACTCATGAGCATGCCAAGGCGGGCAATCTTAATCATGCCCTGAAACAAGCCAGTGGTGAGTTTGTCGCGATTTTCGATTGTGACCATGTGCCTACTCGCACTTTTTTACAACTCACCATGGGCTGGTTTTTTAAAGACAAAAAGCTGGCCATGATGCAAACGCCGCATCATTTTTTCTCACCCGATCCGTTTGAACGCAACCTGGGGCGCTTTGGTCATACTCCCAACGAAGGCTCCTTGTTTTATGGTCTGCTGCAAGATGGTAACGATATGTGGGATGCCACCTTCTTTTGTGGCTCCTGTGCGGTTATTCGTCGCTCGGCCCTGGATGAAGTGGGCGGTATTGCGGTGGAAACCGTGACCGAAGACGCGCATACCTCGCTGCGTTTGCACCGCCTGGGTTACACCTCGGCCTATATTCGTATTCCCCAGGCGGCGGGCTTGGCAACCGAGAGCCTGTCTGCCCATATCGGTCAGCGTATTCGCTGGGCGCGGGGCATGGTGCAGATTTTCCGGCTCGACAATCCCTTGTTGGGCAAGGGCCTGAAGCTGACCCAGCGGCTCTGCTATGCCAATGCCATGCTGCACTTTTTGTCCGGCATTCCCCGCCTGATCTTCCTGACCGCGCCTTTGGCGTTTTTGTTACTGCACGCCTACATTATTTATGCTCCCGCCCTGGCCATCGCACTCTACGTGTTACCCCACATAGTGCATGGCAACCTGACTAATTCGAGAATTCAGGGTAAATATCGCTACTCCTTTTGGAGTGAGATCTACGAAAGCGTCCTGGCCTGGTATATCGCCAGGCCCACCACTGTGGCCCTGTTTAATCCCCACAAGGGGACCTTTAACGTGACCGCCAAAGGCGGCTTGGTTGACAGCACGCATGTGGACTGGGGGATCAGTCGGCCTTACCTGATTTTAATTTTGCTGAATATGGCCGGATTGGCGGCTGGCATCTGGCGACTCTCTTATGGTGAGGCAGTCGAAATACCCACCGTTATCATGAGTATGGCGTGGGTGCTGTTTAATTTACTGATCCTGGGTGGGGCGATAGCGGTATCGGTCGAAAGCAAACAGGTACGCCAGTCGCACCGGGTCGATATCGCGTTGCCGGCTGCCATTATGCGTCAAGGCGGCCACCTGTTTTCCTGTACTCTACGCGATTACTCAGACGGCGGTGTGGGAATTTCGCTGCCGACCGGCGTGAGCCTGCAGCCCGGAGAAACCGTCAGCCTATTGCTTAAGCAAGGAAACAGAGAGTGCAGCTTTTCGGCAACCGTGATGCGTTTGACCGACACGGGAGCTGGTCTGCAATTAATGGATTTAACTCGTGAACAGCACATTGAATTTATTCAAGCTACCTTTGCGCGAGCCGATACCTGGGCACGCTGGCAAGAAGACTTTCGTCGTGACAGGCCCATGGCCAGTTTAAGTGATGTGCTGCTGTTGGGGTGGAGTGGCTTTTGCCAAGTCCCCCATTATTTACCACGGCCGCTGCGCTGGCTGTTTAAGGAGCTGGGTCGTGTGTGTACCTGGCTGTTGTCTTTTGCCCCGCGGATGCCAAACAAAACCCTGTACTTATCAGAAGCAAACTTGTTGAGGAAACAATGATAAACATAACGGCCTTAATTATGCTGGCGATAATCAGTACGACAGGCAGCGCTTATGCCGAGGTGTTGGCGGATCCTGCTGCAACTCATGCGGCGCCGAGTCGAACCGCCGAGCTGAGCTTTGAGCAATCGTTGCCCTCGTCAGATGGCAGTCTGGTATTGCGCGGTGTCGATCCGCACGGCTACATAGAGTTTGGTGTGCGCAGTGACGAAGTAGTGTCCAGCGCCATGCTCAATTTGACGTTTACACCTTCCCCGGCACTGTTGCCGACAGAGTCTCAGGTGAAGGTGTATCTTAATGATGAAATGATGGGGGTGGTGTCCATTACGCCTGACCAGCTGGGGCGGCGCAGCCAGGTACAAATCCCCCTGGACTCGCGATACATTAAAGACTTCAACCGGGTAAAGCTCGACTTTATCGGGCACTACCAGCGCCGCTGTGAAAACCCGGCCCACAGTGCCCTGTGGTTGGATGTGGCCAGTGACAGTGGCTTGTCGTTACAGTATCAGACCTTGCCGCTGACCAATGATCTGTCTTACTTTCCGGCCCCTTTTTTTGACAGCCGGGATAACCAGCCACTGTTGTTGCCCATGGTGTTTGCCGCGACTCCCGGCTTAGTCCAGCAAAAGGCGGCGGCGGTTCTGGCGTCCTGGTTTGGTGCCCAGGCACAGTGGCGAGGCCAGCAGTTCCCTGCCTTGTTGAATGAGCTGCCTGATCGCCATGGCATTGTGTTTGCAACGAATGAACAAAGGCCGGATTTTTTACAAGACTACCCGCACGTTAGCGAGCCTACCATTGAGATGATCAGCCACCCTGAGCTGCCGTTTGTGAAGTTGCTGCTGGTACTGGGGCGTGATAATCAAGACGTGCTGCAAGCGGTGCGCGGTATCGTGCAGGGTAACATTCTGTTTCGTGGCCAAACGGTGGGGGTGACGGATATTACGCCGTTACTTCCTCGTCAGCCCTATGACGCACCTAACTGGATTCGTACCGACCGACCCGTCTCTTTTACCGAGTTGCAAAGTTACCCCGGTCAGTTACAGGCCAACGGTATAGATCCGAACCCGATAGCGCTTACCCTGAACCTGCCACCTGATTTGTTTATGGCGCGCGATAATGGCATCGCCATGCAGTTGAAATATCGTTATACCCCGCCAAAAACACAGGATGGCTCGCGTTTGACCGTGAATCTGAACAATCAGTTTTTACGCTCTTACAGGTTGCAGCCTCAACAACAAATCGGGGAGGCCTTGCTGCAGTTACAATTATTACCCAACGCCTCCGGTGATGATCGGCTGACCGTACCCGGCCTTAAACTGGGCATGAGCAACCGCCTCAGCTTTAACTTTGATTATGCGAACCCCATCATGGGCGGCACCCCAGAAAGCTGTGAGACCTATCGCCTGATCCCTAATGAAGTGATTATGGATGGCAGCTCGACCGTCGACTTCTCGGGTTATCGCCATTTTATTGCCATGCCTAACCTGCGGGTGTTTGCCAACGCAGGCTTCCCCTTCAGCAGGCTGGCAGATCTATCGCAAACACTGATCGTGCTGGAAGCAGCCCCCAATCCGGCGCAACTTAGCACCTTGCTGAATGTGCTGGGTTCCATCGGTGCAGATACCGGTTATCCGGCGCTGGGCGTGCAGTTGAGTGCTGACTTGCAGCAGCAACAAGACAAAGACCTGGATATCTTGCTACTGGGTGCCATTCCAGAAGAGCTGCGTGATGATAAAAATATTCATCTGTTGTTTGAAGCCAGCCAAAGCTGGGTACAAACGCCGGCACGGGATTTATTACGGCCGGAGTTAAAACCAGATCCAATAGACGACAAGCCGGAAAACAAAATAACTCTGGATGCCAATGGCCCTCTGGCGGCCATGGTTGGCTTTCAGTCGCCGTTTTTTGAACAGCGCAGTATTGTGGCCCTGTTGGCCGATAGCCCCGAGGGCTATCAATTACTGAATACGGCGCTAAGCGATGAAGAGCAGCGGGCGGCCTTGTCTGGCTCTGTCTCTATCATTCGTGAGTCGGGTGTGCAGAGTCTACGAGTGGGGGATGCTTACTATGTCGGCTATTTACCCTGGTGGGAGCGCATCTGGTATACCTTGTCGCCCCATCCGGTGTGGGTGGCCACTTTTACCGCCCTGAGTGTGTTGTTCATGGTACTGGTGTTATGGCGAGTATTACGTGCCGTCGGCCGCAGGCGTTTGTCAGGCGGTGAATAACCAGCGCAAGCAGCCCTTTGCTGCCGCCCTGTTGAAACACTGGGTGCTGGGTGTCGGGTTATTGGCAGTCGGGCTTTGGCCAGGCCAGGCCCTGGCGCAATGTGACTGGCCGGCCTGGCAACACTTCAAACAGGCTTATATCAGTGAACAGGGGCGGGTGATAGATCCCGCCGACGAGCGGCAAATAACCACCTCGGAAGGGCAAAGCTATGGCATGTTTTTCGCCCTGGTGGCCGATGATCAAGCGGCTTTTGAACGGCTATTGCAGTGGACGCAAGATCATCTGGCCAAGGGGGACTTGACGGCTCGTTTACCCGCCTGGCTGTGGGGGAAGAACGCACAGCAGCAATGGACCGTACTAGACAGCAACTCTGCCGCCGACTCCGACTTATGGTTGGCTTACGACCTGCTGGAAGCGGGGCGGCTGTGGAAAAACCGCCGTTATCAGGTGCTGGGCACTTTGTTACTTCAGCGCATAGCCCGGGAAGAAGTGGTCGACATACCGGGTTTGGGGGTAATGCTGTTGCCCGGCAAGCAGGGGTTTGTCAAAGAGGAGAGCTGGAAGCTCAACCCCAGCTATTTGCCACCGCAATTGTTAGCCCGCTTTGCTTCATTGACGGGCCCCTGGCAGGAGATGCAACAAAGCTATCGGCGCTTGCTGGTGGGGGCAGCCCCCCTGGGGTTGGTGCCGGACTGGATAGTGTGGCATGCCTCTTTGGGCTGGCAGCCGGATACCCAGACAGGCAGTAATGGCAGCTATGATGCGATACGCAGTTACCTCTGGCTTGGCATGCTGGCCGCTGACGCCCTTCATCGAGAGGCCTTGCTGGCGCATCTGCAGCCCATGGCCGATTTAACGGCAAAACAAGGGTGGGTGCCCGAACAGGTCAACGCACTCACCGGTGAAAGTACGGGGGTGGGGCCGGTGGGGTTTTCTGCCGCCTTGTTACCTTTCTTGCAGGGCACTGCTACGGCGTCGCTGCTGCGCCAGCGCCTGGTAAATGCCGAGCTCGATAGTCAGGCGTATTACAACACTGTGCTGAGATTGTTCGGCGAGGGCTGGAACCAGGGGCGTTATCGCTTTAATGGGGCTGGAGAACTGGTGGTGTGGGATCAGACATGCAAAAAATAATGTTACGAGCCTTGGGCTGGTCGCTGGCCCTGGGCGGGTTACCGGTGGCGCAAGCGGCGGTAGCGCCGGAGCAATTCTTGCTGGAACAGGTACGGCTGGGAGAGGCGAGCTATCGCGATACCCTGGTACAGGAGTCTTTGCATCGACTCGAGCTGATTGCCCCGGATCATCCGCAACTGTTGGCTGCAAAAGTCCGGCTGGCCTTGCGACAAGACGACATTCAGCAAGCGCAACGCCAGCTAGACAAGCTGGCGCAAATTGCTCCTGACTCAGCAGCCTATCGTCAGGCCAACAACGCCCTGTTATTAAGTTCCTCCGCGGGACGCCAGCAGCTGCAACAGGCGCGACTGTTGGCGGCTGCGGGGCGACTGGCCGCGGCGCAGCACGCTTATCAGGCATTATTCGGTCAGGATTTCCCGACCCTCGACCTGGCGGTGGAGTATTGGCGACTGGCGGCTCGTTTTCCCGACCAACAAACCCAGGCCATCAACGCGTTGCAAGCCCTGAATCAGCGTTACCCAGCCAATGCTAACCTGCAAGCCGTATTGGTTGATTTATTATTTGATAATCAGCAGTTCGCCGAAGGGATGAAGCTGTTACAACAGCTGATAGCCGAGCCCGAAACTCGGCTGCAGGCCAGTGAGCGCTGGCTGGCGCACATTAAGGCAATGCCCATCGGCGATGCAAGCCTGGCTCAGCTGCAGCAGTTGGCCAAACTCGGTGATGACAGCATGCTGCCGCAGGTAGAAGCATTGCTGCAGCAACAGCAAAGCTTATTGGCCAACCCGGCGTTTCGCGCCAGGGGCCGCGGCCTGGACCTTGTTGCCCGGGGGCGGGGGGCGGCGGCGATTCCCTTGTTGCGACAAGCACGAAAGGCTTACCCGAATGATGTGGCCATTATTGGCGGCTTGGCGGAGGCCTATAGCCAAACCAATCAGCGGCGCCGAGCCATTTCGCTATTTGAACAGGCGGTGCAACTGGCGGATCCGGATGATGATAATCGTAATAAATGGCAAAACCTGTTGGCGAGCAACCGTTATTGGTTGTTGATCCAGCAAGGTGATACCGCCTTACAGCAGTTGCAACTCACTCAAGCCCAGCAATATTATCAACAGGCCACCTACCTGAATAACACGGACAGTTTCGGCTGGCTGGGATTGGGCAAAGTGGCCATGGCGCACCATGAGTATGCTCAGGCCGAGCGCCACTTTCGCCAGGCTCTCACTCGAGATGCACTGAATAGCAGCGCCTTGCTCGGACTGTTCGAGCTCTATCGCCAGCAGTCTTTGGTGCGAGCCGAGCAGTTTCTGGCGCAGTTATCCCGGGGCCAGCGTCGAGTACTGGGTGATAATGAGCCCAGGCTGCGCAGCGAGCTGCTGCAACAGCAAGCGACTCCCTTAGAGCAGGCGCAGCAATGGCACGCCGCCGTCGAGCACTTGCAACAGGCGCGCCGGTTTACGCCTGATGATGTGTGGCTAAGCTATCGTTTGGCCAACGCTTTGCGCCAGGCTCACAGGCCAGCCGCCGCCGATCAGGTCTTTACCGAACTCATGGCTCGATTGCCGGATGATCCACAGCAACATTATGCCCATGCACTGTACTTGTCTTCGACCAACCGAGGGGCGGCGGCGCTGGCGCAGTTGGCGACCTTGCCGAAAGCGCGGTGGGATCAAGATATCAGAGACCTGGCCGCTCGGTTGGAGCAAGATCAGCGACTGGCCAGGGCGCAGCGTTTGCGCGAACAAGGTAATAATGAGGCGGCCCGGGCTTTACTCGCAGCACAACCGCCCGGCACGAGACTTGAGCTTGTGTTGGCGGATTGGGCGTTGGAAGATGATCGACCCGCAGTGGCACTGGCCGGCTATCGTCAGGTGCTGCAACAAGATCCGGACAACGGCGATGCTCGTCTGGGCGAGATCGAAGCCTTGCTTGCCACTCAACAATGGGCCGCAGCACGACGCAAGTTGCGTGACTTGCCTGTAACAGAACCCTCGCAAACTCCCGATTTTAATCGCCAACGCCGTATCGCCAATGCCTGGGCGGCAGTAGGAGAGCTGGCGTTGGCACAGCAGCTGTTTGCCGAACAGCAATCACAGATGGTACAGCAGGCGCCTTCGCCCACCGCCGCCCTGTGGTGGCGGGATGCGGCACGGCTTGCCCGGCAGCGTCAGCAGCCGCAACAGGCGCTGGACGACTATCGCCAAGCCATGCAGCTTGGTGGACTCAGTGAAGCGCCGGCCGAAAGTAACGATGATTTTACTCGACTGACGCGTATTGAGTTAACAGATGACTGGCTGGCCACAAGCATTCGTAGCGACGCGGCCGACCTGTATCGACAATACGATACAACCGTGACCTTTAATCAGGATTATCAACGCTCAAGCGGCAGTGGCGGCTACTCGGACTTAACCGCCCATGTCAGCATGTTGCAGCTGGATACCCCACTGTGGAACGGGCAGGCATTCATGCGTACCGATGTGGTGCACATGGATGCGGGCCGCTTTTCTCAAGGGGTGTATGAGGAATCCTTCGCCACCTGTCAGGATGGAGTTTGTAATGCCGATCATCATCAAACCGCCGCAGGCATCAGCCTGGGTATGGGGTGGCAAAACGAGCAATGGCAGGGTGATATCGGGACCACTCCCATGGGTTTTGCCGTCACGGATTGGGTAGGAAGCTTAAGCTACAATGATGACTGGCGTGATATCGGTTGGGAGCTGGGAGTGTCTCGAAGACCCATTACCAGCTCCTTACTGTCTTTTTCCGGTACTGAAGACCCGGTGACCAAGCAGGTGTGGGGGGGAGTCAGGGTGACCCAGCTGGAGTTAAGTGGCAGTTATGACCAGGGTGAAGCGCACGGGGTGTGGGGCAACCTGGACCTGGGTGTACTGACCGGTAAAAATGTCGCGGATAACCAGCGCTATCGGCTAATGGGGGGCTATTACTACAAGCTGATCAATGAAGATCATCGCCGGTTCAGCCTGGGCTTGAACAGCATGTGGTGGCAATACCAAAAAGATCTAAGTGGCTACACTTTAGGTCAGGGGGGCTACTACAGTCCGCAGCGGTACCTTTCACTTGCCTTGCCTGTGAGTTATCGCCAACGTACCGATAACTGGTCCTGGGACCTATCAGGGTCGGCTTCCTGGTCGCGAGCCGTCACTCAAGACCAGCGCCCTTATCCCTTGCCCGGACTGCTCGACGCGAAGCACTTTAGCAATGGTTTCAACAACGATGTTGAAGCCGGCGACAGTAGCAGTGGCTTTGGGTATACCCTGAATGCAGTCGTTGAGCGTAGACTGACTTCCCACTGGTTTATTGGCGCCGCCATGGATATTCAACAAGCCAAGGATTACACACCCAGCCACGGCTTGCTCTATGTTCGTTATTCGTTTGGTGGCTGGCAGGGGGATCTGGATATGCCGCCCAGACCTTTGATTCCTTATGGTGATTTTTGAGAAGTGACTGGCTGCCGGTATCTGTTTATAACCAGGCTGGTACACTGAGAGCAATATTTACATTTAAAATTCATATTAAGGACAGCATCTATGAGCAAGGATAAACGTCGTCAGTATTCCAGTCAGGTCGTAGATGGGCCAACCAAGGCACCGGCGCGCGCCATGTTGCGTGCGGTGGGCTTTAAGGACGAAGACTTCAACAAGCCCCAGGTGGGTATTGCTTCTACCTGGAGTAACCTGACTCCCTGCAACATGCACATCGACAAGCTGGCCGTTGAAGCGGGTCGCGGTGCCGATGCGGCAGGTGGCAAGAGCATCATCTTCAATACCATTACCATTTCCGATGGTATTGCCAACGGGACCATCGGCATGAAGTATTCGCTGGTGTCGCGGGAAGTCATCGCCGACTCCATTGAAACCGTGGCCGGCTGTGAAGGCTTCGATGGTCTGGTGGCCATCGGCGGCTGCGACAAGAATATGCCCGGTTGCATCATCGGCATGGCGCGGCTTAACCGGCCGTCGGTATTCGTGTATGGCGGCACCATAGCGCCGGGCACCAATCACACCGATATCATCTCGGTATTCGAGGCGGTGGGCGCCCATGCCAAGGGGGATATGTCGCTGATTGAAGTGAAGCAAATAGAAGACACGGCTATTCCTGGCCCGGGTGCCTGTGGTGGCATGTATACCGCCAACACCATGGCCTCGGCCATCGAAGCCATGGGCATGAGCCTGCCGAACAGCTCGGCGCAAAATGCCACTTCTGATCACAAGCTGCAAGACTGTCAGGATGCAGGCGCCGCTGTGCTCCATTTGCTTGAACACGACATCAAACCCTCCGACATCATGACCAGGCAGGCCTTTGAAAACGCCATTACGGTAGTGATTGCCCTGGGGGGCTCGACCAACGCCGTACTGCACCTGCTGGCCATGGCCCATGCCGTTGACGTTGAGTTGAGCCTGGAAGACTTCGTTCGTATCGGTAAGCGAGTGCCGGTATTGGCGGACTTGCGCCCCAGTGGTCATTACATGATGTCTGAACTGGTGGCCATTGGTGGCATACAGCCGCTGATGAAGCTCTTGCTCGATGCAGGCTTGCTGCACGGTGACTGCCTGACGGTGACCGGCCAGACCCTGGCCGAAAACCTGGCGGCGGTGGCCCCTTATCCGGTCGGGCAAACCATTATTCGCCCACTCGATAACCCCATCAAGAAAGACAGCCACTTGCGCATGCTGTATGGCAACCTGGCACCGGAAGGTTCGGTGGCAAAAATTACCGGTAAAGAAGGTTTGACCTTCACCGGGCCGGCAAGGGTATTCAGCTCGGAAGAAGAAACCCTGGAACGCATTCTCGACGGCACGGTACAAGCCGGTGATGTGCTGGTGATCCGTTACGAAGGCCCCAAAGGCGGCCCGGGTATGCGAGAAATGCTCAGCCCCACCTCTGCGATTATGGGCAAGGGCCTGGGTCAGGAGGTGGCGCTGATCACCGACGGTCGCTTCTCTGGCGGCAGCCACGGTTTCGTGGTCGGGCATATCTCGCCGGAAGCCCAGGAAGGGGGGCCGCTGGCGGTAGTGGAAGACGGTGACATCATCACCATAGATGCCGAGACCAATAAGCTGGAAGTGCAATTATCTGACGCCGAGATAACGGCTCGCCTGGCCCAGTGGCAGGCCCCCGCGCCTCGTTATCGTCGTGGCGTGTTGGCAAAGTACGCCCACACGGTCAGCTCGGCCTCAACCGGCGCGGTAACCGATGATTTGTGAGTCAGGTGAAGGGAAATGAGTGAGGCGTGAGGAGGAAATACCGAATGTTCAGGCATGTATTTTACGCCTCACACCTTACTCCTCACACTTAACCGATTAAGAAAAAAGATCCTGCGGGATCTTTTTTTGACTAAAAAATCCGCTATCGGCTCTTGAAAGCCGTTGGGTCAGGCCTTATATCTTTAGTGAGGCAGAGAGTCGCTCGACAGAGGACTCCAAGATTGTCTTGTATGAGGCTCGTCCATATTGGAGAGCAAACCAACATCGCTCATTAGAGGATATTATTATGTCACGTTTTGATCTTACTCCCCTGTACCGTACTGCCATTGGCTTCGATCGTCTGGCGTCCATGATGGAAAATGCCAACAACAGCAGCAGTAACAACGGTTATCCGCCTTACAACATAGAGTTGCTCAGTGAAGACCACTATCGTATTTCGATGGCGGTAGCCGGTTTTGCGCAAGCGGACCTGGAAATTACCAGTCACGAAAATACCCTGACGGTAAAAGGCACCAAAGAGCAGCCTGAATTACAGAGAAATTATCTCTATCAGGGGATTGCCGAGCGCGGGTTTGAACGTCGCTTCCAGTTGGCCGACCACGTTAAGGTAACGGGCGCCGACATGGAAAATGGCTTGTTGCATATCGATCTGGTACGAGAAGTACCGGAAGCCGCCAAGCCGAAAAATATTGCTATCGGCCAGGCCAGCTAAATAAGACGACAACCCGTATAACAAAACGCCGACCCCAGGGTCGGCGTTTTGTTTGGCTTACAGTGAGTGGTAAATAGTAAGGCGGTGTACCCCCCTCACGCTTTACCTCACTCCTTACCAGAAATGGGCGCTTGATAGATGGCGTAAATTTCGTCGGCCAGGATCTTGATGCCTGCCTGTACGTCTGCTTCGGACTGGGCATAGTTCAGGCGAATACACTCTTTGCTGTGCTGCCAGTGCTCATCGGTAATGCCCGGGAAGAAGTAATGCCCGGGTACGATCAACAAGCCCTTCTGCTTTAATCGCTCATACAGTTCCTGGCTGTGTATCGGCAAGTCTTCAAACCACAGCCACAGGAAGAGGGCACCTTCCGGCTTGTGGATATGAAACTGCGGCAGGGTAATGGCTTCTTGCAGCCACTGTACTGCTTGTTGTGCCTTGGTCTGATAGAAGGGGCGGATCACCTCGTTGCTGAGCTTGATGACATCGCCGTTTTCCATCATGGGCAAGGTCATGGCCGGGCCCATGCTGCCCGGCGCCAGGTTGATAATACCGCTGATATTGGTCATGGCCTTGATCAACTCGGGCGCTCCCACCACAATGCCGCACCGTACGCCGGGCAGGCCCAGTTTCGACAAGCTCATGCACAAAATGGTGTTATCGTTCCAGAAGGGCTTGGCCTCGCTGAAGATGATATTGGGAAAGGGCATGCCATAAGCATTATCAATCAACAGGGGAATGCCTTTTTCCCGGGCGATGGCGTCGAGGCGCATGATTTCTTCATCGGTCAGCACGTTGCCGGTGGGGTTGGTAGGGCGAGAGACACAAATCAGACCGATATCGTCACCGACTTCCAGGTGATCGAAGTCGACGTGATACTTGAATAACCCATTTTCCAGCCGCGTGATGGTGGGCTTGCAGGCCACAAAGTGATCTTCACTCAAGGCACCGTCACCATAACCTATGTACTCCGGCGCTAATGGAAACAACACCTTCTTTTTACGGCCATCGGCAAATTCGCCGGCCAGCAGGTTGAACAGATAAAAAAAGGCGGTCTGGCTGCCATTGGTCAGGGCGATGTGCTCCGGTCCAATCGACCAGCCCAGCTCGTTAGAGAGCAGCTTGGCCAGCGCATTAATGTAGGCGTCTTTACCTTGTGGGCCATCATAGTTGGCCATGGCCTTGATTAAATCGCCGTTTTTTATCAGCAGTTGGGCTTGGTTGTCCAGATAGGACAGTACCTCAGGAATGGCCGCCGGGTTACCGCCGCCCAGCATGATGGTGTTAGGTGTGGTGAGACCCTGATTAAGGTCATCCATCAGTTGGGTAATACCGGCGTGACGGGTGAATTTTTGGCCAAACGTTGAAAATTCCATGAGATAACTTACCAAAAAGAAAAAAGTGGAGAGAACGTCTCACGTTATCCGATCTCGTCTCTGGTGTCGACCGGGGGAGGGCGTCGGTTCGGCGGTGCTATCGCCTTTATGTTGCATGCAAAAGTGGAACCTAAAGGCGATGGAACCGGGGCTAACGAGGGCTAATAGGAATAGGTCTGGGTCGGCCGGGCGTATTTGGCCGGTTGGGCTTCGTAGCTGACCTTGAGTGCCAGTACTGTGTATTTTTCGTCACTTTCCAGAAATGGAGCCAGCTCGCTCAGCATGTGCTGACGGGCGGGAGAATCTTGCCAGCGCTCCCAGCAACCTATGTTCTCCCAGTTGGAAATCACATAAAAATGATTGGGTTGATGGATATCCCGGTAGGCATCGCCTTTCAGAAAACCGGGCCTGTCGGTGATTTGCAGCATTAGGGCCCGGATCTTTTCCTGATAGGCATCTTCCAGTCCTTCGGCGATATGACGTTCGATAATGACTTTGATCATCGGCATTTTCCTTGTTGCATAACGAGTCTCTTAATATGTAACACAAATCGAGAGACTTTTGGTAAGGCCAGAAAATAAAAAGCCCCGCATCGGCGGGGCTTTGGGGCTCAACAGGCGAGGGGCATTACTGCAGCAGCGAAATATCGGCGATTTGCAGAAACAGGTTACGCAACTGATTGAGCAGGCTCAGGCGGTTTAAGCGCAGCGCTTCATCTTCTGCCATCACCATCACCTGGTCGAAGAAGTTGTCGACACTTTCGCGCAGGGTCGCCAGTTCGTTCAGCGCGCTGTTGTAATCGGCGTTGGCAAACAGGGGCGTCAGGCGCTCGCTTAATTCGGCTAACTGAGCAGCCAGCGCTTTTTCGGCCTCATCTTGCAACCGTTCCGGATTAACCTGAGCCGGAATGTCCCCGTCAAATTTGGCCAGGATATTACCGACCCGCTTGTTGGCTGCGGCCAAGGCGGCGGCGGCTTCCAGTTCGCGGAACTGGCTGACGGCCTTCACGCGGGCGTCAAAGTCGGCCGGGCGAGTGGGGCGACGCGCCAAGACGGCTTGAATGACATCCACGTTATAGCCCAGATCTTGATACCAGGCGCGGAAACGGCCCAGCATAAAGTCGAGGATTTCGTCCGCCGCCTTGGCATTGCTCAGCTTGTCGCCGTACAGGGCGCGGGCCTGCTCGATCAGGATAGGCAGGTCGAGGTTATAGCCTTTTTCCACGATAATGCGCAGTGCACCCAGGGCGGCACGACGCAGGGCGAAGGGGTCCTTGTCGCCCTTGGGAATCTGACCGATGCCGAAAATACCCACCAGGGTATCCAGCTTGTCGGCCAGGGCCACGGCGGCAGAAATATCCTGGCTCGGTAGCTCATCACCGGAGAAACGTGGCTGATATTGCTCTTTCAGTGCCAGCGCCACGGCTTCGTCTTCGCCGTCGTGGCGAGCATAGTGCATGCCCATCACGCCCTGGGTGTCGGTAAACTCAAACACCATGTCGGTGACCAGATCACACTTGGACAACAAGCCGGCACGTTCGGCTTTCGCCTGATCGGCACTAATAGCGGTGGCAATAAAGCCCGATAGCGCACTGATACGTTCGGATTTCTCGCGTACCGAACCCAGTTGCTTTTGAAAAAGCACCGAGTCCAGTTGCTCGAGTCGCGAGGCCAGGGTGGTTTTGCGGTCGTTATCGAAGAAGAACTGCGCATCGGCCAGGCGAGGGCGTACCACTTTTTCGTTACCGCTAATAATCTGGCTCGGGTCTTTCGACTCTATATTGGTGACGAAGATAAAGGTCGGCATCAAGTTGCCGGCCGTATCGTAGACCGGGAAATACTTTTGGTCACCTTTCATGGTGTATACCAGCGCTTCGGCAGGCACTTCGAGAAACTCGTTCTCAAAGTTGGCGGTCAGTACCACAGGCCACTCGACCAGCGAGGTGACTTCTTCCAGCAACTCTTCGTCCAGATCGGCGATGCCACCTGCGGCAGCCGCGGCTTTTGCCACGCCTTCCTTGATGATGGTTTTACGGCGTTCGAAATCGGCCAGTACCTTGCCGGTGTGCTCTAATGCTTCCAGGTAATTATCCGCATGAGCAAGCTCCAGCTCGGGCGAGCCCATAAAACGGTGGCCACGAATGGTGCGCGCAGAATCCACACCCAAAATGGTAGCGGGTAGTAGCTGATCGCCCAACAGCAGGGTTAACGTATGCACCGGGCGAATAAACTGGATGCTTTTGTCGCCCCAACGCATGGCCTTGGGAATCGGCAACCGGCCAAGAGCCTGCTCGACCATGGCGGGCAAGAGCTCGGCGGCGGCCTTGCCCTTGATGTCGGCCACATGCACCAGCCATTCGCCTTTGTCGGTTTTCAGACGGCCAGCCTGACTCACGTCAATACCGTTGCCTCGGGCCCAGCCCATGGCGGCCTTGGTGGGATTGCCGTCGGCGTCGAAGGCTGCCTGTACCGCAGGGCCGCGTTTTTCCAGCTGCTTGTCAGCCTGGGCTAATGCAAGACCGGTGACGTAAACCGCCAGTCGGCGAGGAGCGGCATACCAGTGCACGTCGGCAAAAGGCAGATCGGCATGGGTCAGTTCTTGTTTAAGGTTGTCGGCAAAGGCGGTGCCCAGGCTGCGTAGTGCCTTTGGCGGTAGCTCTTCGGTACCGAGTTCAACCAGAAAATTCTGTTTAGACATGCTGATCCCTTATCCTTCTTTTTTACACATGGGGAAGCCAAGTGCCTCGCGAGAAGCATAATAGGCTTCGGCAACGGACTTGGTCAGGGTACGAATACGCAGGATATAGCGCTGACGCTCGGTGACCGAGATGGCCTTGCGGGCATCGAGCAGGTTAAAGGCGTGACCGGCTTTAAGAATGCGCTCGTAGGCGGGAAGTGGCAGCGGCGTGTCCAGTGACAGCAAATGCTGACACTCTTTTTCGCATTGCTCGAAGAAACCGAACAAGAAATCCACGTCTGCATGCTCAAAGTTGTAGGTCGACTGCTCGACTTCGTTCTGGTGAAAAATATCGCCGTAGGTGGTCTTGCCCAGAGGGCCGTCGCACCATACCAGGTCGTAGACCGAGTCTACGCCCTGAATGTACATGGCCAGACGCTCCAGACCATAGGTGATCTCACCGGTCACCGGCTTGCACTCCAGGCCACCTACCTGCTGGAAGTAAGTGAACTGCGTCACTTCCATGCCGTTGAGCCAGACTTCCCAGCCCAGGCCCCAGGCACCCAGGGTCGGGTTTTCCCAGTTGTCTTCCACAAAGCGGATATCATGCACCAGCGGATCCAGCCCCAGCGCTTGCAACGAGCCCAAATAGAGCTCCTGCAAGTTGTCCGGAGAGGGTTTGATCATCACCTGGAACTGATAGTAATGCTGCAACCGGTTGGGGTTTTCGCCATAGCGGCCATCGGTGGGGCGGCGGGAAGGCTGTACATAAGCGGTGGCAATGGGCTCTGGGCCTATGGCCCGCAGACAGGTCATGGGATGAGAGGTGCCTGCACCCACTTCCATATCCAGCGGCTGTACTATGGTGCAGCCTTGCTGGGCCCAATAATCCTGCAAGGTCAGGATCAGGCCCTGAAAAGTATTGATATCGAATTTTTGCATGATGTTAGCGCCTTGATATAGGTGCATTCGCAGTGTGAAACTAGGCTTAGCAGTATACCTTCTGACCGGATGTGAATATAGGCTGAATTAGCGTGGAGAACGGGTGAGGAGCGAGGGGGAAGGGGAAGTGGACGAGAGAGCACCAAAACCTAGACCTGTTGTTGCCACGGAATCCACGGAAGAACACGGAAGTAGAGATAGGTCAAAAGCGGCACGGTAAATATTTATGTGTAAGGTTTACCTTGCTAAAAACTTGTCGCTCTTAATTTTTCCGAGGGTTCTGTGGTGACGAAATTTTGAATCAAAGGAGCTGCTATGTTGACGCGCTGTAGCTGGGTGAACGATGACCCCAGGTATCAGGCTTATCACGATCACGAATGGGGGGTGGCCGAGTATGACAGTCGAGCCTTGTTTGAAAAATTATGCCTGGACGGTCAGCAGGCGGGGTTAAGCTGGTTTACCATTTTATGCAAAATTCCCAATTACCGGGCCGCCTTTGCCGACTTTATTCCAGAGCGTATCGCCGCCTTTACCGAGCAGGATGTAGAACGGCTCATGGAGATGCCGGAGGCGGGTATAGTGCGCAACCGGTTGAAAATTCGCTCCATTATTACCAATGCGCGGGCGTACCTGCAGATGCAGCAAGAGGGCATCAACTTCAGTGACTGGTTGTGGCAGTTTGTGGGTGGCAGTCCCGTCATCAACCGCTGGGCAGGGCCTGACGAGGTGCCGACGCGCACTCCCGAGTCGCAGGCCATGGCGCGAGCACTGAAAAAGCGTGGATTTTCTTTTGTGGGGGAGACTATCTGTTATGCCTTTATGCAGGCCACCGGCATGGTTAACGACCACTTACTCTGCTGCCATCGGCATCCTGATCACGTCAGCAGTTGACACCTAAGCCATAAGGAAACTTTGTGGATCAGGGTCAGCAAGGCTATATTGAGGCATACTTGTGCTTGCTACATATGGAACTCTATTATGAAAAAAATCTGCCTGGCCGTGGTTACCACCCTTGCACTGTCTGCCTGTACCACCAACCCTTACACCGGTGAAAGAGAAACGTCCAAAGCCGCCATTGGTGGCGGTCTGGGTGCCCTGGCCGGTGCCGTGATTGGCGGCGCATCTGCCAGTTCCAGCGACCGCAAGAAAGGCATTCTGATTGGTGCCGCCAGTGGTGCCGCTCTGGGTGGCGGTGTGGGTTACTACATGGACGTACAGGAAGCCAAACTGCGTGACCAGATGCGTGGCACCGGCGTCAGCGTGACCCGTAATGGCGACAACATCATCCTGAACATGCCAAGCTCTATTACCTTTGCGGTAGACAGTGCCGATCTGTCACCCAGCTTCTATAACACCTTGAGCGGTGTGGCCATGGTATTGAAAGAGTACGAAAAGACCTATGTTAACGTGGTAGGTCACACCGACAACACCGGCTCTGCCAGCCACAACCAGGCGCTGTCCGAGCGTCGTGCCGCTTCTGTTGGCCAGTTCCTGATCAGCCAGGGCGCCGCCGCCAACCGTTTCAACATTCGTGGTGTTGGCTTCAACCAGCCGGTTGCCAGTAACAATACGGCCGAAGGTCGTGCCCAGAACCGTCGGGTAGAGATCACCCTGAGCCCGATGTCCTAAGTCATTCGGTTGACGTAGAGAGAGAAATGCCCGCTAACAAGCGGGCATTTTTTATGGCTGCAAGGCGCCCAATAGCGACATCCACAAGGGCAACACCGCCATTGCCAGCAGTGTCTGGCCGGTGATCACGGCGGCCATCAGTGGTGCGTTACCGCCCATCTGCCGCGCCAGTATATAGGATGAGGTCGCGGTAGGCAGGGCGGTAAAGAGCACCACCACACCCAGCTCGACATCTTTCAGCCCCAGCAGCCAACCTGCCGTCAGCGCCAGTAGCGGCAGCAGGCCGAACTTGATGGTACATGCCAGCCAGAATGCGGCTCCGGTGCCGCGCAATGCCTTGAGCTGCAGCGCGACCCCCACAGTAATCAGTCCCAGCGGCAAGGCGGCCTGCCCGGCCAGAGCCAGGGTGTCTCGACTCCAGCCGGGCAGCCCGATACCAGTGACATTGAGTGCGATGCCGATGACGCAGCCCAGCAGCAAGGGGTTTTTCGCCAGCGCCCGCAGCGCACCCCAGAGCCCGGACTGGCCACTGTCGCCACAGCCGACAAACATCAGCACGCAGAGGACATTAAGCAGGGGCACCATGATGGCAATGGCCACGGCGGCGGCGGTAATGCCGGCTTCGCCATAGAGGGCGGCGGCGCCGGCCAGGCCAACATAGGTATTAAAGCGCAGGGCGCCCTGAAACACCGAGCTGAAGGAGGGCAGATCCAGCCCGAGCCGATAGCGCAACAGCCAGAGTCCGGCGGCCAGCAGTATGAGCAGACCGGCCAGCAGGCCGATCATGCCGCCAAAGGCCACCTGACCGAAGTCGGCGGTAGCCAGGGTGCTGATCAGCATGGCCGGAAACAGCAGGAAATAGATAAAGCGCTCGGCGCCATGCCAGAACTGAGGGTCGGGGAAACGCAGTCGTTTGAGCACCACGCCGGTGAGAATTAACAGAAACAGGGGGCCGAGAGCATTACTGACCGTGAGCATAGGTATCCTTACCAAACGAAAACTGACAGTCAGTATACCTGCAGAGAGGGGGGCGTCATATCGCCAACCCCGTGATTCAATTGCCTTTCTGGATCAGAAACTGGTAGGGCAGCTGTTCTACCTGACTGGACAGCAGGGCGTGATCCATAAACTGGCAGAAACTGGGAATATCCCGGGTGGTGGAAGGGTCGTCGGCGGTGATCAACAGGGTTTCGCCGGCGGCCATGGTGCGTACCTGTTTGCGGACCATCATCACCGGCTCGGGGCAACGCAAGCCGGTGGCATCCAGGTGATGCTGGGCATCGATAACAGAAGCTGTCATTACATTATTACCTTGTAGTCATTACCTTCAAATAAGCCTGACTATTTTAGAGTTGTTTAATTAATGGTCAACTGGAAAGTCCGTGAGGAGTGCAGTAAAAAAGACACCAGACCCAACTTGGTGTCTTTCTCTTCACTCTTTACCCCTCACTCTTCACATTACTTTAGCCTCACACCCGCTCAAACACGGTCGCTATGCCCTGACCCAGGCCGATACACATGGTGGCCACGCCAAAGGTGGCGTCTTGGCTTTCCATCAGATTCAGCAAGGTAGTCGAGATGCGCGCCCCCGAACAACCCAGGGGGTGACCAAGTGCAATGGCACCGCCGTTAAGGTTGACCTTGTCGTCCATCACCTCCAGCAGCCCCAATTCTTTTAATACCGGTAGCGACTGGGCGGCAAAGGCTTCGTTGAGCTCGAACAAGTCGATATCTGCTATCGACAACCCGGCACGCTGCAAGGCCTTGTGTACCGCAGGCACCGGGCCATAACCCATAATGGCCGGGTCGCAGCCTGCCACGGCCATGGCTTTTATGCGTGCGCGGGGTGTTAACCCTAACGCCTTGGCCCTGGCGGCAGACATCACCAGCATGGCGGCGGCGCCGTCGGACAGGGCCGATGAGGTGCCCGCCGTGACGGTACCATTGACGGGGTCAAACACCGGTCGTAGTTGCGCCAGTGACTCCAGGCTGGTCTCCGGACGGATCACCTCATCGTGTTCAAACAGGGTCAGGCTGCCATCGGCGCTATGGCCATTGGTGGCGAGAATTTCGTTGGCAAAGCGACCTTCTTGAGTCGCCTGGTAGGCTCTTTGATGGGAGCGGACGGCGAAAGCGTCCTGTTGTTCGCGGCTGATATGATGCATGCGACCCAGCATTTCGGCGGTCAGACCCATCATGCCGGACGCTTTAGCCACATTGAGCGCGAGCCCGGGGTGAAAATCCACCCCGTGATTCATGGGGACGTGCCCCATGTGTTCCACACCGCCAATCATGAATACATCACCATCGCCGACCATGATGGCACGGCTGGCATCGTGCAGCGCCTGCATGGATGAGCCGCACAGCCGGTTAACGGTCACCGCTGCCACCTGCTTGGGCAGGCCGGCTAACAGGGCGGCGTTGCGGGCAATATTAAAGCCCTGCTCCAGGGTTTGCTGCACACAGCCCCAGTACACATCTTCAATCTCGCTGGCGGGCAGAGCCGGATTGCGAGCCAGCAGGCCCTGCATCAGGTGAGCGGATAAATCTTCGGCTCGCACGTGACGAAAGGCGCCGCCCTTGGAACAACCCATGGGGGTACGAATACAGTCAACAATGACGACCTCGTTTAATGCCTTGTTCATGCTGTGGTCTCCTTGCGCCAATCAGTAGAAAGTAGTGTTATCTGCGGCCATTTGGCGCAAACCGTCACTGACTTGATAGAGCGGCCCCAGGTGGGCGAACTTATCGGCCAGTGCCACATAAGCGGCCAGGCCCATGTTGTCGAGGTAGCGGAATACGCCACCATGGAAGGGCGGAAAGCCGATGCCATACACCAGCGCCATATCGGCTTCTGCCGGAGAGTCGATAATGCCTTCTTCCAGACACAGCACCACTTCGTTAATCATGGGGATCATCATGCGTGCAATAATATCGTCTGGTTCCAGCTCAACGGGCTGACCGGCCACCGCCGCCAACAGCTGATGGCTTTCTGGATCCGCGTCTTTCTTCAGCTTGCCTTTTTTGTCTTGGCTATAAGCATAAAAGCCTTTACCGTTTTTCTGGCCAAAGCGCTGCCGCTCATACATCACATCGATGGCATCTTTGCCGGTCTTGCTCATGCGCTCGGGGAAGCCCTCGGCCATGACCGCCGCCGCATGGTGGCCGGTATCTATGCCGACGACATCCAGCAGATAGGCCGGACCCATGGGCCAACCGAATTTTTTCTCCATGACCCTGTCGACCTGAACAAAGTCGGCACCGTCGGCCACCAGCTGGTTAAAGCCAAAGAAATAGGGAAACAGCACACGGTTAACGAAGAAGCCCGGGCAGTCGTTGACCACTATGGGCGACTTGCCCATGGCAGCCGCATAAGCGACGACCTTGTTGATGGTGTCATCGCTGGTTTGCTGGCCACGAATAATTTCCACCAATGGCATGCGGTGCACGGGGTTAAAAAAGTGCATGCCACAGAAGCGCTCGGGATGCTTGAGGCTCTTGGCCAGGGTAGAAATGGGAATGGTCGAGGTATTGGAGGCAATCACGGTATCGTCCGCCACCTGAGCTTCCACCTCGGCGAGCACCTGACTCTTAATTTTGGGGTTTTCCACCACGGCTTCGACTAGGGTATCAACGCCCTTTAATCCGTCATAGCTGAGGGTCGGGGTGATGCTGGCCAGCACCTGGGCGAGCTTTTGGCCATTGATTTTGCCGCGCTCCAGCTGTTTGTTCAGCAGCTTGCCGGCTTCTGTCATGCCGAGCGTCAGTGCCTGATCGTTGATGTCCTTCATGACCGCCGGTATGCCTTTAACCGCCGACTGATAGGCAATGCCGCCGCCCATGATACCCGCACCCAGCACCCCTGCTTTCTTGGTGGGGAATGCTGCCTTGGCGGCTTGTTTGGCTTTGCTCTTGATAAGTTGATCGTTAAGGAAAATTCCCACCAGGGCGCGGGCGACCGAGGTTTGTGTCAGCTTGATGAAGTTTTGTTGTTCAATCTCCAATGCCTCTGCTCGGCTTAAGCCGGCTGCTGCCTCTATGGTGTTTACCGCCATCATGGGGGCAGGGTAATGCGGACCCGCCTTGGCGGCGACCATGCCTTTGGCGGTATTGAAGCTCATGGCGGCTTCCAGCTTGTCCAGCGTTAGCGGTGCCATTTTTTGTGCGCGCTTCGCCTGCCAGTCTTGCTTGCCCAGGGCGGCGTCTTTCAGCAGTTGTATGGCCGAGGCCTCGAGCAGCTCGGTATCGACCACGGCATCCAGTACCCCCAAGGCCAGACAGGCGTCGGCTTTATTGTCCTGACCTGTGGTGATCCACTCCATGGCATTATCGGCACCAATCAGCCGTGGCAGTCGTACCGTACCGCCAAAGCCCGGCATCAGGCCAAGTTTGGTTTCCGGCAAGCCGATGCGAGCGCTGGTATCGCCAATACGAAAATCGGTAGCCAGAATACATTCGCAGCCACCGCCCAGGGCGTAGCCCCGCACCAGGGCCACCGTGGGGTAGGGCAGGTCTTCGATACGATTGAAAATGCGGTTCGCTTGATACAGCCAGTCGTTCAGGGTGGCTGCTGGCAAGTCGAACATTTCCAGAAACTCGGTGATATCGGCGCCGACAATAAAGGCGTCTTTATCACTGGTCAGCATCAGCCCTGTTATGTCTGCATGTTGCTCCAGAGCACTCACGGCGTGCTCCAGAGAGGCCAGGGTGGCACGGTCCAGCTTGTTAACACTGCCTTTACTGTTAAAACAGAGTTTAGCAATACCGCCTTCTACTACAGTTACCGAGAGGGCTTCGCCTTGGTAGATCATGCTCATGTCTCCTTAGTTCCCTTGGGCTGCTCCGATACTGGCGAGCAGGGATGGAATAACTATGAACAGAAAAACAACAGAGTTCAACACCTGATTTAAACAAATGTTTTAATTCTTGTTTGCTGTTTTTTATCACTCATCAAGCACCGCTAACCATGCGCAAAAGATGACATCCCTCGTTGATTCAGCAACAATGTCGGGCTGTTTTTCGAAGCCTGTCGATAAGGTTGAATTAACCCTATCCGGTGGTTTTGCCTTGTTTGGGAGTTAAATACCATGAATATGTCTCCCTATCTGATACCTGCCACGCCTTTGGTCTGGCAACAGGAGATTAAAAAAAGCCGCTTTATTGCCTATTTGGCTCATACTCCGGATGCATCAGCCGCCAAAGAATTTATAGACTCGGTGCGAGTCAGGGAGCCGGCGGCCGGGCACCATTGCTGGGCTTTTGTGGCCGGCATGCCGAGCGACTCCCGCGTGCTGGGTTTTAACGACGATGGCGAGCCCTCGGGTACGGCAGGTAAACCCATGCTGGCGCAGCTGCAGGGGTCGGGGATTGGTGAAATTACCGCCGTGGTGGTGCGCTACTTTGGCGGTATCAAGCTGGGTACCGGTGGCCTGGTGCGCGCTTACGGCGGCACGCTGTCGGCGGCGCTCACGCAACTGGAAACCGTAGAGCGGCGTATCATGGCTGAACTGGGTGTCCACATCGATTACAGCGATATGGCGTTACTGGAGTTTTTGCTCGGTGAGTATCAGGGGCATTGGCAACAGGTTGATTATGGTGCCGAAGTAACGGGCATCATATTGGTGGAGGCGCGCGTTATGCCTGAATTTTGTCGCCAACTGCTGGATCGCAGTCAGGGACGAGTGGTGGCCAGACCGGTGGAATCGGGTACTGGCTGAGTTAGTTGTATATTGGAAGTACCATGCATATACGCACAATTATCCGCATAGTGGGCATTCTGGTGGCCCTGTTCAGCGTCACCATGCTGGCACCCGCCCTGGTGGCTTACATCTATCGAGATGGGGCCGGCCTCGATTTCTTCAGTGCCTTCGTGATTTGTCTGTGCCTGGGCCTGGCGTTGTGGTTTCCCAACCGTACCCATAATAAAGAACTGAGATCAAAAGAAGGCTTTCTTATTGTGGTGTTGTTCTGGACTGTGCTGGGCAGCGTGGGGGCCATTCCTTTCATGCTCAGTGCCGAGCCGGATATGACGGTGGCTGAAGCCTTCTTTGAGTCTTTTTCTGGCCTTACCACCACCGGGGCCACCGTGATCAGTGGCCTGGACAACCTGCCTAAAGCGATTCTGTTCTATCGGCAGATGCTGCAGTGGCTGGGTGGCATGGGCATTATCGTATTGGCGGTGGCCATTTTGCCTATTCTGGGCATTGGCGGCATGCAGTTGTTTCGCGCCGAAATCCCCGGTCCGGTAAAAGACAACAAGGTGGCGCCTCGCATAGCGGAAACCGCCAAAACCCTGTGGTATATCTATTTGGTACTGACCATTTGTTGCGCCTTGCTACTGTGGTTGGCGGGCATGAACATGTTCGACGCTATTTGCCATTCCTTTTCCACTATCGCGATAGGTGGCTTCTCTACCTACGATGCCAGTGTTGGCCATTTCAATAGCCCGACTATCAACCTCATCATAGTGGTGTTTCTGCTGATTGCCGGCGTCAACTTCAGCCTGCACTTCGCCGCGTTTGCCAATCGCGGACTCAAGCTATCTGTGTATCGCTTCGACCCCGAGGTAAAAGTCTTTATTGGGATACAAATCGTCCTGACCTTGATTTGCATGTCGGCCTTGTTAACCCATCAGGTTTACAGCAGTCCCTGGCAAGCCTTGGATCAGTCGTTGTTTCAGGCGGTTTCAATTGCCACCACGGCGGGCTTTAGTACTACCGGTTTTTCCGAGTGGCCGTTATTTCTCCCGGTCTTACTGATGATCGCCTCTTTTATCGGTGGTTGCGCCGGCAGTACTGGCGGTGGTATGAAAGTAGTGCGCATCATGCTGCTAAACTTGCAGGGCATGCGTGAATTAAAGCGTTTGATCCACCCCAGAGCGGTTTATCGGATTAAGCTTGGCAATAAAGCATTAGCTGATAAAGTGGTAGAGGCGGTATGGGGCTTTTTTGCTGCTTATGCCCTGGTTTTTGTGCTGTGTATGTTGGCGCTATTGGCGACCGGCATGAATGAGTTGACGGCCTTCACCGCCGTCGTGGCCACCTTGAATAATCTGGGCCCCGGCTTGGGTGACGTCGCAGCCAATTTTGGTACTACTTCCGACGTTGCCAAATGGATCATGATCCTGGCCATGTTGTTCGGACGTCTTGAAATTTTCACCTTGCTGGTACTGTTTACGCCAGCGTTCTGGCGTAGCTAAGAGGAGTTTATGGAAAAACTGTTGGTACTTTATTCATCTCGCAATGGTCAGACAAAAAAGATTATCGAGGCGATGCAAAGTGAGTTTACCGGTTATGATGTGGAGCTGGCGGATTTGCATGGCCCAGTCCGAAAAAACCTGAGCAAGTATGACAAGGTACTGATTGGTGCTTCTATTCGCTATGGCAACTTTCACTCCGATCTCTACAACTTCATTAATATTCACAGTGAACAGCTGGCGGCGGCCGATGCCGGTTTCTTCTGTGTCTGCTTGACCGCGCGCAAGCCGGAAAAAGCCGTTCCCGAAAACAATGCCTATATAAAGAAGTTTCTGGCCAAGTCCCGCTGGCGACCGAGAACGATAGGGGTGTTTGCCGGTGCGTTGAAATATAGCGAATACACCTGGTGGCAAACCCGTCTTATCCAGATGATCATGAAAATGACCGGTGGCAGCACGGATACCAGCCAGGATCTGGAATTTACCGACTGGAGCAAGGTAAAAGAGTTTGCCCAGCGTGTAGCGCGTCATAAATACCAGTAAGGGCAGGAAAGCGTAGTAAAAAGGCAGTTTCAGCTCAATTTTCGTACGAAGTGGCTTTTTTTAATAAAATTGGCAAAAACTCCTTGCGCTAAATCTCCTGCTCTCTATAATGCGCATCCACTGACACGGGGCAACACGCCAACGGTCACAAGCAGAAAAGTTAATTACTGCTTGACGAATTGAAAGGAAAGCGTAGAATACGTTTCCCTGGTCTGAAATAAGGCCATGCTCTTTAACAACTTATCAAGCAAACTGTGTGGGCACTCGCAGGTCGTTGAGAACAAAAAATATTGTTTTTCAATGT
>NZ_JBLWUK010000017.1:0-71331 GCF_048268965.1 Oceanisphaera sp.
TAAGTTGTTAAAGAGCGTTGACCTTGTTCAGGTCAGGGATGCGTATTCTACGCATTCCAGATTGTTCGTCAAGCGTTGATTCAAACTTTGTTTCGTTCTCTTCAAACCCTTGTGACCGTTGGCGTGTTGCCCCGTGTCAGTGGATGCGCATTATAGGGAGCGGGAGATTTAGCGCAAGCGCTTTTGTGATAAAAACCGGCCTTTGATGACTGACCGCTCAAACACCCAGCAAGCACACAGCTTATATACAGTGTTATTCACACTTAAGGGTGGTAAAGAGTGAAACGTAAGGGGGAAAGCGGAAAACATAAGAGCAAACCCAACCCCTAACCATTTTTTGCCACGACTCTCTTTACAACGAGAAGCACAGAAACCACGGACCAAGAGCGATAACAGTAGTGAAGCAGAGAAGGGTAAGCTCTGGAGTTCTTCGTTTCAGTTTTAATCTTTTTCTGTGGGTTCCGTGGATTCCGTGGCAAAGATGTCTTTGAACTTTAAATTCACCTTACCCCTTCGCCCCTCACCAACAACGCTTTTTAGATCACATTTATCATGCTTATCGACGACAAGCATTACTCCATAGCTCAATTGAGGCTATGCTGTAATCGGTGGCCTGTGCTGCATTAGGTTAATGTGGGCATGCCATGCACATTCATCCACTTTGAGATTGGACTGCCGATGAAGTTATCCCAGTACCCTGTTTATATTCAGTCTGCCCTTTATGCCGTTGTGTTGGCCCTGGTCGGCTATTTTGTTGTTGGTTGGGCTGCGCCTTCACTTTCTGCTGCCGTTCTTTTTGCACTTGGTTTGCTATTGGGCGGCTTTTTGATTCCTTTACTCACCCGCCCTCCGGTACCTGCGGCCATTCCCACGACTACCTTATATGTAGGAAACTTGCCCTACCGCGCCAATGAAGCATCGGTACGAGCACTGTTTGAAGGTTTCGGCCAGGTGTTATCGGTCAGGCTGATGAAAGACAAGCACACCGGCAAACGCAGAGGCTTTGGGTTTGTTGAAATGCCAAGTGATGCCGCGTTGGCCGCACAACAGGCATTAAACGACTCGGAGTTTCAGCAGCGTACGCTGAAGGTAAGAGAAGCCAACGAGCGTAAAGATGATGAAGAAGGTAACGACGCTTAATCCTGGCTGCGCCGAACCTGGTGATATGTCTGGTTAAGGCGTAAAGCACTCCAGTGCGCCGAACCCTTCTTTACTAAAAGCCCCGGCCTGTAGCCGGGCTTTTTTTGTTAAGCGAGTACAAAATAACCGCCCCTGTTGAGCACTGCACTCACCTTTGTCTTCTTCCTCTGCCAATAGACTGGTTACACGCCTTGCAATCGCCGCGCCCGAGTCTATTAATTTGGCATCAGGCAAGCATTGGCTGATTTCGTCGGCCAACAGCGGAAAGTGAGTACAGCCCAGCACCAGGGTGTCAGGCCCCTGCTCCCCCAGCCAGGGCGTCAACACCTTATAGAGCCGCTGCATATCAATAGGCAAACCGGATAGTTTGTCTTCGGCCATTTTTACCAGCTCGGTCGTACCCAGCAGCGATACCTGCAGATCGGCGGCAAAATGTTCAATCAGATCGGCGGTGTAACGACGGGATACGGTACCCGGCGTCGCCAACAGACCGATATGGCCAGGTTTGCTGGTTAAGGTGCTGGCTGCTTGAAGCTGACGGCTGTATTCGGCGGCCGGCTTGATGGCCGGCACCACACCCACCACGGGAATGGTCAAGCGTTGGCGTAGCGCAGGCAATACGTAAGTGCTGGCGGTATTACAGGCAATAATGGCGATATCGATCGGATAGCGCGCCACAAAGGCTTCAAATAATTCCACTACCCGCGCCACCAGTCGTGACTCGGTCAGCTCGCCATAGGGGAAGCAGGCATTATCAAACAGATAAAGGTATTGGTGACCCGACAGGGTCTGGTTGAGCTCGCGGTACACGGACAGACCGCCCATGCCGGAGTCGAAGATAAGAATATTTGCCACTGTCTGTCCTTTCTATGCGAGACCTGCCCTCGCTGTGCAAGCCAGTATCATAGCGCCAAAGCCAACAATGAAAAAGCCGGCACTCGGGCCGGCTTTGGATAATCATCAATGTTAGCGACAGAAAGGTCAGTTGCGCTTAGAAGCGATAATCGGCACCGACGTAGAACTCCATGTCGGGCGCATCGTAACCATCAACCACTTTGTAGTCCTTGTCGAACAGGTTGTTGATCTTACCGTTCAGAGTCAGCTGCTGAGTCAGTGGGTAACGGGCACCAATGTTCCAGATAGTGTAGGAGGGTAATGTGATTTCTTTAGAAAACGTTTCAAAATCTTTGTCATTACGCTCCCCGACATAAAGTACTTGAGCAAACAAGTTAACTTCAGCTATATCCATATCGCCAGTCCAACTAAACTTGCGCTTAGCTCTACGATCTAGCTGTCTGGCAGTAGCTATATTTTTAGAGTTAGTGTAGTCATAGCTTGCCGTATGATGCACTGGTCCAGTTGTAGCTTTGATGACCAACTCTGCTCCTCTAATGAGAGTATCGGTATTCTCTAATGAGTTTTCATTACCAACAATCAGGTTGTTTATGTTATTCCGATATATATTTAATTGCCAATCCAGCACATCATAGTTGCCGGTAAAACCTAACTCCCAATTCTGAGATTTTTCTGGCTCTAAATTAGAGTTACCGCCACCTCCCCATATAGGATGCTTTGGATAATATAACTCTGTAAAACTTGGTGCTCTAAAAGCTGTCCCGTAACTTAATGTAGCTCTATGGTTTTCAGGCACAGCCAGTGATAGTGCGCTCTGCCAAGTACCGTGAGTACCAAATTGTTCGTTGTCATCTACGCGACCGGTTAGTTCAAAAGACACTGGGCTCCACGTTTGGAAAATTGAAGCAAAAACACCAGTATTATCGCGGTCCCGAGCAGCCATTCCTTTAGTCTTAGCTAGCAGCCGATCCTGCTGCCAATCCATTCCTGCCAATGTATAGCCTTGCTCTGAGTGACTATACTGCATTAGACCATCGAGACGAGTAGTGGCAGTTGCTGCACTACCACCACTCTCTCTATCCGATTTATCATCCCAGCTTTGAGACTCATACTCTCCATAACTAGCATTTAGCTGACCGGATAGCCGCTGGTCTTGATACAGTAAGCCTGTATCTAATTGGTAAGCTTTATTATTACTGGTGTTATAAAAGCCATCATAATCCGTGTTGTTTTCCCAACCATTAAAGTTGGCGTCCCAAGTCCAAGATTGATCTAACTGGTGTTCAATTCCTAGTGTCAGGTTCTTACTGTCAAAACCATCTCGGTCTGGTTCTTTATTATCGGACGTTACATTATAACCGCGGGTTTCGCGATAGCCGGTGGCTAACTGCAAGCGAGTTGCATCTGTCACCCACTGATTGATGGAAACATCGGCGGCATAATAGTCATTGCTACCCGTCGTCACACTCAGCTGCCTGTTGTTGACCTGCGAAGTTGTAATAATGTTGACCACTCCGCCTATAGCTCTCGATCCATAAATAGCGGCACGGGGGCCACGAATATATTCGATGCGTTCGACGTTGTTGACGGGTAACTGGCTGAAATCGACGTTAGAGTTGACCATTTGTGCCATGGGGCGACCATTCAATAACACCAGCACATGGTCGGACTCGGTACCGCGTACAAACAGACTGGTCTGCTGACCAATACCACCATTCTGACTACCAAACTGCATGCCCGGCAGGGTTTCGAGCAGATCGACCAGTGAGCGCGGCTGGCGGCGTTCGATGTCGGCTTTGGTGATCACTTCTACCGGCGCCAGGGCGCTGGTCAGTGGTTGTTTGATTTTGCTGTAGATGGTGATGTGGGTGGCATCATCATTTTGAGAGGTAGTGGGATTTTGGGCAAACGCCGCCCATGGCAACAGTGCTGCCGCCAGCCATATTTTAGACATTGAAGGACTTCCTAGTACGCGTAGTGGTTGGCAACGGGTCATTCCCGTTGGCTCTTTGGCAGGTTTTCGGGCTTGGAGGCTCGAGCCTTTATGGCTCACCTAAACGACGGCTTCCCACCCTGTTGGGCAGTGCCTGGGTTACCCCGGGTCGTATCGTTCCTCTTTACCGCTGCGCGCCAGCTCCGGATTTTCACCGGATTCCCGTTTATGCCTGTTGGCACCAAAGCGCGGGTATTATAGAAAAATGCAGGTCGGCTGTACATGCATTCACAAGTACAAAACCCTCACATTTCCTCATAAAAATGAATAAGTTCCAACTCTTGCCCACAGTCGCTTTACATGGCGGCAACATCTGGTAATTTGCTAGGTTGCTTAGTCTATAGTTATGGTCAAACGCTGAATGCGTACAAGGAGAGAACAAGATGGCAAACGACCCAAAGAACAAGGGCGACCAGCCCAGCAGAGGCTTGCATGAGCTTTATGCCGAAGATCCGATTAAGGCCGACGAGCTGGTCTGGAACCGGGAGACAGATGCCAACAGCCGCCGAGGGTTTCTGAAGCGTGGTGGCCTGCTTGCCATGGCCACGGCCATCGGGGCCAGCATTCCCTTTTCCAAAAACATGCCGGCCGGACTGATCCCCGCAGCCTTTGCCCAGTCCGACGAGCCTTTTGCCATTCCGGGTAAAGAAGGTCTGACGATTCTCAACGACAGGCCGCTTAACGCCGAAACCCCGCCTCACCTGCTGGATGACGAGATTACCCCCGGCCAAGCATATGTTTGTGCGCAACAATGGTCTGGTGCCTGATATCAAGGCGCTGGATCCGGAGAGCTGGACGCTGGAGATCGCCGGCGAGTCTTGTGAAAAACCCACCACCTTTACTTTATCCGAGCTCAAGTCTCGCTTTAAACATTACAGCTATCAGCTCACGCTGGAGTGTGGCGGTAATGGCCGCAGCGAATTTGTACCGTCGGCCAGCGGCAACCAGTGGACGACGGGGGCGGTGGCCTGTCCCAAGTTTACCGGGGTTCGACTGCGCGATGTGCTGGAAGCCTGCGGCATTAAAGACGACGCGGTTTATATCGGCTATTACGCCGCAGACTTGCACCCCAGTGGCGATGCCAGCAAAGCGGCTATTTCCCGTGGCGTGCCCATGTCCAAGGCACTGGAAGACGAAACCCTGATCGCCTGGGCCATGAACGACGAGGACATTCCGGTATTGAACGGGTATCCGTTACGACTGGTGTGTGGCGGCTGGCCGGCTTCCACCTCGGGCAAGTGGCTGAAGAAAATCGTCGTGCGCAACAAGATACACGACGGCAACAAGATGGCCTCACCTTCTTACAGCGTGCCCAAATATCCCGTCGCTCCCGGTACCCAGGTACCCGACGAGGACATGCAAATCATCGGCTCCATGCCGGTTAAATCATTGATCACCTTCCCCAAGACTGGTATCACTCACAAGCTGGGAGAGACGCTGCAGGTGCGCGGCCATGCCTGGGCCGGTGATCTGGATGTGCGCGAACTGCATGTTTCCATCGACTTCGGTGCCACCTGGCAAAAAACCGAGCTGCGTGCACCGGCCAACCGCCTGGCCTGGCAGCACTGGAACAGCGAACTGAGCTTCCCGGAAAAAGGCTACTATGAAATCTGGGCAAAGGCAGTAGACAGTGAAGGCAAGGCGCAGCCCATGGTGGTACCAGGCTGGAACCCCAAAGGGTATCTCAACAACGCCTGTCACCGTATCGCGGTACAAATCGTCTAGGAGGTGAGCATGATACGTACTGCTGCACTGGCATTACTGCTGGGCCTGGCGGCGGCTCCCGCTTCGGCCGCCGAGAAAGATCCACACACCGGCTTTATTATTGCCCCGGGTTGGGAAACCGTACGCAATAACTGCATTGCCTGTCACTCAGCCAGCCTGGTCACGCAGAACAGCGGTAGCCGTGAACACTGGTTATCGTTAATCCGCTGGATGCAGGAATCTCAGGGACTATGGGCGTTTGACGCCGATACAGAGAACACCATTCTGACCTATTTAAGCAGCAACTATGGGCCCAAGGAAGACGCTCGGCGCCCACCGCTGCGGCCCGATCAACGACCAGAAAACCCCTATAGCCAACCTGAGCAGACTAATTAATCTTGTAAAAGAGTCTGGCCCCAGATGAGCAATAAACAATGCCGCCGCGCTCATCCCGCAGCGGCATTTTTATTCGTCTATCCCCCTGCTATTCGATTGTCATGCCAGCCCCGACACAGAAGCTATTCCACCGCCACACAGCAGGGTGCATAAATTCACGGTGGGTCGTGCTAAAATTGGCGCTTCGTTTTCAAGAGAGGCACGTCATGAGCACAGTGGTTAACCCGCACACCTATCAGGCCCAGTTGGATACCAAAGCCCGCCAACTTCAAGATACCTTTGCGCCTTTTAATCCACCGCAGCTGGATGTGTTTGCCTCTGAACCCGATCATTATCGCATGCGCGCCGAGTTTCGGGTGTGGCATCAAGGTGATGACCTGTACTACATCATGTTTGATCAGGCGACCAAACAACAATATCGCGTCGATCACTTTCCTGTTGCTTCGCGCCTGATCAACCAGGCCATGCCCTTGCTGCTGGAAGCCATCAAGCCCGATCCTGTGTTGCGTCGCAACTTGTTTCAGGTGGACTTTTTGTCTTCGCTCAGTGACGAGCTGGTGATTAGCCTGCTGTATCACCGCCAGCTGGATGAGGCCTGGCAGCAAGGTATGCAAGGGGTGCGCGAGCAGTTACAACAACAGGGCATTCATGCCAGCATTATTGGCCGCGCCAAAAAGCAAAAAGTGGTGCTGGGCCAGGATCATGTCATCGAAAAGCTGCAGGTGGCCGGTAAAGAGCTGATTTATCAGCAGGTAGAAAACAGCTTTACCCAGCCTAACGGGCGCGTGAATGAACTGATGCTCTCCTGGGCGCTCGACGCCACGCAAGACGCCAGCGGTGATCTGCTGGAGCTGTATTGCGGTAACGGTAACTTCTCACTGGCCCTGGCGCCTAACTTCAACCGGGTATTGGCCACCGAAATTTCCAGCTCATCGGTCAAGTCGGCACAGTATAATATTGCGGCTAATCACATCGATAACGTCACCATTTTGCGGATGTCGGCGGAAGAGTTTACCCAGGCCATGCGGGGCGTACGTGAGTTTCGTCGGCTGCAAGGCATCGATCTGGCCAGTTATGAGTGTAATACCATACTGGTGGATCCGCCTCGAGCCGGGCTGGATGAAGAAACCGTCAAGCTGGTACAGGAATACGACAATATTCTTTATATCTCCTGCAACCCGGAGACATTGCGCCAGAATCTGGAGACCCTGTCACAGACCCACGACATCAGCCGTTTCGCCCTGTTCGATCAGTTCCCCTATACCCACCACATGGAAGCCGGGGTTTATCTGACTCGCAAGTGAGGAGTGAGGAGTAATGCGTAAGGAGTGAGGAGAACTCCCCTCCTCACAAATAACACAGGATCAAAAAGGGGAGCCGAAGCTCCCCTTTTTTATGCCATGCCTGATATTAATCCAGCATGTAGTTTTCTGGCAGTTCGATGCCGGCCACGCCGGATTCCACGGCGGCAAGGGCCACGGCGCGGGCAACGCGAGGCAGCAGACGCGCGTCCATTGGCTTGGGAATCACGTAATCCTTACCAAATTCCAGGCTTTCGTAACCAGATGCATCCAGTACGGCTTGGGGTACCGGCTCTTTGGCCAGAGCGCGAATCGCGTCCACGGCGGCCACTTTCATCTCGTCGTTGATGCAGGAGGCGCGAGCGTCCAGCGCACCACGGAAGATGAACGGGAAACACAGCACGTTGTTCACCTGGTTCGGGTAGTCGGAGCGACCGGTACCCATAATCAGATCCTGGCGTACGGAGTGCGCCAGTTCTGGCTTGATTTCCGGATCCGGGTTGGAGCAGGCGAAAATAACCGGCTTGTCTGCCATCAGTGCTACGGCTTCCGCTGGCAATACGTCTGGACCAGACACACCAACGAATACGTCGGCGCCAGTGATCACGTCTTCCAGGGTGCGCTTGTCGGTGTTGTTGGCGAACAGGGCTTTATATTCGTTCAGATCGCTACGACGCGTGTGGATAACACCGTTACGGTCCAGCATATAGATATTTTCGCGCTGAGCGCCACACTTGATCAGCAGTTCCATACAGGCAACGGCAGCGGCACCGGCACCCATGCACACAATTTGCGCGTCGGTAATATTCTTGCCCTGCACTTCCAGCGAGTTGATAAGACCCGCGGCGGTCACAATAGCGGTACCGTGCTGGTCATCGTGGAATACAGGAACGTTACAGCGCTCAATCAATGCCTTTTCGATTTCAAAGCATTCGGGCGCCTTGATATCTTCCAGGTTGATACCACCAAACGTATCGGCAATGGCCGCTACTACCTGAATAAACTCTTCTGTGGTGCGGTGCTTCACTTCAATATCAACCGAGTCGATATTAGCGAAACGCTTGAACAGCAAGGCTTTACCTTCCATAACTGGCTTGGAGGCCAATGGACCCAGGTTGCCCAGCCCCAGAATGGCGGTACCGTTGGTGATAACGGCAACCAGGTTGCCCTTACCGGTATATTTATAGGCATTGTTTGGATCGGCGGCGATTTCGCGCACTGGCTCGGCCACACCCGGGCTGTAGGCTAAGGCGAGATCCTGGGCGGTTTCTGCCGGCTTACTGATTTCAACGGAGATCTTGCCCGGAGTCGGGAAAGCATGATAATCGAGCGCTTTTTGACGGAAGTCGGTCATTCTACGAGTACCCTGATGCGATTGTTGACATTTATACGGCTTATGTGTGAACAAGTTTATTACAGTGTTTATATAATGTGATAGTAGTCAACTTATTCAACATTGGTCAGTAAGATTCATTGCTTTATTTGCTCAAGTTGTCAGAGATCATTCACTTGGCATACCGGCAGATAGCAGCAGTTAAATAGCAATTGGTGGTCAACAAACAGCTGAATATCCTGTACGAAAGCTGCCAACTTGTATCTTGTCCGCCATAATGACGATGCTCTGGCACTGGCGGTAGTGAAATAAGCTCTGATAAGCTTGAATCATTCAAATATGTCTTCATGGTGCATGAACCGGACTGATATTCGCGCCGTCAGCCAGGCCCCTGCTCCGGTTGCCAAACGCCTGCCGCCCACGCTCTGTTGTTGAGCCAGTCACCATTTTAATCTGGCGACGGGGTCGGCACTTTACTGCTCTGCATGGCAACCTACGCCTTCATCATCACGCCTTTCAACGGCAAAAACCAGTTTCAAACGAATCTTTATTTGGATTTATTTTATTGGGCCCCAAACCCTAATACTAAGATTTCATTCTGCAGCTAACTCATTGTGTTTACTGAATTCTGTAATATTGCGGGTTGTGCAGATAATTCGACTGCCATTAATAAAAATACCAGTTACACCATCTAAACAATGCCGGTCTACCCTGCTTTTTCTTGCCGGAAAAATTAAGGCGGACACGGTCAAACAGGCAATAAAAAAGGCGCCCTAAGGCGCCCTTCTTGCGACGAGTATCGCTTATTTTTTGCTGGCAAGCGCACCAAAACGCTTGTTGAAACGGTCAACGCGGCCGCCGCTATCAACCATTTTCTGCTTACCAGTGTAGAAAGGGTGGCAAGCTGAGCAAACGTCCAGGTTCAGGCTTTTACCTAAGGTAGAGCCGACAGTAATCTCGTTACCACAAGAACATTTGGCAGTAATATCTTTGTACTCTGGGTGAATACCGTTTTTCATGGGGACAACCTCTGAATGTGTAGGCCGTGTCGCTATCTGATCCTATGCCAGACACCACACGAATGATTCACGTTTTGTGAAGGGTGCGAATAATATAGTATCGCTTTTTTACAGGCAAGGATAAACGGAGAATAAATCACCAATGTCGACACCGACAAAGCTTGCATTGCTGCGGGTTGTGCTGCCGGTCCCGCTACGGCGAGAATTTGATTACCTCTGCCCTTTACCCCTGCCGGAGCCCGGTTGCAGAGTATCGGTGTTATTTGGCAACAGAGCAATGACGGCGCTGGTATTATCGCACCCTGGCGAGTCAGACATAGCGCTGACCAAATTAAAACCCATAGTCGCGGTGCTGGACGAGACCCCCATACTGGCCGAGGCCGAGCTTAAACTGCTGTCCTGGGCCACTCAGTATTACCTGCATGCCCCGGGGGAGGTGTATTTTCAGGCCTTGCCCACCCTGTTGCGCAAGGGCGAGGCCGCAGCCTATCGCAGCTCGCCTTACTGGCACTTGCTGGACACGCAGGCCGAAGTATCGGCCCAGGCCATCAAACAGCAGCAGGCGCTGGCGCTGCTGCGCCAGGGGCCACTGAGCAGCGGCGAACTGCAGGTAAGGGGGATCAGCAGCGCCATTTTGCAGGCGCTGGCCAAAAAACAGCTGATAGAAAAGCGCGAGCAAGTCCCCGTGCCCAGTGACTGGCGCGATACCAGCCTGCTGGTTGCCGAGGACGACAAGCCTCGCCTGACCACAGAGCAGGCGCTGGCCGTCAGCATTATTCAAGGCGCCCACGGATTCAGCCCTTTTTTATTGGAAGGAATTACCGGATCGGGCAAGACCGAAGTGTACCTGCAAATTATGGAAGCGACCTTGCAGGCGGGCTTGCAGGTACTGGTGCTGGTACCGGAAATTGGCCTGACGCCCCAGACCATAGCGCGCTTTCAGCAACGTTTTAGCTTACCAATCAGCACCTTGCATTCGGGCATGAACGAACGCGAACGGCTGGATGCCTGGCTGGCATGCCGGGACGGCAGCACCGCCATCGTCATTGGCACTCGCTCTGCCCTGCTCACGCCCTTTGCCCGGCTGGGGCTGATCATTATTGATGAAGAACATGACACCTCGTTCAAGCAACAGGAAGGGTTTCGTTACCACGCCCGGGATCTGGGCCTGCTGCGGGCACATCAGCTCGATATTCCGATTGTGCTGGGCTCAGCCACCCCGAGTTTCGAAAGTCTGCAGAATGCGGCCAACGGCAAATATCAGTTGCTGACCCTCAGCCAGCGTCCGGGCACCGCGACCGTGGCCGAGCATGTGCTGCTGGACAGCAAGCAGGTGCAGATGCAGGCGGGTTTGTCTCCGCAACTGATTGAACTGCTGGGCCAGGAGCTGGGCAAAGGTAATCAGGTGATGCTGTTTTTAAACCGGCGTGGCTATGCACCGGCCTTGCTCTGCCACAGTTGTGGCTGGTTGGCGGATTGCGAGCGCTGCGATGCCCATTACACCTGGCACCGTCAACCATCGCGGCTGCACTGCCACCATTGCGATCATCAACGCCCGCTTCCCCCGGCCTGCCCGCACTGCGGTGGCCAGCAACTCGTGGGCACCGGCCTGGGCACCGAACAGGTAGAACAGGCCTTGTCCGGACTGTTTCCGCAATACGGCATTATTCGTATCGACCGCGATAACACCCGCCGCAAGGGCAGCTTTGCGCAGCATCTGGAAGGCATTCGCAACGGTCGGTATCAGATCCTGATTGGCACCCAGATGCTGGCCAAGGGCCATCATTTTCCCGATGTAACCCTGGTGGCCATGCTGGATGCCGACGGCGCGCTGTTTGCCAGTGACTTCAGGGCCACCGAGCGCTTTGCTCAGCTGTATATTCAAGTGGCCGGCAGAGCAGGCCGGGCCAGCAAACCCGGTCGCGTGGTCTTGCAGACCCATCAGCCAGAACACGCCCTGTTGCAGGATCTGGCCAATCAGGGTTATCGTCACTTTGCCCACAGCGCACTGCAGGAGCGACAAGCCGCCGCCTTGCCGCCCTTTAGTTTTCAGGCGCTGTTTCGCGTCCAGGCCACGGACGCTCGGCAGGTGCAAACGTTTTTACAACAGCTGGTACAACAATTACAGCCTCAGCTTCCGCCCACCGTGCTGTGCCTGGGTCCACTCAGTGCGCAAATGGAGCGCAAGGCGGGCCAGTATCGCTATCAGCTATTATTACAGGCCAACAATCGACGGGAGCTGGCGGCAGCCTGCCGATTGGCGTTGGCACTCATTGACACCCTATCTTCCGCCCGCAAGGTGCGCTGGTCACTGGATATCGATCCGGTCGAACTGTGGTGAATGCGCTCCCTTTGCCTTGGCGGTAGTTTTCTGCACCCGATATGAGTAGAATTTCTTACCCGGGTTAGCTCCAACCTTGTCTTTAATTTGGTGAACTGATAATGAAAGAACATATTCAAGCTCTGCTTGAGCAAACGGTCTCTACTCTGAAACAGCAAGGCAAACTGCCTGCAGAACTGGCTCCTCGCATTCAGGTAGACAGAACCAAAGACAAGGCCCACGGAGATCTGGCGACTAACCTGGCCTTGCTGCTGGCCAAGCCGGCCGGACAAAACCCTCGCGCGCTGGCCCAGCTGCTGGTAGACAACCTGCCCGCATCCGAGCTGGTGGCCAAAACCGAGTTGGCCGGCCCCGGCTTCATCAACTTTTTCCTCGACAGCAACTGGCTCGGCCGTCAGATTGACGCCATGGTCGCAGATGATCGCGCCAACGTGCCGGTCGCTGAGCAGCCACAGACCATAGTCGTTGATTATTCTGCCCCTAACGTGGCCAAGGAAATGCACGTCGGCCATCTGCGCTCCACCATTATTGGTGATGCCGTGGTACGCACCCTGGAGTTTCAGGGCCACAAGGTGATCCGTGCCAACCACATCGGCGACTGGGGTACCCAGTTCGGTATGCTGATCGCCCACCTGGAAGAGCTGGAAAAAGAAAACCCGGAAGTGGCCGACTCCGGTCTGTCGGATCTGGAACAGTTTTACCGCGAGTCCAAGCAAAAATACGATGCCGATCCGGTCTTTGCCGAACGGGCACGCAACTATGTGGTGAAGCTACAGGGCGGCGACAGCTATTGCCTGACCATGTGGCAGAAGCTGGTCAACATTACCCTGCAGCATAATCAGGCGGTGTACGACCGACTCAATGTGTCTTTGACCCCGGATAATGTGATGGGTGAAAGCATGTATAACCCCATGCTGGCCGGCATAGTCGACGATCTGCAACAGCAAGGGCTGGCCGTAGAAGACGAAGGCGCCATAGTGGTGCGCCTGGACGAATACAAAAACAAAGACGGTGACCCCATGGGGGTGATTATCCGCAAGAAAGACGGCGGCTACCTCTATACCACCACAGATATTGCCTGTGCCAAGTATCGCTACGAGCAGCTGGGTGCCGATCGCGTGCTGTACTTTATCGACTCCCGTCAGCATCAACACCTGATGCAGGCCTGGAGCATAGTGCGCAAAGCCGGTTACATTCCCGAGTCGGTCAGCCTGGAGCATCATGCGTTTGGCATGATGCTGGGTAAAGATGGCCGCCCGTTCAAAACCCGCTCGGGTGGCACCGTGCGCCTGGTCGATCTGCTGGACGAAGCGCAAGAAAGAGCCGCGGCCCTGCTGGCCAAAAAAGACACCGGGCTCAGCGAAGCAGAAAAAGACGAGATCGTTCGCCGCGTGGCCATGGGGGCCGTCAAGTATGCGGATCTGTCCAAGAGCCGTACCACGGACTACATCTTCGACTGGGACAATATGCTGTCCTTCGAGGGCAATACCGCCCCTTACCTGCAATATGCCTACACCCGCATCCAGTCCATTTTCCGTAAATCCGGCCTCACCCCGGACGCCGGCCTGCAGGGACAGGTGAACGTTCAGGCGCCGGCAGAAGAAGCCCTGGCACAAAAGCTGGTGCAGTTTAACGACACCATCAAGTCCGTGGCCGACAAAGGCTTGCCGCACCTGATGTGTCTGTACCTCTATGAGCTCTCTGGCGCCTTCATGAGCTTTTATGAAGCCTGCCCCATCAACAAGGAAGGGGTGAGCCAGGAAGAGCGTAACAGCCGCCTGCGGTTATGTGCTGCCACCGCCAAGGTGCTGGAACAAGGTCTGTCACTGCTGGGTATCGATACCATGGAGCGCATGTGATCCATGGCCAAGGATTACGTTAGACATAGCAAGCCAAAAGCCAAGAGCAAAGGCCGCCCTGCCAAGGGCGGCACGCGCAGTCGGGCGCCGCAGCCGCGGCGGATCCCCGTGCTGCCCATTATTTTGCTCATCATGGTCGCGGCGGCTCTTGGCTATCTGATCTATATCATCAAAGGGGCGGCAGACGGCCGGCACCCCGCCAGCGCACCGGTGGCGACCCAGGCTCCCGCCCCCCAGGTTCAGCGCCCGGTCGTCAACCCTATCGATCAAAAACCGGTCGAAAAATGGACCTATATCGAGCAGCTGGAAAACAAGGAGGTGGTGGTACAGGTGCCCGAGGCTGCAGAATCCACCCGCCCTTACCTGATGCAGTGCGGCTCGTTTCGTTCTGCCGCTCAGGCCGAGCAACTGAAAGCCAAAATTGCTTTTCAGGGGCTGGTGGCACAAGTGCGCCATAAAAGTGGCAGCTCCTGGCACCGCGTGATCCTGGGCCCTTATGACAGCAAACGGCTGGCAGAGCAGCACAAGCACCAGTTGATCAGGGCAAAAGCCGTGAGCGATTGTGCAATCTGGTTCTGGGAGGGTTGATCTCGCTCGCTACCGTCCCCATTTCGTTGTTAGTGACATTTTTGCCAGCCAGGCTGGCTACACAGTCAAGTGAGGTTCACAGTGACAACGATCGTTTCAGTACGCCGTAATGGCAAAGTGGTTATCGGCGGTGATGGCCAGGTATCCCTAGGTAATACCGTAATGAAAGGCAATGCCCGCAAGGTGCACCGCCTGTTTAATGGCAAGGTCCTGGCCGGCTTTGCCGGTGGCACCGCCGACGCCTTTACCCTGCTGGAACGCTTTGAAGCCAAGCTGCAGGCCCACCAGGGCAACCTGGAGCGAGCCGCCGTGGCGCTGGCGAAAGACTGGCGTACCGATCGTTCCCTGCGTCGGCTGGAGGCGCTGCTGGCAGTCGCCGATGACAAGAACTCCTTCATTATTACCGGCAACGGTGACGTGGTGCAGCCCGAGCAGGACTTGATTGCCATTGGCTCGGGTGGCTCCTTTGCCCAGTCTGCCGCCCGCGCCCTGCTGGAAAACACCGAGCTGGAAGCCGTTGATATTGTCAAAAAGGCGCTCACCATTGCCGGAGAGATCTGCGTGTTCACCAATGGCAATCAGACCATCGAAGAGCTGGATTACAACCACTGATTTGCCTCGGGCACCCTGCTATGGCTGCCCGCACCATAGGATTTGATTATGTCTGACATGACACCAAGAGAGATAGTCCACGAGCTGGACCAGCACATTGTTGGCCAGTCTGATGCCAAGCGCGCAGTAGCCATTGCCCTGCGTAACCGCTGGCGTCGTATGCAGCTTACACCCGAGCTGCGCCAGGAAGTCACCCCCAAGAATATTCTGATGATAGGCCCCACCGGGGTCGGTAAAACCGAAATTGCCCGCCGTCTGGCCAAGCTGGCCAACGCGCCTTTTATCAAGGTAGAAGCGACCAAGTTTACCGAGGTCGGCTATGTGGGCAAGGAAGTAGACAGCATCATTCGCGATCTGACCGATGTGGCCATGAAGATGATCCGCGATCAGCAGATCAAAAAACATCGTCACAGCGCCGAAGAAGCCGCCGAAGAACGCATACTCGATGCCTTGCTGCCCAACCCGCGCAACAGCTGGGGCGAAGAGGAAAAAGCCGATAACAGCAACAGTCGCCAGATATTCCGCAAGAAACTGCGCGAAGGTCAGCTCGACGATAAAGAAATTGAAATTGACGTGTCGGCTCCCCAGATGGGCGTAGAAATCATGGCGCCCCCCGGCATGGAAGAAATGACCAACCAGCTGCAGGGCATGTTCCAGAATCTGTCTGCGGGCCACACCAGCAAACAGCGCAAGATGAAAATCAAAGACGCAAACAAGCTGCTGATTGAAGAAGAAGCCGCCAAGCTGCTGAACCCGGAAGAGCTGAAAGAACAGGCGATTCATGCGGTGGAAAACCACGGCATCGTCTTTATCGATGAGTTTGACAAGATCTGCAAACGCGGTGAAAGCTCGGGCCCGGACGTGTCTCGTGAAGGGGTACAGCGCGATCTGTTGCCGCTGATCGAGGGCAGCACTGTGAATACCAAGCACGGTATGGTACGCACCGACCACATGCTGTTTATTGCCTCGGGCGCATTTCAGGTGGCCAAGCCGTCGGATCTGATCCCGGAGCTGCAGGGTCGTTTGCCGATTCGAGTGGAATTGTCTTCGCTGAATACCGATGACTTTGAGCGTATTCTGACCGAGCCGAACGCCTCATTAACCGAGCAGTATCAGGCGTTGCTGGCCACCGAAAACGTCACCGTCGACTTTACCAAAGAAGGCATTCGTCGCCTGGCCGAAGCCGCTTGGCGGGTAAACGAAAGTACCGAGAACATTGGTGCACGCCGTCTGCATACGGTCATGGAGCGCCTGCTGGACGACTTGTCATTTGAAGCGTCCGACCAGTCGGGAGCCACCATAGTGGTGGACGAGGCCTATGTGGATCGCTACCTCAAGAACCTGATTGAAGACGAAGATTTGAGCCGCTACATCCTCTAATTTTTTCTCCTGACGGGAGCGGTGACACGATAGTGATTGAAAACCGCTCCCGCCGCTTTATACTTGAAGTCACCTTGTTTCCAGATGTGGCTGATTCCATGGAATACAATACTTCAGAATTGTGCGATACCTATATTGATATGGTGGATGTGGTTGAACCCATGTTCTCCAGTTTTGGCGGCCGTAACTCGTTCGGCGGCACTATTTCCACCATCAAATGCTTTGAGTCCAACGGCCTGATTGCCGAGGCGGTGAAGGAAGACGGTGTCGGTCGGGTGTTACTGATTGACGGCGGCGGTTCACTGCGTCGCGCCCTCATTGACGCCAATATTGCCGAAACCGCAGCGGACAACGGCTGGGAAGGCATTATCTGCTATGGTTGCGTACGCGAAGTGGATGCACTGGAAGACGTGGATATTGGGATTCAGGCGCTGGCGTCCATTCCCGTTGGCGCCGATGATAACGACATTGGCGAGCAGGAAGTACCGGTGAACTTTGGTGGCGTCACCTTTTTGCCGGCCGACCATGTGTATGCCGACACCACGGGTATTATTCTCTCACCCGAGCCGCTGGATATAGAATAACCCGCAGCCTGGCTACCAGAGCAGGCTCAGGATACAAAGAGGGCAGCCCGTGGGCTGCCCTCTTTGTTATATTCAGCACTCGGCCAATGCCGGCAACATGACTCAGGCGCTTTCTTCCACCTGATCAATTTTACCCAGCAACACGCGCAAGCGATCCTGCCAGGATTCATGCTGCTGCTTCAGCTGCTGGTTTTCCTGCTCCAGCTGACTGTGGTTGTGCTTGAGCTGCTGATTTTCTTCACCCAGCTGGCCGTTCCGCTCTTTCAGCTCTTCCACTTCCATTTGCAGCAAGTCAATGGCATCAACCGCCGCCTGAATTTTTGCTTCCAGTTTTTCCAATACATCAAAAGACATGCACTCACCCCTAACTCACAGTTATCTGGCCCGAGGGCCCCTCGGTAATCGAGGATACAGCGGCCGTTGTCAGACAACAAGTAGCCGCCACCCTTGCGGCGACGATTAGATTAAATTTATTTCAGTTGCGTCAATTAACGTCAACAGACTCTGGGCTAAATATTCTGGTTCATATTCAAGGAGGGTTTATCCGAGCATGGCTTGCCCACCACCCGGGCCGGCACCCCGGCCACTGTGGTATGAGCCGGTACCGGCTCCAGTACCACACTGCCGGCACCAATTTTGGCACCGTGGCCCACCTCGATATTGCCCAGAATCTTGGCACCGGCGCCAATCATGACCCCTTGTCGTATCTTGGGGTGGCGATCACCGCCTTCCTTGCCGGTGCCTCCCAGGGTCACGCTTTGCAGAATGGACACATCGTCTTCAATGACGGCGGTTTCCCCCACCACTATGCCGGTGGCGTGGTCAAACATGATCCCCTTGCCAATGCGCGCGGCCGGGTGTACGTCTACCCCGAATACCACCGATATCTGGTTTTGCAGATAGGTTGCCAGGGCGCGACGTCCATGACGCCACAGCCAGTTGCCCACTCTATATCCCTGCAGGGCATGAAAGCCTTTTAAATACAGCAATGGGGTCGAAAACAGATCCACGGCCGGATCCCGCTCCTGTACCGCACAAATGTCGGTGGCAGCCATATCGAGGATGCCAGGCTCTGCGTCCACCACGCTTTCTATCACTTCACGCAGGCTGATGGCCGGCATGACCGAGCTTTCGAGCTTGTTGGCCAGGATAAAACTCAGCGAACATTTAAGAGTGTCATGATTCAGAATGGTTGAATAATAAAAGCTGCCCAGCATGGGCTCTTCTGCAATCATCCACCGAGCTTCTTCGCGGATGCGTAACCAGGTACTCTCTTGAATGCCGTCTTCCATGGGTTAAACCTTGTCTTTTATGAATTGATGTTCGCTCGTGTGCCGAGCGTCAAGCTGTTGGGGCGAGACCGAGATAGGGTCCATATGAATTATAATGTCGGCGCCAGGAAAGCATTTCAGCAGTTCCCGCTCCGCCCGCTCGGCAATATCGTGAGCCTGATTCAGGGACTGATGGGCATCAAGCTCTAAATGCAGCTGAATAAATCGGGTCGGCCCCGACTGCCGGGTCCGCAAGTCATGCAGCCCATGCACACCATTAATAACCAGGCAGGTATCCACAATGCGTTGTTGCTCCGCCTGCGGCAAGCGCCTATCCAGCAGCATCTGTACCGCATCATAACCTATTTTTAACGCGCCCTTAAGAATGTAGGCACCGATCAGCAGCGCAAACAGCCCATCAATCCAGTGCCATCCCAGCCAGGCCAGGGCAATCGCGAGCAAGACGCCTATATTGAGCAGGATATCGGAACGATAATGTAACTGGTCGGCCCGGATGGCGACCGAGTCGGTTTTCTTTATCACGTAACTTTGAAACAGAACCAATGCCAAAGTCAATAATAATGAAAACAGCATCACCCCCACGCCCAGCGCCGCATGCTGCACTTGCTGAGTATTAAACAAGCGGGAAATGCCATTGATGATCAGAAAGATGGCCGAGCCGCTGATGAAGGCAGACTGAGCCAGACCCGCCAGTGACTCGGCCTTGCCATGACCAAATCTATGCTCCTGATCCGGCGGTACCAGTGCATAGCGGATCGCCATCAGGTTAATGATTGAGGCACTGATATCGAGCAATGAATCGGTTAATGAAGCCAGCATGCTGGCGGAGCCGGTATAAAACCAGGCCACCAGCTTGGCCACTATCATCAGCCCTGCCACCACAGTGGCGGCCACGGCGGCTATGGTCACCAGTCGGCCATAAGAGGCGGTACCCTGATGTAAGTGCTCTTTCATCTGCAACTCCTGAGTGCGTTACTGTCCACCAGCAAAATCCTGCTGTCGCCATGCCTCATAACTGATGATCGCCACGGCGTTGGCAAGGTTCAGGCTGCGGCTGTCCGCCTGCATGGGAATACGAATACGCAACTCTGGCGCGACCGCTGCCAGCACCTCATCGGGCAGGCCTCGGGTTTCCGGGCCAAACAACAGCACATCACCCGCCTGATAGCTCGCCTTGTGATGAAGCTGACTGCCCTTGGTGGTACAGGCAAATATGCGCTGCCCGGCCACAGCTTGCAGAAAATCGGCATAATTTTTGTGCTGGAAGATGCGACCAAAGTCCGCATAATCCAGTCCGGCGCGACGCAGCTTTTTTTCTTCCAGATTAAAGCCCAGTGGCTCGATAAGGTGCAGCCGGCAACCGTTATTGCGCGCCAGACGCATAATGTTACCGGTATTAGGGGCAATTTCAGGTTCGTAAAGCGCAATATCAAACATGGGTTTCTCTGTAATAAGTGAAGAGTAAAGGGTGAGGTGTTTAGATTTTATCAATAAATCATCTTTTCCTTAGCACTTTTCCGTGTATTCCGTGGCAAGAGCAGGTTTAGGTGTTATCTCGTCCTCTTTGCGCTTCACTCTTTACTCTTCACAGCGTTCCGTCGCTGATAATAAACCCCTGCCGACGTTCCACCCGCCACCAGGCCCAGCCGAGGGTTATCCCTCGGGCCAGCATAAAACACAGCATGGCCAGCCACAGGCCATGATTACCCAGCGACTGGGTCAAAAACCACACCGGGAAGAATACGCCGGCCGTGGACAACAGCATCATGTCACGCATATCTCCCCCGCGGGTGGTACCGATAAAAATACCATCGAGAATAAAACACCAACAGGCGGCCAGCGGCATCAAGATCAGCCAGGGCAGGTATTGGCTGGCCTGCTCTCGCACCGGCTCTATACTGGTGATCAGGCCAAGTAGCGTCTGTCCGGCCAAGGCAAAGAGCAGCATGAACAAGATCGCCACCACCCCGCCCCAGAAGAGGTTCAGGGCGCAGGCCAGGCGAAACTCGGCCCGGTTGCGCGCACCAACCGCCTTGCCAACCATGGCTTCCACCGCATAGGCAAAGCCATCCAGACCAAAAGAGATAAACATCAGGAAGTTCATCAGCACCGCATTGGCGGCCAGTACCTCATCCCCAAGGCGGGCCCCCTGAAAGGTCATGAAGGCAAAGGTCAGCTGCAAGCACAGCGCCCGAATAAAAATATCCCGATTGAGCCCCAGCAACGTTTTAAACGCCGCCAGATGCAGGATGCGCCGCCAGAAGCCTGCCGCAGGCCAGACATTACGTCTTTGCAGGGTGCGCCATACCAGCCAGGCACCCAATGCCGTCGCCAGGTAATCGGCTAACACAGACGCCGCCGCCGCTCCTTTAACCTGCCAGCCCAGGCCCAGTACAAACCAGATATCGAGCAGAATATTGGCCCCGTTCCCCAGGATCAGCAACAACATGGGTGCCCGGGCATTCTGATTTCCCAGCAACCAGCCCAGCAACACCAGGTTGATCAGAGCCGCCGGCGCACTCCAGATCCTGACCATCACATACTCGCGGCCATAAAACTGCACCTCGGCGCTGCCCCCCATCAACCAGAATGCCAGCTCGGTCAACGGCTGCTGCAGCAGCAAAATAAGCAGTGCCAGTCCCAGGGCCAGCAAGCAGCCTCGCGCCAGCACCTGCAGTAACCGCTCGTTATCCCCGGCGCCCACGGCCTGAGCGGCCAGCCCTGTGGTCGACATCCGTAAAAAACCAAGCAACCAGAAGATCAGACTGATAATGGTGGCCCCGACTGCCACGCCCCCCAGATAGTAGGCATGCTCCAAATGACCAATGACGATGGTATCGACCAGCCCCAGCAGCGGCACCGTAATATTCGACAGCACCATGGGCAGCGCCAGCGCAAACACCTGACGGTGACGGGCAGCGTTAAAAAAAGAGGACCACATAACAGATTCTTATCAATATAGTGAAGGGGGAAAGGCCGTCAGGAGTAAGACGGTAAGTGTTGAGGCGTCAGGTATTGCGGGTCATCCTGCTCACGCCTCACCCTTTACGTTGCACCGGCTGCTAGTCGCGCCAGCGCGCCACTATGCTCGCGAAATTTTTAACCAGCTCGGGGCCATTAACCAGCGGCATTTCGCTTTGCTCATCGAAGTCGGGCCGGAAGGAAGCATGCAGCTGCCCGTTGGGGTTCACCAGGGCAATGGAAGCGGAATGATCGACCAGGTAACTGTCGGCATCGCGATTGAAGATTCCGTAGATCAGCCCCAGCTGCTGCACCGCGGGCATGAGAGCGTCATGCTCGGCGGTGACCGCCACAAAGTCGGGATTGAAATACTGGGTATAGGCCTTGAGTCGCTCCGGCGTATCCCGGGCCGGGTCGGCGGAGACAAAGATCACCTGTACCCGGTCGCTGATTGCCGTCAGCTCGGGATAGATACGCGCCAAATCCGCCAGTGTGGTCGGGCAGATATCGGGGCAAAAGGTATACCCCACAAAAATCAGGCTCCAATGGTCCTTCAGGTTTTGCTCGGTAAAGGGCTGATTGTCGGTATCGGTCAGGGCGAATGCCGCCAGCTCGCGTGGCTCGGGATACACCACCACGGCCTCCGTCAGACTGTTCCTTTTATCGGCATACCAATAGGCACCACTCAGGGTACCTGCCACCACCAGGGCAATTGCCAATGCCCATATCCACTTGCTTGTCTTAGCCATAATCTATCCAGTGATCCGCGAGCAGCAACACAAAAAGCCACATCAGGTGACTGATTGAAAAGTGGAAGCATTGTAGAGCGGTTTGCGCCGAAGGTCTAAACTTCAGCCGCCAGGCCCACTGGATAAAGCGTAAATTCAGCAGGCAGACCCCCACCAGATAAAGCGGGCCCGACATGCCGACTACCCAGGGCAGCAAACAAATCAGGGTGAGCAGCAAGGTATACAGCAACACACAGGTTTTACTGAATTCGATGCCATGGGTTACCGGCAACATAGGTACTCCGGCCTTGGCATAGTCATCTCGCCGATGAATGGCCAGCGCCCAGAAATGCGGTGGCGTCCAGGCAAAGATAATCATCACCAACAGGAGGGCATGGCCATGAAACTCCCCGGTTATTGCCGTCCAGCCCAGCAAGGGGGGCATGGCACCCGCCAGACCGCCAATCACGATATTCTGCGGTGTGGCGCGTTTCAGCCACACTGTGTATACCACGGCATAGCCCAGCAAAGAGGCCAGCGTCAGCCAGGCGGTCAGCGCATTCACCCACAACAGCAAGACGGCCAACCCTATCCCCGACAAGGCAAAGGCAAATGCCAGCGCCGAGCCACTCTGTACTCGCCCTTGCGCCACCGGCCTGTGATGGGTACGGGCCATTTTAAGGTCGATACGCCGGTCCAGCACATGGTTGATGGCGGCGGCTCCCCCTGCCATCAAGCCAATCCCCAGGGTCGCACTGACCACCCGCAGCAGGCTGGGGACCGTATCGGTTAAAAACATGCCTACCACAGCGGTAAGCAGAATCAACGCCACCACCTTTGGCTTGGTCAGGGCAAAGTAATCCCGCCAGCCTAGGCTCCAACTTGTGGAAAATAACGCGCTTCTAGCCATACACCCTCCCTTGCTCGCCAAACCCGTTCCGCCACGCCTGTCAGTATCAACAACAAGAGGGCGGCACCGGCGTTATGCGCCACCGCCACCCACAGCGGCAAGTGCAACACCACATTCGCCACGCCCAGCGCCAACTGCAGCAACACCCCCAGCGCCAGCCCAACTCCCCAGCGTCGCAACAAGGGTTGTTGCCATAATCGCCAGGCCAAACCGAATAACACCAGGGCCGTGACCAGAGCCCACAGACGGTGTGTAACATGAATGGTGATGCGCTCTGCGGCACTCAGCACACCGTATTGATAGGTCTCGGCAGGCACGCCGTGAGGATGAAAGGCACTCCACTGCCACTGACTCATCCAGTCGCCCTGACATACCGGCAGCTCCAGACAGGCCATGGCCGCATAGTTGGCGGCGGTCCAGCCACCCAGCGCTATCTGTATCAGCAGCGCCACCAGGGCCAGCGGCAACCAGACGCGCATATTCGGCCCGTTATAAAGAGGCCGGGACACCCGGGTGCGCCTCAGCAACCAGAACAGCAAGGCCAGCAGGGTAAAGCCACCCAGCAAGTGCCCCATCACCACAAAGGGCAGCAGATTCAGGGTGACGGTGAGCATGCCCAGGGTGGCTTGCCCACAGACCAGCACCAGCAGCACCCATGTTAGTGCCCTGTAGTGTCGATGAGCGGCACGCAGCGACCACAAGGCCATCAGCAAAATAGTGAATCCCAGGGTACCTGCCGCATAGCGGTGGACCATTTCGTTACGCGCCTTGATGAATTCTACGGGCTGGTCGGGAAAACGCAGCGCCGCCAGCTCATGCTCCTGTGCCGAGCTGGGCACATAATTAAAGCCGTAACAGCCCGGCCAGTCCGGGCAGCCCAGGCCTGCATCCGTGAGTCGGGTATAGGCCCCCAGCACCACCACAATCAGCGTAAGAGAAAAAGCAAACAGACACAGTCGACGCATGGTTCCTCCTAGCCGGCACGAGAATATTTGAGCAGGCGGCGCAGATCACTCAGTAGCGCCTTGCCCATGGGCGGCAGCTCTTGATCGGTCTCTGGCAGCCCATAGCGCATGATCAGCAAACCGGGTGGATCGGCGATATAAATGTATCCCGCTTCCAGCTCGTGACTGACCGGCAGCTGTACCACGGCCACCCGGTCGCCGTCCCTGCCAAGTGCGGTATCAATATTTTCGAGCAGGGGGGCGGCCTTCAAACAGGCTTCGCAGCCCGGGGCTATCGGCAGGATTAAACGCCACTGATCATCTTCGGCTACCTGCCCTTGCACCCATTCACCATGGCTGTTGACACCTGGGGTAAACCAGCCCTGATTCAGGGTCAGCCAGGCCAACGCCACCGGCAATACAAATACCGCCAGCAAGGCCAGCAAGGTGCGTTCTGGCCTGGGCTTGCGACCAGGGTTCGCGGTTTCATGCTTCATCATCTTGCCTCCGGTAATACCAGGCGGCGGCGACCCACACCGCCAGAGTCATCGCAAACCATTGCACCGCATAACCGGTATGCCGCTCGGGTCCCATCACGACCGGTTGCCAGTCATCCTGTTCTGCTCCCATCTTCAACACGAAGGGCAAGACCGGCTCACCCCAGATTTGAGCGAGCAAAGCGGGATCCAAATCCGCCACCAGAGGGTGAGCCGGATTAAACGACACTTCACCCAGGGCCAGAGGAGGAACATAGGGACGAACAAGGTGACCGACTAACTGGCTCGGTGCGGCTTGCGGTGCCACTGTGGGTAACTGACGCCTATCCGGAGGAGCCGGCCACCAGCCGGTGTCTACCGTCAATAGGCCATGACGGGTTTGCAGTGGGCGGATCAGGCGGTAGCCCACCCGCCCCGACTCTATCTGATTATCGAGCCAGACATCTCCGCCGGCCAGAAACAGGCCATTCACCGCCAGCCGATAGCCAAAGGGAGCGCGAATCGCGAGCGCTTCATTCAAGGTCAATTCAAGGTCGTTGCGCTGCTGCCACTCCAGTAGCAACAGTCGTTTCTCATCGGCACGGGAAAGCTGCCAGGCACCCATAAATATCATTAACAGGGAGATCACTGCCGTCAGCACCAGCAAGCCGCCACTTTTTCCTATACTCAACATTCAGTCTCTCCCGGAACGCATCCATGCTATTCAAGCTACTGATTGTATTGTTACTGCTCGCCATGATTGGCAACCTGTTCTGGGGGCTTAAAGCCCTGATCTCGCAACAGGATCCGCGAGTGATGAGTCGCTATATCGGTCGGCGTCTACTGTTTGCCGTCATCATAGTGCTGCTCCTGATCCTTGCCCTGGCCGCCGGTTGGGTCGTCCCTCATACCCGTCCTTACTAGGAGCCCCTGACCACTGTAACCAGACGGTGAGGTTTAACAGCCATTCCAAAACGTCGCTGTTTGACTCCTCACCGCTGCTACAAGATATAGACAAAAATAAACAGACAGAGCCAGACCACGTCCACAAAGTGCCAATACCAGCTGGTGGCCTGAAAACCAAAATGCTGCGCCGGCGTAAAATGCCCCTTGCGCACCCTTAGCCACATGATGGCCAGCATCAGCGTTCCCAGGGTAACGTGGGCACCATGAAAACCGGTGAGCAGGAAGAAGGTATTGCCATAAATCCCCGAGTCCAGCCGCAGACCCAGCTCTTCATAGGCATGCACATACTCCCATACCTGCAGGGTCAAGAAGATCAGCCCCAGCAGCACCGTGAGCCCCAGCCACTGGCTCAGGCGCAGTCTTTTGTTATCAATCAGCGCCAGGTGCGCCAAATGTGCGGTCACCGATGACGTTAACAGAATAATGGTGTTGATGAGCGGCAAGCCAAACCAGCCCATGGCCGTAGTCTCTATACCTCCCGGCGTGCTTAGCAGGGGCCAGCTGGCGGTAAACTCCGGCCACAATACGGCGTTGGTCATCGCATTGTTACCCGCGCCGCCCAGCCAGGGCACCGACAAGATACGGGCATAAAACAAGGCGCCAAAGAAGGCACCAAAGAACATCACTTCGGAAAAAATAAACCAGCTCATGCCCAGGCGAAACGAACGGTCCAGCTGCTTGCTGTACAGTCCGGCGCTCGACTCGTCAATCACATTACTGAACCAGCCAAACAGCATCACCGTCATCACCAGGGTGCCGGCTGCAAAGACGATGGGACCGGCAATACCGCCCAGCTCCGCGATCCAGAGCCCGGCCCCCGAAGCCAGCAAGAACAACCCCAAGGCACCCACCAGCGGCCAGGGACTCTGGTCCGGCACATAATATGGCTGAAACTTGACCGTCATGTTTGCCTCCTTGGCTCAGCTGCTGCTGGCTCGCTCCGTGATGTCATAAAGGGTATAGGACAAGGTAAAGACCTCTATGTCCACCGGCAGCGCCTGATCCACATAAAAGCGCACCGGCATGATCGCCTCGCCTCGCCCTGCCAGGGGCTGCTCCTGAAAACAAAAGCATTCCGTCTTACGCAAGTGGCTGGCCGCTCGCCCGGGTGACACAGACGGAATGGCCCTGAGTATGATGTCGCTGTTGCCGGGGTTGCTAACGGTAAAGTCCACTTGGTGCATCTCGCCGGGGCGCACCTGCAAGTGGCGGATCGAAGGCGTAAACTCACCGCGCAAACCACTGCTTTGGTAGGTCACAAACTCCACCGTAATCAACCGCTGCTCATCCACCACGCTGGACTCGGCGACGGCCCGGTTGGCGGTTTTGCCATTCAGGCCCGTGATGTCGCAAAACACGTCATACAGGGGCACCAGCAAAAAACCAAAGCCAAACATGGCGACCGCCAACAGGGCCAGCTTGAAGGCCTTATTACCGTGTATCATGATCCGTGACCTCCGGAGGCGTACTGAAGGTGTGATAAGGCGCGGGGGAAGGCACTGTCCACTCCAGACCATGCGCGCCTTCCCAGGGGCAAGGCGCGGCTTTTTCCCCACCGCGAATACACTTGATCAGCAGCACCACAAAAATCAGCTGCGACAAGCCGAAGGCAAAGCCGCCGATACTGACCAGGGCATTAATGTCGGCGAATTGCAGCGAATAGTCGGGGATCCGTCTTGGCATACCGCCCAGTCCCAGAAAGTGCATGGGGAAAAACAACAGGTTCACCGAGACAACCGAGCACCAGAAGTGCCACTTGCCCAGCCGCTCATCAAACATGTAGCCGGTCCATTTCGGCAACCAGTAGTACACCGCCGACAGCACCGAGAAAATGGCACCGGTCACCAGCACATAATGAAAATGCGCCACCACAAAATAGGTGTCGTGATACTGGAAGTCTGCGGGGGTAATAGCCAGCATGAGTCCGCTAAAGCCGCCGATGGAGAACAGCACGATAAAGGCGATGGCGAACAGCATGGGCACTTCAAAACTCAGTGAGCCGCGCCACATGGTGGCCACCCAGTTAAATACCTTTACCCCCGTTGGCACCGAGATCAGCATGGTGCAGTACATAAAGAACAGTTCCGCCGCCACCGGCATGCCCACGGTAAACATGTGATGAGCCCACACCAGAAAGCTCAACCCGGCAATCGACGCGGTGGCGTAAACCATGGAGGCATAGCCAAACAGGGGCTTGCGACTAAAGGCAGGAATAATGGCCGAGATAATGCCAAAACTCGGCAATATCATGATGTACACCTCGGGATGGCCAAAAAACCAGAAAATATGCTGGAACATCACGGGGTCGCCCCCACCGGCGGCATCAAAGAAGCTGGTGCCGAAATACTTGTCGGTCAATACCATGGTCACCGCCCCCGCCAGCACCGGCATCACCGCGATCAGCAAAAAGGCGGTGATCAGCCAGGTCCAGCAGAACATGGGCAGCTTCATCCAGGTCATGCCCGGCGCGCGCATGTTCCAGATGGTCACGATGACGTTGATGGCCCCCATAATGGAGCTGATGCCCATGATATGAATGGCAAAGGCGAACAGAGCCGTACTGTCGGGGGAATAGGTGGTGGAGAGCGGCGCATAAAAGGTCCAGCCGAAGTTGGGCCCGCCGCCCGGCATGAACAAGGATGACAGCATCAGCACAAAGGCAAAGGGCAGTATCCAGAAACTCCAGTTATTCATCCGTGGCAGCGCCATGTCCGGCGCCCCTATCATCAGGGGCACCATCCAGTTGGCCAGGCCGACAAAAGACGGCATTACGGCGCCAAAAATCATGATCAGGCCGTGCATGGTGGTCATCTGGTTGAAGAAGTTCGGCTCCACCAACTGCAGTCCTGGTTGAAACAGCTCGGCCCGGATCAACATGGCCATCAGGCCACCCACAAAAAACATGCACAGGCTGAACAGCAGGTACAGAGTACCTATATCCTTGTGGTTGGTGGTAAACAGCCAGCGCTTGATGCCTTTGGCCGGACCATGATGCGCCTCGTGCTCGTTGAGGCTCACATGCTCATCGGCGGTATTGGTTCTATTTAACGGTGCCATCCCTGCCCCCTATTGTCCTTGTCTGGCTTGCTCGATATCGCTGGGCTGTATGACATCTTGGGTGTCATTGCCCCAGGCGTTACGCTCATAGGTGATGACCGCCGCCAGCTCTTTCAGTGACAACTGCTTGTTAAAGCTTTGCATCGCGGTACCGGGCTTGCCGTACAGTACGATATTAATATGAGCCGCTTTATCCTTTAAAATCAGCTCACTGCCTTTAAGGGCCGGAAAGGCGCCGGGTATGCCCTCACCATTGGCCTGATGACAGGCGGCACACACACGCTGGTATGCCTGCTCGCCCAGCTCCATCGACTCTTCCATGGTCATCTCCATAGCCAACAGCGCTTGCTCGGCCGCCCTGGCCTCGGCCTGGCTGGTCTGAACGCTCGCCAGCCAATCATCGAACTCCTCGCCGCTGCGCGCATCCACGACTATCGGCATAAAGCCATGATCTTTACCGCACAGCTCGGCACACTGGCCGCGATAAATACCGGGCTCGTTGATTCGGGTCCAGGCCTCGTTGATAAAGCCGGGCACCGCATCTTTTTTCACCGCAAACGCCGGTACCCACCAGGAGTGAATCACGTCATCGGAGGTAATCAGAAAGCGGATTTTGCGGTCGGTAGGCAGCACCAGAGGGTGGTCAACTTCGAGCAGGTAGTTTTTACCCTTGGTAACCTGCCCCTGAATTTGTTGCGGCAAGGTGGCCAGCAGGCTGTAGAACTCTACCCCCTGGTCAAAGTAGCGATAATGCCATTTCCACTGGGAGCCGGTAACTTGCACCGTGAGATCAGACTCGCTGGCGTCTTCCATCGCGATCAGGGTGCGGGTCGCGGGCACGGCCATGGCAATCAGGATCACGAAGGGGATCAGGGTCCAGAGAATTTCGACCTTGGTACTTTCATGAAATTGGGCGGCCTGGGCACCCTTGGACTTTCGATGATGAATTATGGCCCAGAACATGACGCCGAACACCACCACCCCGATAACGGCGCAGATAATGAGTATGGTCATGTGCAACCCATACACCTTCTGGCTGATATCGGTGACCCCTTCGGTCATATTGAAACGCGTTTGCGCTCGTATCGGCAGGGCTGTCAGCAAGGACAACAGCAGAAAAATCAGCTTCACCACGCACCCCCAAGTTTCATCCTGAATTTTGGCGTACTTATCTTGTAAGACAGTGCTGGTCGGACTCATTCATCATCGATCCGACGCTCACAGTAAGTAAAGCACCGAAAATGGAAAAGGAAAGAAAAAGACGGCAAGTCTTCACCTTGGGGGAGGCCAGAGCAGCAATAGCAAGGAAGCAGAGAGGAAATATAAAACGCGGATTACCGGGGGATGGCGAGTCAATACGGCCTATTGCTAGTCAATATAGGCAGGCGGGGCAGCGGGGCTACCCCGATTCAAGGGCGGATAAAAAACCTAGAAATCGGCGTTGCGGATAACACCAACCGCCAGGCCTTCGATAATCAGCTCCTGGCTGCGCAGGTCGACTTCGATAGGAGACAGCTCTTCGTTTTCGGGCAACAGACTCACTTTACTGCCTTTGCGCTGAAAACGTTTTACCGTTACTTCATCGTCCAGTCGCGCCACCACGACCTGACCATTGCGCACTTCCTGGGTTTTGTGCACCGCCAGCAGATCACCGTCCATAATGCCGATGTTTTTCATGCTCATGCCCTTTACCCGCAGCAAAAAATCGGCGGCGGGGTGGAACAGTGCCGGATCCAGCTGGTAATGGCTTTCAATATGCTGCTGAGCCAGAATGGGTTCCCCCGCCGCGACCCGGCCGATCAGCGGCAACCCCAGCTCTTCCTCTTCTTCGACCAGTCGAATACCACGAGAGGTACCCGGCATCATGGTGATCACGCCTTTTTTGGCCAGTGCCTTAAGATGCTCTTCGGCGGCGTTGGCCGACTTGAAGCCTAATGTTCGGGCAATTTCGGCACGCGTCGGCGGCATGCCGGTCTGCTGGATATGCTCTTTAATGATGTCCAGTACCTGAGACTGGCGAAGCGTAAGGGCTTTCATAATAGACCTGTTTTTTTATACAGTTAACTGTCAGTATATCCAGTAAATTCAACAGAGCAAGTACAAAGTTCTGCGACTCCCGCATCAAGACATCAGAGGTCTGATCTGATAATCTTGCCCACCGCATAAATATTGGGGTTTCCGCTGCATGATGTTCGGCTCTTCTCTAACTCGCCGTTTGTTTCGTCCGTTAATTGCCACCTTGGTAAACCATAAAAGCCTGCCCGCCGATCCCGTGACCGAGCTGGTCATCGATCTTGAGCAGCCTGTTGTTTACATATTGAAAACCGCTTCTATTTCGGACCTGCTCACCCTGGAGCTAAGCTGCGAACAATTAGGTCTGCCCAGTCCCTTTGCGCCCTTGCATATTGAAGGCTGCAGCCTGCCCCGCTTTATCTGCCTGGATAAACCGGCAGGGCTGGGCCGCCGCTCGCGCAGCGCCACCCCTTATCTGGCCGAGTTCAATCAACTGTTAGCGGCACAAAAACAACAGACTGTGCCCATTCAGCTGGTGCCGGTCAGCCTGTTCTGGGGCCGGGCGCCTGGTCGCGAAGGAGATAGCCCTTCTTCCCTTAGCATAGTGCGCAGTCGTTCCCCCAACGCCTTGCGCAAAGCGTTAATCGTATTGCTGAAGGGCAGAGAAAATCGCGTGCGTTTCAGTGCGCCGCTGTTACTGCCCCTGCTGCTCGAACGCTCGGAAGCCGACCCCAGGCTGGCCCACAAGCTGGCCCGTATTGCCCGCATTCATTTTAGTCGCCAGCGACTGGCCGCCACCGGCCCCAAGTTACCAAACAGAGAGTTGTTGCTGACACAGCTGCTGCAAACAGAGGGGGTAATGCACGCCATACAACAACACAGTCAGCAGCAGCAACAAGACCCAGCCGCATCCCGCCGTCTGGCACAGGGGTATATGAATGAAATTGCCTCTAACTTTTCCTATCCGCTGATCCGTTTCGGTGACCGCCTGCTCGGTTGGCTGTGGCACAAGCTCTATCGCGGCTTATCGGTCACCGGTGCCGAGCGGGTGCGGCAACTGGCTCAGGAAGGGCATGAACTGGTCTATCTGCCCTGCCATCGCAGCCACATGGATTACCTGCTGCTGTCATACGTAATTTATCATCAGGGCATGGTGCCGCCTCATATTGCCGCCGGCATCAACCTGAACTTTTTTCCTGCCGGTCCCTTGTTTCGCCGTGGCGGTGCCTTCTTTATTCGCCGCACCTTTAAAGACAACAAGCTGTACGCCACTGTATTCAGGGAATACCTCAACTTGCTGTTTCGCCGCGGTTATGCGGTGGAATACTTTGCCGAAGGGGGCCGCTCTCGCACCGGTCGCCTGTTACCCGCCAAGCCGGGTATGCTGTCGATGACACTCGACGCCGCCATGCAGCACAAGGAGCGCCCCATTACCCTGATCCCTGTGTATCTGGGTTATGAACACGTAATGGAAGTAGGCAGCTACCATAAAGAGTTGCAGGGTGGCCGCAAACAAACCGAAAGCGCCTGGCAACTGCTGGGCATCATTCGCAAGCTGCGTAATTTTGGCCGTGGCTTCGTCAACTTTGGCGAGCCACTTCCCCTGACCGAATGGCTGAATAAAGAAAGCACTCCCCGGAGCACGGCTCGCGAGCTGGTGATCCCGCTGGCTCGCGAAGTCATGACGCGCATCAACGCCGCCGCCGCGGTGAACGGCCTGACGCTGAGTGCGACTGCGCTACTCACCTCGGATCGTCATGCCCTCACCCGCCAGCAACTGCAGCAGCAAGTGCAGCTGTATCTCGACTATTTGCGCCTGTGCCCCTATAGCGAGCAGCTGGTCATACCGGAACAAGAAAGCGAACAGTTATTGGAGCAGGCATTAGAGCTGGGCAAGTTTGAGCGGGAAAGTAGCAAGCTGGGCGAGGTGATCTATCTGGATCGGCGCCAGTCGGTGCTGCTGAGTTATTATCGCAACAACATACTGCATCTGTTCGCCTTGCCGGCGCTGTTGGCGACCTTGATAGAGCGGCACGAAGGCATCGTCAGCAGCGAAATATTACGCCGCTTGCAGCGCCTGTATCCACTACTGAAAGCCGAGTTATTTCTGAATGTCGCCGCCGACGACCTGCCGGCATGGATCGAGGCTCACCTGGCGGCACTGGAGCAGCTGGGACTGCTCCGTTTCCATCAGCAGGGCTGGTGGGTTGAGCCGCAACAACAACTGCAGCTGTTATTGCTGGCCCGCATTATTCGACCTTCATTACAGCGCTACGGGGTGGTGGTGGCGTGCCTGCAACCTGACATCGAGCGTCAGCAACTGCAGGATGACAGCCAGCAACTCGCCGAACACCTGGCCATGTTACACGGCATTCAGGCACCCGAGCTGTTCGACAAGACGTTGTTCAGCATGCTGGCCGACGCCCTGGAAGCAGAAGGCTATGGGCATCAGGATCAAACCGGATATGACGAGCTGGAGCAGCTGCGCGGCGCACTGTATCCGTTATTGCCCAGTGCCGTACGCCGCAGTCTGCAGTAATGAGGGTTAGGAGTGAGGGGTGAGGAGGGAAGAGTGAGCCACACTGGGACACTCAGACTTCAAGCCCCTCACCTCTCACCAATAACGCTGGCGCGTTACAGCAGCGTGAGCACGACGCCGGCAAACACCAGCATGCCCACGTAATTGTTGTTCAGAAAGGCGCGGAAACACGGCATGCGCTCCCGGTCGCGGATCAGCCGCTGTTGATAGACAAACAGGCCGGCGGCACCCAGCAGGCTCCAGTAAAACAGCGGACCGAGTGCAAAGGCCTGCCCGGCGGCGACCAGCAATATCAGCGTGGATAGCTGTAATACCCCCACCATCAACTTGTCGCGCCGGCCAAACAGAATGGCGGTGGACTTGACGCCAATGCGCAGGTCATCATCCCGGTCGACCATGGCATACATGGTATCGTAGGCAATGGTCCAGGTGAGGTTGGCGGCAAATAATAACCAGAGCCCCACCGGCAAACTGTTGCTCTCGGCGGCAAATGCCATGGGAATGGCCCAGGAAAAGGCAATGCCCAGGAACAGCTGCGGCAAGTGTGTATAACGCTTCATAAAGGGATACAGCGCCGCCCACCCCAGACCCGCGACCGAGAGCGTAATGGTCAGCGCGTTGGTGGTGAGCACCAGCAAAAAGGAAATGACCACCAGCAAGGCAAAAAAGCCCAGCGCCTGGCGCTCGGTCAGTTCCCCCATCGGCAGTGGTCGCCCCTCGGTACGCTTGACGTGACCATCGATATGGCGGTCGGCATAATCATTGATAACACAGCCGGCAGAGCGCATGGAAAACACCCCCACCACGAATACCAGTAATAACCAGAGAGAAGGCTGGCCGTTGCCGGCAATCCAGATGGCCCACAAGGTGGGCCACAGCAGTAGCAAGGTACCAATGGGCTTGTCGAGTCGGGCTAATGCCATATAGGCACGCCAGCGCGGGCGGGTTGCAGTTGTTGTCATCGTTTTTTACTCTTTGTAAGCCTGAGCGGCGGGCAAAAATAATTCGGTGACCAGCACACTCGCCCGAGGTATGGCCAGCAATGAACGCCGCGCCCAGGGCAAGCGGTTCGGCGCATCGGCCTGGGGACTGGCGGACACACCGAGTGCCGGTTGGGTGAGGTTTTGCTGCTGCGCCAGCTGCCACCACTGGTTGGCGGTTAACTGCGCAAAATCAAAGTCACTGCGGGTGAGGTCGGGGTGCTCGAACATGAGCTCGCCCAGGGCCCGCTCTCCCAGTCCGCCCAGGGCAGGAAGAGCCTGCAAGGCGGCGGAAGAATACAAGGAACTGGCATACACCCAGGGTTGCTCGTCACACAGTAACAAGACTTCCCGGCAATGGGCATGTTCTCCCCCCAGCCAGTCGGCTTGCTCGGGCGTTAAACTCACCTGGGCTCGCGTGCATTGTAACTGTACGCGAAAGTGCCGGCAGCACAGGCGCAGACGTTCGGTTAGCGAGCCGGTATCTTGCAGCCAGCGGGACAACTCCGGTTGGGGTGCTGCCAGTGACGCGGGCCCCCGGCTATTCCAGCTCCAGCCGGCATCTGTGCTGTGGATCACGACGTTTTACCCATACTGCCGTGGCAACACCCATGGTTAAATCGTTGCTTTAATCCTGAAAAACACGTATTCACTTGACCGGCCCACACTTTTGTTTAAACAATAGCCATATCATTCTGTTAGAAAGGCTGATTCATGCTTCGCTTACTCGCACCCTGTATTGTATTGGTCGCTGGCCTTCTTCAGGCACAAGAAGCGGCTCCCGAAGGGCCTCTATATTACACCATGGAACCCGATATTATTACCAACTACCAAAACTCCGGGAAAACCCTGGGCTATGTTCGGGTAACGGTAGATTTGATGCTGGAGGATAGCGCACAAATGCCGCTGGTAGAGCAACATACCCCCCTGCTGCGGGATGCCATCAACCACCTGCTGGCAGAGCAGAACAAGCAGGATATCCGCTCGCTCACCGTACGTAACCAACTGGCAGAGCAAGGGCTGCAACGGCTCAACGACCTGTTACTGGAAGAAACGGGTGAAGCACCGATCCGCCGCCTGCTGTTCACCAAGTTTCTCTACCAATAAGCCGCCACGACTAAAGCGACTTACAACACCGACTTGGGTCGATCAAACCAGGCCTGAAGCAGGCCTATCAATCCGCCCCCCAGATGGGCCAGGTTGGCAACCGGCCCCAGGGCACCGGTAAAGCCCAGCACCAGCCACACCACCATCAACACCGCCATGCCATCAGGCAAACCGACACCTCCCGCCGGATTGAGTCTGCCCGAGAGCCAGACATAGGCCAGCAGGGCATAGACCACGCCGGACAGGCCGCCAAAATGGGGACCGCTGACCAAAAACTGCATTATATTAGGCAACAGGGCCGCCACCAGCAGTAATAACAGCAACTTGCCATGCCCACGGTGCCGCTCCACCATGGTGGACAGATACCACCACCAGAACAGATTGAACACCAGGTGCATCAGGGAGAAGTGCAATAAGGCAGGAGTGAAGCCGCGCCAGAGGTCGGGCCCCAGCAATAACGACAGTTGGGGCGGAAAAGACAGCAGCCCAAACATGGGCAGCCTCAGCCAGCTCAGGCCATATACCGCCAAGCAGGCGAGTAACACCAGCATATTTACCGGCCCCGTACGGCTCAGCACATCACGGAGCAGACCTGGCTGTGAGGCTCCCCGGGCAAACTGCACATGGGTATCGCCCTGGCGCCAGGAGGCATCCTGATAGCGGGGGTGCAGCGGCTCGGCAATAAAGCGTTTCACCTCAAGCTGGGCTTGCTGCCAGCGCAACTCATCCACCAGCCAGATACTGACATTGTTGTCGTCATCCAGCGTGAGTTCGCATTTAAGGCCCATATCGGCCAGATAATCCACAAACGACTGGGCACGGCGCGGATCATCCAGCACGAGCAGCAGCTTCATTACTGCGCGACCACCGGCTGGGTGCGCCGCCAGGCTTCAAAGCCGCCATCCAGACTATACACTTCTTCAAAGCCTTGATTGATCAGATATTGAGCCGCACCCTGGCTGCTGACCCCGTGATAACACATGACGATGACAGGCGTTTCGTAATCAACCTCGTTGGTAAAGGCGACCAGACTGTCGTTGGTTAAATGAAAAGACTGCTCAACATGAGCCAGGGCAAACGACTGGGGATCGCGAATATCTACCAGCCGGGCCTGTCCTTCCGACAGCAGCTGTTCGGCTTCGGCAACAGAAATGTGGGCAAACTGCTCCATGGGTAACTCCTTGCATTAATTTGGCCCAGTTTAACCAATCTCGGCTCCCTTGGCATCAGGCGGTGTTTGGTTATTGGCACTCAGTCCGAAGGCCTGTCTCTTAGTCACAACTATTTGTTGATATTTTTTGAAATGAGTGTGGCTTGTCAGGCAGAGGGCACTACTCCTCCGACTCGCCGTAAACCCATCCATGGGGGCTCAAAACGCGCCATCCCTGGCGCGGATGGTCGGTTGAGCAGACACCCTCTGCCTTCCCATTGACACCGGTGCCGTCGGTCAGTGATGCTCACCGAAGGCTCGGGGCCTAAAAAGAGGCGATTGGGATAGCCTCAGCCGACCATCACATGACAGGACGTCATGTGCTGAGCGTGCAGGGGGCGAGCTTGCCTCGCCGTGACGAACCGTTTCAACCTGACCGAACATCCGGTGAATGTTCGCAGCGGTTGAAAAGGTGAGTGTCATTTATCCGCAGCGTGTCGGAGGAGGGTACCCAGTCGCCTATGGGCATTAATTTACTGGTTAGCGACTTGTGGCTAAGAGAGAGGTCAGAGGGCTTACCGCTGCTGCCCCCTCACCCCTTACCATTTGCTCCTCACAGTACTTTGCCCTTAACCGCCCAGATACGCCTGCCGTACTTGTTCGTTTACCAACAGCGCCGCGCCGGTATCGGCCAGAATTACGCGCCCGTTTTCCAGAACATAGCCTCGATCGGCCAGCTGCAGTGCCTGGTTGGCATTCTGCTCGACCAAAAAGATGGTCATGCCCTTTTCATCACGCAGCCGCGCTATGGTGGCAAAAATCTGCGCAATAATAATGGGCGCCAGCCCCAGCGAGGGTTCATCCAGCAGCAACAACCGCGGTTTGCTCATCAGGGCCCGGCCGATGGCCAGCATTTGCTGCTCCCCGCCGGACATGGTGCCCGCACGCTGGTGCATCCGCTCCTTAAGCCGAGGAAACATCTGATACACCTCGGCCAATAACCCTTGGTGTTCGCGTTTATCGACGAAAAAGGCGCCCATATACAGGTTTTCTTCCACCGTCAGCCGAGCAAAAATGCGCCGGCCTTCCGGCACTATGGCGATGTCTTTTCGCATAATGGCGGCGGTATCCAGGCTGGTGAGATCCTGGCCCTCAAACATCACTCGCCCCTGAGTTGGTTTGGGATCGCCGCAAATGGTCATCATCAGGGTGGTTTTACCGGCGCCGTTGGCACCAATCAGGGTGACGATTTCCCCCTGCTCTATATTGATGGTGACGTTTTCCAAGGCCTGGATTTTGCCGTAGCCGGCATTCACATTATCCACATGCAGCATGTTCAGGTTTCTCCCAGGTAGGCTTTGATCACATCCGCATTATTACGCACCTGATCTGGCGTGCCTTCGGCCAGGGGACGCCCCTGATTCACCACATAGATGTAATCGGAAATATCCATCACCAGCTTCATGTCGTGTTCAATCAATAAAATGCTCACCCCTTCGTTGTCACGCAAGTCACAAATCAGCCGGTTCAATTCCCGTGTTTCATTCGGGTTGAGCCCTGCCGCCGGCTCATCCAGCATCAACAGCTGGGGTCGCGCCGCCATACAGCGGGCAATTTCCAGTCGCCGTTGCTGACCGTAAGACAGGTTATCCGCGGTACGGTTGGCAAATTCGGTTAACTGTACTTTTTCCAGCCAATAATGCGCCAGCGCCAGCCCTTCCCGTTCCGAGCGACGAAAGGCGGGAGTTTTAAACAGCCCCGCCAGAAACCCGGTATCAAGATGATGGTGCTGCGCTACCAGCAGGTTTTCGAGCACCGTCATTTCCTTGAACAGCCGCACATGCTGAAAGGTACGCACCATGCCCAGGCGAGCGATTTTATGGCCGGGCATGCCGGCAATGGCCTGTCCCTTGAATTGCACACTGCCGCCACTGGGCCGGTAAAAGCCCGACAAGCAGTTAAACACAGTGGTTTTACCGGCACCATTCGGGCCGATGACAGAAACAATTTGTCGCTCTTGCATGCTCAGCGCCACTCGATCCACCGCCACCAAACCGCCAAATCGCATGGTGAGATCGGAAACCGTTAATAAAGCAGTCATGGTTTTAGCTCCATATGCGGTCGGTGCATCGGCAGCAGGCCCTGTGGCCGCCAAATCATCATCAGCACCATCAACAAGCCAAATAACAGCATGCGATATTCGTTAAATTCGCGGGTCAGCTCCGGCAATATGGTCATCACTATGGCCGCCAGCACCACCCCGATTTGGGACCCCATGCCGCCCAGCACCACTATGGCCAGAATGATGGCCGACTCGATAAAAATAAACGACTCGGGGCTGATAAAACCCTGGCGCGCGGCAAAGAAACTGCCGGCAAACCCGGCAAAGGCCGCCCCTATGGTAAAGGCGCTGAGTTTAATCAAGGTCGGGTTGAGGCCTAGCGAACGACAGGCAATTTCATCTTCACGCAGCGCTTCCCATGCCCGCCCCAGCGGCATCCGCAGCAAACGGTTGATCACGAAGATAGTCATGATGACCAGCACCAGCGCCAGCAGGTAAAGAAAGATCACCTTGTGGCTGGAGTTGTAGGCAATATCAAAGTATTGATGAAAGGTGTTATCGCCGCGCCGTTCAAACTCCAGGCCGAACAGGGTGGGCTTGGGAATACCGGCAATACCGTTGGGGCCACCGGTGATCTCGGTCATGTTGTTCAGCAGAATACGGATAATTTCGCCAAAGCCCAGGGTCACTATCGCCAGATAGTCGCCCCGCAACCTAAGCACCGGAAACCCCAGCAAAAACCCGAATAACGCCGCCATACCACCGGAGATCAACAGGCAGGTCCAAAAATTCAGCCCCAGATAGGCATTAAGCAACGCATAACTGTAGGCACCCACCGCATAAAAGGCGACATAGCCCAAATCCAGCAAGCCAGCCAGGCCCACTACCACGTTGAGCCCCAGCCCCAACATCACATAAATCAGCGTCAGGGTCGCCAGATCCACGGCACCACGCGAGCCCATAAAAGGCCAGACAACCAAGGTAGCCAGCACCAGCACGGTGCCAATGCGATACAAACCGGGCCGTTCCTCTGGTGCCGGCAAGGCAAAGCCACTTTTGCGCTCCGCCCAGTACTGAAAGGGTTTACGCAATTGATGGTGAAACAGCTGCACCAAAAACACCAGGCCGGCGCCCAGCGCCAGCCACTCCCAGGCCTGGTCCAGTCGATTGCTGACGATCAGCCGGGTGCCTTCGGTTTCCAGTCGAAAGCCCAGCAGCCAGCCGGCCAGCAATAAAAACAACAACGCAGCAATAACAGCAGGTTTGAGTTTACTCATACTTTTTCTACCTCCGGCTTGCCTAAAATGCCGGTCGGCATAAATAACAACACCCCGATGAGCAGACCAAAGGACACCACGTCTTTATATTCGGTACTGAAATAAGCTCCGGTCATGGCCTCGGTCACCCCCAGCAAGAGGCCACCGATCACGGCCCCGGGAATGCTGCCAATGCCACCGAGTACGGCGGCGGTAAAGGCCTTGAGTCCCGCCATGAAGCCAATGTAGGGGTTGATCACACCGTAGTAAGAGCCCAGCAAGACACCGGCGACCGCGGCCAGGGCGGCGCCAATCACGAAGGTCAGCGAAATAACCATATTGCTGTTGATGCCAAGCAGGTTGGCCATCTTGAGATCTTCGGCACAGGCGCGGCAGGCCCGCCCCATGCGCGAGCGAGAGATAAACCACGACAGCAAGGTCATGGTGATCACGGTCACCACAAAGATAACCAACTGCATATAGGACAGGGATGCCTGAAAACCACTCTCGCCAAAGGTCCAGCCACCGGAAATCAGACGGGGCATGGCGATATCGCGCGATCCCTGAAACAGCCGCATCATATTCTGCAAGAAAATCGACATGCCGATGGCAGAAATCAGCGCAATGAGTCGTTTGCTGCCTCGCAGGGGTCGGTAAGCCACTCGCTCTATGGAGTAGCCATAGACGCTGGTTAAAATGATGCTGACCAGAAAGGCGGCGGTTAATAACAACAGAGTGCTGTCGATGCCCACCATCATGAGTCCCGTCATCACCATGAAGGAGGCATAGGCGCCAATCATGTACACCTCGCCATGGGCGAAGTTGATCATGCCGATAATGCCATACACCATGGTGTAACCGATGGCGATTAATGCATAGGTACTGCCTATGGTCAGGCCATTAAGCATTTGCTGAATAAAATAAAGAACTGGCTCAGACATACAACCTTCCTTGTCGTAAGAGCGAGAGAGCCCCTTGGTTTGAGGGGGGATACTGGCGCCATGTTTTGGCGCTCTCATCTGTCTATAAAACGGTACTGGCTCGATAACGGCGGCTCGGCCATCCCGGGGCCGAACCGCTGCATCGATACTGACTTAATCGACGACTAGATAATGCCAGGCTCTGGCTTATTTCTGGGTTGAGGTGCCGTCTTTATGCCATTCAAATACGCCAAACTCGAACCCCATGAGATCGCCTTTTTCATCCCAGGACAAAGGCCCCATCACGGTACTCACCGGCTCGGCACGCAGCGCTTTTGCGACCGCGGCAGGATCCGTGCCGGCTCTTTTCAGGCCTTCGGCAATGGCTTCCATTGCCGCATAAGTAGTCCACACAAACGGACCGCTGGCATCCTCACCCTTCGCCTGAATCGCCTGTACGACTTCGACGTTTGCCGGATCCAGGTCATACTTTTTCGGCAAGGTGACCAGCAAGCCTTCCGAGGCGTCGCCGGCTATGGAGGTAATGTCTTTATGCCCGACGCCTTCCGGCCCCATGAAACGGGCGTTAAAACCTTTCTCGGCAGACTGGCGCAATATCAGCCCCAGCTCGGGGTGATAACCGCCGTAATACACAAAGTCGACTTGATCACGCTGCAGCTTGGCCACCAGGGTAGAAAAGTCTTTATCGCCCGAGGTGACGCCTTCGTAGGCCACGACTTCTACACCGGCCGCTTGCAGTGCATCGCGCACGCTGGAGGCCAGGCCTTCACCGTATTGTTTTTTGTCGTGAATAATGGCAATCCGCTTGGGCTTGACCTGCTCCATGATATAGCGAGCCGCCGTGGGCCCCTGATCACTGTCCAGCCCTATGGTGCGCATCACAAATTCCTGATTACGCTCGGTGATCACCGGGTTGGTAGAGGCGGGAGTGATCATGAGGATGCCTTCATCATCATAAACATCAGAGGCTGGCAAGGTACTGTCGGAGCACAGGTGACCGACCACAAACTGGATGCCGTCGTTAACGACACGGTTCGCCACCGCCACCGCCTGCTTGGGGTCACAGGCATCATCGTATTCTACCGCCTCCAGAGTATAGTCCCCCAGAGTGCCGGATTTATTCAGCATTTCGACGGCCATGCGACCACCGGTAAACTGCATATCACCGTATTGCGCCACGGCGCCGGTAATGGGCCCGGCAATGCCGATTTTAACGGTTTCTGCCGAAGCCGAAAACGCCGCCCCGTAACCCAGTGCGACCGACACCGCTGCTGCTACCGTTTTCTTGTTCCATGTGATCATGTCGCTTCCCTCTATCCATTGAGTTGTTGCGCCGAAGAAACTTCGGACTGTTCTTTTTCTAACCCGAGTGTGCCACTTTCACAAGCAAAAAGTGCTGCGTATGACACCGGTTATAGCAGAAATACCAGAATTGTGAAGCAAGGCGTGACGACAACAGAAAGGATAGCCAACGGGCTGAACAGGATAAACAGGCGCTTTAAATACAGAAGGCCGGCCAGGCCGACCTTCTTGTTCTCGAAACGTTCAGGCAGACTCTCAGGTCCAGTCGAGGATCACCTTGCCGGACTGGCCCGAGCGCATGGTGTCGAACCCTTTTTGAAAATCATCCACCTTGAAGTGATGCGTGATCATGGGGGTTAAATCCAGACCGGACTGGATCAGACTGGCCATCTTGTACCAGGTTTCAAACATTTCGCGACCATAGATGCCCTTGAGTACCAAGCCCTTGAAAATGACCTTAGTCCAGTCAATTGCCATATCGGAGGGGGGAATACCCAGCATGGCCACCTTGCCGCCGTGGTTCATTTTATCGAGCATGTCGCAGAAGGCTGCCGGTACGCCAGACATTTCCAGCCCCACATCGAAGCCCTCGGTCATGCCCAGTTCGGCCATCACGGTGTCCAGCTTTTCGCTGGCCACGTTGACCGCTCGGGTTACGCCCATCTTGCGCGCCAGATCCAGCCGGTATTCGTTCACGTCGGTGATCACCACGTGGCGAGCCCCAACATGACGAGCGACCGCCGCCGCCATAATTCCAATGGGGCCGGCACCGGTGATCAACACATCTTCGCCCACCAAGTCGAACGACAAGGCAGTATGCACCGCGTTACCAAAGGGGTCGAAAATAGCCGCCAGATCGTCGGACACTTCGTCGGGCAGTTTAAAGGCATTAAACGCCGGTATCACCAGATATTCGGCGAAGGCACCTTCACGGTTAACACCGACCCCTACCGTATTGCGGCACAGGTGGGTGCGTCCGGCGCGACAGTTACGGCAATGGCCACAGGTAATGTGGCCCTCACCCGATACCCGATCACCGACCGTAAAGCCCCGTACTTCCTGGCCGATGGCAACCACTTCGCCTACGTACTCATGCCCCACTACCATGGGGACCGGTATGGTATTTTGCGACCACTCATCCCAGTTATAAATATGAATATCGGTACCGCAAATGGCCGTTTTGCGAATTTTTATCAATAAATCGTTATGGCCAAGCTCGGGCTCGGGTACATCGGTCATCCAGATGCCGGGTTCTGCTTTCAGTTTTGCTAATGCTTTCATCATGGCTTCCTTAAATCACACCCAGTTCCTGGCCGACTTCGATAAAGGCGGCAATGGCTTTATCCAGATGTTCACGGCTGTGCGCCGCCGACATTTGCGTGCGGATCCGCGCCTGGCCTTTTGGCACCACCGGGAAGGAGAAACCAATCACGTAAATGCCACGCTCCAGTAACTTGTCCGACATTTTTGCGGCCAGCGCCGCATCGCCCAGCATCACCGGAATAATGGCATGGTCTTCACCCGCCAGGGTAAAACCGGCCGCACTCATCTGCTGGCGGAAATAGGCGCTGTTTTCTCGCACCTTGTTCCGTAACTCGTCGCCGCTTTTCAGCATGTCGAGCACCTTGATGGAAGCGGCAACAATGGTGGGGGCCAACGAGTTGGAGAACAAGTACGGCCGCGAGCGCTGACGCAACCAGTCGATCACTTCTTTCTTGCCCGAGGTATAACCCCCGGAGGCGCCGCCCAGGGCTTTGCCCAGCGTACCGGTAATAATGTCGACGCGGTCCATCACGTTGCAGTATTCCGGGGTGCCGCGACCTTGTTCACCGACAAAGCCGACCGCGTGGGAGTCATCCACCATCACCATGGCATTGTATTGCTCGGCCAGGTCGCAAATAGCGCCCAGGTTGGCAATGACGCCGTCCATCGAGAAGACACCGTCGGTCGCAATCAGTTTAAAACGCGCACCGTCTGCCTCGGCCTGCTGCAGCTGGGCTTCCAGCTCCGCCATGTCGTTGTTGGCGTAGCGATAGCGTTTCGCCTTGCACAGACGCACGCCATCGATAATGGACGCATGATTGAGCGCGTCGGAAATAATGGCATCATCCGGGCCAAGCAGGGTTTCAAACAAACCGGTATTGGCATCAAAGCAGGAGGTATAAAGAATGGTGTCTTCCGTGCCCAAAAAGGTGGACAGATCGGCTTCCAATTGCTTGTGCAAGTCTTGCGTACCGCAGATAAAACGCACCGAGGCCACACCGAAGCCGTGGCTGTTCAACCCCTGCTGAGCCGCCTCGATCAGATCGGGGTGATTGGCCAGCCCCAGATAGTTGTTGGCACAGAAGTTGATAACCTCTTGCTGCCCGACTTCTATCGCGGCGCTTTGAGGTGACTTGATGACACGCTCTTGCTTGAAGAGTCCTTCTGCTTTGGTGTGCGCTAGCTGTTCGGATAAATAAGCATAAAATGCCGCTGACATAGTGAACTCCCGCTATCAATCTGGCTATCTGAGGATTAGTTGGACCATTTTACTTCTTAATGACCAGGCTAGCACAGTATATTCCACCCTCAACCGCTATTTGTGAAAGGGATCACTGGGTTTGCCGGCAAGCGCCTGATAATGTGCCATCAGGTTTGCCAGTTCGAGTCCCTGGTCGGGATGAAAATAGGGTTTAAGCAACAGCAAGACCCGGGACACACCGTCATAGAGCACCGCCTGGCTGATGTGAGGCGTGAGCGATTGCGCCGACTGGTAGCTCACCCAAAACGACACCAGCATTTTGAGTACCTCTGTGATGGGCTCTATTTCACTATCGGGAATGATCAACACTTGTTGTTTGTTCAGCTCGCGCAATAATGATTGCAGATTGATGTTCAGCTCTTGCTGAACCGCCAGATACTGGCGGTGCAGTTCGGCGTCGCGGTGCAAAATATCGTTGAGGTTGGCGTAGAAGAAGCGAAATTCCCACATCACGTAGAAAATCGCATCCAGATAATGAAACCACACCGCCGGGTTGGCGCTGGCCGGGCCATTGATGGGGGTAAACCCCTTGCGTAAATGTTCGCCATATTGCAGGAAGATGCGGTGAATAATGTCGTTTTTATTGCGGAAGTGATAGTAGAGATTACCCGGGCTCATGCCCAGGTGAGCGGCAATATGATTGGTGGTGACATTCGCCTCCCCTTGCTCATTAAACAGCTGCAAGGCGGCGGCCACGATACGTTCTTTGGTGTTCATCAGACGAACCAAATGCTGGAAAATTGTTTACTGAAGCATAACACAGGCTAGCGGGTTAGTTTTCTGCCGGCCAAGCGTGATAAACTTTGCAGTCAATTCAGTTCGTTTTGCCGGACAGCTTCCGGCCAACAAGAGGCAGACAGCGATGATCATTGTAACTGGCGGCGCCGGCTTTATCGGCAGCAATCTGGTAAAAACCCTCAACGACCAAGGGCGCACCGATATAGTGGTTATCGATGACCTCACCGATGGCACCAAATTTGTGAATCTGGTCGACCTCACCATTGCCGACTACCTCGACAAAGACGAATTCATTCAGCGTATCTTTTCCGGCGACGAATTTGAAGAATGGGGCGGCATCGAAGTAATCTTTCATGAAGGCGCCTGCTCGGCCACCACAGAGTGGGACGGCAAGTTCATGATGGAAAACAACTATCAATATTCCAAAGACTTGCTGCACTACTGCCTGGAGCGGGAAATCCCCTTCATTTATGCCTCTTCCGCCGCCACCTACGGCGGGCGCAACGACAACTTTATTGAAGAGCCACAATACGAGCAGCCACTCAACGTATACGGCTACTCCAAGCAACTGTTTGACCAGTATGTGCGTCAACTGCTGCCCGAGATCAATTCTCAGGTAGTGGGCCTCAAGTATTTCAACGTATACGGCCCTCGCGAGCAGCATAAAGGCGGCATGTCCAGCGTGGCCTTCCACCTCAACACCCAGCTGCATAAAGGGGAAAACCCCAAGCTGTTTGAAGGTTGCGATGGCTTCCCTGACGGTGGCCAGATGCGCGATTTCATCTATGTCGCAGATGTGTGCAAGGTAAACCTGTGGTTCTGGGAAAACCCGGAAGTATCCGGCATCTTCAACTGCGGCACCGGCCAGGCCGAGCCTTTCCAGAATGTGGCCGAAGCCGTGATCAAGCACCACAACAAGGGTAGCATCGAATACATCCCCTTCCCCGAGCAGCTAAAAGGTCGTTACCAGAGCTTTACCCAGGCCGACCTGACCAAACTGCGCGCCGCCGGTTACCCCCACCCGTTTAAAACCGTGGCCGAAGGCGTGAGTGAATACATGGCCTGGCTAAATAAGTAACAGCTTGAATAAGTAACAATTGAACGAGTGAAGAACTGGTCTCACTACAGATATGGGATAGGGAGTAATACGACTACATGAACATCTTGATGGCGCTGTCACAACTGGAAGTGACTGGGGCCGAAGTCTATGCCACCACGGTAGGTGATGAACTGAGTCAGCGTGGCCACAAGGTATTCTATGTTTCCGACACCCTGACCAAGCCCCATCAAGGCCAGTACTTCAAGCTGCGCTTTAACAAGCGCAGCCTGCCCCGCCGCTTCTGGCATGTAGGCTATTTGGTGTATCTCATTAAAAAGCACCGCATTCAGCTGGTGCATGCCCATAGTCGAGCCTCGAGCTGGAGCTGCTATGTCGCCTGCAAGCTCACCGGCACGCCCATGATCACCAGTGTGCATGGCCGCCAGCCGGTACATGCGTCGCGCAAGAAGTTTCATGCCCTGGGCGATAAGGCACTAGCGGTATGCGAGGCCGTGCGCGAGCAGTTGATCACCAGCCTGGGCGTGGCGCCCGGACTGATTGCAATAGGCCGAAATGGTATTAATACCGAACAATATCAGCCCTGTTCTGCCCCGCACAACCCAAAGCCGGTCATCAGCATTATCGGTCGCCTCACCGGCCCCAAGGGTGAACTCTGCTATCGCCTGCTGGATGAATGTCTGGATCTGGACAATTACCGGGTACAAATTGCGTCTGGCTCCGATGTTCCGCCCAGATTTGAGCGTTTTAAGTCGCAAGTACGGTTTTTGGGTTACGTACAGGATGTTCCTGGCCTGATAGCACAGTCAGACTTGGTGATGGGCGCCGGCCGAGTGGCCATGGAAACAATATTAATGCAGCGTCCTGTTTTCGCGATCGGCGAAGCCATGGCGCCGGGTCTTGTCACCACCGATAATTTAGCGTCTGCCATGGCCAGTAACTTTGGTGATATTGGCCCCAAAGATCTGGATATCGACTTTGCCGACCTTCCTGGCCAAATAGCAACGGCCTTGCAGCAACCACAACCGGGTGCAAGCCTGGTTGCCCAGGTTAAAGCCCATTACGACTTGCACGCCGTAGTTGATCAACTGGAGCAAGATTACCAAAGCGTGTATGTGCATCGCCTGCGCCGTGAAATGCCCATCATCATGTACCACCGCTTTATTAAAGATGACAGTGAGAAAGGCGTACATGGCACTTATATGCACGTCGACATGTTGGAAAAGCACTTTAAACTGCTTAAGTTTTTAGGTTACCAGACGCTCACCTTTGCCGATCTTGCCGAACAGGGCTTGGCCGAGCGCCTGGCATCAGGCAAAAAATATATCATGATTACCGTCGACGACGGTTATAAAGACAATTACGAGCTGTTATTTCCACTATTAAAAAAATACGGCTTTAAAGCGGTAATTTATGCGGTGACCGGTGAGCAATTCAATCGCTGGGACGTAGAACACCCAAGCAACCCCGAAAAGCGGGTAGAGCTGATGAGCCCGGCCCAGATAAAAGAAATGGCCGATTCGGGGCTGGTGGAATTTGGTGGCCATACCCTGACCCACCCCCATCTGGATTCGCTGGACAAAGACGCTCAGCACCATGAGATTGCCGAAAACAAGGCGCAACTCGAACAATTGTTAGGCAAGCCACTGATGTCATTCGCCTACCCGTTCGGTAGCCATAACCAGGATAGCAAAGACCTGGCCCAAGCGCTCGGTTACCCCTTTGCCGTCGCCACCAACAGCGGCCCCCTTGCCATGCATCAAGATCCGTATCAGATCCGTCGCATCGCCATCTTTCCCCGCACCGACGTATTCGGTTTATGGCGGAAAATCCGAGGGAGTTATGTGTTCAGGAAAGCGGGCCAATAGTGAACTTTAAGCACTCCAGCATAACTAACTGGATAAAACATGAATTTAAATAAAATAAAGATTCGATTAAGAAATAAGTTAAGAATCGACAAAAAGAATACACTTAACATTCATCCAAGCACTCGAATCAGAGAGTGCGAAATAATTATTAAAGGGAAAACAACTCTTTAATAATTGATGAATTGTGCAATTTACGAAGTATGAAAATAGAAATATTAGGCGACGACTGCATCGTCCACATTGGCGCTAGAACAACAAATACTGGTATATGTAAGCTCTCTTGCAGAGAAAAGAAAACTCGCATTATCATTGGAGAGGACTGTTTACTTGCTAACAATGTAATGATTTTAACAAGTGATGGCCATGATATATACGAAAACAACATGCGCATCAATTATGCTGCGGATATAATAATAAAAAATCACGTATGGTTAGCAGAAAATGTTATGATACTTAAAGGGGTTAGCATTGGAAGCGATTGCGTAATCGGTGCCAACTCGGTAGTGACTGGCCAACACGATAAAAATACGATTGCAGCAGGTAATCCTGCCAAGACAATCAAAAAAAATATATCGTGGAATGAGCGACTTACTTATTAACATGCTCGAGATGAAATGAAATAAAATAAGAAATATAATCTTTAAAATCTCCCAGGTTAATTCCGTTAATATCTTGCGGGTATACTCTTTGTGAGAATATACTTTTTGAAAGACTACTGTTTGGGTGCCACTCTTTATAGTTTTCTTCATCTGGATTGTATATGGCTATTAAAGGCTTTCTTAGTCCTGTCGCTATATGTACTGTTGCTGTATCTACGGAGACAACCCAATCAGCTCGACGCATAATAGCGATAGAGTCATAAATAGACTGGCTATCAGCATAATAATATACATTACTGTAATCAGCACATATCTTTTCTACTTCATGTTTTTTCTCCGGTATAGTCAACAATACTATATTAACAGAAGCATTTTCACCATTGACTACACTTATAACTTCTTTAATCTTCCTTTCATTTAACTTCCGAGATCCGCCGCTTCCGTAAGGGTTAAATACAAGAATAGGCTCATCAATTAAAGAAATGAATTGATCCACTTTATCTTGAGATGCTTTATTATCAGGAACAATATAGGATTCACTTTGTACCACAACCCCTGTCAGTTCAAGTAATTTGCGATACTTACCAGAAAAGTGCTCATCTTGAGTAATTCCCCCTAACTTTAAATTAATAAGTTCTACAGCATCATCAAGACCGGCAATATTGTCAATCTTTACTTTACTCATGAAGTAAAGATCTTTCATTTTTAGTGCCTTGCTGAGATGCACTAATAAGTCAGCCTCACCTATATCACGCGCTAATTTACTCAACTCTGCATAGCTTGGCCTTTTATTTATTTCATACACATGGTCAACAGCAAAGTATTCTTTAAAAAGCTGTGACATATTCGGTGTTGTAATCACTTCAACCTTTATGCCCGGATATGCTCTTTTCCACTCGCGAAACACAAAAGAAGAAACGATAGAGTCGCCCCACTTAGCATCCCAGCGCACCAGGACTATCCTTTTCAAGGGTCCGTTCAATTCAAAAGGCTGACTCTGTCTGTCAAACAACATTAGTCCCAGCTTTCGACGCCAGACATCGCGTGCTGACTGCAATGAAGAGATCCACTTTTTGAGCATAACTGCATTAATCCGAGTCAATATTTGGCTGACATTGTATAATGTTTACCTGTCAAAGAGGAACATTCTCAATGTCTAAAAAAATTCTGGTCATAGGCCCTTCTTGGGTAGGCGACATGGTGATGTCCCAGAGCCTGTATATCACCCTGAAACAAGAGCACCCCGATGCCGAGCTGCATGTGATGGCGCCGGCCTGGTGCTGTGCTCTGCTAGAGCGTATGCCCGAAGTCGACAAGGCCATCGTCATGCCACTGGGGCATGGTGACTTTAAACTGGCCAAACGCTTCCGCCTCGGCCGGCAACTCGCCACCGAAGGCTACGACTGGGCCATAGTACAGCCTAATTCCCTGAAATCGGCGCTGATACCGCTGTTCGCCGGCATCAAAAAGCGCACCGGCTGGAAAGGCGAGTCGCGCTACGGATTACTGAACGACCTGCGCAGTAACAAAACCGACTTTCCGTTGATGGTTGAACGCTATGTCGCGCTCGCCCACCCCAAGGCAGACATGCTGAACAATCATCAGATTCCCGCCCTGCCCTGGCCTTGTCTGCGAGCCGATACTGCAAATCAGCAAGACGCCTTGCAGGAGCTACAGCTCAATGTCCAGCGGCCAATCGTTAGCCTATGCCCTGGCGCCGAGTTTGGCCCCTCCAAACGCTGGCCCGAGCAACACTATGCGGAAGTCGCTCGCCATCAAATAGAGCAGGGAAAGCAGGTATGGATATTTGGTTCGGCCAAGGATATTCCGGTTGCCGAAGCCATTCGCCACTATCTGCCCACTGGATTACAAGCGCATTGTCACATTCTGGCGGGTAAGACCTCATTGCATCAGGCCATCGACCTGATGGCGCTAAGCGCCATTGTCGTTTCTAATGATTCTGGCTTGATGCATATTGCAGCCGCCTTACAACGCCCCTTGGTCGCGATTTATGGTTCAACTTCACCTAAATACACACCGCCACTCGCAGAACGAGTCGCCATCGTTCATACCGATATTGAATGCCGCCCCTGTTTCAAGCGAGAGTGCCCCCTTGGCCATTTAAAGTGCCTAAAAGAGCTGCCAGCAGAGAAAGTCCTCGCCGCGATAAAACAACTGACGGCTTCAGAACATCTTATCGCCAGCCTTCGGTAACCTTATGCTTTATCGCTTGATATATAACCTGCTAATTCATCTGCTCAGCCCTTTACTGCTGGGGCTGCTGTACTGGCCTAAAAAAGGCAAGCCCGGCTTTGGCCGGCGCTGGCCGGAGCACTTAGGGCTGGTATCGGCGCCCAGACACCAGAATCCGGTTTGGCTGCATGCGGTCAGTGTCGGGGAAATGGTTGCTGCCACCCCGCTGATCAAAGCCATCAAGGCGGAACATCCGGAGCTCCCCATTCTGGTCACCACCACCACCCGCACTGGGGCAGATTTGGCAGAAAAGCTCGGGGAGCTGATAGAGCATCGTTATGCTCCGCTCGACTTCCCTTGGGCGGTGGCACTTTTTTTACGACGGATTAATCCCCGGGCACTACTGATAATGGAAACAGAACTCTGGCCCAACTGGCTGCTAGCCTGCGGCCGAAAACAGCTTCCCGTTATGGTGCTCAATGCCCGCTTATCGGCTCGTTCAGCCAAAAAATACCAACGTTTCCACGGTATATTTCGGCTGTTATCGGCGAATATTAGCCACATTGCCTGCCAAAATCAGGATGATGCCAATCGCTTTGCCGATCTCGGCCTGGCCAGAAACAAACTCAGCATCACCGGCTCCATCAAGTTCGACATCGACTATGACGACGAGATCCGCCGGCAAGGGCTGCGGCTACGCGAACAACTCGGCCTGGAACGTCCGGTGTGGATTGCAGCATCCACTCATGAGGGGGAAGATGCACAACTATTGGCCGCCCATAAAACACTACTCGCACAACGACCCGATGCACTACTGATACTGGTGCCTCGTCATCCGCAACGCTTCAACGAGGTCGGTGAGCTGATCATCCGCGAGAACTTGACTTTAAGCCGTCGCACTCAAGCGGCAGTTGCTGATGCCCAGGTCTATCTGGGCGATACCATGGGTGAGTTACCTGTGATGCTGGCAGCCGCCGATGTGGCCTTTGTAGGCGGGAGCTTGATAGAACGTGGCGGTCATAACCTGCTTGAGCCAGCGGCGTTGGGCAAACCCGTCCTCACCGGGCCTTCTATCTTTAATTTCAATGATATTTATCGGCGACTTAAGGGAAACAATGCTCTTGTCACTGTTAATAACAGTACGGAGCTAGCCTCCGCTCTTTTAAAGCTGTTCGAGGATGCATCTTACCGGCTTCATATAGGAAGGAATGCTCGTAAAGTCGTTGAGGATAATAAGGGAGCCATCAATCAAACATTGCTTCACATTGACGAACTCCTATAAATAAAAAGAATGGGGCGCAAGCCCCACTGGTCATTTAAAAACCTGTCGCAACCATTGATAACCTTCAGTTTTTAAGTAGAGCTCAAACAGCTTTTTACTCCCCTCTCTATTCAGATGATCATTATCTCTATATAGAGGAACTGTATCTACCTCACTGAAGCATTGCCCATCTCGACAAATTAAATCATTAACACGTATCACTGTCAGCTGTGGATACTTATCGCTCATCTCAGTAATAATATTATTTGCATAAGCTTGCCGTTGTTCAACATCAGTCTGCTCAATATTACAGCTTACTTCCTTCATCCAAGAGTATGTCGCCTTTTTAATCAAGCAATTGCTGGGCAAAAAAGGATAAGACGGTACTTGCTCGAATAATACTGGCCGTTTGTTATTGGCTATTAGCTGCTGAATTGTTGCCTCTATCCCCTTACGAAATGCTCGTCGACTATTTGCAAGTGATTCGGAATAGTCAGTACTATCACCAAGAAATACACGGCTTCCCTTTTCTCCTTCAGAACGGGTCGTTTCCGTATACATGGCCCAACGCCCCGCCAGAAAAACAACCTTTGCTTCAGAGTTTTTAATCACCTCAAACAGCTTGTTATTTGTATCGGTACACTCGGCCTCAGGTCGACCATTATTAATCAAGTCGACACCAATCAAAGGAGGACAACCACCAGCACCACCGTACAAACTATAAAATCCGTTTTTTAACCCCAACTCCTCAACAAAAGGACGAAAGTGTCCGGCATGAGAGTCGCCCCACAATAAGGCCCCCGGTTTCTCGGGAAGCAAATACGCATCACCAACAGGCAGTAATTGAAAAGGCTGATAGCGACTATCTGCCGATACATCTTTAGTAATCTCATCATAGCTGGTAATGGAGATCTCGTAGAGACGCCGTGCCTGCTCTGGCAGTCGGTCGTCATAACCCTGATGTCGCTTGATATCCTTAGCTATCACCACCAACATGATAACAGGCAGAACAAAATAACCCAGCAACACCCATTTTTTCTTAATATTCAGATACCTAAGTGGCTTTTCGAAGTACTGCCAAGAGCAATAAGCAAGCAGAAAGGTCAGCACAGCGCAAGTCACGTAGCCCGTTGCATCGATACCATTAAAATAGTATCGATAAAGCGCCAGCACAGGCCAATGCCACAGATACAAAGAAAAAGACAGTCTGCCGGTAAGAGCCAATCCTCGCGAGCTTAACAGGCGATAAAGCAGCCCTTTCCTCAACTCACCATTCAGTATCAAGGCTGCTGTGGCAACGGAGACGAGAGCAGCATTTAAACCGGGAAAAACAGCGCTCTCATCAAGCCAAAAAAATAGACCTACTAATATCAGTGCCCCCAGCATACCTGCCAAAGCCAAAGCAGACTCACGAGCAAATAATATTTCTTTTTTGTCATGAACAAACATACTGAGCAAAGCACCAATCAACAGCTCACTCCCTCGGTTCTGAATCAAATAGTAGGCCGAGGCCTGTCCGCCACGAGCTGCATATTCGGAAACACCAACAAGTATCAGCAGTAACAAAACAAAAAAACACTTTCTGTATCTAGGAGAAAGACACCTTATTGATAAAAAAAGCAATAACGGCCAAATAAAATAAAATTGCTCTTCGACAGAAAGCGACCACATATGCAGCAAGGGTAGCGTATCTGCTGCGGGGGCAAAGTAACCCGAATTCTTTTCAAAATAAATATTGGCAATAAATACGCTAGCATAGCGCAAGCTATCGGCCAGCCTCACCAAATCATCGGGTGTGAGAATCAGCCAAGACACTAACAGTGTAACTATAGAAACAAGATAAAAAAGCGGTAATATCCTCTTTATTCTTTTAATATAAAAACTTGCAAAAGAAAATGTTTGTTGTTGTATTTCAGCATAGATGATACGGGTGATGATATAGCCTGATATAACAAAAAATACATCAACCCCAATAAACCCACCCGGCATCCACTGACTATTAAAGTGGAACACTATCACCGTTAATACTGCAATAGCCCTCAAACCATCGACATCCGGTCTATATGTTGTAAAAGTCACTAGATTCCTCAAATAAAAATAGCCATAAAAACCGGCTCGACTGATTAACAATACCTATCATCTTTATTTATAATTTTTCAACCAGATGCGCCAATCGGCTTATTGCCAATTGAACTTGGGGTGTAAATCTTTTTCGTTGCGAAGTGAGAGCACGATACGAGCCGCACAAGGGAGTGGAACTGGCAAGTCCCGAGTACAACCTGGCCAAGAGGGTAACTTCGGCCATGGCACGGCTTTTAGGCTCAGCAACGTGCAAAAAGGTAGCTTCCACTACCTGCCCAGTCAGCAGCAAGATAGTAATAGCGTGGCACCTTGTACCCACAGCATCTACTACAAACCAAGTGGTGCTACGCCCTAGCGCCTTACCTGCGTAGTATTTTGTTCGCGCCAACAATCAATTTCAAAGAGTCACACTTAAACCCACCAAAACGAATTTTATACCAATTACACTCAACAATTGAGCTGTTTTTACTTCATGTAAAGGTCGAGTAAACGACCTTCTCCATCGGCTCGCTACAAGCTCATCCCTATGGCGCTAAGCTCATGATTTCCCTGTCATGTGATGGTCGGTGGAGCAGAGTCCTTTGTCCTCCTTCATGCTGCAGAATCACCTGCTAGCACTGTCCTTGGGCAACTCGGTGTTCCGGAATAGGTAACAGAGCTCGCCGTGACTCCTGCATCCTTTTTCCCTAACACCAAGGCGAGCTATCTGTAGACGGCACCACGCAGGCAGCTCCGTAATATCAAGGAGGGGGAAGGGCTCTGTTCCGCTAACCAAACAAAAGGCCCGTCATAACGGGCCTTTTGTTCAAACGAATCAGCAGTTACAAATATCAGCCAAAGCGTCGTGTTTTGCGGTTAACTTCGTCGATCTGAGAGTTAAGGGTACAGAAGTCGTAGAGGAAGCCCAGCAGAAACAGGCCGCCGGTAAAAAACCAGATAATGGCGGTAATCCACTTACCCATATACAAGCGGTGAATACCAAAGATGCCGAGGAAGGTCATCAGAATCCAGGCAATATTGTAATCGGTGTCGCCTGTGGTATAGCGCTCGTCCGCATCTCTGTCCATGGCGGGGATCAAGAATAAATCCACAATCCAGCCGATAAAAAACAGGCCTAGAGTAAAAAAATAAATAACGCCGCTGATGGGTCGACCATAGTAGAAGCGATGAGCTCCCATAAACCCGAAGATCCACAGGATATAGCCGATCACCTTGCTGTGCGTGTTGTTCAATGTCGTCAAACTCCCACTATGTCATTAAAGCCTCATAGTAACCGCTACCTCTGATGAGTGCCATGCATCAAGAGCAACAGACAACAAGGTGCGTCGCTCCTCGACGCACTAACGACAGCGGCCCGGGGAAAGGCACCCATACCCGATGCTCAGGCAAGCCCCTTTTCCGACTCCATGTGGTTCAATAAAAAAGCCCGTCTTCACGGGCCTTTTACAATGGTGCATGATTGCGGATTAACGGCTGGCTGAGTAGCTGTTATCCCAGTCGGTCCAAACTGGTTGCAAGCCGGTGGCCACCAGGGCCCTGGCCACGTCGCTCGGGCTGCGGTCGTCGTCTATTTCAAACTGTTCCAGCTCTTCCTTGACGTTTTCTACATAGCCGCCGGGCTGAGTCTTGGAGCCGGCGCTGATGCTGGTGATCCCCAGCGGGATCACCTTGTCACGAAAGGCCTCAGCCTCGCGCGTCGACAGGCTTAGCTCCAGCTCATTATCAAACAGCCGATAAGCACAAATCAGCTGTACCAGCTGACGATCGGTCATGACCGACTTGGGTACCAGGCCGCCCTCGCAGGGGCGCAAGCGCGGAAAGGATACTGAATAACGGGTCTGCCAATACTGCTTTTGCAAATAACGCAGATGCGCCGCCACATAGAAGCTGTCGGCACGCCAGTCTTCCAGCCCAAACAAGGCACCCAGGCCAATTTTATCGATTCCCGCTTTGCCCAGCCGATCGGGGGTCTCCAGCCGCCAGCGAAAATCCTTTTTCTTGCCACGAATATGGTGCTCGTCGTAGGTCAGGTGCTGGTAGGTTTCCTGATACACCATGACGCTGTCCAGACCGTACTGGCGCAGCTCGGCATATTCGGCTTCAGAAAGGGGCTGCACTTCCATCATCACATAGCTGAAGTGACGCTTGACGATCGGCAACATCTGCTTGAAATAATCCAGACCCACCTTGCCTTCGTGCTCCCCGGTGACCAGCAGCACGGTATCAAAGCCCATGGCCTTGATAGCCAGACATTCCTGCTCGATTTCTTCGGCACTCAGGGTCTTGCGTTTGATGCGGTTACTCATGGAAAAGCCGCAATAGGTACAGTCATTGGCACACAGGTTGGATAAATACAGCGGAATAAACAGCCCGACCGTGCTGCCAAAGCGCTGGCGAGTCAATTGATAAGACTGCTGCGCCATTTGCTCCAGGTACGGTTCGGCAGCCGGCGAAATCAACGCCATAAAATCCTGCAGATCGCGCTTGGGCTTGGCCAGCGCCAACTCAACATCCCGGGCCCGCTTGCCGTAGATACTCATCTTGATGTCATCCCAATCCAGGGATGACCATACGTCAAAAAAACTCATAACGTATCCAGAAAATCTGTCAGTGGGCTGGTAGCTTGCGCGTACTGGCTTTTGCCCGCCAACCCGGCCTGATATGCCATGCGACCGGAATTCACCGCCAGTTTGAAGGCTTCGGCCATGGCAATGGGATCTCTGGCGGTAGCAATAGCGGTATTCACCAGCACCGCATCGGCGCCCAGCTCCATGGCATACGCCGCGTGACTGGGGGCACCAATACCGGCATCGACCACCACAGGTACATTGGCCTGCTCGATAATAATTTGCAGAAAATCGTGAGTCACCAGACCTTTGTTGGTGCCAATGGGGGCGCCCAGAGGCATAACGGCGGCACAACCCACTTCTTCCAGCCGCTTGCACAGTACCGGATCGGCACTGCAATAAGGCAGCACGATAAAGCCTTCTTTTACCAGTATCTCTGCAGCCTTGAGGGTTTCGACCGGGTCGGGCAGCAAGTATTTGGGATCGGGATGTACTTCCAGCTTTAACCAGTTGGTCCCCAGCGCCTCACGGGCCAGACGGGCTGCAAACACCGCTTCTTCTACCGTTTTGGCGCCCGCGGTATTGGGTAGCAGATTGACGCCCAACTCGAGCAGGGGTGGCAAGATATCGTCACTGTGATTCTTAAGATCCAGACGCTTCATGGCCATAGTCACCATCTCGGTGCCGCCGGCAATAAAGGCGTCTTTCATTTGTTGACCGTTAGCAAACTTGCCGGTTCCGGTGAACAGGCGAGAGCCAAAGGTTTTATTGGCAATAATAAGACTCATGTTAGCCTCCGGCTATGGCGTGAAATAAGGTAATTCTGTCATTGGCGGCTAATAGCTGTTCTGACCACTGACTGCGGGCCACCACCTGCTGATTCAATGCGACCGCCACGCCGGGCTTGTCTTGTTCAAGATCCAGCAGTAGCTGGGCCAGCGTCGTGTTGCTGGCCAGTTCCAGTGGATCGTTATTCAATATTACCGTGATCATGTCTCTTCCTTCTTTACACCACAGACCGGGCAAGCGGGGTCTTTGGGCACCCGCAAGCCATGCCAACTATGATTTTTGGCATCAAACAGCTTCAGCTCACCCCAGGGTACGGCGCCGGTCCCGGTAAAGTATTTGATGGCTTCCAAAGCTTGCAGCATGCCAATGGTGCCCACCACGGGACCAATAACACCGGAATTGCTGCAGTTAAGCTGCTCCCCAATATCGGGGCCATACAGGCAGCGATAGCAGCCATGGTCGCGATGGGGATCCAGCGCCAGCAGCTGACCTTCAAAACGAATGGCCGCGCCCACCAGCAAGGGTTTGCCTCTGGCATAACAGGCGGCGTTCAACTCCTGGCGGATCAGGATGTTATCGGTGCAGTCCAGTACCAAGTCCACTTCGGTCACAAAGTCGCCCAGATTATCCGCCCCCAACTTTTGGTTGATGGCGATCACTTCGACTTCGGGGTTGAGTTGCTGCAGTTTGTCGCGAGCGGTTTCTGCCTTGCTGTGGTGCAGGCTGTCCATGTCGTACAGGGTTTGGCGTTGCAGGTTACTGATGTCTATCTGGTCGAAGTCGGCCAGCCACAAGGTGCCAATGCCCGCCGCCGCCAGATATTGCACTGCCGGTGAGCCCAGGCCACCAAGACCCACCACCAGCACCGAGGCCTGCTTCAGTTTCAGCTGACCTTCTTCGCCAACTTCTTCCAGCAGCAAGTGTCGGCTATAACGCATGAATTCGCTGTCGCTGAGCATATTATTTCTCCACCAGGGCCAGCAGCTCACGAGTGGCTGCTTCGGGGTTATCGGCTTCGGTAATGGCGGTAACCAGTGCAATGCTGCCCACGCCGGTTTCGGCGACCAGTGGCACCCGCTCACGACTGATGCCACCGATGGCCACCAGCGGAAACTCGGCTTTCATCAGTGCCACATAGCGGTGCAACCGCTCCAGACCCTGGGGCCGAGATGGCATGTCTTTGGTTTTGGTGGGAAAGATATGCCCCAATGCCAGATAAGACGGCTTGAGCTCACGCGCGCGCAGCATTTCATAGTAGCCATGAGTCGACAGCCCCAGCTTGAGGCCGGCAGCACGAATGGCTTCCAAATCCGCCACTTCTATGTCTTCCTGCCCCAAATGCACGCCATATGCGTCAAACTTGATGGCAGAACGCCAATAGTCATTGATAAACAGCCGGGCATTAAAGCGCCGTCCCAGCTCGACAGCGGCCTGGATGTCGTCTTCAACCTCGGCATCGGTTTTATCCTTGATGCGCAGCTGCAGGGTGCGTACCCCCCAATTCAGCAACTGTTCCAGCAAAGCGACGCTGGTCACCACCGGGTACAGCCCCAGTTTGAAGGTATCCATGGCGGCAAAGTCGCCCTGCGGATGCGGGCCTGTGATACCCAATTGTTCGGCCAACGCCGAGCCCGGCATCACCACGGCCGGAAAATCATCAAGATCGGTCGGCCAGCCCAGGTGCGCCACCGGCCCTGGTCCTGTCCCGACAGCGTCGGCGCCTTTCAGGCCCTGATTCACGTAAGCCTTGGCCAGTACCAGTGCATCTTCAATCGGGTAATCCAAAGCGATGGCCGTGGCGATGGCCGACGACAAGCTACAACCGGTGCCGTGACCGTGCACCGTGTCCACTCGGGGGCTGGCCAGCCAGATTTCTCGCGTGCCGTCGGTATAAAAATCGATGGCCTGCTCACCGGACCAATCCAGGTGTCCGCCCTTGACCAATACCGCCCGCGCGCCCATTTCCAGCAACGCAGCCGCCCCGGCGCGTACTGCCGAGGGGGAATCGGGTGCAATGCCCGATAATACTTCCAGTTCGATGGCATTGGGAGTGATCAGGTCGACTTCTGTCAACAAATGCTGCTTGATGGCCGGTAACAGGCAGGCTTCGGCCATAGCCTGTCCGGTGCTGGCAATGGCTACCGGATCCAGCACCACAAACGGCTGCCACTGGCGGCGATATTCTCGTAAATAACGCGCCAGCACGTCGGCGCGCAGGCCACCGGGCAGCAGGCCAATTTTAATGGCCTTGCCCTGCATATCGGTGGCCAGTGACACCAGCTGGCTGGTAAAGGCCTGCATCGGCAGCGGCTCTACCATGGATACCGCCAGCGAGTTTTGTGCCGTAATGGCAGAGATAACCGAGCAGCCATGGCCACCCAGTGTGTGAATGGTGTGCAAATCGGCCTGAATGCCGGCGCCGCCGCCCGAATCAGAACCGGCAATGGTCCAGACTATGGGTCTTGTCATATCAGTTCTTGCTCCAGTTTGTCGGCCAGATGAGTTTCGCGTATGCCCACTTTAATATCCGGACGTGGGCCCTGGGTGTAAATGCAGCCAGAGTCAGGAAAGTGCTCGCCTTTCAGGTACTCGATATATTTCCGAGTACGCAGGTCGCGACTGTTTATTTTTTGACATAGCAATCTCACGTTAAATCCATGTGCAGTGAAATGCTTGTCAGGAGTGTTGAGGAAGAAGTTGGCAGAAGAGGTGGCGCCACATTCTCACTTGTTTCCCTTACGCAGGTATTAGCCCGATCAGGTTCAACGGATCCCACTTTTTCGTGGTCTCAGCCCATATAGAGCACTCCGACAAGATAGCGGCCAGTATAACCAGAACCCGAACCAGATCGCAAAAGCAAAGCCATCGCCCCTCACACAATAACCGAACGGAGCCCCCTGCTGTAACCCACTCCGCCAGGGGTCAGCACTGGCCCCCGTTTATCGCTGCCAGGAAGTCGGGCACACCGGCAATATCCGCCGATACCAGCAGACTCACACCACTCTGTGGCTTAAGGACTTCTTGGCATCTCGAGGGTAAATCCGTATAGTCAGATGCATATTTCGACAGGTTTCTATATATGTTTCAAAACAACCCCCTATTAGCTCAGCTAAAGCAGCAGATCCGCGAGACCCTTCCTGTTAAAGAAGGCGTCGTTAAAGGCACCTCCAAAGGCTTTGGCTTTTTGGAAGTGAGCGAGAAAGAAAGTTTCTTTATTCCGCCACCGCACATGAAAAAAGTCATGCATGGCGATCACATTACTGCTGTGGTTCGCACCGAAAACGACCGCGAACTGGTCGAGCCCGAGACGCTGATAGAAGCAGGCGTAACCCGTTTTGTGGCTCGCGTTAAGTGGTTTCGCGATCGCTTGAATATAGTGCCCGATCATCCATTGATGAAAGATGCCATCAAGGCGCGCGCTATCAAGGGGTTGGATGAGAAAAGCCTGAAAGAAGGCGACTGGGTGCTGGGCGAATTAACCCGTCACGCCCTGAAGGACAACGGCTTTTTCGCCAACGTGGTGGAAGTGATCGCCGGTGTTGAAGATCCCATTGCCCCCTGGTGGGTGGTGTTGGCCCGTAACAAACTGGCCAATCAGGCTCCCGCAGATCATAAAGAATGGCAAACCGTGGAAGAGTCGCTGGCCCGTCGCGATCTCACCGAGGTGCCTTTCTTCACCATAGACGGTGAATCCACGCTGGATATGGATGATGCACTCAGCGTGAAGAAGCTGGATAACGGCTGGGAACTGCTGGTTGCCATTGCCGACCCTACCGCTTATGTGGCCCATAACAGCGATATGGACAAGGTTGCCGCCGAGCGCGCCTTTACCGTGTATTTGCCCGGCCGCAACATCCCCATGTTGCCGCGCACTCTGGCTGATGAGCTGTGCTCGCTGCAAGAAGGCGTAGAGCGCCCTGCCCTGTGTGCTCGTCTGTTTATCGACAGTGATGGCAAGGTGGATGACCAGGCCGAGTTCTTTGCCGCCAATATTCGCTCTCACGCTCGCCTGAGCTACGACCAGGTATCTGACTGGGTTGAGCAAATAGGTGACTGGCAGCCTGCGGACGAGTCGATTGCCGAACAGTTGCGCGAACTGACGGCACTAACCCACACCCGCAGCGCCTGGCGCAGCAAGCACGCCATCGTGTTTAAAGACAGACCCGATTATCGCTTTGCGCTGGCTGAAGACAGCAGCGTCACCGCCATTCTGGTCGACTATCGTCGTATCGCCAACCAGATGGTAGAAGAAGCCATGATCGCGGCCAACCTGGCTTGCGGTAACTGGCTGCGCGAACGCGTCGGCACCGGTATTTTCAACGTACATGCGGGTTTTGACAGCGAGAAAATGGAAGGCCTGGTCGAGCTGTTGCAAGCTCACGAAGCACCGTTTGAGCCGGAATCCCTGACCTCTCTGGAAGGCTTTTGTGCACTGCGCCGCTGGTTGGACGAACGCGAAACTACTTATCTGGACAGCCGCACCCGTCGTTACCAGTCTTTTGCCGCCATGAGCGCCACCCCGGGTGAGCACTTTGGTCTGGGTCTGGCTGCCTACGCCACCTGGACGTCACCTATTCGCAAGTATGGCGACATCGTCAACCATCGCTTGATCAAGGCCATTTTGGCCGAACAGGCTCACGATGCCTTTGTACCCAGTGACGAACTGGCCGTGCACTTGTCGGAACAGCGTCGCATGCATCGCCGTGCCGAGCGCGATATCGCCGACTGGTTATACGTGCGTTACCTGCAACCGGCCGTCGCCGAAGGCAAGGTGTTTGATGCCGAAGTGATCGATATCGGTCGCGGCGGAGTCAAACTACGCCTGCAGGAAAACGGTGCCGTGGTCTTTATGCCCTCGTCACTGATTTTGGCCAACCGTGATCGCCTGGAATGCAGCTGGGACGATGGCCGCGTGTACCTGGACAAGGCGCCGCTCTACGAGCTGGGTCAGGCGGTCCAGGTGATCATCACCGAAGCCATTGAAGACACCCGCTCGCTGATCGCCAAGCCGGCACAGCCTATTTCACCGGTCGCCCCGCAATAAGGCGCGCCGTGTCGTAGTGAGAGTCATAGCAAGAACAGCCAAAGGGCCTGCCAACGCAGGCCCTTTTTTTGGTGCCGCTAATTACCGTATAAGAGTGAAGAGTAAAATGTGAGGCGAACTTACGGCTTAAAGCGTACCGCTGCCCTTCGGCTAATATATTCACTCTTGCGTAACATATGCACAAATAGAATATAAAACAACTTATCAATCACTTATAGATCTATTAGGCTGATGAACATCAACATTCATGTTCCTGGAGTTCATCATGCGCAAATCCCTTATCGCGACCCTGCTGCTAACCGCCGGGTTAAGCACCTCCGTTCCACTTCAGGCCAAAGAACTGCTCAACAGCAGCTACGATATTGCCCGTGAACTGTTCGCCGAAATCAATCCGATATTTGCAGAGCACTGGGAACAAGAAACCGGTGAAAAGCTGGACATCAAACAGACTCATGCCGGCTCTTCTCGCCAGGCGCAAGCCATTTTGCAGGGCCTGCGTGCCGACATCGTCACCTACAACCAGGTCACCGACGTCGATGTGCTGTATCAAAAGGGCAAACTGATCCCCGAAGACTGGAAGGCCCGCCTGCCGAACGACAGCTCGCCGTATGTATCCACCATGGCGTTTTTGGTGCGCAAGGATAACCCCAAGAACATTAAAGACTGGAACGACCTGACTCGTGAAGACGTTAAGCTGGTGTTCCCCAACCCTAAAACCTCCGGTAACGGCCGTTACACTTATTTAGCCGCCTGGGGTGCCGCTCACAAGCAGTTTGATGGCGACCAGGATCAGATCCTCGAGCACATGGGCAAGTTGGTCAAGCAGGTTGCGGTATTTGATACCGGCGGCCGTGGCGCCACCACCACCTTCGTAGAACGTGGCATCGGTGACGTGCTGATCACCTTTGAGTCGGAAGTCAACAACATCAAAGACCTGTACGCCGATGATGGCTATCAGGTCGTGGTGCCGAGCGTCGACGTACTGGCCGAATTCCCGGTGACCTGGATTGACCGCAACGTCAAACGTAACGGCACCGAACAAGAAGCCAAGGCCTATCTGGAGTTCTTGTACAGCCCGCAGGCACAACGCATTCTGGCCAAGCACAATTATCGCGTGAACGATAAAACAGTAGCGGCAGAAGTGGCTGACAAGTTCCCTGAAACCGAGCTGTTCAAGGTAGAAGACGTATTTGGCAGCTGGGAACAAGCCATGGAGGATCACTTTGTTAACGGCGGTACCCTGGACCAGTTACAGGCTCGGGGACACTAAGTCATGGCGGCGCTGTTAGGGTCATCCAAGCGAGTATTACCCGGCTTCACCTTAAGCCTGGGCACCAGCTTGCTGTTTGTCAGTCTCATTATCTTGCTGCCATTAACCGGCTTGATCCTGAATACCAGCCAAATGGGCTGGGCACAGTACTGGCAAGTAATCAGTGACCCCAGAGTGGTGGCAACCTATAAAGTCACCGCCAGCGCCGCCGCCGCTGCCAGCTTGTTCAACATGGTGTTTGGCCTCTTGATGGCCTGGATTTTAACTCGCTATCGCTTTCCTGGTCGCGCCTTGCTCGATGGATTGATGGATTTGCCCTTTGCCCTGCCTACCGCGGTGGCGGGCCTGACACTGGCGTCTTTATTTGCCACCAACGGCTGGTACGGCGAGTGGCTGGCCGAGCTGGGTATCAAGGTTTCTTACACCTGGATAGGCATAGTGATTGCCATGGTTTTTACCAGCGTGCCCTTCGTGGTGCGCACGGTACAACCGGTGCTGGAAGACCTGGGGTCGGAATACGAAGAAGCGGCGGCCATCCTGGGTGCCAGCCCGTGGCAGGCCTTTAGTCGGGTGGTATTACCCGAGCTCAAACCCGCGTTGATTACCGGTACCGCGTTGTCGTTTACCCGCAGCTTGGGTGAGTTTGGTGCCGTTATTTTTATTGCCGGCAACATGCCCTGGCAAACCGAAATTACCTCCTTGATGATTTTCATCAAGCTACAAGAGTTTGATTATGCCGCCGCCAGTGCCATTGCCAGCATCATATTACTGGCCTCTTTCGTACTGCTGTTCTTGATCAACGGTATTCAAAGTCGCTTTATGCGCCGCGTACGAGGCAACAGCTAATGGAACAGACCTTAACCTTGAAAGCATCGCGCCCTTTGGGTCGCTGGTTGCTGATTGGCACCGGTGTGATACTGACCCTGCTGCTGCTGGTAGTGCCTTTGCTGGCCATTATTGCCGGCGCCTTTGCCGCCGGTGTAGGCGGCGTCCTGGAAAACCTCAACGAGCCCGACATGCTGCACGCCATTGGCCTGACGCTGTTGGTCGCCGCCCTGACGGTGCCGATTAACCTGGTATTCGGTACCCTGCTGGCCTGGTTGGTCACCCGCTTTCAGTTTCGTGGCCGCCAGTTACTGCTCACCCTGATGGATGTGCCCTTTGCGGTCTCACCCGTGGTAGCCGGTTTGCTGTATTTGCTGATGTACGGCGTGAACGGCCCGGTAGGTAGCTGGCTCGATGGCTACGATATGCAGCTGATGTTTTCCTGGCCGGGTATCGTCATGGTCACCGTGTTTGTGACCTGTCCCTTCATGGTGCGGGAACTGGTGCCATTAATGAGCAGCCAGGGAACGGATTCTGAAGAAGCAGCGGTCTTGTTGGGAGCCAGTGGCTGGCAGCTATTTCGCAAGATCACCCTGCCCAATATTCGCTGGGCCTTGCTGTACGGCGTGATCCTGACCAACGCCCGCGCCGTGGGCGAGTTTGGTGCCGTGTCTGTTGTGTCCGGCGGCATTCGGGGTGAAACCAATACCCTGTCATTACACGTTGAGTTATTGCACCAAGACTATAACGCCGTGGGTGCCTTTACCGCCGCCGCCTTGCTGACGCTGATGGCGATAGTCACCTTGTTATTTAAATCTTATCTCGAATGGCGCCTGCACAGCGCCGAAGCACAGGAGTAAGACCGCATGAGTATTCGTATTGAGGGTATTCACAAGTCCTTCGGCAAAACCAAGGTGCTGCACGACATCAATCTCGACTTGCCCAGTGGCCAGCTGGTGGGCCTACTCGGCCCTTCCGGCTCGGGTAAAACCACCCTGCTGCGCATTATTGCCGGCCTGGAACACGCCAACGGTGGCCGCATTCACTTTAACGGTAGCGATGTTACCGACTTGCACGCCCGCAATCGCAACGTCGGCTTTGTATTTCAAAACTATGCGCTGTTTCGCCACATGACGGTATTCGACAATATCGCCTTTGGCCTGAGCATTATGCCCAAGTCCCAACGCCCCACTAAAAGTGACATCAGGCAAAAAGTAAACCAGCTGCTGGAGATGATCCAGTTATCCCATGTGGCCGACCGTTTTCCGGCCCAGTTATCTGGCGGTCAACGCCAGCGCGTGGCCCTGGCTCGCTCGCTGGCGGTAGAGCCCCGCGTATTGCTGCTGGATGAACCCTTTGGTGCCCTGGATGCCCAGGTGCGTAAAGAGCTACGCCGCTGGTTGCGTCGTTTGCATGACGAACTGCACTTTACCAGCGTGTTCGTGACTCACGATCAGGAAGAAGCACTGGATGTGTCGGATCAAGTGGTGGTGATGAGCCAGGGACGAGTCGAGCAAATTGGCACTCCAGATGCTATCTGGCAGCAACCGGCCAGTCGTTTTGTGCTGGAGTTTTTGGGTGAAGTGAACAAGATTAACGGCGATATTAGCGGCAGTCGTTTCAAGGTGGGTCATTATCCGCTGCAGTTACCGGTCGCCAGCCACAAACATGGCCAGGCCAGCTGGTATCTACGCCCCCACGAAATCAGCTTGAGGACAGAGGCCGACACACAACACCCGCTGCCGGTACTGGTCACCGACGTCAACGCCCGTGGCAGCCTGATCCAGCTGGAGCTGGAGCCGAAAGATTGGCCGGGCCAGCTCATGGAAGCGCAACTGCCCCATCAGCACCTGGCCGGCATCTCTCGCGGCCAAACCCTATATCTGGGCAGCCAGGGCGGCCGCCTCTACCTGGGTGAGCAACAAGTTACCGACAGCAGCCTGGCATTAACGGCCTGAGATGAGTGAGGGGTAAGAAGTAAAAAGTGAGGGGGATTCTCCTCGCCCCTCACTTGCACTTTACGCCTCACTATCGTTAAACACCCCGGATGACAGGTAGCGGTCGCCGCGATCGCAGATGATGGCCACGATAATGGCATTGTCTTGCTGCTCGGCCAGCTTGAGCGCACCGGCTACCGCTCCACCAGAACTGACACCGCAGAATATGCCTTCTTCCTTGGCCAACCGCAGCATGGTGGCCACCGCTTCCTGTTCACTAATATCCAGCACCTGATCCACTCGACTTTGCTCGAAGATACCGGGCAGATAGGCCTCTGGCCAACGACGAATACCGGGAATATTGCTGCCCTCGCAGGGCTGCAAGCCGATTATCTGCACATCCGTACTTTGCTGTTTCAGGTATTGCGACACTCCCATGATGGTGCCTGTGGTGCCCATGCTGGAGACAAAGTGCGTTATCTTACCCTGAGTTTGCTGCCAGATTTCGGGTCCGGTACTCAACAGATGCGCGGCTGGATTATCGGGGTTATTAAATTGATCCAGAATAACGCCTTTCCCCTCGGCAGCCATTTTATCGGCCAGATCCCGAGCTCCTTCCATGCCTTCTTGTTTGCTCACCAAAATCAGCTCGGCACCATAGGCCAACATGGAGGCCTTTCGCTCTTCGGTGGCGTTGTCGGGCATGATCAGCACCATTTTATAGCCCTTGATCGCCGCCGCCATGGCCAGGGCAATACCGGTATTGCCACTGGTGGCTTCTATCAGGGTATCACCAGGCTTGATTTCACCTCTGGCCTCGGCCTGGCGGATCATGTTGAGGGCGGGTCTGTCTTTGACCGATCCTGCCGGGTTATTGCCCTCCAGCTTTACCAATACCTGGCTACCCGTATGGCTGGCCAAGCGTTGCAGCCGTACTAAAGGCGTGTTGCCGACAAAGTCCTCTATGGTCGGAAATTGCATTGTTAATCCTTGAAAGTGATAGATTTATTCCATTTTACCTGATGCAGTCATGGGTCTCGAAAGCTTATTTTGGCATCTGTTATTACCTGACTGACAAGCCTGATATTTTATGGCCGGAGTCCGGCACCATTACACCATAATCAGCCTGGCCCCCAGCGCCATCATGGTGATGCCTGACAGTCGATTCATGATCACAGAGGCTCTTTGCTGGCCCTGTAGCAGTCGTTTTAGTCGCTGCCCGAGTAGACCATAAGCCCCATTACACAGGGTGGCGGTCAGGGTAAAAACCAGCCCTAATGTCAGTAACTGAACAGGAACAGCCCCCGACTCCTGGCGGATAAATTGCGGGAGAAAAGCCAGAAAAAACAGGGCTACCTTGGGATTCAGCAAGCCGACCATCAGGCCCCGATAAAATATCCGCGCCTTGTTATGACTATTTTGTGCCTGCGGCAGATGAAACCTCGACACACTGCGCAAGCTGGTCCACCCCAGATACAACAAATAAGCCGCCCCAAGATATTTAATCACCATAAAGGCGGTCGCAGACTGCATAATCAATGCCGAGAGACCAACCACCGCCAACAGGGTGTGCCCCAGATAGGACAGCCCCAGGCCGAGTGCCGCCCAAAGGCCGGCGTAGCGTCGTTCGCTTAATGCTTGCGACAGCACAAAGAAAATATCCGGTCCCGGGGTTAGATTCAGGGCCAGACAGGCAGGAATAAAGAGCAACCAGGGATCCATCTAATACCTCTATCAAGTTCACGTCTGTAACGCCAGGCTCAGGCCAGACACTGGATAATATGCTACAACCAGTCAGCTCTACTATGTCACCATAGAGCCATACTCACTATATAGATAACAGATTTATCCATATAACAAGGAGCACCCATGCCGCTGCAAGGACTTGATGCCCTCTTTCGTCCCGCTAGCATCGCCGTTATCGGAGCCACCCAGCGAGACGATGGCGCCGGTAAGCTGGTGATGAAAAATCTGCTGGCCGGCAACTTTAGCGGTCCCATCATGCCGGTCAACCCCAAATACGAAGCAGTGGCCGGCGTCATGGCGTATCCCGATATCCCGAGCTTGCCGCGCATACCCGACTTGGCCATTATTTGTACCCCGGCTGATAAAAACATCGATATTATCGAGCAACTGGGTCGTAAGGGCTGTAAGGCCGCTATCATTCTTGCCGCCGGGACCTCGGCCCAGCAATTAACGCAGATGAAACACAGCGCTCGCACGCATAGCATGCGGCTACTGGGCCCCAACAGCATGGGCGTGATCCTGCCTCACCTCGGCTTGAACGTGAGTTTTGCGCCTTTCCCTGCAAAACCCGGCCGTATTGCCTTTGTGTCACAATCGGCGGCGGTTTGCTCTACTATTCTCGACTGGGCTCGCCATAACGATATTGGCTTCTCGCACTTTATTTCGCTGGGTGAGGCCTGCGATATCGACTTCGCCCAGTTGCTGGACTATTTGGCTCGGGACCGACACACAAGTGCCATCTTGCTCTATATGGACACGGTGCAGGATGCCCGTACCTTTATGTCGGCGGCTCGAACCGCCTCGCGCAACAAGGCCGTGCTGGTGGTCAAAAGCGGGAAAACCCGTATTGGAGCCCAACTGGGTCATTTACATCCCGGTGGCCATGTCGGCATGGATGCCGCTTACGATGCTGCCATTCGTCGCGCCGGTATGCTGCGGGTAAGAGACACCCACGATCTGTTTGCTGCGGTAGAAACGCTCAATCACGCCCAGAGTCTCCGCGGTGAGCGGCTCGTTATTCTTACCAATGGCGGCGGTCCCGCCATCATGGCGATCGATATGCTGTTGGCTCGGGGAGGCAAGCTGGCCACCCTGGGGGAACAAACCCAAGCCGCACTGGATAAGGTATTGCCCAAATCCTGGTCTCATACCAACCCTATCGACATCATAGGCGATGCGCCCATTAGCCGTTATATCGATAGTCTCAAGGTCTTGCTCGACAGCGAGGACTTCGATGCCATTTTGATTATGCATGCCCCCTCCGCCGTTGTATCCAGCACCCAGGTCGCCAAAGAGATTATTCAACTGCTGAAGAAACACCCTCGCGCGCGTCGCTTCAATATTCTGACGAACTGGTCGGGGGAAACCAGTGTATTCGAGGCGCGTCGCTGTTTTACTGATGCGGGCATTCCCACCTATCGTACCCCGGAAAGTGCTGCCGGTGCTTTCATGCATCTGGTCGAATATCGCCGTAACCAGAAGCAATTAATGGAAACACCAGAATCCATTTCCGATATGCCCAGTGATAAGGAAACGGTCGACTCGCTGATCAAAGAGGCATTTGATCAAGGCCTTTCGCAACTGGATACCCACGAATTAAAAAGCCTGATGGCGGCTTATGGTATCAAGACACAGCCGACCTGGATCGCCTCGGACAGCACAGAAGCGGCACACATTGCCGAGCAGATTGGCTACCCGGTAGCCATTAAACTGCGCTCACCGGATATTGTGCATAAATCCGAAGTGTCTGGTGTGGTGCTCAACCTGCGCTCGGCGGCAGACGTTGCCCAGTCAGCCGACGCCATGCTCGACAGAGTCAAGCAGGCCTATCCCGCCGCTCGTATCGAAGGCCTCATGGTACAACCCATGGCCCACCGAGCCGGCTCGCAAGAACTGCACATTGCCGTGCGGTCCGATCCCGTATTCGGCCCCATTATCTTGCTGGGTGATGGCGGTATCGACTGGGATGGTGAAGAGCAAGCCGCCGTCGCCCTGTTACCCTTAAATATGACATTGGCTCGTTACCTGGTCATTCATGCTCTTAAAAGCGGCAAGTTAAGAGCCAACCGTTCGCAACAGTCGCTGGACATGGAAGCGGTATGCCGGGTATTAACCAAGGTCTCCCATTTGATCATTAATCATCCAGAAATCACCCATTTGGATATTCATCCACTACTGGCAACGGGAAAAGAGCTGATCGCCCTCGATATCAGCATGAAACTGCAGCCATTTGTCGGAAACGGTCAAACACGGCTGGCAATCAGACCTTACCCTACCGAATGGGAAGAACAGGCCCAGCTCAAAGACGGCAGCAGCATATTACTACGTGCCGTATTACCGGAAGATGAACCTGCCCATAAAGACTTTGTCGACAATGTCTCCGATGAAGACAGATATAAGCGATTTTTCGCCGATGTGGTGATCGGTCACGAAGAATTAGCGCACATGACGCAAATCGATTACGACCGGGAAATGGCGTTTGTGGCCATAGCAAAAAATGGCAAGATTCTGGGTGTCGTCAGGGCCATATCGGATCCAGACAACGAAGATGCAGAATTCGCGATTCTGGTACGATCCGATCTCAAGGGCATGGGACTAGGGCGCTTGTTAATGGAAAAAATTATCCGCTATGCCCACACCAGGGGGCTGCAAAGCCTGAGCGGCATGACCATGCCCTCTAATAAAGGCATGATAACGCTGGCTCGTAAATTCGGCTTCAAGGTTAAAATACAGTTAGAAGACGGCGTCGCCGAATTAAAGCTGCGGCTGGAAAATAAAGAGATAGCACCGAACCTTTAACGGTATCGTATTCACACACAGCACGGAGGTCGTCGCACGCTTTAGCCGCGAAAACCTGCGTAGCAGGTGCTGGTGCACCCAACCCTCGCCCCTGTAGTAGCTGCTTTAGCTGCTAAATCCGGCAACGCCGGATCTGATGCACAGGTTCGGAACAATACGGCAAGATATGAAGCATCGGTGTTGAGACGTGGCTGCGCCACATTGCACAGCTAAAGCAGTGCCTACCTCCGTGCAATATTCACC
>NZ_JBLWUK010000018.1:0-64428 GCF_048268965.1 Oceanisphaera sp.
ATCACCTCGTTCATTAAAACGGGTAATCTACGGTATTAAAAGTGGGCTAAACAGGTGCGGATGCAGTGACGCTTACTGTCTTTAACTTGTTTAGTCTTTCTCTTATAGCTTCAAGCTTCCGGCTGGGATCCCCTCATAACCTATACTTCAACCATCAACTGATGTTCCGTATCTGTCGAGGAGAACTGACTATGCCGGCCCAACGATTGAAGCAATACCTGGATCAACAGGGGGTCAAGTATCGGGTGATTACCCACTCGCCGGCGTTTACCGCTCAGGATGTGGCCGAGTCCGCCCATATACCGGGCAGCGTGATGGCCAAGGTGGTGATAGTGACGCTGGATGATCAGATGACAATGATAGTGGTACCCGCCCCCAAGCGGATCCATACCGACAGCCTGGCCCAGGCTCTGTCGGCAAAGGCGGCGACTCTTCTGCATGAAAACGACTTCCGCGAGCAGTTTCCCGACTGCGAAGTTGGTGCCCTGCCTCCCTTTGGCAACCTGTATCACATGCCGGTGTATATCGACGCCGAACTCGCACACCAGCAAGAGATCGTGTTCAGCGCCGGCAGTTACCGAGAGCTGTTCAGCCTGCCCACGAAAGACTACCTGAGACTGGTTCAGCCCAAGACGTTTGCCGACTAGCCCAGGCGTGTGCCGTATGCACGCCCAACAAAAAGGCCGAGCAACAGCCCGGCCTTTTTTGATCTTTAACTTACAGCGTAAAGCGTACCGCTTACGGCCTCACTAAAAGCGGCAAGCTTTTAGTGCTGGTGACCACCTTCGCCGTGGGCGTGGCCGTGGGCCAGCTCTTCTTCGGTGGCGGCGCGTACGCTGACCACTTCCAGATCAAAATTCAGCGTTAAGCCGGCCAATGGGTGGTTCATGTCTACGTCGGCCATAAACTTGCCCACCTTGGCGACCACAACCTGACGCACCCCCTGCTCGGTGTGCACTGTGGCCATCATGCCCGCTTTCCACTTCTTGGCACCTTGCAGATGCTTGACCGGTACGCGCTGGATCATGTCGTCCTTGCGCTCGCCGTAACCTTCTTCCGGCGTCAGGGTGATGCTGAAGCTGTCGCCTTCCTCTTTGCCAGTCAGCGCTTTTTCTATGCCTTCCATCATGCTGTTATGGCCGTGCAAGTACGCCAGTGGCGTGTTGCCGACGTTAGTGTCCAGCACCATGCCGTCTTCGTTTTTTAAGGTGTAGTTGAACTGAACTACTGTGTTATCTGCAACTTGCATCGGAGATCCCGTTCTAGCTTGAATAAAATAGAGAGAAATAATAACAGATGACACTGCCCGTGAAGAGCAAAACAGAGCGTTAAGCCTGCCGCTGTAAGCCAGAAGTTAAGATCAACGGCAGCATAAAACGTAAACAAGATACCGGAGCTACGTCATGCTGAACTTGATTCAGTACCGGCAAGACGGCACCGGACAGACACCGGAGCCAGGCTTCAAGACTATCTTGCGCCGCAGCAACGACGGCTAAAACGCTGCCCAGCCAGTGGCTGCCTTATTCCCTTAGCCCTGGCCCTGGTCCTGGCGCCATATTTACCTCTTTTCCCATTCTCCCTTCACTCCTCACCCTTTACTCACCCTTCACATTCTCTTTTTCCGTGGGTTCCGTGAATTCCGTGGCAAAAAGAATCTTAACGCCCTGTGTTTAGTCGAGTGCCAGGCGGCGCTATCTCGTGCCAAATTGAGAGCCGTGGGGGTTTGGGATACACTGACAGTTAAATTAGCTGGTCGAGAAGTACTGTCGCATGTCAAAAACTCAAGACAATATCCGTATTATCAAGAAATACCCCAACCGTCGGCTGTACGACAGCTACACCAGTAGCCATGTCACCCTGGTGGATATCCGCCGCCTGGTACAGGAAGAAGAACCGTTTCAGGTCGTGGATGCCAAAAGCGGCGAAGACATCACCCGCAGCATTCTGCTGCAGATCATCCAGGAAGCGGAAAGCGACGGCAATCCGATATTCTCCAGCGCCATGCTGAAAAACATCATCCGTTTTTACGGCCCCTTTCAGGGCGTGCTGGGCAGCTATCTGGATGAAAGCATTCAGTCGGTTATCGACATTCAGGCACAGGCCGGCTCGCAATCATCACAAGCCTGGGCCGAGTACATGCAAGGCCAGGTGCCCATGATGCAAGACATGATGCGCCAATATGTCGAGCAGTCCCGCAACCTGTACATGAACACCCAAAACATGTTCGGCCTGTTTGGCGGCTTCGGCAATCAGCCCGAGCAAAAAGCCGACCCCAAGGCCGACGACGAAAAAAAAGGCGATAAGGAGTAATCCTTATCGCCTAAACGATTAACCGCTGTTATTAGTCGTTATTGGTCGTTATTAATTATTTACCGCGGGTAGTCTTGGCATTGCTGCTCGCTTGGGCAGCCGCTGCTTTGGTGGCAGCACTAATGTTCTTTTCGGTCGCTTCTACTACCTGACGAGCCGTCTTTTCAGACTGCTCTGAAGCCTGCTTTACCGCGTTTTCTGTGATTTCAGTGGCACTTTTAGCCGCTTTTTGGGCTTGCTCATAGGCTTCGTTAGCCTGGGTAACCGCTGTTTTCAGTGCGGCTACTGCCGATTCGCTTCCTGCTGGTGCGTGGCCAGCCAACTGCTCAATCGCTTCATTCAGCTGCTGGCTACCGGCGGCAATCTGCTGCTCGGCAAACTGGCCGATCTGCTGCTGGCTGTCGCTTAATACGGCAGCGACTTCACGGTTGAAGGCAAGCTGGCGATCCAACAGCGCGCTTGGGCTGAATACGGAGCTTTGCAACTCGAAGAATTCCTTGGCATCGCGTACGGCCAGCAACTTGTTGGCGTAGTCATACTGAGCGCTGCTCAATTCGGTCAGGGCATTCTGTTGCAGCTGACCCAGCTTGGTGGCGCCGGCAAACAGGTTGCTGGACAGGCCTTGCAGCAGGTTCAAGTTGGCTTGCTGAATGGTTTGCAGTTTTGAAAAATCGAACAATGACATTGTATCTCTCCTGAAGAATAAGGGGCTCTTGGCCGGGTACGCCAGCAAGAAAAACATCATCAATTCGTTTCTTAGCAGCGGCGCACAACCTAATACTGCACCGCACAAAAGAGTTTTGCAAGCGATTCTTTGTGCAGCGCACAAAAAATCGTTTTCCCAGCTTCCACACCATTCTCCCTCCCGGTCAGCGGCGGCCAGCCAGCTACCGAAAGGCAAAACAGTCCAAGAGATCAACGGCTTCATCCCGCGCTGCACATGCGCCTGCTTGGGTACTTGTTTGTGCACTTCTGAGTCAAGCGCAGTAAATTCAAACCCAAAAAAGTTCACAATAAACCAACAGAATGTATACCAGATATTTATGTTGTCATATTATTGTTATCATGCGTGCGCTGGGTCACACTTAACCGGTATTCACGCAGACAATCGTCGAATGTTTAGACAAATAAGTTCCACATTGTAAAAACGATTTCCAAAAATAGATTGATCGACCCGTTTTTTTTTGTATCATCAGGCTATGGATTAGGTGGTTGTTAACCGTTTTGGCAAACGAAAGCACGGCCACTGCATGGATAATCAACAATGGTGCCGAGCGCGCCTCAGATGAATGGATACATATTATGGCTAAAATGAAAGCAATCGAAGCAGTCGCCAAAATCCTCGAATTGGAAGGTGTGACCAAAGCCTTTGGCGTTCCCGGCGCCGCTATCAACCCCTTTTACGCGGCACTGCGTGGCCTGGGGACCATAGAGCACGTGTTGGCGCGCCACGTTGAAGGCGCGTCACACATGGCCGAAGGCTACACCCGTGCCAACCCGGGCAACATAGGTCTGTGTATCGGTACTTCCGGCCCTGCCGGTACCGATATGATTACCGGCTTGTACTCGGCCTCTGCCGACTCGATTCCCATTTTGTGCATCACCGGTCAGGCGCCACGGGCGCGTATGCACAAAGAAGACTTTCAGGCCGTAGACATCGAATCTATCGCCAAGCCAGTATGCAAATGGGCCGTGACCGTAATGGAGCCGGCACAGCTGCCGGGTACCTTCCAGCAGGCTTTCCACATCATGCGCTCGGGTCGCCCAGGCCCGGTACTGATCGACATGCCGTTCGACGTACAGATGGCTGAAATTGAATTCGATCCCGAAGCCTACCAGCCAATGACGGCCTACAAGCCGGCCGCCACGCGCATTCAGATCGAAAAAGCGCTGACCATGCTGAACGAAGCCGACAAGCCGCTGCTGGTATCGGGTGGGGGTGTGATCAACGCCAACGCCGACGCCCAGCTGACCGAGTTTGCCGAGCTGGTCAACGTACCCGTCATTCCTACCCTGATGGGCTGGGGGACGATTCCTGACGACCACGCGCTGATGGCCGGTATGTGTGGTCTGCAAACCTCGCACCGTTACGGTAACGCCAACCTGCTGGCCTCCGATTTTGTGCTGGGTATCGGTAACCGTTGGGCCAACCGCCACACGGGGTCTGTCGAGGTGTACACCCAGGGTCGCAAGTTCGTGCACGTAGACATAGAGCCGACGCAGATCGGTCGCGTATTTGGCCCGGATCTGGGTATCGTCTCCGACGCGGGCGCCGCGCTGGATCTGTTTCTGGAAGTGGCCAAAGAGTGGAAAGCCGCAGGCAAGCTGAAAGATCGCAGTGCCTGGGTTGCCGAATGCCAGGAGCGCAAGCGCACCATGCAGCGCAAGACCCACTTCGACAACACCCCGATTAAACCACAGCGTGTCTACGAAGAAATGAACAAGGCTTTTGGCCGTGATACCACTTATGTCTCTACCATAGGTTTGTCACAAATTGCGGCCGCCCAGTTTTTGCACGTGTACAAGGCGCGTAACTGGATCAACTGTGGTCAGGCGGGTCCCCTGGGTTGGACTATTCCTGCCGCCCTGGGTGTGGTTGCTGCCGATCCGGGTCGTAAGGTCGTGGCGCTGTCGGGTGACTATGACTTTCAGTTCATGATTGAAGAGCTGGCGGTCGGTGCCCAGTTTAAACTACCGTACATACACGTGCTGGTGAACAACTCTTACCTGGGTCTGATCCGTCAGGCACAGCGCGGCTTCGACATGGACTTCTGTGTACAGCTGTCGTTCGAAAACATCAACTCCCCCGAGCTGGGCGAGTACGGTGTCGACCATGTGAAGGTGGTTGAAGGCCTGGGCTGTAAAGCGATTCGCGTGTTCAAGCCGGAAGACATTGCACCGGCACTGGAAGAAGCCAAGCAGCTGATGGCCCAGTTCTCGGTACCCGTCGTCGTGGAAGTGATTCTTGAGCGTGTGACCAACATCTCCATGGGTGTTGAAATTGACGCGGTTAACGAGTTTGAAGAACTGGCAGAGCGAGGCGCCGATGCCCCTACTGCTATCTCTTTGCTCGACTAATATGACGCTAACGCCCGGCCAGCAGGCCGGGCTGTGCTTGCCCCCAATCAATAAAGGACATTGTTATGCCTAAATTAGCTGCCAACTTGTCTATGCTGTTTACCGAAGTGGCCTTTTTGGATCGCTTTGCCGCGGCCGCCAAGGCTGGTTTCACGGGTGTGGAATATTTGTTCCCTTACGCCGAAACGGCAGCAGACATTAAAGCCCGCCTGGATGCCAATGGCCTGACCCAGGTGCTGTTTAACCTGCCCGCCGGTAACTGGGACGGCGGCGAGCGCGGCATTGCCTGCCATCCGGATCGGGTTGCAGAATTTCAGGCCGGTGTTGACAAGGCGATTGAATACGCCAGGGTGCTGGGTAACAGCCAGGTAAACTGCCTGGCCGGTATTCAGCCTGCTGGCGTGTCTGATGAGCAGGCCGAAGCCACCTTTGTTGCCAACCTGAAATTTGCCGCCGACAAGCTGGAAGCGGCCGGCATCAAGCTGGTAATGGAAGCCATCAATACCCTGGATATTCCCGGTTTCTTCCTGAACACCACCCAACAAGCGCAGTCTATTCGCGAAAAAGTAGGGAGCGCCAACCTGTATCTGCAGTACGACATCTATCATATGCAGATCATGGAAGGCGACCTGGCGCGCACCATCAAAAACAACTTAGGCGCAATCAACCACGTACAGCTGGCTGATAACCCGGGTCGTCACGAACCGGGCACCGGGGAGATCAACTACGAATTCTTGTTCAAGTACCTGGACGAAGTGGGCTACGACGGCTGGATTGGCTGCGAATACAAGCCGGCCACCACTACCGAAGCCGGTCTGTCCTGGTTGGCAAAATACAAGCTGGGCTAACTCCGAACCGGGCCGCCATTGGCGGCGTTGAGTCTTTTTAAGGTCACAGAGGCCAGCATGAAACAGCCTGGCGTCTGTCGTCCTACAAGCCAAAAAGGAACATACGATGAAAATAGGTTTTATCGGTACCGGTATCATGGGCAAGCCCATGGCTGCCAACCTGCAACAAGCGGGTCACACCCTGTATTTCTCCGAGCATCACAAAAAGGCCCCGGCCGACCTGCTGGGTGACAACGGCATCGCGCTGGCCAACCCGGCCGCCGTGGCCCAGGCCGCCGACATCATCATCACCATGGTGCCCGATACCCCTCAGGTTGAAGAAGTGCTGTTTGGTGAGAGCGGGGTTGCCGAAGGCCTGTCTGCCGGCAAAATCGTGGTCGATATGTCTTCCATCTCGCCGATTGCCACCAAGGTTATCGCCAAGCGCGTTAACGAAACCGGTGCCGACTACCTGGACGCGCCGGTATCCGGCGGCGAAGTCGGTGCGATCAACGGGGCGCTGACCATTATGGTGGGCGGCGAGCAGTCTGTGTTCGACAAGGTCAATCCGCTGTTCGAAGTCATGGGCAAGAACATTACCCTGGTTGGCGGTAACGGTGACGGCCAAACCTGTAAGGTGGCCAACCAGATCATAGTGGCGCTGAACATTGAAGCCGTTGCAGAAGCCCTGGTATTTGCTTCTAAAGCCGGTGCCGATCCGGCCAAGGTGCGTGAAGCGCTGATGGGGGGGTTCGCGTCTTCCAAGATCCTGGAAGTGCACGGCGAGCGTATGGTCAAGGGGACCTTCGATCCGGGCTTCCGCATTGCCCTGCATCAGAAAGACCTTAATCTGGCCCTGACCGGGGCGCGCGAACTGGGTGTGTCGCTGCCGAATACGGCGGGCGCGCAAGAGTTGTTCAACACCTGTAACGCGCTGGGCGGTGCCGGCTGGGATCACTCCGGCCTGGTTAAAGCACTGGAGCACCTGGCCAACCACAACATTCGCGGCGAATAAATCCATACAGCCGCCAGCTTAAGGTGGCTGAACAAGCAAGAATCGGGGCAGATAGCGATAAGTACGAACTTTCACTCAGGGGGCTTTGTGTCAGATCTTAATTATCGCTTGTGCTGCCCCACCCCCCTTTCATGACCGTCGGTCATGGTAGCCGCTCCTGGCCTGTCTCCCCGACAACACCAGGATCCAGGCAGAACTCAATTTAGCTTCATCCCTCGCATACCGCTGGCTCCCGGCACCCACTGCAGCACATATTGATTGTTTGAACGGTCATTGCTTTGCACGCACCTCCAATCGACTCCACCGTCGCGATTCACGTTTACCATCCCGGTTGCACTGTATAAAAATAAACAGTCAAATAGTTGCAATTTTGTAAACAAAATACTAATAATGCCCGCCATTCGGCGTGCTGGTTACCCTGTTTCGCTGAATATTGAGTTAAAGATGTTACCTGCCGGCCCCCTAACAACGACGCACAGGCTTACCGCAGTACTTGATTCAGGAAAGAGTAATATAATGAAACCTACCTCTCAGGCAGACGAGTTGCCGCACGATACCGCTAAAAAGCACAAAAAATCGTTCGAAATGCCCCACATCTACGTCATCTTGTTTGTGTTCAGCGCCATTGCCGCCGTGCTGACTTATATAGTACCCGCCGGCCAGTACGATCGGGTGCCCGGCCCCAACGGCCGTACCACCATAGACCCCAACTCCTATCAGGTGATCGAGTCCACTCCGGTCGGTCCGGTCGACTTTATGCTGGCCATTCCCAAGGGACTGATGGATGCGGGCACAGTGGTGTTCTTCACCTTTATGATCGGTGGCATGTTCATGGTGCTGCGCCGCACCGGCATCATCGAAATCGGGGTCGATAAGCTGACCCGCCGCTTTGCCAATAACACCATAGTGATCATTCCGGTCTTGATGACCACCTTCGCGGTGATCGCCACCCTTATCGGCACCCAGGAACTGGCGCTGGTCTATGTGCCCGTGATACTGCCGCTGATGATCGCCCTGCGCTTCGACTCCATGACCGCCGCCGCCGTTGCGCTGTGTGCGACCACCGCTGGCTTTACCGCCGGGGTACTCAACCCCATTAATACCGGTCTGGGCCAGCAGCTGGCCGACTTGCCGATCTATTCCGGGTTGCTGCTGCGGGCGCTGGCGTTCGCTGCCATTCTGCTGGTCGGCATCTTCTATGTCACCCGCTATGCGCTCAAGGTGCGTAATAATCCGGCATTGAGCCTGATGGGCGATGACGCCAAGGAAAAAGAAAAACGGGCCCGTTATCAGCACAGTGCCAACGAGGCGGCACTCACCGCCACCACGCGCCAGAAATGGGCTTCTCTTGCCGCCTTCGGTTTCTTCGCTCTGCTGGTGTGGGGTGTGATGACCCGCGGCTGGTTCATGATGGAAATGGCCGGGCTGTTTGTCATCATGGGGGTGGTGGTTGGTCTGATTGCCGGCCTTAAAACCGAAGAAATCAGTGAAGGCTTCAACGAAGGCTTCCGAGACGTACTGGTCGGTGCCATGATCTGCGGCATCGCCCGGGCGGTGGCCGTGATACTGGAAGATGGCCAGATCATGGATACCCTGGTGTATAACCTGGGTAACCTGGTGGGTGGCTTTCCGGCCATGTTCTCGGCCATTGGCATGTTCTTCGCCCAGCTGGGCTTCAACTTTGTCATTCCATCGGGCAGCGGCCAGGCACTGGTGACCATGCCCATCATGGCTCCCCTGTCTGATCTGGTTGGCGTGACCCGCCAGACCGCCGTGCTGGCCTTCCAGCTAGGTGACGGACTCGGCAACATCTTGTATCCGACCTCGGGTTATTTCATGGCTACCCTGGCCCTGGCCGGTGTCTCCTGGAACAAGTGGATCAAGTTTTTCCTGCCGCTGTTCGCGGTCTGGATCAGCATCGCCATGGGCTTCCTGGTGTTTGCTCAAGTCACCCAGTGGATTGGCTAACGATATTCACCCCGGCAACGACCACAGGCTTCCCCCGGGAAGCCTGTTTCATAACCGGCCGCCGAGCACTGGTGGCTTGGCGATAACCGTGGTCCAAAGGGGTCAATTTTTACTCGAAGCATGGGTCAGTTTCCACTATACTCGTGCGCTTTAAATTTCCCGTGCTCCCGCCGGGTGGTTAAACCGAGCAAGAGGGTATGCCCTGGTGATTAAGACGCCGTACTATCTCATCGACAAAGCCGCGCTGCTGCGCAACATGGAGAAGATTGCCTATGTGCGAGAACACTCCGGTGCCAAGGCGCTGCTGGCGCTGAAATGTTTTGCTACCTGGTCGGTATTCGACCTGATGAGCCAATACATGGACGGGACCACCTCGTCTTCGCTCAATGAAGTCAAACTCGGCAAGCTCAAGTTTGGTGGTGAAACCCATGCCTACAGCGTGGCCTATGCCGACGACGAAATTGCAGAGGTGCTGGCGCATTCCGACAAGATTATTTTCAACTCTGTTGGCCAGCTCGAGCGCTTTGCCGACGCTTCGGCCCAGCATACCCGCGGCTTGCGCCTCAATCCTGGCGTGTCCAGCTCTGCCTTTTTAATTGCCGATCCCTCCCGCCCCTTTAGTCGCCTGGGCGAATGGGATGCCAACAAGGTCGCCGGTGTTATCGAGCACATTTCGGGCTTTATGATCCACAACAACTGCGAGAACAGCGACTTTGCCCTGTTCGACCAGATGCTGTCCGAAATTGAAGACAAGTTTGGCAGCTTGCTGGAACAGCCGCACATCAACTGGCTCAGCCTGGGTGGCGGCATTCACTTTACCGGTGAAGGCTACCCGCTCGACCGGTTCTGTGCCCGCCTGAAAGCCTTTTCCGAGCGCTACGGGGTGCAGCTGTATCTGGAGCCCGGTGAGGCAGCCATTACCATGACCACCTCGCTGGAAGTCACCGTGCTGGATACCCTCTATAATGGTAAGCAGTTGGCCATTGTCGACAGCTCGATTGAGGCACACATGCTGGATCTGCTGATTTATCGCGAGACGGCCAAAATGGCGCCCAGTAACGGGGAGCATGAATACATGGTGTGCGGCAAGTCCTGCCTGGCCGGCGATATCTTCGGTGAGTTCAACTTCGACCGCGAACTCAAGGTAGGGGACCGGCTGTCTTTTATCGACGCCGCCGGCTACACCATGGTGAAGAAAAACTGGTTCAATGGCGTGAATATGCCCGCCATTGCCATACGTCAGCTCGACGGCAACATAGAGCTGGTTAAGGAGTTCGGTTTCGACGACTTTGTAAACAGCCTCTCCTGAGGCATTAATCACCCATAACAAAGCCTTTCAAGGAGGCGGTTAGAGGAAGAAGATGAAGAAAAACGTTCTGATTATTGGTGCCGGTGGTGTCGCCCAAGTCGTAGCACACAAGTGTGCGCAACATAATGATGTTCTGGGTAACATCCACATCGCCTCGCGCACTGTCGAAAAGTGTCAGCAAATTGTCGACAGTGTTCGGGAAAAGGGCAGTTTGAAGACTGCCGGTGAGTTGCAAGCTCACGCCTTGGATGCGCTCGATATTGAAGCCACCAAAGCGTTAATTGACAAAACACAGTCGCAAATGGTGATCAATGTCGGTTCGCCTTTCATCAATATGTCGGTGCTGCAGGCTTGTATTGAAACCGGTGCCGCTTACCTTGATACCGCTATTCACGAAGATCCTTCCAAGATCTGTGAAACCCCACCCTGGTATGCCAACTACGAGTGGCAGCGCAAGCAGCTGTGCGCCGACAAGGGCATTACCGCTATTTTGGGTGTGGGCTTCGATCCCGGCGTGGTGAATACCTATGCCGCCGCCGCAGTAAAAGAATACTTCGACACCGTTGATTCCATCGACATCATCGATATTAACGCGGGCAGCCACGGTCGTTACTTTGCCACCAACTTCGATCCGGAAATCAACTTCCGCGAGTTTACTGGTCGTGTCTGGTCCTGGCAGAATCGCGAGTGGGTGCAGAACAAGATGTTTGAAGTCAAGCGCACCGACGACCTGCCCGTTGTGGGCAGCCAAACCAGCTACATGACAGGTCACGACGAAGTGCACTCGCTGTCACAAAACCTGGATGTGCCCAACGTGCGCTTCTGGATGGGTTTTGGTGAGCATTACATCAACGTTTTCAACGTCCTCAACAGCCTGGGTCTGTTGTCCGAGCAGCCGGTCACCACGGCCGAAGGCCAGCAAGTGGTCCCGCTGAAAGTGGTCAAGGCCGTACTGCCCGATCCCTCTTCCCTGGCCCCCGATTACACCGGCAAAACCTGTATTGGTGATGTGGTTAAGGGCAAAAAAGACGGCAAGGACAAAGAAGTCTTTATCTATAACGTGGCCGACCACAAGGAAGCCTACAACGAAGTGGGCAGCCAGGGGATTTCCTACACCGCCGGCGTACCACCGGTCGCCGCCGCCCTGCTGATCGCCTCCGGCGAGTGGGATGTGTCGCGCATGGTCAACGTAGAAGAGCTGCCGCACCGCCCTTTCATTAACCTGCTTAATGAAATGGGTCTGCCAACGCGTATTAAAGACGAACATGGCGATCGCCCGCTGAGCTTCTAAGCCCAGCTTTTACACCGAAACGGCTAAGCGAGAACCTAAAAGGCCAGTCCCACCGGACTGGCCTTTTTTATGGCTGAAAAGCAGCTTTAAACGACAAAACCTAAAGAGCATTTTTGCCACGGAATCCGTGACGAAGAAGTCTTTATCTTTTAGGAGCCTTGCCAGCAATCGCCTGGGTGACTTCTTGTGCCGCTTCCATGACCAGCTGGCTCAAGTGCGCCAGGCGCTCCTGCTTCACCCGTACCGCCGGGCCAGAAATGGAAATCGCCGCCACTGCCTCACCGTATTCGTTGTAAATATTGGCAGCAATACAACGCAAGCCTTCAAACTGCTCTTCATCGTCCAGGGCATAGCCTTGCTGCTGAACATGACGCAGCTCTGCAGCAAACTGGTCGGCATCGGTAATGGTATGCTCGGTAAACGCCACCATATCGGTTTGCTGAATTAACGCCATGGCCTCTTTTTCCGGCACCACAGACAACAGCGCCTTGCCGACGCCAGAGGCATAAAGCGGCGAGCTGCTGCCCAGTGACACCACCATGCGCATGGTTTGCGGTGACTCCACCTGCCCCACATAGACCACCCTGTCCTGCTCTAAAATAGCCAGGTTGGACGTTTCACCGGTGTCGGCGACCAGCCGCTTCATGAAGGGCCGAGACTGGGCGATAACATCGCGCTTTTTCAGATAGGCATTGCCCACGGCAAAGGCACTCACGCCTATGCTCCACAGCCCCTGAGTGTCATCCACATCCACAAAGCCGTGGCTGCGCAAGCTGTTCAACAAGCGGTGCGTGGTAGAAGGTGCCAGCCCCAGGCTAGTGGCGACTTCGGTAAGCGACATGCCCATGTCGGAGGCAGCCAGGCACTCGAGTAACAGCAAGGCACGAGAAAGGGACTGCACTTGTGTGCCGCCTGCTTTAGCCGCTTTTGTTTTGTTGGGTTTTATTTCTTCGGTCATGATATTGCCATGATCTGCAGATACTTAACGCCATTGTATGGCTATTCTTCCGTTAAGTCCTGTTTGTATTCTGTGAGGGGGGTTGTGAGGTGAGGCGTGAGGGGTGAAGCGCAAAACACCGGGCCTGCTGGTTCGGGGGTTATCCCTCACCCTTTACGCCTCACGCTTCACTGAATCCCGGACAACAAAAAGCCAGCTACTTGAGCTGGCTTTTTTGAAGTGGTCGGCGTTGCAGGATTCGAACCTGCGACCCTCTGGTCCCAAACCAGATGCGCTACCAAGCTGCGCTAAACGCCGTAAAACTTTTATTACTACTTGCTAAACTGGTCGGCGTTGCAGGATTCGAACCTGCGACCCTCTGGTCCCAAACCAGATGCGCTACCAAGCTGCGCTAAACGCCGAAATCTTTTTTTATTCTTAATCTGCTATCGGGTCGCACCCTCTGATCCGCTTAATCCCAAAACAAGAGATGCGCTACCAAGCTGCGCTAAACGCCGATATAACTTATCTGCATTGTACTTATTCTAAGCACAATTACAACTTATTGAAGCAGTGGTGCGAAGGGGGGGACTTGAACCCCCACATCCAAAGGACACTAACACCTGAAGCTAGCGCGTCTACCAATTCCGCCACCCTCGCATATTGTACTGCTTCCAGACCTTGGCCTGAAACTGGGGTGACCGACGGGGCTCGAACCCGCGACAACCGGAATCACAATCCGGGACTCTACCAACTGAGCTACGGTCACCATTTTAAATTTTTATCGTCCAATGCATAGATGGCGCGCCCGACAGGATTCGAACCTGTGACCTCTGCCTCCGGAGGGCAGCGCTCTATCCAGCTGAGCTACGGGCGCTCGCATTTGGACGATGCGAATACTAAGACCCGGCCCCCTTCTTGTCCAGCACTTTTTCATAATAAAAGTGTGGCTGCTGCTTTTGTCGGCAGAGTGGTTGTTTTTTTATCTAAACTGACCAGGACGCCCTGGTGAGTAATTGACTTTCAGGTGAAAAGTTCTAATATCGCCCAAGATGAATGAACGTTCATTCACTTTTCTTTTAACACTGATAACGGTAATGCGATGCCTGATAAACGTGAACGTATTTTAAGCTCCGCCGAGGCGCTGATCGCCCGTCGGGGTTTTCATGGTATCTCGATGCAGCAGGTGGCAAAGCAAGCCAATGTGGCCACAGGTACCATTTATCGTTATTTCGCTGATAAAGAGACGCTGTTGCGTTGCCTGCATGAAGAACGCCTGCGCGGTGCCTCGGCCGCCATCCTGCAAAACGTGGATGCCACAGAACCAAACTATGTCCAGTTTCGCCAGCTTTGGCTCAACACCATGCATTATTTGCGGTCCAGCCCCGACAGCCTTTGCTATCGCGTGCAGTATGAAGCTTCTCCCCTGTTCAATCGGGAAGATGAACGGAAAATGGATGAGCGCTATTTTAAACCTGTGTATGAGTTCTTCGAGTGTGGTCGAGTCAACGGCCTGTTTCGCGACATGCCGGCCGAGCTGCTGGGCTTTCTGGCCCTCGAGAATTTAATGCTGCTGACACAGAAATGCACTAAAGGTTGTATCGAGCTCGATGATGCCCTGTATGAGCAACTGCTTGATGCCAGCTGGAACGCCATTCTTAAACGTTAATAATTAACAAAATGCGGGAGTAAACTAATGAAGAAATGGACTCTGTCCATGTTGTTGCTGGTGATCATCATCTTCGGCAGCGTCATCGGCTTTAACTTGTTTAAACAAAAGATGATGGGGCAATACTTTGCCAATATGCCGGTGCCCAGCTTCCCGGTCACCACCACTGAAATTGTGCCTCAGGACTGGACTCCCCGCATTGCAGCCATTGGTTTTATCGAACCCATTCAGGGTATTAATATCAGCAACGAGGCGGCGGGTATCGTCAGGGCGATTCATTTTGAATCCGGCCAGCAGGTCACCACCGACGATATTCTGCTGGAGCTGGATGCCGATGTGGAAAAGGCCAACCTGCGCAGTGCCCAGGGGCGTTTGCCTGCGGTACAGGCCAATCTGAAACGGATGCGCCAGTTGTTTGCTCGCGGCTCCGTCTCTCAGGGCCAGCTGGATGATGCCCAGGCCAGCTACCAGGAACTGATCGGTCAGGTTGATTCGCTGAAGGCCACCATAGCACGCCGCACCATTCGTGCCCCCTTCGACGGTGTCATGGGTATTCGCAATGCCTTTTTGGGCCAGTACCTGAATGCCGGTACCGATATTGCGCGCCTGGAAGATATCAGCCAGTTCCGCATTCGCTTTACCATTCCCCAGACCCGCATCGCCGATATCGCCGTGGGTCAGTCTTTGAATATCTTCGTTGATGCCTATCCCGACACCCCCTTTGACGGCGAGATCACCGCCATCGAGCCGCAAATCAACCCCGGCTCGGGCGTAGTCCAGGTGCAGGCAAGCATTCCCAACCAGGACGGCAAGTTGCGCTCCGGCATGTTTGCCAAACTGGATGTGCAGTTGCCTACTCGGACCGAGCAGATTTTAGTGCCTCAGCATGCCATCAACTTCACCCTCTATGGTCAGACCGTTTACGTGGTCGAAGCACAGCAGCCTGAACAAGGTAGCGAAAAAGCCGAGGGCGAAGCGGTACTGGTGGCGAAACAACGCGTGATCGAGGTCGCCGAGCGGGAAGAAGACTATGCGCGAGTCGTTAAAGGCCTGAAAGCGGGCGAAACCATAGTGACCTCGGGTCAGGTGCGTTTATCCAACGGCAGCCATGTGAAGCCGGTGGCCAGCGATGCACTCGACACGCCTGAGTCGGCGCCCCAGCTGTAAGCGGAGAATACGATGCGTTTTACCGATATATTTATTAAACGGCCGGTGCTGGCCGTTTCGATCAGCCTGCTGATCGTGCTGCTGGGGCTACAGGCCCTGCAGAAAATGCAGGTACGCGAATACCCCGAAATGACCAACACAGTGATTACCGTCAATACCGGTTATTTCGGCGCCAGCGCCGATCTGATCCAGGGCTTTATTACCCAGCCGCTGGAACAGGCCATCGCCCAGGCCGATAACATCGACTTCATGAGCTCCAGCAGCAGTAATGGCAGCTCCAGCATTACCGTGCAGATGAAGTTGAACACCGACTCCAATGCCGCCCTGTCCGATATTCTGGCCAGGGTGAACTCGGTGCGATCGCAGCTGCCCCGCGAGGCCGAAGATCCCAGTCTGGAAATGACCACGGGTGCCTCTACCTCCATCATGTATATCGCCTTCAGTAGTGAAGAGCTGAACGCGCCTCAGATCAACGACTACCTGGAGCGGGTTATTCGGCCCCAGTTTTACTCGGTGGACGGGGTGGCCAAAATCAACCTGTTTGGTGGCGCCAAGTTTGCGCTGCGCATCTGGCTGGACCCGCTGCGCATGGCGGCTCACCAGCTGACCGCACCCGAGGTGTTGTCGGTCCTGCAAGCCAACAACTACCAGGCTGCAGCCGGCCGGGCGACCGGCTACTTCATGCTGTATAACAGCGATATTAATACCCAGATAGAAAATGCCGAACAACTGGAATCCCTGGTGGTGGCCACCCGGGACGATGCCGTAGTACGGCTGCGTGATATTGCCCAGGTGTCACTGGAGAAAAGCCATGACGTAGTGCGGGCCCTGGCGGACGGTCAGTCTGCGGTGATAATTGGCGTAGACCCGACCCCGTCTGCCAACCCGTTGAATGTGGCAGACAACGTACGTGCCATGTTGCCCGACCTTGAGCGCAACATGCCCGACACCATCGAAATGAAGTTGCTGTATGACGCGACCGACGCCATTAACGAGTCCATTAGTGAGGTGATTAAAACCATACTGGAAGCCTCGCTGATCGTGATTATCGTGATCACCCTGTTTCTGGGCTCTTTCCGTGCCGTGTTGATCCCGATTGTGACCATTCCGCTGTCACTGATTGGGGTGGCAATTTTAATGAGCGCCTTTGGCTTCAGTATCAACCTGATGACGCTGCTGGCCATGGTGCTGGCCATCGGTCTGGTGGTGGATGATGCCATCGTGGTGGTGGAAAACGTCGACCGCCACATCAAGGCCGGTGAACCGCCCTATCGGGCCGCCATTATTGGTACCCGTGAAATTGCGGTACCCGTGATTACCATGACCATCACCCTGGCGGCTGTCTATGCGCCCATCGCACTGATGAGCGGTATTACCGGCTCCTTGTTCAAAGAGTTTGCCCTGACGCTGGCCGGCGCCGTGTTTATCTCGGGCATAGTGGCCCTGACGCTGTCCCCCATGATGTGCTCCAAGCTGCTCAAGCCGCACGCCAACCCCAATCGTTTTGAGCGTGGTGTAGAGAACACCCTCGACAAAATCACCCGCGGTTATACCCGCATGCTGGATGCGGTACTGAACAAGCGCCCGGTGGTGATTGCCTTTGCGCTGATCGTGTTTGGTACCATGCCGGTGCTGTTCAGCTTTATTCCCAGCGAGCTGGCCCCCAGTGAAGACCGCGGCGCCTTCCTGATGATGGCCAAAGCCCCCAACTCCGCCAACCTCGATTACATCGAGAACAACATGCGCAAGGCGGTCGAGGTGCTGGATAAGGAAGATGGCCTGGCCACTTCGCTGACCATAGCCGGTGTGCCCAACGCCAACCAGGGTCTGGCGGTGGCCGTGCTCAAGTCCTGGAGCCAGCGTGACGGCCAGAAAGCCATTATCGACCGACTGACACCCGGATTGCAGGCCATCCCCTCGGTGGCGATCAGTGCCTTCGAGTTTCCCGAGCTGCCCGGTGCGTCCAGCGGTTTGCCCGTGCAGTATGTGCTGACCACGCCCAACTCCTTTGAAAGCCTGTATGAGGTGGCGGCCGAAGTATTGCAAAAGGTCAGCCAGAGTCCTCTGTTCGTGTACAGCGAGCTGGATCTGGCCTTTGACTCGGGCACCATGAAGATCAAGGTGAACCGTGACAAGGCGGGGGCCTATGGCATCACCATGCAAGACATCGCCATGACGCTGTCGACCATGATGAGTGACGGCTATATCAACCGCGTGGATCTGGATGGCCGCAGCTACGAGGTTATTCCCCAGGTCTACCGTAAAGACCGGCTCAACCCGGACTCCATCAATGACTACTATGTACGCGCCCACAATGGCGACATGGTGCCGCTGGCCAACCTGGTGTCCATTACCATGGAAGCCCAGCCCCGCTCCCTGCCCCATTACAACCAGCTGAACTCGGCCACCATAGGTGCCGTGTTGACGCCGGGGGTCTCCATGGGAGATGCCATTAACTTCCTGGAGCAGGATGTATCGGCCAACCTGCCCAATGGCTACAACCACGACTATCTGGGTGGCGCTCGTCAGTTTGTGAACGAAGGCAGCGCCTTGTACATGACCTTCCTGCTGGCCTTGTTCATCATCTTTCTGGTGCTGGCATCGCAGTTTGAAAGTGTGCGTGACCCCCTGGTGATCATGGTATCGGTGCCGCTGGCTATTTCCGGTGCCCTGATTGCCCTGGCATGGGGCCTGGCCTCCATGAACATTTATACTCAGGTGGGGTTAATTACCCTGGTCGGTATTATTACCAAGCACGGCATCCTGATGTGTGAGGTGGCGAAGGAAGAGCAGCTGAATAACGGCCTCGACCGCACCGAAGCCATTCGGGTTGCCGCCCGCATTCGTCTGCGTGCCATCTTGATGACCACAGCAGCCATGGTGGCCGGCCTGGTGCCGCTGCTGTTTGCGGTGGGTGCCGGTGCTATCTCGCGCTTTGGCATGGGTATCGTGATCGTGTCCGGCCTGAGCATAGGGACCCTGTTTACATTGTTCGTGCTGCCGGTGATCTATACCTTCCTGGCTTCACGACACAAGCCGCTGCCGGAGTTTGATGAAGATCAGGCACCCAAGATGCTGGAAACCCACTAACAACAACGGGGTGGCCTGCCTGCCAGGCCATCCCGATTCAGGTTGTGTTGATAAACATTAAGAGTAAGGAGCCCTGTTGTGATTGCCCGTAAATATCACAGGTATGTCGTCGCCTTTTTCATGTCGTTGCTGATGTCCGGCATCATGTCCTTTTCCATCACCACCTTTAATATCGATCTGACCGAGCAGCTGGTTTCGCGCTGGCTGGAGGCCTGGATGCTTGGCTTCACCATCGCCTTTCCTACCGTGCTGCTGATCGGCCCCCTGGTCTACGGCCTGGTTGAGCTGGTGGTAAAAGAGGAATAAGGGACGATTCGACCAGAATCATCCACTGTTCACCCACGAGGCGTAACATCATGATAATGTGGATACTGTTATTCGGCCTGGCCATTGCTGCCGCCTTGCTGGTGGTGCATCAAGGCCGCAACCAAAGCGACTTCACCCAGCGCCTGCAACGGCTGGAGGCCGACAACCAACAGCTGCGCCAGCGCGTTCAGGTACTGGAAGAACTGGTACTGGAAAAAGAAAAACAACGCCCCTTTGATGAACTGAAATAAGCCCACTCCACAGCTTGACTCCCTGCTGCACACGGTTGGGCTTGCTCCTGTTCACCGCTCTGCCTAGACTGCCCTTTTGTCTTCCTGCAGGCCCACTCTCAAGGCCTGCTCCCCGTAACAGAGTCAGCACATGAAAAATCAGAAAAAAGCCTATATCTACGGCCTGGGAGCCGTTGCTTGCTGGTCTACCGTGGCCACGGCGTTCAAGCTCTCGCTGGGCTACTTTTCACCGGCTCAGCTATTGCTGGTGGCCACCTTCAGCTCGGCACTGCTGTTACTGGGCATTCTGGCCTGGCAGGGCAAGCTGTCCCTGCTTGGCAGCACCTTCAAGGCGCGCCCCGGCTACTATCTACTGCTGGGGCTGATTAACCCTACCCTGTATTACCTGGTGCTGTTTCAGGCCTACGACCGACTGCCGGCACAACAGGCACAAACGCTGAATTATACCTGGGCCATTACCCTCACCCTGCTGGCGGTGCCCTTTCTGGGGCAGTCCATTCGCAGGCAAGACTGGATAGCCATACTGCTGGGCTATTTGGGCGCCATGGTGATTGCCACCAAAGGCGATTTGCTGAGCCTGAACTTCGAAGACCCGCTGGGGGTCGCCCTGGCGCTGTTCTCTACCCTGCTGTGGGCCGGGTACTGGATTTTGAATACCCGCCATCAGGGGGATGCCCTGGTCACCCTGACCTTGAGTTTCCTGCTGGCCCTGCCCCTGGTGCTGGTGGCCACCTCCTTGTGGTCCGATTTTCAGTTAACGGCCTGGCAAGGCTGGGTGGGTGCCATTTATGTCGGCGTGTTTGAAATGGGTTTCGCCTTTGTGCTGTGGCTGCTGGCCATGCGTCATGCCGAAAATACCGCTCGCATTTCCAATCTGATTTTTATTTCTCCCTTTGTGTCGCTGTTATTACTGCGCTTCCTGGTAGGAGAAGAAATCTATCCGGCGACTCTGGTCGGGCTGTTAATGATAGTCGCGGCGCTGCTGATCCAGCAGTTGAAGACACGTCCGGCCAAGGCCATGGAGTCATGAATATCGCGGGTTTGCTAACCTTTGGCACCCAGAGTAAAGTGAATCCATTGCCAACCGTATACGAAACCCAATGAGTCGAGCACCCTACAAAACACTGACCCAGTCTGTGGTGGAGGTACTGCGAGCCCGCATTTTAAAAGGCGAGCTGGGCGCGGGTACCCCGCTGCGCCAGGACACGCTCGCGCAGGAGCTTAACGTAAGCCGAGTACCGGTGCGTGAGGCGCTGATGCAGCTGGAAGTACAAGGGCTGGTGCGGTTTGAGGCCCATCGCGGCGCCGTGGTGACCGAGCTGGACGCCGGTGCCATCGACGAGCTGTTTTATCTGCGCGCCATGCTCGAAAGTGACATCCTGTTTCACGCCTGCGATCGGTTAACCGAAACCGATTTTCAACAGGCCGAACAGGTACTGGCCGAATTTGATCAGATAGTGGAAACCAGCAGCCATATTGAACGCTGGAGTGAGCTGAACCGCCGCTTTCACACCGCACTCTATGGGCCGGCACAGCGGCCGCGCACCCTGGCGCTGATCGAGCAAATCAACCTCAGCTGTGACCGCTACATTCAGCTGGAACTGCTGCATTCTCGTGAGGGCATCATGACCGCCGAGCGAGAGCATACCCAGCTGCTGCAACTGTGCCGGGCACGACGCAAATTTGAAGCCGCCGCCCTGCTAAAACAACACATAGAAGCGGCGGGCCAGTCTATCAAGCAATTACTTCATTCTCGCTAAGGAGCCCTCATGACACATGCCCATCGCCTGGCGGCCGTTCGCCGCAGCATGGCCGAACAAGGCATCCATGCCTTTATTGTGCCTCACGACGACGAACATTTAGGTGAATACATTCCGCCCTATGCCGCACGGCTGGACTGGATCAGTGGCTTTACCGGCTCGGCCGGTGCCGCCGTGGTGCTGGCCGACAAGGCCGCGATGTTCGTTGATGGCCGCTACACGGTCCAGGTTCGCCACCAGTGCGACCCGTCGCTGTTTGGCTATCATCACCTGATTGACGAGCCTTACCTGGACTGGCTGCTGAGCGAACTCGACGCCGGCGACACTGTGGGCTTTGACCCCAGATTGCACAGCCAGCACTGGCATCAGAATGCCAAGGCCAGGCTGGCCGAGCACAATATCACCCTGGTACCCCTGGCCAGCAACCTGATTGACGAACACTGGCAGGACAGACCCCAGCCCGATAGTCATCCGGCACTGTTACTCAGCCAGGACTATAGTGGCCAGCACAGCGAAGCCAAGCGCAGCCGCATTGCCGATACCCTGGCCGCCCAGCGCATTGACGCCCAGCTGCTGACTCAGGCCGAACCCATTAACTGGCTGCTGAACATCCGTGGTCGCGACATTGACTGTTTGCCCGTGGTGCTGAGCTTTGCCCTCTTGCATCGGGATGGCGCCGTGCAACTGTTTGCCGACCCGGCCAAGTTTGCCGATCTCGACCTGCAGGCTCATTGCGGCCAAAACGTCAGCTTGCTGCCCTTCAATGAACTGGCCAGCGCGCTGCAAGCCCTGGGTAACAGGCAGGCGCGGGTGCAACTTGATCCCCATACCGCCAACGCCTGGAGTGCGCTACTGTTGAGTGAGGCCGGTGCCGAGCTGGTGTTTGCCGAAGACCCCTGCATGCTGCCCAAGGCCTGTAAAAACCCGGTAGAAGTGAACGGCAGCCGTGCCGCGCATTTGCGCGATGGTGCCGCCGTCAGCCGTTTTCTGGCCTGGCTGGATCGCCGCCTGGATGAACCCAACCCGGAACAGGAAGACGAAGGCACCCTGGCCGACAAGCTGGAAAGCCTGCGCGCCGAACTGCCGGAGTTCGTTGAGCCCAGCTTTAGTACCATTTCTGCGCTGGGCCCCAATGCGGCCATGTGCCACTATCATCACGACAACGGCACCCCACGCACCCTGGGCCAGGATGCGATTTATCTGGTGGACTCCGGCGGTCAGTATTTGGACGGCACCACCGACATCACGCGCACCGTCGCCGTGGGCGAGCCCGACGCAGAAATGCGCAAGCTGTTTACCCTGGTGTTACGGGGCCATATCGATCTGGCCTGTGCCCGTTTTCCGGCCGGCACCGGCGGCCAGCAACTCGACGCCCTGGCGCGTATGCCCTTGTGGCAACAGGGCTACAACTTCGACCATGGCACCGGCCATGGTGTGGGCCATTACCTGAGCGTACACGAAGGGCCACAGCGTATTTCACCCAAAGGCAGCATGGTTGCCCTGACCACCGGCATGATAGTGTCTAACGAGCCGGGCTATTATCGCGAAGATGGTTTTGGCATTCGCTGCGAAAACCTGCAGGTGGTGCAGCCAGCCGATCTGAATGGTGATATTCCGGTGTTCGAGTTTGAAACCCTGACCTTCGTGCCCTTCGATCGTCGCCTGATTGACAGCCACTGGCTCGAAGCCAGACACATCACCTGGCTGAACCAGTATCACCGCCAGGTATGGGAGAACATCAGCCCACAACTCGACGGTGATGATCTCGCCTGGTTAGAGCAGGCGACGCGCCCGATATAAGGCCAGTGGGGCGGTAATTTGCCGCCCCCCGCCAAAATTCGGTAAACTGCCTGCAAATATTGTCGCTTGAGTATGGTCTTGGGCGACAACCTATTAACCGGATCGATTTATGCCACTAGTTCATAACTACCGAACCTTGCTGCAGCGTCTGCCTGCATTGGCCATCAATGCCGAGCAGATGGATATTCTGCATTCAGCCCAGGGCTTCAAGCAAAGGTTGCTGGAACTGATTGCCGCCGCTCAACAGCGCATCTATCTGGTTGCGCTTTATTTGCAAGATGATGACGCCGGTCGGGAAATTCTGACCGCACTTTATGAGGCAAAGCAGGCCAACCCTGCACTGGATATTCGGCTGTTCGTCGATTTCCACCGGGCCCAGCGAGGCTTGATTGGCCATAAGGGCCAGGGCGGCAATCACAAGATGTATCAGGAGTTTGCCGAGCGTTATGCCGAGTCTATCGAGGTGTACGGCGTACCGGTGAAGAGCCGGGAAATACTGGGGGTATTGCACCTCAAGGGATTCGTGTTTGACGATACCCTGCTGTATTCCGGCGCCAGCCTCAACGATATTTATCTGCACCAGCAAGATCGTTATCGCTTTGATCGCTATCACCAGTTCAAGGATGCCAAACTGGCCGACGCCATGGTCGATTATATGGTGGGATTGTTTATCGACAACCCGGCCGTCCCGTTGCTGACTGCAGAACCGATCCCCACCGCGCGCCAGCTACGCCAGGTCATTCGCCAGTTCAAACAGCAGCTGAAGCGTACCCGGTATCAATTTGCCAATGAAACCCGGCAGCCAGGCCAGATTGCCGTCACGCCGCTGGCGGGCCTGGGTAAACTGGGCAACCGTCTCAACCGGGCCATCCGCACCACAGTGCGCAGCGCACAACAGCGCCTGTTTATCTGCACGCCCTATTTCAATTTGCCCAAGTCACTGGCCAAGGATATACGGGGCCTGCTGAAACGGGGCGTGGAAGTCACTCTGGTGATTGGTGACAAGACGGCCAACGATTTTTATATTCCGCCCGAGCAGCCGTTTCGTACCATAGGTGGCTTGCCCTACCTGTACGAAACCAACTTGCGCCGCTTTGCCCGCGCTCACCAGACCTCGATTTATCAGGGCAAGTTGAACATCATGTTGTGGCGTCACGAACGTAACTCCTATCATCTTAAAGGCCTGTTCGTGGATGACGATCTGGCGATGATTACCGGCAATAACCTCAACCCCCGCGCCTGGGGGCTGGATTTGGAAAACGGCCTCTTGCTGCAAGATCCCGAACAGTTATTGCAGCCCGACTTTGCGGCAGAAAAAGCCAATATTCTGCAGCACTGCCAGCGCATTGAGCACTTCTCGGAAATTGAAGAGGTCGCCGATTACCCCGCCCCGGTACAACGCCTGCTGAAACGCGTACAGCGCACCCGCGCCAACCTGCTGCTGAAAAGACTGCTGTAGACACAGCCGTACGTTTTACGCTGTACGCCATAAGTCAAAACGACACCGAGCTCTCAGAGTTCGGTGTTTTTCTTTAACTTACCGCGTACGGCGTATCGCGTACCGCTGCTCTTGCTGCCCTTTTAATTCCGGCTTTGCTATTCTCTGTATATATTTACAGGTTGGGGCCGTTATGAATCTGGACAAGATGTCCCTGAGTCTGCTCAAGGGCGTGGGCGACAAAATGCTGGAAAAACTGCACCGGCTGGGGCTGGAAACGGTGCAGGACTTGCTGTTTCACTTGCCGCTGCGCTACGAAGATCGCACTCGGGTGTATCCCATCGCCCAGCTGATGCCGGGCATGCATGTGTCTGTGGTGGGCGAGATTGTCGACTGCAATATCAGCTATGGCCGCAAGCGTATGCTGCTGTGCCGCATGCGTGATGACAGCGGCAGCCTGACCCTGCGCTTTTTCAACTTTGCGGCGGCCCAAAAAAACAACCTGACCGCGGGCACCCGGATCCGGGCCTTTGGCGAAGTGCGCCCCGGCCAGCACGGCCTGGAAATCATACATCCGGAATACAGCCTGCAACAGGGTGAGCAGCCGATTGCCAGCGAAACCAGCTTCACGCCTGTCTATGGTGCCACCGAAGGCTTGCGCCAAATCAGCCTGCGCCAACTGACCGATCAGGCGCTGGTGCTGATGGGCCAAACCCCCTTGCAGGAATGGCTGCCCCCGGGTTTGTACGACCGGCAAATAAGCCTGAATGCCGCCGTACAGCTGCTGCATCGCCCTCCGGCCGATGTGGCCCTGTTTGAACTCGAGCAAGGCACCCACTCCGCCCAGCAACGACTGATCATGGAAGAGCTGCTGGCCCATAACCTGTCGGTACTCAAGGTCAGAGAACAGAGCCAGTCGCACCAGGCTCGCGGCTTGACCTACCCCCGGCAATTAATCGACGATTTTCTGGCTCAACTGCCCTTCTCGCCCACCGGTGCCCAGCGGCGGGTAGTGGCAGAAATTAATGCCGACTTGCAAAAAAACGTGCCCATGATGCGGCTGGTACAAGGGGATGTCGGCTCGGGTAAAACCCTGGTAGCGGCACTGGCCGCCTTGCAGGTCATGGGCAATCAGGGCCAGGTGGCATTAATGGCTCCCACCGAGTTGCTGGCCGAACAGCATGCCAACAGCTTTGCCGCCTGGCTGTCGCCGCTCGGCATACAGGTGGGCTGGCTGGCGGGCAAGGTAAAAGGCAAGGCACGAGCCGAACAGCTGGAGCGGCTGGCCAGTGGCGAACTGGGCATGATAGTGGGCACCCATGCGCTCTTTCAGGAGCAAGTACAGTTTAACGCCCTGGAGCTGGTGATTATCGACGAACAGCACCGCTTTGGGGTACACCAGCGCCTGGCCCTGCGCGAAAAAGGCAGCCAGGGTGAGTTTTACCCCCACCAGCTGATCATGACCGCTACCCCCATCCCTCGCACCCTGGCCATGACCGCCTACGCGGATCTGGATACCTCCGTGATTGACGAACTGCCCCCGGGGCGAACGCCGGTGACCACTGTGGCCATGCCGGATACCCGCCGCGAAGACATAGTCGCTCGCGTACGCGAGGTGTGCCGCGAGCAAGGCCGCCAGGCCTACTGGGTGTGCACCCTGATTGATGAGTCGGAGGTACTGGAATGCCAGGCGGCGGAAGATACCGCCACCGAGCTGGCCGCCCAGCTGCCGGAGCTGAAAATCGGCCTGGTGCACGGGCGCATGAAGGCGGCAGAAAAGCAGGCGGTAATGGCCGACTTCAAGGCCGGCCAGCTGGATCTGCTGGTGGCCACCACCGTCATTGAAGTGGGGGTGGATGTACCCAATGCCTCGCTAATGATCATCGAAAACCCCGAACGCCTGGGGTTGGCCCAGTTGCACCAGTTGCGCGGCCGGGTCGGCCGGGGGGCCGTGGCCTCCCATTGCGTGTTGCTGTATCACGCCCCCCTTACCAAGACCGCCAGCCAGCGGCTGGGCGTGCTGCGCGATACCAACGATGGCTTTGTTATTGCACAGAAAGACCTGGAGATTCGCGGTCCCGGCGAGCTGCTGGGCACCAGGCAAACCGGCCTGGCGGATCTGAAGATTGCCGATCTGATACGCGATCAACACCTGTTGCCCGAAATACAGCGCCTGGCGCGCTACCTGGTCGACAATCACCCGCAAGTGGTCGCGCCCATCATTCGCCGCTGGCTGGGAGAGCGGGATCATTACGGCAAGGTCTGAAAACACAGCGGTAAGCGATAAGCGATAAGCTTACCGCTTGGAAGAAAGTTCAAAGGCCATTGCCATGAAAAAAATCGAGCGATGGGTAAAGAGTGAAGGGGACGAGCCAAGCCAACCCCAAGCTGCCAGAAGCGGGGTTTGTAGGCGAACGCTTGCTCTCGCATTTCGCCGCAGGCGGAACCTATTGACTACACCAGACCAAAACCTAATGCTATTTTTGTCACGACTCTTTGTTACGAGAAGCACAGAAACCACGGAAGAAGAACGACAAGACAACAACGAAAAGGCATATTAATTACAATATCTTATCCATCAATCGTCCGCTTTTTATCCTGGTGGTTTCTTTCCGTGGATTCCGTGGCGAAACGTCTTTTATCTTTAGCTGACAGCTTACCGCTGACGGCTTAACGCTGCCCGAAGGGCCTGGAATGTTAAAGGTATTCCCATGAAGAAGCTGGCCAAATATCTGTTGGTGTTGGGACTGGTGATACTGCTGGCCGGCTGGCTGCTGCTGAGTGTGTTTGATGCCAACCAGTTGAAAAAGCCGGTGCTGAGCTGGCTTAATGAGCACACCGAAATCAACCTCTCGATAGGCAACCTGGAGTTTAACCCGCTGCATCCCTATACCCTGCTGGCCGAGGATGTGCAGCTGGGGGACTGGTTTCGTGCTCGCCAGGTGTATGTGCAGCTGGCCACACTGTCGCCACTGTCGGGGCACACGCGCATTGCGACGCTCGATCTCATCGACGCCAACCTGCGGCTGGACCATGCCACCGAGCTGGTATTACCGGATAATCTTGCCAATATCAGCATAGATGAACTGAACGGCAAAAACGTCAGTCTGAGCTGGCAAGCCTGGGAAGCCAAGGGCGCCGACCTCACCATCAGGCACTGGCAACCCCGACGGGAGGGTGCATGGCAGTGGTGGTCTGATTTTACGCTGGACGGCCAGCTGCGCCAGCTGACCCACCCCGATATGGCCATGGCACAAATCAGCTTCAATGGTCAGCTTGCCCGACAGCAACTACAGCTGACCCGCCTGCAAAGTCGCCTGTTCGACGGCCTGCTGGATACCCGCCTGACGTTAAACCTGCCCAGGCAGGAGGTCACCCTCACCGCGCCGTCATTCAGCCATAATCGCCTGCAGTTCGATCGGTTACCACAACTGGCCTCCGGCTGGACGCTGTTACTGAACCGTGCCGAACTGAACGATGTCAGCATTACCAGTCCCTTGCTGACCAGTAACGGTATCAAGGGCGAACTGCCTTATCTTGAATGGCAGGCCGGCGGCCTGCCCGAAGCCAGGGCAAGGTGGCAAGCCGATGAGGCCGTGCTGGACTGGCTACGCCTGGACAAACACGGCGGCGAGCTGCTGAGCAGCCGCGAACAACTGGGCCTGTCCCTGAACGGCCAGGCCTATGAAGGCACCTTCAACAGCGAGCTGCGCTGGACGCCTCAGCAAGCACGACTGGACATAGACATGCTGGAGCTGCAGGGCAACAAACTGGTTTGGCAGCCCGATTTGTATTGGCCCACCCCCGATGTACGCCTGCATAAACTGAATGTCAGCCGGGGCGAGCTGCTGTCACTGGATGATGCCCTGCCGTTATCGATATGGGGCGGAGATCTGTTTGTGGCGGATTTAGCCTGGTCTGCCGGCCAATGGCGCCCGTTAAGCGAGCAGGCCCGGATAGAAGCCCGCTGGGATGAAATCGCGTATAACAGCCTGATCGCACGCCAGGGCCTGGCCAAGGCGCGACTGGATGATACCCATCTGATTCTGGAGCAGCTGTCCACCGAGGCCCTGGACGGCCAGCTGTCGGTGAGCGGCCAGATCGGGCGTTATGCACCCCACTCGGGAACGCTGCGCCTTGATGGCCAGTCTCTGGCCTTGCGGCCGCTGAGCCGCTGGCTGAACGGTGATCGCGGATTTGCTGGCACCCTTGATATCCAGGCCGCACTCGATGGTGATCTGCAACGGGCCAGTAGCTGGCAGGGACAACTGGCGATCCATGGTCGGGATATTTTTATTGAAAAACTCGGGCTGGATACCTGGCTCAAGAACCGGCTGGGTGAAGACTATAGGCATGAAAAGGCGGTCGACCCTGTGCTGGCGGCGCTGGATTTGGCCCAGAGTGATGGCTTTATTTATCAGGCCCGGCTGGCCGGCCCCGTTAATCGGGGCCGCTGGCGGCTTGATAACAGCGCCTTGCAGAGCGTGCGCCATTTGCTCGCCTTGCGCGGCAACGTAGACTTTTCCGGTAGCTGGCAGCTGCAGTTAGGGGTGATTAACGATCAGGGTTGCCGCGAGCTGGCCATCGCTCTCACCGATACCTGGCGCGCGCCGCGCCTCACCTTGCAGCAGCCCCCCCTCGCCACCCCCTGCCAGCCCTGGTATCAAGGTGAGGTGCCTTACCCCGATGCCGGGCTGCCCGGTCGTCTGATAGAAGCGGTGCGCAAACTGGATAATGGGAACAGCGCCGAGCGCTAAGCTCAACCTAAGGGTGTGGTGGGGTCGAATGCATTCGACCGATGTCAGGCCGTGCCACTCTTCCTGGTCGATTGAAATCGACCCTGAAAAAGACCGCCGCCCGCAGGGCCTCAGTGCGGCAAAATAACGTAACGTCCCTTGAAGATCGCGGCTTTTTGTTCGCCACTGTACAGCGTGACATCAAGATCAACCCGTACCCGTTCACCGGCTTGCAGCGGCAATAACTGCTCGCGCAGCCGACCCTGAACTTCGGCGGTAGGCTCATCCCATACCGGAGTGAGGTACTTGATCTCGCCACTGCCCTGCACTATATCGCCCGTGAGACCAAATTCCTGCATTTGCAGCCAAATCAGCCCCCAGCCGGTCAACACGCACTGGCTGTAAATGCTGCCGGCAAACATGGACTCATGCATGTTGAGGTTGGCGGTCAGGTTGCCTTTGGTCTTGAAACGACTACCGGTGTATTGAATGATCTTGATGCCCATTTTTTCACTGATGGGAATGCGTCTGTGCCAACGGCGTTGCAGCTCGTCACACAGCTCGGGGCAGTGGCGGATCTGGTGGATGGAGGTCAAGGCCTTGATCATCTGCCGATGGGGAATTTTGCCAAAGCTGATCGGGCCTTCGCCGACCACAGTAAAACCACAACGACCATAAAATGCCACCGCCTCTTCACGCGCATTCATCACCAGTCGTTTGGCTCCCTGCTGGCGTGCCACCTGCTCGAGCGCCTGCACCATGCGCGTACCCAGGCCGATATCACGACACTCGGGCACCACGGCCATAAAACGAATTTGTGCTTCGTCGCCGCTCACATACAGACGCCCTACGGCGACCAGCTTGCCGTTGTTGTCCACCATCATGCGATGCAGGGCATATTCATCAAACTCGTCTCGCTCCGAGCCCCTGGGCTGCTGCCAGGGCTTGCGCAGCAATTGCCAGCGCAGTTGATAGTAAGATTCAAGTTCCGCTTCCGTTTGCGGGGTGACCACACGATACATGGTCTGCTCCTGTTAACATTATTTATAAAGTCTGCCCCTGAGGTGACAGACAAAGGCATTTCATTATTAGAATGGCGATGCGAGATCAGGCTTGCAGCCAGAAGGTCACCGGTCCGTCGTTGACCAGGCTGACCTGCATATCGGCGGCAAAGCGTCCGGTGGCGGTGGTAATGCCCTGCTCCTGCGCCGCGGTCACAAAGTAGTGATACCAATATTCGGCATCTGCAGGGGCGGCACCACTGGAAAAGCCGGGCCGCAACCCGCTGTTGGTATCGGCCGCCAGAGTAAATTGTGATACCACCAGCAGGCTGCCACCCGCCTGACGCACGTTCAGGTTCATCTTGCCCGCATCGTCACTGAAGACTCGATACCCCAGCACCTTGCGCAGCAGTTTGTCGGCATTCACTTGCTGGTCGTTACGTTCAACCCCCAGCAGTACCAACAACCCCGGGCCTATGCTGCCCACGGTTTTATCGGCCACCGTCACCGACGCAGAGCTCACTCGCTGGATCAGGGCTATCATGATTTCGCCAGCTCCTTCGCCATGTGATCGGTCGCCTTGATCAGGGCATCTATAATACCCGGTTCGAAGGCAGAATGTCCGGCTCCCGGCACTATTTGCAGTATTAATTCTGGCCAGTGTGTTGCCAGCTTGGCGGCCGCCGCAGGTTTGCAAATAGCGTCATATCGACCGTGAACCAGAATGGCGGGCAGATCACGCAGCTTGCCAAGCTGGCGAATAATATAATTTTCTTCTATAAAACAATTATTTATAAAGTAGTGACATTCAATTCTGGCCAGCGCCAGGGCGGCATGGGCTTCGCCATAATACTCCTGGGCATCCACCCTGGGGAGCAAGGTAGAAATGCGGCCTTCCCAAATGGCCCAGGCCCGGGCCGCATTGAGTCGCGCCAGCTCGTTATTGCTGGTCAGCAGGCGGTAATAGTGGTTGAGCAGGTGGCGGGTATCTCCCTCCAGGGGCGCGATAAACTCCTGATAGTAATCGGGAAAGAGCTGTGCCGCACCGCCATCGGGCTGGTAGAGCCAGTGCAGGTCTTGCTGTCGTGCCAGAAACAGGCCGCGCAGCACCAGGCCGCGCACTCGTTCTCTGTGTTCAATGGCATAACACAGCGCCAGCGTTGAACCCCAGGAGCCACCAAACACCAGCCAGGACTCTACGCCCAGGGTCTCGCGTATCTGCTCTATATCCGCAATAAGCGCCTGAGTATGGTTGTCTGCCAGCTCGGCATGAGGCTCCGAGCGACCGGCACCACGCTGATCGAACAGAATAATACGATAGCGCTCGGGGTCGAAAAAGCGCCTGTGCTCCTCACTAATGCCCGCCCCCGGCCCGCCATGTATCAAGACGACGGGAATGCCGAGCGGGTTGCCACTTTCTTCCACATAAATCCGGTGGCGTTCCGTGACCGATAACCATTGCTGCTGGTAAGCACCAATACTGGGATACAGGGTTCGCATTAATCTATCTCCTCGTCGGCGTCGGGGTTCAGGTCTTCGAAGCGCTCTCCGCGCAAGCGCTCGTACTCGCCCAACCCTGCGGTTATTTCGGCTCCCAACAGTGCCACCATCCAGCTGAGGTACACCCAGACGAAAATAATGGGGATGGTCGCCAGGGTGCCGTAAATGGCTTCGTAAGACGGAAACTGCACGATATAAAATGCAAAGGCCCGTTTTGCTATTTCAAATAGAAGCCCGGCGACCAGGGCTCCGCAGATAGCATGGCTAAAGCGGACTCGGGTGTTGGGTACTACCATATAAAACACTACAAACATCAAGGTAGAAAGGATAAAAGGGAAGAGGGATAGTAATTGATCCCCCAACCCCAGCACGTCATTATCAAACAGCCGAATGGTGGTAATGTAGGAGGTCAGCACCAGACTGGCGCCCACCAAGATGGGCCCCAGGGTCAATATCATCCAGTAGGTGGCAAAGGCAACCGACACGCGCCGCTTCTCGGACACCCGCCAAATATAGTTGAAGTTCTGGTCGATGGCAGAAATCAGTAACATGGCGGTAAAGGCCAGTGCCGCTACCCCCACCGCCGTGGTTTTAGAGGCGTTATCGACAAAGCTCTGAATTTTCTCCTGTACGACATCGCCTGCGGCCGGCACAAAGTTGGTAAATACAAAATGCTGAATGGTCTCCCTTAACTCGGCAAACATGGGAAAGGCCGACATCATGGCAAACACCACCGCCAGCATAGGTACCAGCGACAGCAAGGTGATATAAGCCAGATAACCCGCCGTCACTTTCAGCCGATCATTTTGTATGCGCGTCAGCAGAAAACTGCCGAAATCCCGACCATGCTCGCGAATGAAATGCAGCCGGTGAAGGATCTGCGCAATAGCCTGACTCATGAGGACCTCAATTCATTCATAAATATGCCTTATTGTGGCAAATTACCCCATCACAGCGCCAGTCGGATATCTTTGGGCAGGCAATCTGGCTCACAAAACCAGGGGGATGGGCTGCTGTTCGGTGTTTTGCTGCTTGCCACTCACGCCTTGTACTTTTTTAGTTAAAAAAAGGGCGCCCTCAGGCGCCCTTTATCGTCAGCTTGGCGTGCCGGGATTAACCACGGCTGGCGCGCTTGCGTTCGTTTTCAGTCAGGGCACGCTTGCGGATACGCAGGTGGTTTGGCGTCACCTCAACCAATTCATCGTCACTGATGAACTCCAGTGACTGCTCCAGCGTCATCTTGATGGGCGTGACCAGCGTCAGCGCTTCATCGGTACCCGAGGCACGAACGTTGGTCAGCTGCTTGCCTTTGATGCAGTTAACGGTCAGGTCGTTAGCGCGGCTATGAATACCGATGACCATGCCTTCGTATACTTCGGTGGCATGATCGATAAACAGGCGGCCACGCTCCTGGATGTTAAACAGCGAGTAGGCAGACGCCTTGCCATTGGCGTTGGAAATCAGTACGCCGTTGGTACGCGCACCGATAGTACCGCCTTTGTGAGGACCGTAATGGTCGAAGCTGTGGTTCATCAAGCCTGAACCAGAGGTCAGCGTCATAAACTCGGTCTGGAAGCCAATCAGGCCACGGGCCGGGATGGTAAAGTCGATACGGACACGACCTTTGCCATCTGGCACCATATCGGTCATTTCGGCTTTACGCTCACCCAGCTTCTCCATGATGGGGCCCTGGTGATCTTCTTCGATATCCACGGTCAGCGTTTCGAAGGGTTCCAGCTTGACGCCGTTTTCTTCTTTCAGGATAACTTCGGGGCGAGATACCGCCAGCTCGTAGCCTTCACGACGCATGTTTTCGATCAGGATACCCAGGTGCAGTTCACCACGACCCGATACGCGGAACTTGTCCGCATCCGCACCTTGCTCTACACGCAATGCCACGTTGTGCACCAGCTCGGAGGTCAAACGCTCCATGATGTTACGCGAGGTCACATACTTGCCGTCTTTGCCGGCAAAGGGTGAGTTGTTGACCTGGAAGGTCATGGTCACGGTTGGCTCGTCTACGGACAGTGGCGGCAACGCTTCTGCTTCCCCCTGGGCACACACAGTGTCGGAGATTTTCAGCTCGCCCAGACCGGTAATGGCCACTATGTCACCGGCGCTGCCTTCGCTCGCTTCGGTACGCTGCAGACCCAGATAGCCCATAACCAGGCCGACTTTACCGTTACGGGTCTTGCCGTCGGCACCCACTATGGTGACCTGCTGGTTAGGCTTAACGGTACCGCGCTTGATACGACCAATGCCGATTACCCCAACGTAGGAGGAGTAATCTATCTGGGAGATCTGCATCTGTAACGGACCATCCTGGTTGGCATCGGGTACCGGTACCTGATCGACTATGGTCTGGAACAGAGAAGTCATGTCGGGTTCTGGCTGATCCACATCCAGGGTCGCCCAGCCGTTTATGCCAGAAGCATAAATGACCTGGAAGTCGAGCTGGTCGTCGGTGGCGCCCAGGTTATCGAACAGATCAAAGATCTGGTCCAGTACCCAGTCGGGGCGCGCGCCTGGCTTGTCGACCTTGTTGATGACAACGATAGGCTTCAGGCCCTGGGCAAACGCTTTCTGTGTTACAAAGCGCGTTTGTGGCATGGGGCCTTCCTGGGCATCAACCAGCAGCAGTACCGAATCAACCATGGACATAACACGTTCCACTTCACCACCGAAGTCGGCGTGTCCCGGGGTGTCCACTATGTTGATGCGGTATTCCTGTGCGTCGGGAGCAGTCCAGCGAATAGCGGTGTTTTTGGCAAGAATGGTAATGCCGCGCTCCCGCTCTATATCGTTGGAGTCCATGACCCGATCTTCCGCTTCACCGCGGCTTTCCAGGGTGCCGGATTGTTGCAGCAGCTTGTCCACCAGGGTGGTCTTGCCATGGTCAACGTGAGCGATGATTGCGATATTACGTAAGTTTTCTAACATTCCTGCCTCAAAATACCGGGGGTGGATAAAAAATCGACTGTCATTTTACTCGGCCACCGCGGATCTACCTAGAAGTATCGAAAATTACTGTAGGCTAGCTTTCCAAGTGGCACTGAATGCACCATGATGATCTTGCGTCACCGCCAAATGCACCAAAAGGATCCATACATGCACCAATATAGTGCAAAAAAACCATTCCTGGCGCTCGAACATCAGCGTAAAGCATCATGATGTCACGCATTTGACAAAGTGGCACAGATTTCGCTTGATTTGATTATGCTGTAAGTTGTGCTTTAAGTTTTAGTTTCGTAGCTGGCAACTGATGAATGGGTTGGTTCAACCTCTCATCACCCCTAAGATGATTACTTTTGGAGATCGAAATCCATGTCAATAGACAACGTAATGGACATGATAAAGGAACACGATGTCAAATTCATCGATCTGCGCTTTACCGACATCAAGGGTAAAGAGCAGCATATCAGCATTCCAGTCAATCAGGTAAACGACGACTTCTTCGAAGAAGGTAAAATGTTCGATGGTTCTTCCATGACTGCCTGGAAAACCATTCACGAGTCCGACATGGTACTGATGCCCGATCCGACCACGGCTGTCCTGGACCCCTTTACCGAAGACGCCACGCTGAATATTCGCTGTGACGTGCTCGAGCCCAACACCATGCAAGGCTACGACCGCGATCCGCGTTCTATCGCCCGCCGTGCCGAAGAATACCTGGTGTCTACCGGCATCGCCGACACCGTACTGATCGGCCCCGAGCCCGAGTTCTTCATGTTCGATGACGTGCGCTTTCATACCGACATGGCCGGCAGCTTCTTCAAAATCGATGATGCCGAAGCCAAATGGAACTCAGGCCGTGAATACACGGATGGCAACAAGGGGCACAGACCCGGCGTAAAAGGCGGTTACTTTCCGGTTGCCCCTATCGACTCCTCACAGGACATTCGCGCCGCCATGTGTCTGGTGATGGAAGAAATGGGACTGGTTGTTGAAGCTCACCACCACGAGGTGGCGACCGCGGGCCAGAATGAAATTGCCTGTAAATTCAACACTCTAACCTTAAAGGCCGACGAAATCCAGATCTACAAGTATGTCGTGCACAACGTGGCTCATGCTTTTAACAAAACCGCGACCTTCATGCCCAAGCCGCTGGTCGGTGATAACGGTTCCGGCATGCACGTACACCAGTCCCTGGCCAAAAACGGCGAAAACCTGTTTGCCGGTGATTTGTACGGCGGCCTGTCGGAAATGGCACTGTTCTACATCGGCGGTATCATCAAGCACGCCCGTGCGCTGAACGCCATCACCAACCCGGCGACCAACTCCTACAAGCGTCTGGTACCCGGCTTTGAAGCGCCGGTCATGCTGGCCTATTCGGCCCGTAACCGTTCCGCCTCCATCCGTATTCCGCTGGTCGGCTCACCCAAGGCCCGCCGCATCGAGACCCGCTTCCCGGATCCGGCTGCCAACCCTTACCTGTGCTTCGCCGCCCTGCTGATGGCCGGTCTGGACGGCATTCAGAACAAGATCCACCCGGGCGATGCCATGGACAAGGACCTGTACGATCTGCCGCCGGAAGAAGCCGCCGAGATCCCGACCGTGGCCGTGTCACTCGACAATGCGCTGGACAGCCTGAATGAAGATCGCGAGTTCCTGACCCGCGGTGGCGTATTCAGCGACGAGTTTATCGATGCCTACATCAAGCACAAGCGTGTAGAAACCGAAACCATCAACATGGCGACCCACCCGCTGGAATACGATCTGTACTACTCGGTATAAATAGCTATCAGCGATAAGCAGATAAGCAGGAAAGTAAAAGGCCCGGGAAACCGGGCCTTTTTTTGTCTATAAATGGTGAAGGGTGAGGAGAGAAGCGTAAGACCCCTCGCGCCTTACGCCTTACGCCTTACGCCTCACCCCTCACCCCTCGCGCCTTACCCCTCACGCAAGGTTACCCCAGCACCTCGTGCCGGGTGGAGGGAAACAGGTTGAGCAGCTTGTGCACCAGATAGACGCAGCACAGGGTCAGCAGTATGGCTACCGTCATCGAGCTCATGCGGTACAGGGCGCTGTACACAAGATCGTGCTCCGGTGACACATACTGACCAAACAGAATGCCCACCGTGGTCAGGCCGGCAAAGCCGACTCCGGGCATGCCTTCCTTGACGTGCCAGCGCGCAAACACCATGACACACAGCCAGAATGACAGCATCAGCAGCAACAGGTTGTGATAGTAGCTATACAGCAACAGCTGGGTCAGCAAGCCCAGGGCACAGCCGAGCAGAGTGCCCATGCAGCGTTGGCGACCCGATCGCACCGCCCCGACAAAGCTCATGGGAAACAACACCAGCACAGTCGCTGCCTGAGCCGAAAGCGAGTCCACCAGATCGACCGTCTGAAACACCACAAAGCTGAGCGTCGCCACTATGGCCCCCAGCAGCGCCTGATGGCGAACCAGGTTGTCGCTCTTGGCCGGCAGCGCCCGTATCACAGGCGGCTCGCGAGCCGGGAATATCCCGTAGGCGAGATAGGCCAGTGCCACCGACAACACCGAAGCGGTGATATTGCTCATCGCCATGTCGGCCAGATCGAAATGCGCGTAACTGGAAAAATGCAGCATGATGCTGAGGCTGACGCAGCCCGAGGCACCAAACAGCAGCAGCGGCCCCCTGGCCATCAGCAAAAATCGGCCCAGAAACAAGCAGAATACCACCAGGGTAAAGACGGGAGGCCAATGATTAAGCAGGCCGGGCAGCACCATGATCTCGAGGGAGGTCAGCAGCGACGAGCCGATAAACTGCAGGCTGACGAAGCGGTTCAGCACCGGCACCATGCCCAGCAGCAGCATGGGGTAGACGGTGAAGAAGACCCCGAAGTTCCAGTTCATCATCTTGGCAATCAGCATGCCGGCGGCGCTGCCGAAGGCGATACGCAAGCAGGTACGCAGCCGATCCGGTGTCAGTTCCATGGTGTATTCCCTCAGTACAGGTAACGCAGCAGGCTGACCATCCGAGCCTGCATGGCAGCCAGGCCATGGAGTACCGGGTTGTCGACCGGGTACAGCTGTACCGTGGCCTTGGCACCGGTGGCCAGCGGCGGCCATTCTTCATTCAGCGCGATATAGGTGCGCAGCCGCTGGGCGTCCCGCACCCAGCGATCGGAATTGACCGGTTGGGCCAGCAGGCCATCGGCCGCCTGTTGCCCCTCTCTGACCCCGCTGTCGATGCTGGTGACATGACCGGCAAACACCTGTCCCGGCAGGGCATCGAAGACGATATCTACCGGGGTGCCGGATTGCACATGGCGCAGGCTCTTCTCGCGCAGGTCTGCACTTACCCAGGCCTGTTCGGAAATCAGTGCCATCAACGGCTGACCGGCGCTCGCATGTTGCCCCTGACGCAACTGCAGGTTGCCGATGCGGCCGCGACTTTCCGCATGCACCCGGGTACGGTCCAGCTCCAGTCGGGCCTGGCGCAAGGCCACTTCGGCCTGTTTGATGGCGATCCCCGCCGCCGTCAGCCCCTGCACGACTTCCTGCCGGCGGGCGTTGGCCATGGTAAGGGCATCTCGGGCCTGGCTGGTGCTGGTATTGGCCTGCTCCAGCTGTTGCTGCGACATATGGCCCTGACGATGCAAGCGGGCTATTCGAGCCGCTTCCCGCTCCTGCTCATTCACCTGCAGCCGGGCCTTGTGGGCCTCGGCCTCGACTTCCTCCAGACCGGATTGCGCCCTTTGCCGTTCCACTCGCGCCCGGTTCAATGCCAACTCGGCCCGTTGTACCGCCAGTTGATAATCGCTGTCGTCCAGCTCGAACAGCAGTTGCTCCGGCTCCACCAGCTGATTATTGGTCACATGTACCCGGCTGACCTGACCAGACACCCGGGCCGACACCGGCACCACATAGCGCTGGATACGGGCTTCCGTGGTCATCGGCATATAGTTATCGGCGATAACGAAATAGGCAAAAAGCAGAAAAAAGGCGCTCAGCGCCACTTTGATCCAGCGACTGAAACTCTGTTCTGGCGTCATCGATACCTCTCTGGGAAATGATTATTTGTGTTCACAAAGCCGGTGCAGGTTCTGGCTAATCCGCTCCGCCACTCGAGTGAATTCGTTAATGTCCTGCTCACTCAACCCTGCCAGCACCTGATTGCGGGTCTCGTCGAGAATCGTCTCCATCTCGGACATCAGTGCGCTCGCTTGTGCGGTCAGATGCACCGTCTTGCCGCGCCTGTCGTTGGCACTGGGCCGGCGTTCCACCAGTCCCTGCCGTTCCAGGCCATCCAGGGTACGTACCAGGGACGGGCTTTCCACCCCGACTCGGCGCGCCAGCTGATGCTGCAGAATGCCATCTTCATATTTTAGATGAGTGAGGGTGATCCAACGGCTTTGTGTCAGATTCAGGGGCTTGAGACGCTCATCGTTAATCCAGCGCCATTGGCGCACCAGGCAGGACAGGGTCATTCCCAGGGTTTTCATGGCCGGCTCCCAAATTAGTTAGCTAGCTAATTATATTCGTGGCTATCGATATCGAACAATGATTTTACCGTTTTTCTAAAACGGCAGATTTTTTGCATAGCTTTGTATGGTGAATAGCAAACGTCCACCAAAGCAGGTCAGCCGGGGGCTTCCCACCAAGCGCCACCAACAGGGCTACATGAAAGCAGGAGCAATGCACTACAATGGTGCAAATACACATGCAGAAACAGGTAAGGTAATGGGATTTCAAGCAAATGCACCCGCAATTATTGATAACCTGCTCACGGCGGTGCTGGTGGTGGATGCCGAGCTGGGGGTGCACTTTGCCAACAATGCTGCCGAACAGCTGTTACCGCTGAGCAAACGCCGGCTGCAAGCCACGCCGGTGAATCTGGCTGACGCCGATATGTCTCTCGATATGAGCCGCATCAAACGCTGCATTGATACCGAGCAGGGGTTTACCGACAGTGAGGTGCAGCTGATTATCGATGGCATACCGCGCTGGGTCGAAGTGAGTGTGACGCCCATTACCCTGCCCTCGTCTGCCGCAACCACGGGGCATATCCAGGCACTGATTGAGCTGAGATTAATCGACCAGCAAAAAAAAATCAGCCAGGAACTACAACAACGCACGCAACAGCAGGTGGCGCGGGAATTGGTCCGTGGACTGGCCCACGAAATAAAAAACCCGCTGGGAGGCCTGCGCGGGGCCGCCCAGTTGCTGGAGCGGGAACTACCGCGAGAAGAACTGAAAGAGTTTACCCAGTTAATTATTGCTCAGGCGGATCGCCTGCGTAATCTGGTAGACAGATTGCTGGGCCCTCAGCGCCTGGGAGAACGCCAGGTCATCAACCTGCATTCGGTATTGGAGCAGGTTCGCCGCCTGGTGGCGATGGACATACCGCCGGGCATTCGTCTGGAGCGAGATTATGATCCCAGCATTCCCGATTTTGAAGCGGACCCGGAACAGCTGCAGCAAGCCCTGCTCAACATAGTGCGCAATGCCGCCGAAGCCTTGCAGGAACACGGCCTGATCACCATAAAAACGCGCACCGCCTTTCAGGTGATGCTGCATGATCACCGCTATCGGCTGGCCGCCGAAATTCGTATTATTGACAACGGCCCCGGTATTCCCGAGTCCCTGCGCGATACCCTGTTTTACCCCATGGTAACGGGTCGGGACGGCGGTACCGGGCTGGGATTGTCGATCGCCCAGGATTTGATTCATCAACATCAGGGCCGCATAGACATTCAGAGCCGCCCCGGGCGCACCGAATTTATTGTCTACCTGCCGTTACGGCGCTAGGAGAGCCTCATGACCGAACAAGTATGGATAGTGGACGACGACAGCTCCATTCGCTGGGTACTGGAACGAGCACTGGCACAGGCCGGTTTCGACTGTAAAAGCTTTGCCGATGCCGAGAGTCTGCTGGCCGCCCTGCCTCAAGGCCAGCCCAAAGCCGTGGTGTCCGATATTCGCATGGGAGGCATGGATGGCCTGACCTTGCTGGGTGCCATTCATGAGCACATGCCCAAGCTGCCGGTGATCATCATGACGGCACATTCGGATTTGGACAGCGCCGTTAAGGCCTATCAGCATGGTGCCTTTGAATATCTGCCCAAACCCTTTGATATCGACGACGCCGTGGCGCTGGTGCACAGAGCCGTGGCGCACTTTGCAGAAACCAGCCCCAAGACGAGAAGTATCGACTCCGGCGCAGTCACTACGCCGGAGATCATCGGCGAAGCACCGGCCATGCAGGAGGTGTTTCGTGCCATCGGCCGCCTCGCCCGCTCTTCCATCTCGGTACTGATCAACGGCCAGAGCGGCACCGGTAAAGAGCTGGTCGCCCAGGCTCTGCACAAGCACAGCCCCCGGGCCAGCAGCCCCTTTATCGCCCTCAACATGGCGGCGATTCCCAAAGATCTTATTGAGTCCGAATTGTTCGGCCATGAAAAAGGCGCCTTTACCGGTGCCAACAGCATTCGTCAGGGCCGCTTTGAACAGGCCAACGGCGGCAGCCTGTTTCTTGACGAGATAGGCGACATGCCATTAGACATTCAAACCCGGCTGTTAAGGGTGCTGTCAGACGGCCAGTTTTATCGCGTGGGCGGTCATCAGCCCATTAAGGTGGATGTGCGTATTATTGCCGCTACCCACCAGGATCTGGAACTCAAGGTCGCCAGTGGTGATTTTAGAGAAGATTTATTCCACCGGCTGAATGTAATCCGCATTTTAATGCCGGCCCTGAAGGACAGGCGAGAAGACATTCCCCAGTTAACCCGCCATTTTCTGATCCGGGCCGCCACAGAGCTGGGGGTGGAAGCCAAGAGCCTGCAGGGCGATACCGAACAGTATCTGCAGTCTTTGCCCTGGCCCGGCAACGTGCGTCAATTGGAAAACGTCTGCCGCTGGCTGACCGTTATGGCGTCGGGACAGGAAGTACTGATTACCGATCTGCCGCCAGAACTCGCCCCCACTGCAAATAATGTGACCTCAACCGACAGCGGGCAGGGCTGGCGTCAGGCACTGAAACACTGGGCCGAGCAAGAGCTGGCAGACGGCCGGCAAGATCTGCTGGCCGATACCTTGCCTGAGGTCGAGCGTATATTGCTCGACTGCGCCCTGGCCCATAGCCAGGGGCATAAACAAGAGGCAGCAAAGCTGCTGGGTTGGGGTCGTAACACCCTGACGCGCAAGCTCAAGGAGCTGCAGGAAAAAGCATAACGCAAGATAAAGCCGTCAGGCGTCAGGCGTCAGGCGTCAGGCGTCAGGCGTCAGTTTACAGATAATCAGGAGCACACCAAGATGCTGGATCCCCGTTTGCCCCTCCTCGACTTGCACCGTCATCTGGACGGTAACATTCGCCCCGCCACCATACTGGAACTGGGCCGGCGCTTTAATATGCTGTTGCCCGCCACCAGCCTGGAAGCCCTGCGCCCCCATGTGCAGGTGCAGGATAATGCACCGGATCTGGTCTCGTTTCTCGCCAAGCTGGATTGGGGCGTCAAGGTGCTGGGTAACTACGATGCCTGTCGGCAGATCGCCTATGAAAATATCGAGGACCTGCAAAACGCCGGCATCGACTATGCCGAGCTGCGCTTCAGCCCCGGCTACATGGCCATGAGTCATCAGCTGGATCCTCAGGGCGTGGTGGAAGCGGTACTGGATGGCGTAGCCGCCGGCAGTCGTGACTTTGCCATTCCGGTGAAATTGATTGGCATTATGAGCCGCACCTTTGGTCAGCAGGCTTGTGAGCAGGAGCTAAACGCCTGCCTGGCTTATAAAGACAGGCTGGTTGCCATGGATCTGGCCGGTGACGAGCTGGGTTTTCCCGGGGAGTTGTTTACCGAGCATTTCAAACGCGTACGCGATGCGGGATTACGCATTACCGTGCATGCAGGAGAAGCCGCCGGCAGTGCCAGCATCTGGCAGGCCATTAAAGAACTGGGTGCCGAACGCATCGGCCACGGGGTCAAGGCGATACAGGACGAGTCGCTGCTCGACTACCTGGCCGAACATCGCATCGGCATGGAGTCTTGCCTCACCTCCAACCTGCAAACCAGCACGGTGAGCGAGCTGAGCCAGCACCCGATACATGCGTTTCTGGCCCGGGATATTGCGGTGTGCCTGAATACCGACGATCCGGCGGTGCAAGGCATAGAGCTGCGCCATGAATACAACAGCGCCGCTCAGGCTGCCGGTTTAACACCGGGGCAGATCCGCCGCTGTCAGAAAAACGCCCTGGCCATGGCCTTTATCAATGCCGAAGAGAAGGCCGCCTTGGGGCAGCCGTAAAAACGTAAGACGTAAGACGTAAAGCTGACCGCTTCCAGCTCTGTGTTAGATCACTCTCGAGAACTGCTGCATGCGTGCCTGGCGGCGCAGGTGGACATCGAAACACATGCAGATGTTGCGGATCAGCAGCTCACCCTTGGCGGTCACCTTGATGCCGCCGTTGCCGAGCGTGACCAGTTCATCGTCGATGAAGGTTTGCAGCAGCTTGAGATCGTCGGCGAAGTAGTCGGTAAATTGAATGCCGTATTGCTGCTCCAGGGGGGCAAAGTCGAGCTCGAAGTTACAAATCAGGGTCTTGATGAGGTCACGGCGCAGGCAATCATCCTTATCCAGGGCATACCCCAGGGTTTGCCCGTGGCCCAGGGTATCCAACTGAGCATAATACTGTTTCAGGTCTTTATGGTTTTGCGAGTAGGCATCACCAATCATGCTGATGGCCGATACGCCCAGCCCCAGCAAGTCGCACTCCCCCTGGGTGGTATACCCCTGAAAGTTACGATGCAGCTCGCCTTCACGCTGGGCAACGGCCAGGCTGTCGTCCGGCAGGGCAAAGTGGTCCATGCCAATAAACTGATAACCTTGTTCGGTGAGATAGCTGATGGTTTGCTGCAGCATGGCCAGCTTTTGTGCCGGCGCCGGCATATCCGAGTCTTGCAGCTTGCGCTGGGCCGGAAAGCGACTGGGCAGGTGAGCATAATTGAACACCGAGAGCCGCGCCGGTTTCATCGCCACCACCTGCTCCAGGGTATGGTGAAAGCTCTCCGGGGTTTGCAACGGCAGGCCGTAGATCAAATCCAGGTTGGTCGAGCCAAAACCCAGCTCGGCGGCACGACTGACCAGCGCCTTGATAAAGTCGTTATCCTGCTCGCGGTTAACCACCCGCTGTACATCTTTATTGAAGTCCTGCACCCCCAGGCTGATGCGGTTGAAGCCTTGTTCTTTCAGCACGTCCAGCAGGCTCAGCTCGATTCGGCGTGGGTCTATTTCGATGCTGAACTCCCCCTGCTCGGCAAAGTGAAAGTGCCGGCGCAGCAGGCCGTTCAATCGGCGGATCTGGGGTTCGGTCAAAAAGGTGGGGGTACCGCCGCCCCAATGCAGCTGGGTCACGGTACGCTGGGCAAACAGGGGGGCCAGGCGAGTTATCTCTCGCTCCAGAAAATCGAGGTAGATATCCGCCTTGTTTTGGTGGCGAGTAATCACCTTGTTACAGCCGCAGTAGTAACACAGCTTGTGGCAGAAAGGGATGTGCACATACAGCGACAACGGACGCTCGGGATAACGGCCGGCGGCGGCTTCCAGCTGAGTCATGCCAAACGCATCGTTAAACTCCAGCGCCGTAGGATACGAAGTATAACGAGGCCCCGAATAGTTATACTTCTCGATTAACGCCTGATCCCATACTGCTTGTGCTGACATACCCTCTCCTCGGCTTAGCGAGTGGGCAGCTCCAAACTAGCCAGTCGCGTGACCTCTGTTTTGATTTGTGTTTCCAGTTCTTGTTCAAAACCGGCTCTTTGTAGATCCATGCGCATGATTTCGTTGCGCTTGTACTGCTTTCGAGCGTCGTGGGTCGGCATGTCTTTGACTTTGTCATACAGGCTATACAAGCCCGGGTAATCGGCGGCAAAGTCTTTTGGCTGAGCAAACTGCAGCGCATTCAACAAGTTGGTTAAACGGATCGCACCTTCCGACAGATTGCACTGCTCTTCACGCACCGCCATCGCTATGGTGTTAATACTTTCCAGAATACGCAGGTTACGCTGGCTCACCGCCTGTTGTTGCTGCTGATTCTGCAACTTGAGTCGCGCCAATAACTTACCGGCATACACAGCCAGGCCCACTATGATAAGGCCGCCCACCAGGGCAGCCAGTAACCAAGGAGAGATCATGACTTATCTTCCTTATCCTCGTATTGCGCAGGATCAAGTTCTGCATCCATAAAGCGCGACCAGAGATCATCGCCGCCTGCCGGTTCCTGATCCTCGTCTTCCATCAGGCCCAGCTCTTCCAGCAGCTGCTGATGACGCGCCAGGGTGTTATCCAGCCACTCGGCATCCTTCTTGTTCAGCTTTTCGCCGGCATCGACTTTATCCAGCAGGGCATTGAGCCGATCGTTGTTCTCCAGCTGTTCCAACTCCTGCTCGGCGGTCAATTCTGGCATCTCCGGCGCCTTGGGCTCTTTTTCAGCGACTACCCTGACCGCGGCGACTCGCTTGGCAGGCTGGCTGCCTTGCTCCGCCTTGGAGGTTGCTGATTCCGGGATCAGGGCGATGGGCTTTTTTGAACCCAGCCGCGGATCCCGGGCTGCCTGGGATCCCGCTTGTTGCTGGTTCTGGTCGGCACTATTCTGCCGAGAGCCGGGGGCCAATCCTTTGCGTTTCGCCTTGCGCTTGCGATCCTTGCTTTGCTCGGCGGTTTCCCGCTTATCCTTGCGGGCTCCGATTTGACCCGGACTACGGGTCTTTTTAATGCGTGTCATACTGACTCCGGTATTTGCAGAAGTATTACATCGGTACCGATAAATTCGATGCCGAGCCCATCCCGTGCCGCCAGCCAAAGAAAGGTTTCCCGGCTAAAGAAGCTGACATGGGTAGGATCCTGTTTGTAATGCCAGTTAGCAAAGGCTTCCTGGTCCAAGGCCAGCTTGGTCATAATGCCCAGCCAGCCGCCTGGCCGCAGCAAAGACAGCAGTTGCTGCCATTCTCTGGCTGGCCGATAAAAGTGTTCTATTGCTTCGGTACAGCATACAAAATCGTATTGGCGCTGTAACCGAGCCGGATAATGCGCATAGTAAGGATCATAAGTGGTGGTGGCAAAGCCTGCCTCATTAAAGATGGCAGCCAGGGCCGGTCCGGGTCCACAGCCAAAGTCCAGGCCCTCACTGCCCGCGGGTAAACGCGCCATCAAGGGATCGGCCACTCGCGCCAAAAACCGGCGATAACCAGGGTCGTCAGTCTGGTTCTGGTGCAAATCATATTCTGCCTTCTCCTGATCTGCACTCAGCCGATAATGGGGAGCGACAAAAATCAACCGACACAAGGTACAACGTTGATAGTGACGTCGTTTATCCTGCCAGAACAGAGGGGTGTCAGAATGGTTACACAGAGGGCAATTCAGGTCGTGCAGCTGGGCAGACATGGGGAAAACCAGAAAAAGCAGGGGGCGCAAGCCCCCAAGATGATAATATTAACGCAGACCGGAAACGTACTGGGACAGCACTTCAATGTCCTGATCAGTCAACTTGGCCGCTACACCGCGCATCATGCCGTTAGGATCGTTGTTACGCTCTCCGCTACGGAACAAATTCAGCTGCTCGGCAATGTACTTGGGATGCTGGCCAGCCAGGCTCGGGAACTTGGCAGATTCCAGGCCTTCACCGCGCGGACCATGACAGGCGATACAGGCGGTAATACCGCGCTCGATATCACCACCTTGATACAAGGCAGCACCTTGCTCAATCACGGCTTCGGGAGTAGCAACCGGGGTGATGGCCAGGCTGGCAAAATAGGCAGACAAATCAGCCATATCCTGCTCGGACAAAGGCATGACCATGCCCCCCATGATGGCGTTGGCACGACCTTCCCCACCGGTAGCAGCAGCCTTGAACTCGACTAATTGCTTGGTGAGATATGAGGCGTGCTGGCCGGCCAGCTTAGGGTACATGTCGGTTGGGCTGTTGCCATCGGGACCATGGCAAGCCACGCAAGTAACGGACTTGGCCTTACCTGCTTCTGCGTCGCCCTGGGCTTGGGCAACACCAACCACTCCGAGCATTAAGGCTAGTGTGATAACAATTCTTTTCATGACGTTGCGACTTCTCGTTGTAAGAGCTTCCAGATCACATACCAGCAAGGGCATGTTACAATGCGATTCAAAAAACGACACCATTCTACAATTATTTTGCGAGAAAGTAAGCAAAGCGGGTCGAGAACTCAGGGGAATTCATATTGAATAACATACAGATAAACTTTAACAGCGCCCGCTTTATTACCAGCGCGCCCGATATTAACCAAATGCCCGAAGATTCTGGCGTAGAGATAGCGTTTGCCGGACGCTCAAATGCGGGTAAATCTTCTGCTTTAAACACGATAACCCAGCAGAAAAACCTGGCTAGAACCAGTAAAACCCCGGGTCGTACCCAGCTGATCAACGTGTTTGAACTCAGCCCGGGCAAGCGATTGGTCGATTTGCCCGGCTACGGCTACGCCAAGGTTCCCGAAGAAATGAAGCTGAAATGGCAGGCTGCGCTGTCGATATACCTGCAAAAGCGCGAAAGTCTGAAAGGCCTGGTGGTGCTCATGGATATTCGCCACCCCCTGAAAGACATCGATCAGCAGCTGCTGCAGTGGGCAAGCGACAGCCAGCTGCCGGTGCTGGCCCTGCTGACCAAGTGCGACAAGCTCAAGCCAGGGCAACGCAACTCGGAAGTTTTACGGGTGCGAGAGCTGGTGACGGTATTCGGTGGCGATATCCGGGTTGAAGCCTTTAGCTCGCTCAAGGGTCTGGGACTGGACCGCGCCAAAAATGTGTTGAACGAATGGTTGCTGCAGGACGACGATGCTGCCGTAGATGCCGACGGTGAGACGGCCTGATGCGCCTTGATCGTTTTTTGTCCGAAAGTACCGGCCTGTCTCGCTCGGTCGCCAAAAAAGCGCTGCACCGGGGTGATGTCACCATAGATGGGGTGGTCGTTAAAAAAAGCGACCTGCAAATCGACGGCCAGGAAGTCCGTCTCGAAGGCCGCCTGCTGACCACTCCCTCCGACCGCTATCTATTGCTGCATAAACCGGCCGGTTACATCAGTGCCACCCAGGATGACGTTCATCCTTGTGTGCTACAGCTGTTACCGCCGGCGCTGCGCCGCAACCTGCAATGTGCCGGGCGGCTCGACGTCGACACCACGGGTTTGTTGCTGCTGACCGATGATGGCCAGTGGTCGCACCGGTTACGCTCACCCAAAAAGGCCTGTAACAAGGTGTATCAGGTCGACCTGGCCGAGCCGCTGGCAGAGGATGTTGCCGCACGCTTTGCCGAAGGCTTGCTGCTGCACGGCGAAGACAAGGCCACCCTTCCCGCCCAACTGGAAGTGATTACCCCCTCCCGGGTACTGCTGACCATACAGGAAGGCAAATATCACCAGGTAAAGCGCATGTTTGCCGCCGTGGGCAACCATGTCAGCGCCCTGCACCGACTGCAGGTAGGCAGCATAGTGCTGGATGACGGCCTGGCGGAAGGTGAATGGCGTCACCTGAGTGCCGAAGAGATAGCCTCAATCTAGGATCATCTGAAAGCCCTACACAAAATGACCGAACCCCGCCAGTTCGGTTTTTTGCTCAAGTCTGGCGACGGATCGTTTTCAGTCGTTGATAAGGCATTTTATCGCCGTAAGCATTAAGAGATATGGCGTTCAATGTTATGCTTCGACATCCCACTCACAGAATGATAGAGCAGACATGGACATACTACTCCTGGATGGTGACTTGCTAGCCGCTGAGTTGATCGATACGGTGCTGACGGGCGCCATGGCGGGTGTGCGGGTACGCCATGTGACCACTGTTACAGATGCCAAAGCCTTATGGGCCAAACAATCGGCCCAGATGGTATTGTGCGACTGGCAGCTGTCGGATGGTCCAGGTCTGGAATTGGTCAAATTTATTCGGGCTACCGATCAACTCACGCCCATCGTCATGATGAGCGCTCGCACCGATCGCGATACCGTGATTGCCGCGGCGCGTCATGGCATCAAGAATTTTATTGCCAAACCATTCGATGTCTCCATGCTGCAACGCCGGATCCTGCCTCTGCTCGAGACAGTGGCGGCCAACAGTGAACCGGTAGCAGATGAGCCCGAAAATCTGGATCCCCCCTGTCTCGATACCTGGCTTGAAGCAGCCCTGGAAGAAAAGCTCCAGCTTCCCAGCGATCTTGAACCGGCCACCATACTGCCGCTGCTGCTCAAAAAAGATGAGTTATCGGCAGTAGAGCTGACCCGCCTCTGGAAAGCAGAAGCCGTCCTGTCAGCCAAGCTGTTGAACCTGGCAAACAGCGCCTCTTTTACTCGCCGCGGAAAACCCATCGCCCGACTCGATGAGGCCATTACCACGCTGGGAGTCAATACCTCGCTGAGCTGTGCCATGGCACTGTCACTCGATATCACCGCCTCTTTGCGTGATCCGCGATTGGTGGAACAATGCCGACTGTATCTTACGATGGCTGAACAGATTGCAACCGTCGCCTGGGCCATGGCCTCGAGTATCGCCCTCGATGGTTTGAGTTGCTATACGGCCGGCTTGCTGAGCCGGGCCGGCGAGCTGGCGGTATTGCGTGCCATGCAGAACTTTATTGTGCAAGGCGGCGAAATTAACGACGCCGAGATACCAGCCATGCTCACCAAGTGGGGCCCCCGCTACGGTAATCGCCTCAAGCTGCAATGGAAGTTGCCGCTGCCGGTACGGGAGCTGATGGGCGCGATACATATAGCGCCCACCCATACCACACAACGCACCTTACTCATCATGCACCTGGCAGCCCTTAAAGTCGGTTCACGCCTCAATACGCCTGAGGCGTTACGCATGCTCCGCCAGTCGGGACTGGAAGTCGAAAAGTGGTTACCGACCGAAGAGAATGAATCCCTGCCCCCCGATGAAGCAGAAGCCTGAGCAGGCGCCGAGGCCTGCTTTATGTGCCGTCGGGGCAGTGCCGCTGCCTTTGCCCTCCTGAACCGGCGTTAGAGCCTGTCGTCGTCTGCGACGGGGCAGGCTCGGGCCATTAGTCTTCTTGGTCCGGGTCACGCTTGCGGGGTGCACTGCGCAGAAGGTGCGTTTTTAGATCGTAGCGCTCTTTAATCACGTCCTTGATGGTGCCTTCCCACAGCTTGATCCCCACAAAATAACCGGCTCTGGCCAGCACATGGGCGGCCACCGGTGCGGTCACTATCACAAATCCCACCATGGCCAGGCCCCGGACCACCAGGCTGGTATGCTCGTTGTAAAACACCGCAAAGCCGCAGGCCATCAAGCCAATGCCCAGGGCACCCGCCTTACTGGTGGCATGCATGCGCGTCAGCAGATCGGGCATGCGAATAATGCCGATCCCCGACAACAGCATCAAAAAGGCGCCCAGCAACAGCAGCAGGCTGGTGATGATTTCAGTCATCATGACGCTGACCTCCGCGTTCCAGGTAACGGGCAAAACCGACCGCCGTCATAAAAGACGTTAGCGCCAGCACCAGGGCCACATCTATCAACTGAGGCACCCCGTAGCGGATGCTGTACAGCACGATAAACCCCACCGTCATGGAGGCGATGACTTCCAGCGCCACCACCCGGTCGGGCAGCGTCGGGCCCCGCAGCAACCTGATGGTTGCCAGAACCAGCCCAATGCTCAAAAAAATAAAGGACAATGTAATCGAAATTTCAAGCATGGCTTACCTCAACAAATTCAGTACTCGGGCCTCCAGGGCCTTGAGCTCTGCCAACTGGCTGGCTTCATCATCCAGATACATCAGGTGCACATACAGTACCTTGCGATCGCTGGACACATCCAGCGCCAATGAGCCCGGGGTCACTGTGATCAGATTAGCAAACATGGTTATGCCGGCTTCATCCTTGATATCCAGCGGAATGGCGATAACGCCGGGCCGCATCAGGTGAGTGGGCGTGAGCACATCATAGGCCACGCGGGCGTTGGCCTTGGTCAAGTCCCAGAGAAAAAACAGGATAAAGCTGATGATCTTCGGCAGTTTGCCAAAGTAGTTGGCAAACTCCGGCTTGTCGCGGGCGACATAAGCCAGCACCAGATAACTCAACAGCATGCCTGCTACCAGGTTACCTATGTTGTAGTGACCCGATAATATGACCCAGAACAGGGCCAGTAACATGTTCCAGCCAAAGGCCTTCATGGGCTTACTCCTAATACCGCCTCAATGTAACCGCTGGGCGTTAACAGCTGCTCGGCGGTATCCAGGGACAACTGCACAAACCACTCGGCGCCAAAGCCAATGGTCAGGGTGATCAATGCCAGGGATATCACGGGCAGATACAGCACATAGCGGCTGGGATCGGTAGCTCCGCGCAGCGGCTTGGCATCGTCCGGCAAGGGCTTCCAGAAGGCTTCCGCCCAGATCTTCACCATGGAATACAAGGTTAACAGGCCGACGATCAAGGCGATGGCGACCATCCACCAGGATCCCGCCTGCACACCGGCCTTGATCACCGTATATTTGGCAAAAAAGCCCGATAACGGCGGCAACCCCGCCAGTGACATGGCCGGAATAAGAAACAGAAAGGCCAGCCAGGGGGCAGAGCGATACAGGCCGCCCAGTTTCGCCAGATCATAACTGCCATGATAGCGATACATGATACCGCTGATCAGAAACAGATTCGTTTTTACTATGATGTGGTGAAAGATATAGAAAACACCGCCGGCAATGGCCAGTGGCGTAAACAACGCCAGTCCCACCAGCATATAGCCAATCTGGCTGACGATGTGAAAAGACAGAATACGCCGCACTTCAAACTGCGCCGCCGCCCCCAGCACCCCGGTCAGCATGGTGAAAATACCCATGCCCATCAGAATATGGTGGTGCGTGTAGCCGATATCCTGCACGAATATCAGGCTGAACACCCGATACAGGGCATACACGCCCACCTTGGTCAGCAAGCCGGCAAACACCGCCGAAATAGCCACCGGTGGAGTGTGATAGGAGGCAGGCAGCCAGAAGAACAGCGGAAACGCCGCCGCCTTGATACCGAAGGCGACCAGAAACAGCATGGCGATCACTGTAACCAGCCCCGGCTGCTCGCCAGTCCCCAGCTTGAGCGCCAAATCCGCCATGTTCAGGGTACCTGCATAGCCATACAGCAAGCCCACCGCCGTTAAAAACAGCGCCGACGATAACAGGTTAAGGGTCACGTATTTGAGCGCCCCTTCCATCTGCGCCCGTTCGCCGCCCAGTATCATAAGGCCAAACGACGCCACCAGCATGATCTCGAACCAGACATACAGGTTAAAGATATCGCCGGTTAAAAATGCCCCCACCACCCCGGCCAGCATCAAGTGCAACAAAGGATAATAACCAAAGGCTTCATGGCTGCGGCTCATGGTCGCCAGCGAATAAATGGCCACACTCAGCCCGATAACACCGGCGACCAGCACCATGATGGCGCTCAGCAGATCGGCAACCAATGTGATGCCGTAAGGGGCAGACCAGTTGCCCATATACGCCACCAGAATACCCTGCTCGCGCACCTGCATGAACAGAGAGATACCCGCCAGCAGCAGGCCTGCGCCAGACAAGAGCGACAACCAGCGCTGCACCTGCCGCCAGCGCCAGCAAGCCAGAGTCAGGGCACCGGCCAGCATGGGGATAAAGATAGGTAAGATAACGGCTATATTCACAAGTCAGTGCTCTTCATTTTGTTCATGTCATCGGCACCTATGACTTCATAGGCACGGCGAATAAGCACCACGGCGAAGGCGAGTACCCCAAAGCTGATAACAATGGCGGTCAGGATCAATGCCTGCGGTAAAGGGTCTGCCATGGGGCCTGCAGATTGCTCCAACCCCTCCGGGATCAAGGGCGGTGCTCCGCGCACCAGCCCACCTCCCGTCAGGATCAACAGGTTGGCGGCGTTTGATAAAATCATCAGCCCGATCACCAGCTTCACTATGCTGCGCCTGAGCATCATGAACAAGGCGGTGGCGTAAAGGCCGCCGATAACAAATGCGAACAGGTTTTCCATTACTCCTCCCCCTTACCCAGCGACAGCAATATGGTTGACACCACGCCAATCACTACTAAATAAACGCCAACATCGAACACCAGCGGCGTGCTGATCGCTAAATCGCCAATGCCGGGAGCATAGAGGCTGCCCCATTGGCTGGTTAAAAAAGGCTGCCCCCTGAAGAGCACCCCCACCATGCCACTGAGCAATGCCAGGATGAGTCCCACCCCCATCAGTAACTGGCTTTCTACCTTTAACAGTTTCTTGGTGCTGCTGGCATCAAAGGCAAACAAATGCAGGGCGAAGGCACAGGACGCCACCAGGCCGGCAATAAAGCCGCCCCCGGGCTCGTTGTGACCACGCAGCAGCAGGAAAATGGAAAACAGCAACAACAGCGGCACCAGCATGCGGGTGGCGGTTTGCAGAATAATGGAAGTATCGGTTCTCATGGCTGTGTCTCCCCGCGGAAACGGATCATGGCATTCACCCCGATGGCGGCCAGTGCCAGCACAAAGATTTCTCCCAGCGTGTCCAGTGCCCGAAAATCGACCAGGATCACGTTAACAATGTTGCGCCCGTGCGCCAGCACATAACTGTTGGCCACCAGGTATTCGCTGATCCCCTCGTGGGGCAGGGACAACTGATTGACCGTCAGCAACATCATGGTCACCAGCACCCCGAAGGCACCGGCCACGATGGCATCACGCCAGCGGATAAGGGGCCCCGTCAGCTCCTGAAAACCCGGCAGTCGGAACAGCACCAATACCAGCATAATCACGGTCAGGGTCTCGACCAATACCTGGGTAATGGCCAGATCCGGTGCGCTGAAAAACACATAGACCATGGTCATGGCAAAGCCCAGCGCACCCAGCGCCGCCACCGAGCCCAGACGCAATGGCGTCACACAGGCGTAGATCACCGCCACGACCATGAGCAAGGCGATGACCGCCTCGTAGAAACGTACATCCGCAAATGACAGCGAATAAACGAAGGCATCTTCAAACCAGAACACATAGGTCAGCAGCCCGATCGTGGTCAGCAGTATGGTGAGAATATAATTGGCCATATAGCCGTTTTGCAGTATCCGGGTCTGGGTTTTGGCCAGCCACACCAAGCCCTCCATCATCCGCTCGTAGCCTTTTTCCGGCCCGTAGGCAAACGGGTGCATCACGGTCGACAGCGGCTCGCGAACGCTCTGCCAGTAGCGATACAGGATCCCGCCACACACCAGGGCGGCAAGGCTCAGCAGCAAGGGCAGATTCACGCCATGCCACAGGGCCAGCTCAAGCTCGGCACCGGGCCCACCATTGACGGCGGTCACCGCCGCCTGCAGCAGGGGGGTGATCAGGCTCGGCAGCAAGCCGAACAGCAGGCTCACCACCGCCAGCACCGAAAAGCCCAGCCGCATCGCCCAATGCGCTTCCTCTGGCGTTTTGGGGGTCGAGGTCAGAGCACCATAGAAAGGCTTGATGGCCACCAGGGCACTGGCCGCCACTATGCTCACGGCGGTGATCACACAGAGCACGATCAGCAAGCCGGACAGCAGGGGCGAACCCAGCGCGGCACTGAACATCAATTCTTTGGCAATAAAGCCAAACAAGGGAGGAATGCCTGCCAGAGACAGGGCGGCAATGCTAATGAACAGCGCGGTGTGCGGCATGAGTTTGCGCAAGCCACCCAGATCTCGTACATCCTTGGTGCCGGTCGCATGATCCAGGGTACCCGCCGCCATAAAGAGGGCGCCCTTGTACAGCGCATGGGCCAGCAAGAATACCATGGCGGCTTCCAGCGCATGGGGGGTACCAATGCCGATCAACATGGTCAGGGTACCCAGTGCCATCACGGTGGAAAAGGCCAGAATACGTTTTAGATCCGTGCTGCACACCGCCATTATCGCGCCCAGGGTCATGGTGGCGCCACCAAACAGCGTGAGCGTGATCATCCATGCCTCGTTGCCCGCCATCATCGGCTGCAGTCGTGCCATTAAATAAACACCGGCTTTTACCATGGTTGCCGAATGCAGGTAGGCACTCACCGGGGTCGGCGCCGCCATGGCATTGGGCAGCCAGAAATGAAACGGGGTTTGCGCCGACTTGGTAAAGGCGCCCAGCAGGATCAACGCCATCATCGCCATAAACAGCGGGTGCTCTTGTATGTTCGACTGCGAAGAGAGCAGCTCGCTCAGCTCGAAGCTGCCCCCTATCTGCCCCAGCATAATCAGGCCTGTCATCAGGGCCAGGCCGCCACCCACCGTAATAAAGAAGCCCTGCAGGGCCGCCTTGCGGGCTTTTTCGTGTTCGTGGTTAAACCCGATCAGCAAATAAGAGGTGAAGCTGGTCAACTCCCAGAACACAAACATTGCAATCAGGTTACTCGACAGCACCAGCCCCAGCATGGCCGCCATAAAGGCCAGCAGATACATCAACAGCTTATGAATATCTTTATGGCCCTGCAGGTAGCGGCCGGCATAAATAAAGATAAAGGTACCAATACCGGTGATCAGCAGGGCAAACATCAGGCTAAGGCCGTCGACCATGAACCCCAGATTGATATCCAGACTCGGGATCCAGCGATAACTGTACAGCACGGTTTCACCGGCGGTCACGGCAGGCCAGAAGCTTAAAAAATACACGAACAGCATCGCTGGCAGCAGCGACAGGCACCAGCCGATTTTATCTCCCATCAGGGAAGATAATCGAGGAACCAGCAGGGCTAGAATAAAGCCGGAAATAACGGCAACAAGCATAGGAAAAACGCCTCCTTTCCTTGCCTGTTCAGGCAACGGAATGAGCTAACGATAACAAGAGGAGAAGTACGACACGGGTGCAGGCTATAGTAAAGATATATTCTTATTATTTTTCAATTATTTAATCGTTTATTTTGAATTATTATCCTGATCGATACTACAAGTCACCCCGGTAAAGCGCAAGCGGAGCCCCACGTTTGGCCCCGCTTATCGTCTCCAATTGAGATCTCGATCAAAATGCGTCCGACTTGAAACATCAACGGATTCAGCAGGCAAAGAAGTGCTCTACCGGCCCACGCCCCTGGCCGATGCGCAAGCGACTACCGGCCAGAATCGCCTGATCGATATACAACTTGGCACGCTCGACGGCTTCTTCCATCCCGAACCCCTGGCCCAGGTAGCAGGCCAGGGCCGCCGACAAGGTGCAGCCCGTCCCGTGGGTATTCCCCGTCATCACTCTGGGGGTATCGAAGCAGCGCACCTGTTCGCCGCTTAGCAACCAGTCCGGGCTGCGTGACTCCTGCTGCAGAAAGCCGCCCTTCAGCAACACGGCAGCACAGTTCAACTCGGCCAGACCGGCAAACAGCGACTCCACTTCATCCAGCCGTTGCGGCAGGGCAGCGTCCAATAATGCCGCCGCCTCCGGCAGGTTGGGCGTGATCACGTCTGCCAGTGGCAGCAACTCTTCACGCAGAGAATGCACCGCATCTTCCGCCAGTAACATGTCGCCATTGGCGGTAACCATCACCGGATCCACCACTAAATGCGCCGGTCGATAACGACGCAAGGCCGCCGCCACGGTACGAATGGTCTCGCTGTCGCCCAGCATGCCCACCTTGACCGCAGTCACGGACAAGTCGCTGAATACCGCGTCCAGCTGCGCTTGAATGATGGCTTGCGGGGTGGGATGCACGGCGGTCACGCCCTGGGTATTTTGTGCAGTCAATGCCGTAATCACCGAGCAGGCATAGCCGCCGGTGGCAGAAATGGCTTTAATATCGGCTTGAATGCCGGCTCCACCGCCGCTGTCGGATCCGGCAATGGTCAGTACGATTGGCTTTTGTCTGGTGCCATCTTGTTGGGGGGCTGCTTGATGGGTAAAGAATTGCTCGGGCATATCCTCGGCTCCTTCGGGCAAAGAAACCACCGGCAAACGTGAATTTGCCCGTTAGTTTCCTACGCCAGCATTAACTGGATCAGGTACAACGGGTTCGGCTACACGCCGTCTCAGCCCAATGGCTCCCCGACTAACAAGGGAGCGATAATAACGGCCCGAGGCTGTAAAGACCAGAAATCCCCACGGTACGCTTTAAGCCGTACGCTGTAAGGCACACATAAAAAACACCGAGCCTGCTGGTCCGGTGTTTGGTTTTTAGCTTACGGCCTGTCTCTTAGTCACGAGTCTCCACAAGTCGCTAGCCAATGAATTAATGCACAGAGGCAACTGGGTACCCTCCTCCGACGCGCTTCAAGCACCTCCATGTGACGCTCAGCACATGACATCCCTGTCATGTGATGGTCGGTTGAGGCTATCCCAGCCGCCTCTTTTTAATCACTGAACTGTCGGCAGGTAACATTCACCGGCCACTCCATTGCCAATGGGAAGGCAGAGGGTGTCTGCTCCGCCGACCCTCCGCGCCAGGGATGGCGCGGCGGAGCCTACAGGGAGGTATTCACGGCGAGTCGGAGGAGTAGTGCCCTCTGCCTGACTGCAGCACTAATAGCAAAAGATAGTTGTGACTAAGAGACTGGCCGTCAGCTTTAAGCTAGAAGTAAAACCACTGGTGCCAAGCAGTAGATATAAAAAAACACCGAGCCTGCTGGTCCGGTGTTTGGTTTTTAGCTTATGGCTTAAAGCGTATGGCTATCAGCTGTGGTTAATGCGCTTGATCCCAGTTGTCGCCCTCGCCGGCTTCCACCAGCAGCGGCACATCCAGGCTGGCGGCATTTTCCATCAAGTCACAGATTTGCTGCTTGAACTCCGCGACCTTGTCTTCACGGACTTCAAACACCAGTTCATCGTGTACCTGCATCAGCATCCGCACTTCGTCGTCGGCTTGCCGGGCCAGCCAGCCGGACACCTTGATCATCGCCTTCTTGATGATATCGGCAGCCGTGCCCTGCATGGGGGCGTTAATGGCGGCGCGCTCTGCACCTTTACGGCGGGCACCATTTTTGGCGTTGATTTCAGGCAAGTACAGGCGGCGACCAAACAAGGTCGACACATAGCCTTTTTCTGCCGCCAGGGCGCGGGTGTCTTCCATATAGCGCAGCACGCCTGGGTAGCGCTCAAAATAGATATCCATATAGGCCTGAGATTCGTGGCGTGGAATACCCAGCTGGCGCGACAGGCCAAAGGCGCTCATGCCATAGATAAGACCGAAGTTGATGGCCTTGGCCCGTCGACGCTGCTCGGTGGTCACCTGCTCCAGGGCCACGCCAAACACTTCGGCGGCGGTGGCCTTGTGAATATCGAGCCCCTGGGAGAAAGCCTCCAGCAGCCCCTTGTCTTTGGACAAGTGCGCCATAATGCGCAGCTCAATCTGCGAGTAGTCCGCCGCCACCAGCTTGTAGCCCGGCTCCGCCACAAAGGCCTGGCGAATGCGCCGCCCTTCCGGGGTGCGAATCGGAATATTCTGCAGGTTGGGATCCGAGGACGACAAGCGACCGGTGGCCGCGTTCGCCTGATGGTAGGAGGTGTGAATACGGCCACTGTGCTCGTTCACCATCAGCGGCAGCTTGTCGGTATAGGTCGACTTCAACTTGCTCAGGCCCCGATACTCCATCAACAACTTGGGCAGTGGATAATCCAGCGCCAGCTCCTGCAGTACTTCTTCTGCGGTAGAGGGGGCGCCCTTGGGCGTTTTCTTCAGTACCGGCAGCTCCAGCTTGGTAAAGAGGATTTCACCTAACTGCTTGGGCGAGCTCAAGTTGAAGGGTTCACCGGCCAGCTCGTGAGCGGTTAATTCCAGCTCTTTGAGGCGCTGGGCAATTTCTTCGCTCTGTACCGCCAGCAGCTGGCTGTCCACCTTGACGCCTGTGTATTCCATTTTGGCCAAAATCGGTACCAGGGGCATTTCTATCTCGTTGAAGACCGATTGCAGCTCGGGCTCTGCGGCCAGTTGTTCGGCTAAATGCTGGTGCAAGCGCAAGGTGATATCCGCATCTTCGGCGGCATAAAAGGCCGCCTGCTCCAGCGGGATCTGGTTAAAGGTCAGCTGTTTGGCCCCTTTGCCGGCAATTGCTTCAAATGGGGTGGTGGCATGATCCAAAAAGAATTTGGCCATGCTGTCCATGTCATGGCGGGTTTGCACCGAATTCAGCACATAAGACTCGAGCATGGTATCCAGCCCGATACCGCGCATCTGAATACCATGATTTTTAAGCACGTTGGCATCGTATTTCAGGTTCTGGCCCAGCTTGATCGGTTGCTCGGCTTCCAGCAGGGGTGCCAGTGCCGCCAGCACGGTGGCCTCGCTCAGTTGCTCGGGGGCATCCAGATAGTCATGGCCAAAGGGAACATAGGCGGCCTTGCCAGGCTCAATGGCAAACGACATGCCCACCACCCGGGCGTCCCGGTAATTCAGGCTGGTGGTTTCGGTATCAAAGGCAAAATAGGGTGCCTTGGCCAGCCGCGCCACCCACTCTTGCAGCTGGGCTTCGGTGACTATGGTGTGATAGTCCACGGCCATGGCCGGCGTGGCGGGCTGGGAAGCTTCTTCAGCCTCACCGGGCTCCAGCTCTGCCAGCAGGTTGCGGAATTCAAACTCTCGATACAGTGCCTTCAGCGCCTCGGTGTCGGGGGGGGTTTGTTGTAAATCCGCCGGCCCACAGGCCAGCTCGACATCGGTTTTAATGGTGGCCAGCTCATAGGACAATGCCACCATCTCCTTATGCTCGGCAAATTTGGCGGCAAAGCTTTTGGCACCCCGAAAGCCCAGTTCGGCAACCTTGTCGGTATTGGCGGCGATCTGCTCGATGGATCCCAACCCCTGCAACAAGGCCAGTGCCGTTTTTTCGCCCACGCCGGGCATGCCCGGAATGTTATCGACCTTATCGCCGACCAACGCCAGTAGATCGATAATCAGCTCGGGTGGCACCCCAAATTTTTCGATGACACCGTCTCGATCCATAAAGGTATTTTTCATGGTATCCATCAGCAACACATGATCGGACACCAGTTGCGCCATGTCTTTATCGCCGGTACTGATCACCACATCCAGCTGCTGCTCGGTTGCCTGACGCGCCAGGGTGCCAATCACGTCATCCGCTTCCACTCCGCTTTCGATCAACAGCGGCAGGCCCATGGCTTTAATGATGTTATGAATAGGCTCTACCTGGCTGCGCAGATCGTCCGGCATGGACGGCCGCTGCGCCTTGTACTCGGCATAAAGATCATCACGAAAGGTCTTGCCCTTGGCATCAAATACCACAGTTACTCGCGAGTCGGGAAACTGCTTGTGCAGGCTGCGCAGCATATTGGTGACCACACGAATGGCCCCGGTTGGACGGCCGTCGCTGGTACGCAGATCCGCTTGCAAAGAAGCAAAATAGGCACGATACAAATAGGAAGATCCATCAACTAGGATCAGCGGTTTGGAAGGAATGGCAACCATGGTGTCGTTCTCGTTAATGCGTAGGCCGCTAGCATGCCACAGCCTGGCCGCCGACACCACGGCAGCGCCATTCAGCCCTGTGGATAACTCTGTGCAAAGGCGATCGAGGCAAGATCTTGATCTTATTATTTACCACTTAACTTTCAGTAACTTATAAATAGTTTCATGATCTCTAATTAAGATCTTGCAATGTGGAGAATCTTTCTCGACTCTGTTCTGGATAATGATCGATCGAAATAAATGCTAGCATAGTGTTAACAGTTCGCTAGGTGAAAAATAACAAAAACAAGGAGACAGATATGAAAAAGGTTGCCGTTATTTTGAGCGGCTGCGGCGTCTATGATGGTGCAGAGATTCATGAAGCCGTGTTGTGCCTGTTGCATCTGGCCAGACAAGGGGCCAGCTACCAGTGTTTTGCCCCCGACAAACCACAACGTCAGGTCATCAATCACGTGACGGGCGAAGAAGAACAGGCCAGTCGCAATGTGCTGGTTGAGTCATCCCGCATTGCGCGCGGTGACATCAAACCATTAACCGAATTGCAAACAGAGGATTTTGACGCCCTGCTGCTGCCCGGTGGTTTTGGGGTGGCGAAAAATCTGTGTGACTTTGCCGTTCAGGGAGCAAACTCCCAGGTCGATACCGAGGTGCTGGCGGTGTGTAAATCCTTCGCCGCTGCCCGCAAGCCTGCCGGGTATTGCTGTATTTCTCCCATACTGATCCCGCGTGTTTACCCAGCCGGCGTTAAAGGCACCATAGGTACGGACCCCGAAGTGGCAAAAGCGTTCTCCGCCATGGGCGGCGAGCATATCGGCTGTGTGGTGACCGATGTAGTGGAAGACAGTCATTACCAGGTGATTTCTACTCCCGCCTACATGCTGGCAAAAACCATTACCGAGGCCGACACCGGCATTGGCAAACTGGTAAAGCGGTTGCTGGAAATGTAAATAAAAAAAGCGAAGCGCACCCGCTTCGCTTTTTTCTTGCCCGCCAGACCCGAGGGTATGCAGGACCTATACGCCTTTCACCAATATAATGGCAATGGACAACATCATTACCCCCACAAGAAATTCAAGTACCTGCCAGGCCCTCGGCCTTTTAAAGACAGGCGCCAGCATTCGGGCTCCATACCCAAGACTGAAGAAAAAGACGAACGAAGCCGCAACGGCTCCCATGCCAAACTGCAGCTGCTCCGACTGATACTGTGTTGAAATGGAGCCCAGCAGCACCACCGTATCCAGGTAAACATGCGGGTTAAGCCAGGTGAAAGCCAGGCAAGTGGCCACCGTTTTAAGGAGGGAATGCTGGGATTCCCCTTCCGCACTCATGGCATGCCTGGTGCCGAATGCAGACTTAAAGCTCAGGAATGCATACAGGATCAGGAAGACGGCTCCCCCGAAACGCGCCACGGTTTCAATAGCGGGATACTGTTTGACGATGGCACCAAAACCGGCCACGCCGAGAGAAATCAACACCGCATCGGACAAGGCGCACACAGCACACACCACGAAGACATGCTGTCGTTTAATCCCCTGTTTCAGAATAAAGGCGTTTTGCGAGCCAATCGCAAGAATGAGAGAGAAGCTGAGCGTAAAGCCCGCAATAAAAGTAGACATTGGAGAGGGTGGTCCCTTTGGGTCGAGATGGTGAAAAACAGCAACAAATGCGCTCTATTCTGGCCATGGTCGGCCACGGTTGCAATTGTAATGCGAGTAATTCGTCCGGTGGTTTTAACATTAAAATCGGTGTTGTTTGCAGCCGGAATGAATTCAATCGGTATCTAGACGGCTCTCGGATCAGGGTGTGTCAGTTTTGCCGGGAAAATCGAAAAAAAAGCCGGCATAAGCCGGCCTAAAAACTCTGGAAGCAATGTGAGCAATGTCGCGCCTTCAAACCGTCTCACCTTAGCAGCATAGCTACAATGTCTGGGAGCCATGCTTCGAAAGCAAGGTAACGATAACCATTATCATTACCAATTGCAAACCAATTTGTCCCTTTTACCGGCTAATTTTTTGGCCCCGGAACGCCCTTATCACGGCTGGGCTACACTGGATGAGAGAGCAGCAGGAGGGAGCCGGATGAACAAACAATGGCTATGGGCATTAATATGGGTACCCAGCGTACTCTTTGCCGATGAAACCGAAGATACCCACACCGAAATCAAGCAGGCAATAACGGCCGGCAACGAAGCATACCAAGCCGGTGAATTATCACAGGCGGCGACGCAGTTTGATTATGTGGCCACCCTGATCCGCCAACTGCAGGCCGGCGAACTGGGCAATTTATTCCCCGAGCCATTATCTGGCTGGCAAGCGGACAAGGTAGAGAGTCAGGCCGGATCCGCGGCATTTTTTGGCGGTGGCATCAACGCCTCGCGCAGCTACCGTAAAGATGGCGGTCAGCTCGAGATCAACATCACCAAAGACTCACCGCTACTGCAAACCATGGGTATGTTGTTCAACAACCCCAGCATGGCCACCATGGGGGGTTACAAGGTCAAGCGCATCAAGGGACAAACCGCCATGGTAAAAATTGAGGACAGCAGCCAGGAACTGCAAATGATGGTGGCCAACAGCATACTGATTCAAATTACCGGCCGCGGGGTGAGCGAAGGTGACCTCAAAGCCTATGCCGAAGCACTGGACATTGAGGCCATTACCCGACTTTAATGGCTGGTTTGCACGCGAACGCCCGCTTCGCCAATAAACTTGCTGCTTAAATATTTCAGCAGCAAGCCATAGGCTGGCACAAACAGGATCAGGCTGAACAGTAACTTAACACCGTAGTCTACCCAGGCTATTTCTATCCAGTGCTGCGCCATAAAAGGGTCTGGCGAGCGATAAAATGCCAGGCTGAAGAACACCAGGGTATCGACCAGGTTACCGAAGATAGTCGAGCAGGTCGGCGCCACCCACCAGGCCTTGATGTTACGCAGTCGGTTAAAGACCGACACATCCATGATCTGGCCCAGCACATAGGCCATAAAACTGGCCAGCGCGATACGGGCAACAAACAGGTTGAACTCGGACAAGGCTGCCAGGCCTTGATATCTGGCTTCAAAAAACAGTACCGACAACACATAAGAGCTGACCAGCGCCGGCAACATCACCAACAAGATGATGCGCCTGGCCATGGCGGCGCCAAAGATACGTACCGTGAGATCGGTTGCCAGATAGATAAACGGAAAGCTCAGCGCCCCCCAGGTGGTATGAAAACCAAACAGCGTAAAGGGCAACTGCACCAGATAGTTACTGGCGACAATAATAGCGATGTGAAACAAAGACAGTCGCACCAGAGCGGTGCGATATTGTTGTGGTGAAATAACCATGTTTTACCTTTTTGATTAATGGGGTTAGGGAACCCATTCCGGAAACGGCGCTTAGTATAACCAGCCGCGCGGCATTAACAACTGCTTTATTTTTAATCAGAGCCGGAATGTGTGCGGTGCCATGCTACCCTTTTGATGCAGATTTGTCTTTACCTGAAACTAAGTTCCACAACCGCAGGCCAAGCACATTCAGCCCCAACCCCAGCATCACCAGCAGGGCCCCCAGCCATTGGGCCGAGGTAAGATGCTCATCCAGTAGCCACACCGCCGAGCTTAGCCCCACCACAGGCACCAACAGCGAAAAAGGCGCCACCATACCGGTGGAATAACGCTGCAACAACCGGCTCCAGAGGCCATATCCCAGCAGGGTGGCCACAAAGGCCAAATAGACCAGGGCCAGCAGAGTATGGCTGCCGATATGGCGCAAGGCGTCGGCTATTTGTGCCGGCCCTTCCAACCACAACGACAATCCCAGAAACGGCAAGGGCGGCACCAGATTTCCCCACACGATAAGACCAATCAGGTTCACCCGGCCTATTTTTTTGGTCACTATATTACCCAGTGCCCACATGACCGATGCCATCAAGGTCAGGCCCAGGCCCAGCATCGTCATGGTGCCGTCTCCTCCCTGACCGATAACGGCCAGGCCGGTGGCGGCAATCAATAAACCCACCAGATGCACGGGCTTGATCTTTTCACCCAACAGCACGGCGGCAAACAGCAGGCTGAAAAAAGCCTGAGACTGCAGTACCAGGGAGGCCAGCCCGGCCGGCATGCCATTGGCCATGGCATAGAACAGAAACGCAAACTGGCCCAGTGAAATGGTACTGCCATAAGCGATCAGCCAGCGCCAGGGCACCGCAGGCCGCTTGACCAGCAGCACGGCAGGAAAGGCGACCAGAGTAAAACGCAGCGCCCCCAGCAACATGGGCGGTATGCCATCCAGGCCCACGAGGATCACCACAAAGTTCATGCCCCATACGCCGATGACCACTAATGCCAATAGAATGTCTTTCGGCGCCATAGAGAGCTCCAGTCAAGTTATGTGATCGGCTTTAAGCCATGCATAAGCTATCAGCCATAGAAAATACCCTGTTTTGTCAGTACTGCCCTTAACTGGCAGCTTAAAGCTTACCGCCTGTCTCTTATAGTCACAGCTTTTTTGATATGAGTATGGCTTGTCAGGCAGAGGGCACTACTCCTCCGACTCGCCGTGAACCCATCCATGGGGGCTCAAACCGCGCCATCCTTGGCGCGGATGGTCGGTTGAGCAGACACCCTCTGCCTTCCCATTGACACCGGTGCCGTCGGTCAGTGGTGCTCGCCG
>NZ_JBLWUK010000019.1:0-62543 GCF_048268965.1 Oceanisphaera sp.
CCCTTAGTTCAGTCGGTAGAACGCCGGACTGTTAATCCGTATGTCGCTGGTTCAAGTCCAGCAGGGGGAGCCAATTTCTACCTGGTAATACAGGTGATAGTTTTAAACCATTCCCCCTTAGTTCAGTCGGTAGAACGCCGGACTGTTAATCCGTATGTCGCTGGTTCAAGTCCAGCAGGGGGAGCCAATTTTCTTGCCTTCTCGAGCATCCTTGCTCACTATAATGCCCCATATATCGAACCTGGCTGCTCTATCAGCTAACTCTGTCGTCTAACCTCCCCGATTTAACAAGGATTGTGACTATGCGGGAAACTCGTCCCTTTGGTCAGGCTCTACTGTTGTCCGGTTTTATCATGCTGCTATGCAGCATTCTTCTCCCCTGGTGGGCCAGCTATCATAAACTGGATCAACAAGCAGAGTTTGTGGCCAGTCACCTCGCCCGCATTGTGGCAAGCCAACAGGATACCCTGCCCCTGACCGGTATCGCCGAATTGTCTACCGAGCGTCCGCTTGCCAGCCAGCACCCGGCCTGGTGGTTTGGGCAGCCTGCGGCCAATCAACAGCAAACCATTGATAATATGCCGGTGTTTTATCGGCTCGACAGTCAGATGGCGACTCGTCAATGGCTGCGGACCAGCCTGCCCCTGTCGTTGTCGATTCTGGTACTGTTTGCTGTTTTGTATTGGCGCTGGCACCGAAGAGAGCAAGCGCTCAACCGCTACTTGCACTCCTTGTTAACCGGCCCTGAAAAAGCAACACCGGGGCGTCAACATCCCCTTGCACAAGGTATTATCAACCTGCATCAGAGCTATAGCAGTCAGCTGGAACAGCTGCAGCAACAACTCAGCACCGCGCAGGACCAAAGCTACCAGGACAGCCTGACCAAGCTCGGCAACCGCTTTGCCTTTAACCGGGATCTCAAGGTCATACTCGACGATGAAAATCAGTTGGCAACCGCCACCCTGATGATAGTTCGCGCCGATGCACTGCCAGAAATCAACACCGCACTCGGCTTTCAGACAGGCGATCAGTATCTGCAAGACATCGTCAAACTGGTACGCAAAACCATTCAGTCGGAGCTGGGAGCCCATGCCTACCGTATCAGCGGTACCGAAATTGCCGTGCTGACCAAGGGCCAGTGTGAGCCCCTTGCCCAGCGACTGGGTACCCTGCTGAGTCAAGAGCTGCATCACTATCAGCATGTACATGAACTCAGTTGCGCCGCCTATATCGGATTCACCCAAATATTACCCGGGCAATCGGCAGAGCAGGTGCTCATTCGGGCCGATTTGGCGCTGGCTCAGGCGGAACAGGAAGCGCCCAATAGCTGGAGTATGGTGCTCAAGCAGAATGACGATGAAAACATGGGGGAGAACCAGTGGCGCCAACGTCTGCAGAGCATGCTGAGCACCAACCATATTCTGTTGCAGGTTCAGCCGGTACAGGTTTACAAGCCGGCCATGCTGGGCTACAACGAAATTTACACGCGTTTCCCCAATGACAAGGGCGGCATCTATCAGGCCGGCACCGTGTTTGCCATGTTGCAGCGTTTGGGCATGTCGATGCTGTTTGAACAAAAGATCATCGAGATGATTTTGCAGCACATAGAAAGCAAGCCCTTATCCGGCCAGCGCTGGGCCATCAACCTGACCCCCGCCAGCCTGCAACAAAGATCCTTCCTGATCTGGCTGGAGCGTATTCTGACGCACAACCGCGACATCACTTCAAAACTGGTCTTCGAGCTGGATGAGCAGGTGCTACAGCATCAGCTGGTGGCCGGTAAGCGCCTGCTCGATATCATCCGCCGCTGTGGGGCGCGGTTTGCCATCAGCCGGTTTGGCCATGGTTATGGCTCTTTTCGGCTGTTAAAAGAAGTGAAGCCCGACTACATCAAGCTCGATGGCCAGCTGGTCAGGCAACTAAAACAAGACAGCACCAACCAGCAGTTTGTACGCATGATAGTGGATCTGGCCCAACGCCTGGGCTGCTATGTGATTGCCGAAGGCGTGGAAACCCAGGAGCAAAAACAGCTATTGGAGTCGATGCATATCGATGGCGTACAAGGCTACCTGATTGCCAAGCCCAGTGACTTCGACAGCTTTACAGGCCTGATGACTTAAGGCGGATCAGTTGATTGATCAGCTCACCCAAATGACGGTAGCGCTTGAGCTCATCGGGGTTATAGTGCGTCGACATGATGGCCGGGCTGTGCCGATACTTGAGGTAGCGCATAATTTGCAAGCGATTGAAACCACCGACCCGATAGACTAAATCCAGCAGATTTTTAACCTGTTCCGAGTCCAGTCCACAAAGCTCGGTGTAGCCCGAGTCGAGTGGGCTGTAAATATCCACTTCAACTTCAGCCAGGTGACCCGCCTCCTGCAGGTATTCCAGCCACTGTTCCACATACATGGGTTTGGTACCGGCCAGGAGTTCAAAAAAGCCCTGCCCCGAGCGACACTCCGTCAGCAGCAGTACCGCCAGTTTATCGTTATCGCAGATAAAGGTCGTTGCGCCCTGTTCACTCCAGTCGAGTGCCTGCAAACGAATTTCGGCCTGGCCACCTTCTGAGCCTCGTACCTTGAAAATAAACACGCTACCTCTCCTGTTGATTAGGGGGTTGTTGTTCTTTCCCGTCGAAAGGTCATAGCCCCCGGGGCTTATCTTGTCGCAATCTCTATCATGGGTCAAAACCGGGCTTCACAGTTCCCGGTTATGGGTGTAAGGTTGGGCCAAAATTGTTCCCGTCGCTAGAGAGTTAGGAGTCATTGTCATGCCCAATAAGGAAGTGACCTATAGTATTTCTGAGTTGGCCCATGAGTTTGAGATCACTCCCCGCACGCTACGCCACTACGAAGAGTTGGGTCTGCTGGCTCCCAGGCGCAAAGGCAATACCCGCATTTACAGCCATAAAGACAGATTCAGACTGGCACTGACCATCAGAGGCAAACGACTGGGTTTCAGCCTGGCAGAAATGCGCGAGCTGTTCGAACTCTACGATGCCGAGCACCGCTCCCGGCCTCAGTTGCATTCCATGATCGCCATGATTGCAGAAAAGCGCGCCAGCCTGCGCCAGCAACAAGAAGATATCGCCAAGGTACTGGCCGAACTGGACGCCGCCGACATCATGGCCCGCGACACCCTGGAAAAGATAAAACACCACTAATTGAAACGTGAGGCGTTAAACGTGAGGCGAGAGGATCCCCTCACGCCTCACCATTCACCCATCACCGTTTTTTCTAGCAGCTGATGCTGGCCAGTTTGTCGAAGTAATCAGGAAAGGTCTTGGACGTGCATTTGGGATCCAGGATCACCACGGGGGTATCGCTTAACGCGACCAGCGAAAAGCACATGGCGATGCGATGATCGTTATAGGTGGCAATCTCGGCTTCCTGTAATTGTGCAGCCGGTGTCACCACCAGATAGTCTTCCCCTTCTTCCACCTCAACCCCCAGCTTGGTCAACTCGGTGGCCATGGCATAGAGGCGATCGGTTTCCTTTACTCGCCAGTTGTAGATATTGCGAATGCGGGTGGTGCCGCTGGCAAACAGCGCCGTGGTCGCTATGGTCATGGCCGCATCGGGAATATGGTTCATGTCCAGATCTACCGCTTGCAGTGGTGCTACGTGCTCGGCCTCAATAAAGTCATCACCCCAGGTGATCTTGGCTCCCATGGCTTCCAGCACGTCGGCAAAGCGAATATCGCCCTGAATACTGTTACGCCCAATACCCGTGACGCGCACCTTGCCCTTGATGGCCCCGGCTGCCAGAAAATAGGACGCCGATGACGCATCACCCTCTACCAAAAACTGGCCCGGCGACACATAAGTCTGGTTACCATTGATATAGAAGGTCTGGTAGTTGTCGTGCTCCAGCTCAACCCCGAACTGCCTCATGGTGTGCAGCGTAATATCGATATAGGGCTTGGAAACCAGCTCCCCCTTGATGTGGATCCGGGTATCGCCGGAGGCCATGGGTGCGGCCATCAGCAAGGCGGTCAAGAACTGGCTGGAAACAGAGCCATCAACGTGAATGTCACCGCCCCACAGCCCCTTGCCATTAATGAACACGGGGGGAAAACCATCGTTCTTGAGATAACTGACATCGGCGCCGGCTTCACGCAAGGCTTCGACCAAATGGCCGATGGGGCGTTCCCACATGCGTGGCTCGCCGGTCAAGGTAAACTCCCCGGTTCCCAGACAAAGGGCGGCGCACAAGGGGCGCATGGCCGTACCGGCATTTCCCAGAAACAAGGAAACCGGCTCGGCGGCACTAAACGCACGGCCCAGACCGTGGACCACACATTCGGTTTTATCGTCCGACAGCTCATATTGCACACCCAACGTCTTGAGTGCATCCAGCATGTAGCGAATATCATCGCTGTCGAGCAGGTTGGTCAGGCGAGTCGTACCCTGAGCCTGGGCGGCCAGCAACAGTGCTCGGTTAGAGAGCGACTTGGAGCCAGGCAGGTTCACAGTGCCCTCCACCCGGGCGATAGGAGATAATTTAAGGCTTTCCATAATATTCCTAGAGGTAAGGATAAACAAAACTGAGCTGCCTAGACGTTAACAGGGGCAAGGCGTCTGGGCAAGCTCACGACCTTGTGCAGGTCGCTTTACGCCAATATCCTGGCCAGTGCATCGAGGCAACGCTGGTTTTCATGCTCAAGACCGATGCTGATGCGCAAACAGTGTGGCAGTCCATAACCGGCGATGGGCCGCACTATGACCCCCTCGCGCAGCAGGGCTTCATAGACAGGCGTTGCATCCCGCTGCAGATCCAGGGTGATAAAGTTGCCTCTGGATTTCACGTAGCGCAATCCCTGCTGTTCAAAGAAGTGCTCGTAACGCGCCATTTCACGCTGGTTTAATGCCACCGCTTCAGACAGATAGGCTTCATCGCCCAATGCCGCTTCCGCCGCCGCCAGCGCCAGGCTGTTGCAGTTAAAGGGTTCGCGAACCCGATTCAGTACACCGATCAGCTCGGGGTGCGCCACCATGTAGCCCACGCGCAGCCCCGCCAGACCATAGGCCTTGGAAAAGGTACGCGACACTATCAGGTTGGGATATTGCGCCAGCCAGTCGATGGACGGATGCCGTTCGTCTTCGGCCACATACTCGGTGTAGGCCTCGTCCAGAATCACCAGCACCTGCTCCGGTACCTTGGCCAGAAACGCCGCCAACTCGGTCTTGGTCAAAAAGGTGCCGGTCGGGTTGTTGGGGTTGGTAATGCACACCAGCTTGGTCTGGTCGGTAATGGCCGCCGCCATCGCGTCCAGATCATGCCCGAAATCTTTAGCCGGCACTTCAACCGCCTGGGCACCGTGGGCCTGAGTCGCCATGGCGTACACAATAAAGGTGTACTGGGAAAATACCACCTGCTGACCCGCCGCCACAAAGGTGTGAAACACCAGATCGATCAGTTCGTTGGAGCCGTTGCCCAGCACCAGCTGCTCGGTACTCACTCCCAGCTTGTCGGCCAGCGCCGACTTTAACGCAAAGCCATTGGCATCCGGATAACGCGCCAGCTCGGGCAAGGCCCTTTCTATCGCGTCCCTGGCCTTGGGGCTCAGCCCCATGGGGTTTTCGTTAGAGGCCAGCTTGACGCTGTTACTGATGCCGAGTTCACGCTCCAGCTCTTCTACCGGCTTGCCCGGCTGATAAGGATGTAACTTCTCTACCCCGGCATTGGCCAGGGCTAAATAATCAATACTCACGATAGCTCCTTTACATTCTCAAGACCAGGTGATGAGTGAGGGAGAAACATTGTTTACCCCAGACCTTAAAGACCAAGAACTTTCTCAGCCACGGAATACACGGAACCACACGGAAAAATCAAGACCAAAGACACGCACCATCCTTTGTAGGGTCGAATTCATTCGACCAGACAGGAAGACGTGGCCTTAAAACGGTCGAATGAATTCGACCCTACCACAGGTTTACTTCTGTCCTTTCTCAAGCAATGGGGGATGGTGCTTGTCGCTCTTCCGTGGTTGCCGTGCTTCTTGTTACAAAGAGTCGTGGCAAAAATAGTTTTAGACTTGGGGAGGATCTCGTTCTCTACCCTTCACCCCTCACGCACTCTTATCGCTACTTTAAGCGTGTTGCTTGGCAAACTTGTCCATGAAGTCGACCAGTGCCTGCACCCCTTCAATGGGCATGGCGTTATAGATACTGGCGCGCATGCCACCCACAATGCGATGGCCCTTCAGCGCCAGCAGTCCCTCGGCCTTGGCTTGTGCCAAAAAGGCTTCGTTCAGGCTCTCGTCTTTCAGCTGAAACGGAATATTCATCCAGGAGCGCGCTTGTGGATGCACATTGTTGCTGTAGAAATCGCTGGCATCCACATAGTTGTACAGCAACTCGGCCTTGGCCTGGTTGCGCTTGCCCATGGCGTCCAGACCGCCTTCCCGCTTCAGCCACTTGAACACCAAGCCGGCCAGATACCAGGCATAGGTCGGCGGCGTATTCAGCATGGAGTCGGCCTTGGCCATGGCGGCATAGTCCATGATGGCCGGCGTTTGCGGGCAGGCCTGATCAAGCAGGTCTTCACGCACTATCACCACCGCCAGGCCAGATGGCCCTATGTTCTTTTGTGCGCCCGCATAAATCAGACCAAACTTGGTCACATCGATCGGCCGCGACAAGATAGTCGATGACATATCGGCAACCAGGGGAACATCGCCGGTCTCCGGTATAAAGGAGTACTCCACACCTTCAACGGTTTCATTGATACAGTAATGCACATAAGCCGCTTCGGGGTCGAGATCCCACTCGGTTGCCAGCGCCCGCGGGCCCTGTTCCGAGGCGGCGGCAAAGCCGTCCAATACCCGTACCGAGCCTACTTTCTCTGCTTCGGCAATGGCGGATTTAGACCACTGACCGGTGACAATATAATCGGCCCGGGCATTTTTCCCCATCAGGTTAAACGCCAACGCCGCAAACTGGCCCCGGCCACCGCCTTGCAAAAACAGCACCTTGTAATTGTCCGGGATCTGCATTAAATCGCGCAAATCCTGCTCGGCTTCTGCGGCCACGGCAATATAATCACTGCTGCGGTGACTCAGCTCCATGACCGACACACCCAGGTCATTAAAGTTACAAAACTCGGCCTGTGCCTGCTGCATGACGTCAACCGGCAACATGGCCGGACCAGCACTGAAGTTATACATCTTCTTCATTTCCCTGCGTTACCCTGTTTGCTACATAATGATAAAACGCCCGCCGAGTACCAGTGACCGGCAAGGGCGTTCTGGAATTCACAACCTGCATCATCCGACTCACCATCATAATGACATGATCGTTTTACACCGCCAGATGGCTAAATTAAAGGGATTTTATCGCTTGAATACCAGATGAACAAAAGGGGCCACCAGGGCCCCTTGTTTTCAACTGTCATTACTGTTCTGGTTCTGGCTGCTCATTGTCGCTGCCCTCGCCGTCTTGCTCGGCGGCTTCGGCACCGGTTTGCTCAATGGCTGTTTCCCCATCTTCGCTATCCAGTAACTCGTCGTCTTCTTCGGGCTCTTCAATGCGCTGCAAGCCCACCACCTGTTCGCCTTCTCCGGTACGGATCAAACGCACACCGGCGGTGTTACGGCCAATGAGGCTCACTTCCTGCACGCGGGTGCGCACCAGAATGCCACCATTGGTGATCAGCATAATCTCGTGCGTATCGTCGACCTGAATCGCTCCCACGACGGCACCGTTACGCTCGCCCACTTTTATGGACACCACACCCATGGTGCCACGACTCCGGGTTGGGTACTCTTCTAACGCCGTGCGCTTGCCATAACCGTTGGCGGTCACCGTCAGAATCGGACCTTCGCCGCGCGGTATAATCAAGGACACCACTTTATCTTCGGCGCCCAGGCGTATACCCCGTACCCCGGCGGCAGTACGACCCATGGGGCGTACCCCCTTGAACGGTCTGCTTTCGCCGGCGTCTGCCTCTTCATGATCGGTTGCATCGGACTCAAGGTCTTCGGCGTCATCATGGCCGCTGCCTTCGGCAAAGCGAACCACTTTACCGGCATCGGAGAACAGCATGATTTCGTTGCTGCCATCGGTAATGTCCACGCCAATCAACTCATCGCCTTCGCGCAGGTTAATGGCGCGGATGCCCGAGGCCAGAGGACGACGGAAGGCCGACAGGCTGGTCTTCTTCACGGTGCCATCGGCAGTGGCAAAGAACACATACTTATCGTCGCAGTATTCCTGCACCGGCAAAATGGCGGTAATACGCTCATCTTCGTCCAAGGGCAACAGGTTGACGATAGGACGGCCACGGGCAGCCCGGCTGGCTTCAGGCAACTGGTAGACCTTGAGCCAGTACACCTTGCCGGCAGTAGAGAAGCACAGAATGGTGTCGTGCGTGTTGGCGACCAGCAAACGTTCGACGAAGTCTTCTTCTTTCATCTTGGTAGCCGATTTACCACGGCCACCACGGCGCTGGGCTTCGTAGTCGGTCAGGGGCTGATACTTCACATAGCCCTGATGGGACAGCGTGACCACGACATCTTCCTGGGTGATCAAATCTTCGATGTTGATCTCGGAACTGGAGTTGGTGATCTCGGTGCGACGGGCATCGCCATACTGGGTTTTAATCAGCTCCAGCTCTTCGCGGATCACTTCCATCAAGCGTTCCGGGTTGTTCAGAATATAAAGCAGCTCGGCAATCAAGGTGAGCAGGTTTTTATATTCTTCCAGGATTTTCTCGTGCTCAAGACCGGTCAAACGGTGCAGACGCAAGTCCAGAATCGCCTGGGCCTGCTGTTCGGTCAGGTAATACATACCTTCACGAATACCGAATTCCGGCTCCAGCCACTCGGGACGGGCGGCATCGTCACCGGCCTGTTCCAGCATGCTGGCCACATTCCCCAGCTGCCAGCCTTGACTGATCAGGCCGGCTTTGGCTTCGGCCGCCGTCGCCGAGGCGCGGATCAGCTCGATAATGGGGTCGATATTGGCCAGTGCAATCGCCAGACCTTCCAGAATGTGGGCACGGTCACGGGCCTTGCGCAATTCAAAGATGGTGCGGCGCGTCACCACTTCACGTCTGTGCTGAATAAAGCACTTCAGCATGTCTTTCAGATTAAAAATGCGGGGCTGATTGTTATCCAGCGCCACCATATTGATGCCGAACACGTTTTGCATCTGGGTTTGTGAATAGAGGTTGTTCAAAATCACCTCACCCACTTCACCGCGGCGTACTTCAATCACAATGCGCATGCCGTCTTTGTCGGACTCATCACGCAGGGCAGTAATGCCCTCGATGCGCTTTTCTTTTACCAGATCGGCGATTTTTTCAATCAAACGCGCCTTGTTTACCTGATAAGGCAGCTCGGACACGATAATGGTCTCGCGGCCGGTTTTTTCATCGGTTTGCACTTCGGCCACGGCACGCACATAGATTTTGCCACGGCCGGTGCGATAGGCATCAATAATGCCGGACTTGCCGTTGATGATACCGCCGGTAGGGAAGTCGGGACCCGGGATCAGCTCGATCAACTGCTCGATGGTGATGTCTTCGTCTTCGATCAACGCCAGACAACCGTCGACCACTTCATTCAGGTTATGGGGCGGTATATTGGTCGCCATGCCCACGGCGATGCCTGACGAGCCGTTCACCAGCAGGTTGGGCACCTTGGTCGGCATCACGGCCGGTATCATCTCGGTGCCATCGTAGTTAGGCACCCAGTCGACGGTTTCTTTGTCCAGATCGGCCAGCAGTTCGTGGGAGATTCTGTCCATACGTATTTCGGTATAACGCATGGCAGCGGCGGAGTCGCCATCTACCGAGCCGAAGTTACCCTGGCCATCGACCAGGGTATAACGCATGGAAAATTCCTGTGCCATACGCACTATGGTGTCGTAAACCGCACTGTCTCCGTGCGGGTGATACTTACCTATTACATCACCCACCACACGGGCCGATTTCTTGTAAGCTTTGTTCCAGTCGTTGCCAAGTTCGTTCATGGCGAACAGCACGCGGCGGTGCACTGGTTTCAAACCATCTCGTACATCGGGCAGCGCACGTCCTACGATTACGCTCATGGCGTAATCCAGATAGGAGCGTTTCAGCTCGTCCTCAATGTTTATCGGCATGATTTCTCGGGCCAGATCGGTCATAGCAAGTCTTGTCCCCAGTTTATTGTTGGTATCGCAATAAAAAACGCATCATTCTACCATACAAATGCGCGCAGGGAGCACTGAAGCTGGCAGTGAATAGCTGCTTGGCTATAATGGCCACACTCACTTTTCATTTAACTAGCAATTAAGGCGCAGTCCGTGAATGTAGACCAACAGGAAATCGAGAAATTTGACGCCATGGCCTCCCGCTGGTGGGACCTAGACGGCGACTTCAAGCCACTGCATCGGCTCAACCCCTTGCGCCTTGGCTGGATTGCCGATAAGGCCGACGGCCTGTTTGGCAAGCACATTATCGACATTGGCTGTGGCGGCGGCATTTTAAGCGAAAGCATGGCCCGCGATGGCGCCGAGGTGATCGGCGTCGACATGGGCCGGGAGCCGCTGGCCGTGGCGCGCCTGCACGCGCTGGAAGCCGGGGTCAGTGTCAATTACCGCCAGGGAACGGCAGAGCAGGTAGCCGAGGAGCAACCCGGGCAATTTGACGTGGTGACCTGCATGGAAATGCTCGAGCATGTGCCCAGCCCGACGTCCGTGGTGCAGGCCTGTGCGCAGCTGGCCAAACCCGGGGCGACCCTGGTGTTTTCCACCATCAACCGCAACCCCAAAGCCTGGCTGATGATGATAGCGGCGGCCGAGCACCTCTTTAAAATGGTACCCAAGGGCACCCACGACCATAAAAAATTCATTACTCCCGCCGAGTTGTGTCGCTACATAGAGCAGGCAGGCCTGGTGGTAAAAGACATCAGTGGCGTTGTGTATCAACCATTAACCGGTGACTTCAAACTCAGTACGGACGCCGACGTCAATTATATGGTGCATGCCATCAAACCGGAGTAAACCATGACCTTGAGAGCCGTGTTGTTTGATTTGGATGGCACCCTGCTGGACACCGCAGGCGACATGGGCGCCGCCGCCAATCACGTGATTGCTAGTTTGGGCTTGCCGACGCTGTCTGAATCCGTGCTACAATGCACCACGTCAGACGGCTCTTATGCCCTGCTCAGGGCCGGTATTCACGCCGAATTAATTGAACAGCACGGCCTGGAGCAGTTACGCCGGCAGATGCTGGGCTTTTACGGTGACAACCTGTTCCATCACACCCGCCCCTACGACGGCGTGCCCGCCTTGCTGGACTGGCTCAACTTCAGTGGTATTCCCTGGGGTATCGTCACCAACAAGCCGGCGGCCCTGACCCAGCCCCTGCTGGCCGGGTTACCGCTGTTTGCCCGTTGCGGCGTCACTGTCAGTGCCGATACCCTGGCGCAGAAAAAGCCCCACCCTGCTCCCTTGCTGTTTGCCGCCGAGCAACTGGCCGTGGCACCCCAGCATTGCGTTTATGTCGGTGATCACAAGCGCGACATAGAGGCAGGTCGTGCCGCCGGCATGACCACAGTCGCCGCTACCTGGGGCTATATTTCGGCGGGAGAAGACCCCGCACAGTGGCAGGCGGACCATCAAATCAACACGGCTTCTACCTTGCACGACTGGCTGAAAGACACAATTGAAGCCAAACGCTGAAAGAACCAACAGGATCGCCAATTCTCCCTTTTTGCAAGGCAATTATTTTTAAAAATGTTTAGCGCCGAGCAGAAAAACAGCAGCCATTCGCTAACGCCAGACCGCCCAAGGGGTAGGCGTTAGCGAGTACAAACCAATTGCCGACTAATCACAGATTATCCACAGACCAGCGGCTTGACCGCAACTTGAGAATTAACACGCAACACTCTATATTGTGTCGCCTATCCACTACAGCAACTATATGTTGTGCTTTCTTCGGCAATCTACCACACTATATGGGATGATAGGTGGCACGCTCACGTTTGCCCGAAGTCGATGCAACACTACGGGAGAAGGTCTGTTTCATGAATAAAAATCTGCTGGTCACCAAGCGTTCAGGCGCGAAGGAACATCTTGATCTGGATAAGATCCACCGTGTGCTCGATTGGGCGGCCGAAGGCCTGGATAACGTCTCGGTGTCCCAGGTTGAACTGCGTTCACACATCCAGTTTTATGAAGGTATCCGTACCGAAGATATTCATGAAACCATCATCAAGGCCGCAGCCGACTTGATCTCGGAAGAGACCCCGGACTATCAATATCTGGCCGCCCGTCTTGCGATGTTCCACCTGCGCAAGAAAGCCTATGGCCGTTTTACGCCACCGCACCTTTACGACCATGTCGCCCGCCTGAGCGAGCTGGGTAAATACGACCAGCATATTCTGGCCGACTACAGCCGTGAAGAATTCAATGCCATGAATGACCACATCGTTCATGATCGCGACCTCACCTTCTCTTATGCGGCAGTCAAGCAGCTCGAAGGCAAATACCTGGTGCAAAACCGGGTCAACGGCGACATTTATGAAAGCCCGCAGTTCCTGTACATGCTGGTGGCGGCGTGCCTGTTCTCCAAATATCCCAAAGACACCCGTCTCGATTACGTGACCCGTTTCTATGATGCAGTGTCCCAGTTCAAGGTGTCTCTGCCCACGCCGATTATGGCCGGCGTACGCACCCCGACACGTCAGTTCAGCTCTTGCGTCCTCATTGAGTGTGGCGACAGCCTGGACTCCATCAACGCCACTTCCAGCGCCATCGTGCGTTATGTTTCCCAGCGTGCCGGCATTGGCATCAACGCGGGTCGCATTCGTGCTCTGGGTAGCCCGATCCGTGGCGGTGAAGCATTTCACACCGGCTGTATTCCGTTTTACAAGCATTTTCAAACGGCCGTTAAATGCTGCTCTCAGGGCGGCGTGCGTGGCGGTGCAGCCACCTTGTTTTACCCCATGTGGCACCTGGAAGTAGAGTCGCTGCTGGTACTGAAAAACAACCGCGGCGTAGAAGAAAACCGCGTGCGGCACATGGACTATGGCGTGCAAATCAACCGCCTTATGTATCAGCGCCTGATCAAGGGTGGCGACATTACCCTGTTCTCGCCCTCCGACGTACCCGGCCTGTACGATGCCTTCTTTGAAGATCAGGCCAAATTTGAAGAGCTGTACGTCAAGTACGAGCAGGACGACAGCATTCGCAAACGCACCATCAAGGCACTCGAGCTGTTCTCGCTGATGATGCAAGAGCGCGCCGGCACCGGTCGTATCTACATTCAGCACGTCGACCACTGCAACACCCACAGCCCGTTTGACCCAAGCGTAGCGCCGGTACGCCAGAGCAACCTGTGTCTGGAAATTGCCCTGCCCACCAAGCCGCTGACCGATGTTAACGACGAGGAAGGTGAAATTGCGCTGTGTACTTTATCGGCCTTTAACCTGGGTGCCATTAATGATCTGAGCGAGCTGGAAGAGCTGGCCGAGCTGGCCGTGCGTGCGCTCGATGCCCTGCTCGACTATCAGGACTACCCCTTGCTGGCGGCGAAGAATGGTTCCATGAACCGTCGTACTCTGGGTATTGGCGTGATCAACTATGCCTATTACCTCGCCAAACACGGCGTAAAATACTCCGACGGCAGCGCCCTGGGCCTGACCCACAAGACCTTTGAAGCCATTCAGTATTACCTGCTGAAAGCCTCGGTGAAACTGGCGCAGGAATTTGGCCCCTGCCCGGCCTTTGGCGACACCACTTACGCCCAGGGTATTCTGCCCATCGACACCTATAAAAAGGATCTCGATGCACTGTGCCAAGAGCCACTGCACCTGGACTGGGAAAGCCTGCGTGAGCAAATCAAGACCGTGGGTCTGCGTAACAGCACCCTGACGGCCCTGATGCCATCAGAAACCTCCAGCCAGATTTCCAATGCCACCAACGGCATTGAGCCACCTCGTGGTCTGGTTTCGGTGAAAGCGTCCAAAGACGGTATCCTGAAGCAGGTGGTGCCCGACTACGCCGAGTTGAAAAATCAATACGAACTCTTGTGGCAAATGCCGTCTAACGATGGCTACCTGCAACTGGTGGGCATCATGCAGAAGTTTGTTGATCAGGCCATTTCTGCCAACACCAACTACGATCCCTCACGCTATGACGGTGGTCGTGTACCCATGAAGCAGCTGCTGAAAGACCTGCTCACCGCCTATAAGTTTGGCCTGAAAACGCTGTATTACCATAACACTCGTGATGGTGCAGCCGACGCGCAAAACGATATGCAGGAAGACGATTGCGCCGGTGGCGCCTGCAAAATTTAACAATTGTGCCGACGGCATCTGCAAAATATAACTAATGATGGCGAGGTTCTCCTCGCCCTTATGCGTGGAATAGATAAATGTCTTACACTACTTTCAGTCAAGTTCAGAACGACGCCATGAAAGAGCCGATGTTTCTCGGAAACTCGGTCAACGTGGCGCGTTACGATCAACAAAAATACGATATCTTTGAAAAGCTGATCGAAAAGCAGCTGTCTTTCTTCTGGCGTCCGGAAGAAGTGGACGTGTCTCAGGATCGCATCGATTACCAGGCGCTGCCCGAGCACGAGAAGCACATTTTTATCAGCAACCTGAAGTATCAGACGCTGCTCGACTCCATTCAGGGCCGCAGTCCTAACGTGGCATTTTTACCCTTGGTATCGATCCCCGAGTTGGAAACCTGGATTGAAACCTGGTCATTTTCCGAGACCATTCATTCACGCTCTTACACTCATATTATTCGTAATATCGTGAGCGATCCGGGTGTGGTTTTTGACGATATTGTGGCCAATGAAGAGATTCTAAAGCGCGCCGGCGATATTGCCGGTTATTACGATGAGCTGATCCGCTACACCAGCCTCTACCATTTATATGGCGAAGGTAAGCTTGAATATAAAGGCCAGTCACTGGATATCAGCCGCTATGAGCTGAAGAAAAAGCTCTATCTCTGCATCATGAGCGTGAACGTGCTGGAAGCCATTCGCTTCTATGTCAGCTTCGCCTGCTCCTTTGCCTTTGCCGAGCGCGAGCTGATGGAAGGCAACGCCAAGATCATCAAGCTGATTGCCCGCGACGAAGCCTTGCACCTGACCAGTACTCAGCACATGATCAATATCTTGCGTGCCGGGGACGACGACCCAGAAATGGCGCAGATCGCCAAAGAGTGCGAACAGCAGTGTTTTGAACTGTTCCGTGATGCGGCGATTCAGGAAAAAGAGTGGGCAGAATACCTGTTTAAAGACGGCTCCATGATCGGCCTGAACAAGGACATTCTGTGCCAGTACGTGGAGTACATCACCAACCTGCGCATGCAGGCCATTGGCCTGTCGCCGGCCTTTGACAATGCCAAGCAAAACCCGATTCCCTGGATTAATGCCTGGTTATCATCAGACAATGTGCAGGTAGCCCCCCAGGAGGTTGAAGTCAGTTCGTATCTGGTAGGCCAAATTGATTCGCAGATGAATCATGATGACCTGGGTGACTTCGAACTGTGAGCCGCGTCTGTACCCAGGCGTTACGCTTTGAGCTTCGAGCAGGAGAAACCCTGCTCGAAGGGCTGGAGCGTACCGGTCACAGGGTAGAGTATCAGTGTCGCAGTGGCTACTGCGGCGCCTGCCGCATCCCTCTTGTGGCAGGTGAAGTCCGCTATCAAAGCCCCCCGCTCGCCTTTATTGCCGCCGGCGAGATCCTCCCCTGCTGCTGCCGCCCCCAGGGTGAAGTGGTACTGGATGTAGACGCCGAATTGCTCAAGCAGCAGGCTTGACGTCGTGAGGCGTAAGACGTAAAGGGTGAGTTCACTCTATACAACAAGGGTTAGCAGCTTAACGCCGCTAACCCTTTTTGTTGCCTGTGATGTGGGATCACACCAAGAGTATTACTCGCTCAAAACATTCAGATTTTCGTCCTGAAGCCGCACGACTCGCCAGTTATGTTGGGAACATGGCACCGGGCTTTTCCGTCTGGCCACAGTCGTGTTATGTTCGGACTCGCCATACTCACGGTTTGACAAGATAAAACGAGCCCCGTTAGCAAACGGCCGCCGGATATATTAAGGAAAATAACAATGCGCAACCCATTTCGTTCACTTCGCCGTACGCTTGGTGTGTCGGCGGCGACGCTGGCACTCGCCAGCGCTGTTTTCTCCGCTCATGCCGACACCCGCGTGACCTATAAATCGGCCTCGGCCGGTACCGCCTATTATCAGATGGGCGTAGAGCTCTCGGAAGCCATCCGTCAGGGTACGGATGACGCCATTATTCTGACCCTTGAAGAGAGTCAGGGTTCGGTACAAAACGTGATGGAAGTGATGGCTCGCCAGGGTAACTATGTATTTACCACGCCGCCCGCCCTGGTTAATCAAGCCATGGCCGGAGAAGGCGCCTTTGCCAAGCGCCAGCACCCGCGTTTTCAAGAAATTCGTGGTTTGTTCCCGATTCCCTCTATTACCATGCACTTTGTGTTGGCGGGTGACGAAGGTGTGACCGATATCAGCGCACTGGAAGGTAAGCATTTATTGATTGGCCGAGGCAGCTTTGGCGCCCGTGAAGCCGCTCGCTACCTGACACTGTTTGGCCTGGAAGACAGCGTGAAAATTGCCGATGCTGCCATTGGCAGTGGTCCCGACGCACTCAAAAACGGCCAGGTGGACGGCTTTGCAACTGCCAGCTCCTTCCCCTCGCCCAATGTCATTGAAACGGCCGCCAGCATGCCGGTGACCCTGATCAGCCTGACCGATGAGCAAATAGAACAGACAGGCGCGCCACGGCAAACCATTCCGGGTGGCACCTATCCCGGTGTTGCAGAAGACGTAGAAACCACCTCGCTTCCTGTCATTGCCTACACCACAACGTCTATGGAGGATGACACCGCCTATACGCTGACCAAAACCTTTTGGGAGCGTCGCGATGCCATGGCAGAAGAGGCCGCATGGTGGAGCAGCATTACCCCTGGCATGCTGACAAACATGACCGGCAAGCTACACCCGGGCGCGCTGCGTTATTACGAAGAAGCGGGCTTTGTGGTGCCTGACACCCTGCGATAATCCTTTTCGTTCCGCTGTTCACAGCCACGGCGCCAGCGCCGTGGCTGTGCTGTATTGATAGGTAATTTAGCATGCGTGTTTCTACTTCGTCGCCAGCGGCGACCCCTGCGGATGATGACTCGATAGCCTTTGGCTGGATCGCGTTAGGGGCGACCAGTGTCGTGTTTCATCTTGGATTAATCTTTTATGGCTTGACGCCTGCGCTCGTCAGTCGACCACTGCACATGGCGTTGTTGCTGCCCTGGATACTGGTCTACATGGCCAACACACCGGCACAACGAATAAGTGGTTGCCTGCTGACGGTGCTGGGCATTGCCGCCTGTGGCTATATTGCCGTTAACGAGTCTGCTCTGGCTGATCAGTACGGCTTTATTGATACCCACCTGCAGATGGCGATAGGCCTGTTTTTAATCGCCCTGGCGCTTGAGGCGGCACGCCGGGCGATTGGCTGGCCATTGCCGCTGGTGGCCCTGCTTGCCTTGATGTATGGCGCTTTTGGTCAATACATTCCGGGGACCTTTGGTCACCCGGGGCTGCCGCTGCCAAGCATGATCGGCACCCTGACCATTGCCGAAGGCGGGCTATGGGGGTCACTGACCGGCGTCAGTGTCAGCGTGGTCGCCATTTTTGTGATTTTCGGTGCCGTACTGAATGCCGGTGAAGCAGGCCAGGGCTTTATGAACCTGGCCAGCGCGGTCGCGGGTCGGCTCACGGGGGGAGCGGCCAAGGTGGCGGTGATTTCCTCTGCGCTCATGGGATCTATATCCGGCTCGGCATCGGCCAATGTGGCCTCCACCGGGGCCATCACAATTCCCTCAATGGTACGCCTGCGTTACCCGCGCTCGCTGGCCGGCGCGGTGGAAGCGGTTGCCTCCTCCGGTGGGCAAATCATGCCACCGCTGATGGGCGCGGGCGCCTTCGTCATGGTGGAGCTCACGGGCACACCCTATACGCAGATTATGGCGGCAGCCATGCTGCCGGCCGTGCTCTACTTTTTGACGGTTTGGGTAGGTATTAATGCCTATGCGACCCGCCATGATCTCAAGCCCCTGGACGAAAGCGAGCGTCCCGGCGGGAAAGAGGTATTGATTACCTCGCTGTTTTTCGCCATCCCGTTCGTGCTGCTGCTGGAGCGTATTTTTAACGGCGGTTATACCCCTCAGTACGCTGCCAGCATTGCGATTTTTGCCGGTATGGCGCTGCTGATCTTTGATGTGACGCTGCGCGTTTCGCTGTCCGGCTTTGCCAGGCGTTTATCGGAAGCCGCGGTGACCGCCGGGCGTCAAATTGCCGTGATTGGTGCCATCATCCTCTGTGCGTCACTGGTGGTCGGCGTGCTGTCGTTGACCGGATTAGGCGTCAAGATTACCTCGGGTATTCTTTCGCTCTCCAACGACATGCTCTGGCCTGCGCTGCTGCTCACGGCATTGGCCTGCTTGATTCTGGGTATGGAGGTACCGACCACCGCCGCCTATGTCATCTGCGTTTCTGTTGCTGGGCCCGCGTTGATCTCCCTGGGGCTGGAGCCACTGCTCGCGCACCTGTTCGTCTTCTGGTATGCGCTACTCTCTACCATCACACCGCCGGTGTGCGGCGGGGTATTTATCGCCGCGGGCATGGTGGGAGAGAACTGGCTGAAAGTGGCGCTCAAGGCCATGGCGTTAGGCATAGGGCTGTATATTATCCCCCTGGCGATGGTCGCCAACCCTGACATGATCCAGCTGGCCTTTAATCCTTCAGGCGCCCTGCTGGGTGCGCTGAAAGTGGCGGTTGGCCTGGGTGCTATCTCTTACGGTGTGATTGCACGTAAAGCCCTGTGGCAACGAGGCGCACTGATTGCGGCTGGCGGCATACTGATCTTCGTGATTTAAACCTGTGCATCCAACCGCAGTGGTGAAGAGGCCGGCAACGGCTGGGTAGCAAACATCACCCAGGTATCCAGCGCAGGCCCCAGTGACTGTAGCAAACGCAACTGCTCGGGGGCCTGCTCTATTACCTCTTCGGCGCAAATGCCCGCCTCAAAACGCCCCGCCAGCAGCCCGTCTGCCACCGCCACTATGGTAGGGACATCAATGGTCTTGTATTCCGTCAGGTCGGTGTAGTAGCGTGTTGCTGGCTGAATCGCCACCTGAGTGGGCCGGGCAATGGCGCGTTGTGCAACCAGGGCGAGTGGCTTGCTGCCCGCAATAAAAGTATCCACCGGGTAAGCTCTATGCATATAGCGACCAACGCAATCGCCATGGGTGGCATGGGCGCTACACTGCAACACGTGACTGACTTGCCCACTCATCAATGCCTGAAACGCCTCGTCGAACTCGGTGAATAGCACCAGGCTGCCCTCGCCCGAACAGCGCATTTCAAGATAACGCCTGGCAATCATTTCGTGGTTGCTACCACTGGGCCCTAAGGTCGCAATTTTCACGGCGCTCCTTATCAATCAACAGTTGGCTTAAAACAATAAGTTATCACGTATAACTGATGTGGGCTCTGGGCTAGACAGTCTGCCTTTAAAGACCAAACCACCTTTGCCACGGAATCCACTGAACCCACGGAAAGATAGACATCAAGACAAGACGCTATGAGCCAAGCCACAATACTCAATCCCTCAGGGCTCGGGTGTGTTGCTGGTCCTCTTTACTCTTTACGCATCACCCTTCACGTGTTTTTGCGCAAATACTCGTTCAACAGCCGTACGTTGCGCACGTTAGCCTTGAAGGCAAAGTCGAACAGATCGCCGAAGAGGGGGATAATGCCCACCACCAGCTCGATCAGCACATTCATCGCCATCCGTGCCAATACCCGCAACGGCAACTTTAACCGGGCCGCTTCCACCACTATGTACGACGATAACGCGGCACCTATCAGATCGCCAATGCCGGGAACCAGCCCGATAATGCCATCCAGCCCGACTCTAAAGCCGCCAGGTAACCTAACGGCGCTGTCGAGTATCCAGGCCACACGCTCCAGGCGCTTGCTGGCCGCCGCCTGGCTATAATGTGTCGTCTTGGCGTTCAATACAGTGCGCTCAATTTTTTACACTCGACTCTTTGCATCAACATACCGGCTCATTTTTTGGCTATCACCCACACGGCATGCACGATACCCGGAATATAGCCCAGTAACGTCAGCAGAATATTGATCCAGAAATGCTTGCCGATCCCGACCTGCAGAAACACCCCCAGCGGCGGCAACAGTATGGCAATAATGATCCGAATAAAGTCCATAACAAGCTCCTGTGATACTGGTATCAGGCCAATCAACCCTAGGGTCAACAGACCCTAGATAACGGTAGCAGATAACCGGGCCCTTATTTGTACATCGGCTGTGAGTGCGTCATGGTTTATCCGATGGCGCTAAAGGAAATCGGTGCCAGCTCAAGCGACCATTCTGCTCGAAGGATTTTTCTCGCTCGCACACAAACAGTTGCTTGCCCATTTCTATTACCGCGCCTTTCGAATAACGCTGATCGGCATAAAAGCACACCGGCTCCAATTCCGCGTTCAGGTTCAACTCGAGTGCCGGCTGCGTACTAATGGTATTGGCCGCCACCGAGGTCGAGCAAATCAGTAAAAATCCAACCCGAGCTCTCATCATGATACCCTTTCTCTTTACCTGTCAGTAACCCCATGGTAACACCCTGTCAGGTACATAAAACAAGGTTTGATAATGACAACACCCTATTGGCTGCTACTGGTACTCATACTAATCCCGCCACTCTTCATCAACCCTGCCCATTCGGCGGAAACAACCGCCATTGCCGCGCCGGCGACGGGCAGCCAGCCAATCGATTACCAGCGCGATATCAAACCGGTTTTTGAACAAAAATGCATTGCCTGCCATGCCTGTTATGACTCCCCCTGCCAGCTGAAGCTATCCAGTCATCAAGGTGTGCTCCGTGGCGCCAGCAAGGCCCCCGTATATGACGGCACTCGTACCAGAGACGCCCAACCCAGCCGCTTGCATGTGGACGCTCATCACGAGTCGGACTGGCGCCAGCGCGGCTTTTTCAGTGTGCTCGACAGCCAGGATGACCAAGCCGCCATCATGATGCGCATGCTGGCACTGGGCCGCCAGACAACCTGGGGCAACAACGAACGGCTGCCGGATGAACTGGACCTCTCCCTTCACCGCGCCAATCAATGCAGCCGACCGGATGAGTTTGATCTGTATGCCCGTCAGCATCCGCAGGCAGGCATGCCCTTTGCCGTGACCGGGTTAACCGACGAAGAATATCAAACCGTGAGCGACTGGATAGCCCAGGGCGCCCCGGTACCCGAACAAACCCTGACCTTGTCGCCGGCTCTGCAGCAGGCGGTCAACCAATGGGAAAGCTGGTTAAACCGCGACAGTGACCGCTATCAGCTGGTGGCGCGCTATCTGTATGAGCACTGGTTTTTAGCACACCTTTATTTCACCGAGCAAAATGACAGCGAACAGCAGGTGTTTTTTGAGCTGGTGCGCTCTCGCACCCCTGCCGGCCAGCCCGTTGAGGTGATTGCCACCACCCGGCCTACCGACAACCCAGGTGGCACCTTCTATTATCGGTTACGGCCACGGCTGGACAGCCGCGTACACAAGACCCACATTATCTATCCCCTGAATAGCGACAAGATGCAGCGTCTGAACCAGCTGTTTTTTGCCGACGACTGGGTCATTAACAAAATGCCCGGTTACGACACCGATTACGCCGCCAATCCGTTTTTTACTTATGCCGCCATTCCGGCCCGCGCCCGCTATCAGTTTTTGCTGGATGACGCCGAGTACTTTGTACGCTCATTTATACGCGGCCCGGTTTGCCGCGGACAGATTGCCACCGATGTGATCCGGGATCAGTTCTGGGTGGCGTTTCAGGCACCAGAGCACGATCTCTTCGTGACCGACGCCAGCCATCAGACCCGGGTGAGAGACTGGCTCACCCTGCCCGGCCTTAATTCCGATCTGCTCAGTCTGGGCCCGGACTGGATTTCTTATCGCAGTGCTCGCAACAGCTATTTAAAACATCGCCAGCTTGCCTACGCCAGCCAGTACCCGGAAGGCCCGGATCTCACTCACCTGTGGGATGGAGAAGGTCATAACCAGCAGGCCTTGCTCACGGTCTTTCGCCACCACGACAGCGCCAGTGTGGTCAAGGGCTGGCAAGGCAGTACACCGACCACCATGTGGGTGATGGACTATCCGCTGCTGGAGCGCACCTATTATGCGCTGGTTGCCAACTTCAATGTCTATGGCAGCGTTGCGCATCAGGCGAAAACCCGGCTCTACTTCGATCTGATCCGCAACGGTGCCGAAGCCAACTTGCTGCGCTTTTTACCGGCCGAGCAACGCAACCCGTTATTGCATCGCTGGTATGACAACAGTGCCCGCATCAAGCTCTTTACCAGTTATGCCGACGTAGATGAAACCACACCCAGCCGCATCAAGGTCAACGCCCGCCAGCCATTGACCGACTTCAGCCAGCAGGTGCTGGCCAAGCTGGCTCCCGTCGCCGGCCCCCAGGATATGCTCAATCGTTGTCGACAAGCCGATTGTGCAAGCTACAAAAACGCAGCCAGCCCCCCTCAGCCATCAGAGGCCGTTCTCTATCAGTTAAAACGATTGACCGGCGTGACCGCAAGCCAGCTGCCCGCCATCAAGTGGTTGCCGGATGTCACCTTGCTGCGCATAGAAAATGGAGAACAACGGCAGGTTTACAGCCTGATCCACAACCGGGATCACAGTAACGTCGCCTTCATGCTGGGGGAGGATCTGCGCCTTCGCCCCGAGAATGACACCTTGACCGTGCTGCCAGGGGTGGTCGGTAGCTACCCCAACTTCATCTTCAACGTTACCCGGCAACAGTTACCCGACTTTATGACTGCCTTGATTACCCTGCAACGGCCTGAGGAACTTCATGGCCTGGCAGATCACTTTGGCATTCGCCGCACCCATCCGGATTTCTGGTTTTATTTTCACGACATGCATCATTACCTGCAAGAAAACACGCCGCTGGAAGCGGGTTTACTGGATATGAATCGCTACCTTAATTTATAAGCGGCTTATTTATAAATAAATAGTACCGCTAACCGCCAAACACCCCTACCAAGCCAAGGAGTTGCTTTCCTCCCAGGCTTGGGCTAGGGTATTTGAACGGCTTGAAATTGGTTTACGCGATTAACTGCTTACATAAAAGCGCTGCTTACAGAGAGGGTTTATGTATAAGTATCAACGCCTTGATTCACCCTCACCTTTAGTTCAATGCAAGCCAACAACATTTATCTGACCGCCTTCTTCTTTATGTAGTTCTGTTTTTTGTGCGAAGCAAAGGAGATGTAACCTTGAAGTGTTTGCCTGCCGTGACCTGATTTAAACTGCCACAGTTTAAATGAATGAAAAAGTCGATTATGTAAGCCTGAGTGAAAAGAAAACGGCACTTTTCCGAGGGTTGTTCATTAAGGAGCTTGATCATGAGTAAGGAAAAAGTAAAAAAGAAAGCAGAGAAATCACTGAAAGAAAAGCGTCAGGAAAAACGCGATAAGCGCAAGAATACCGAGTAATTCCGAGGTCGGCCGTCAGGCCAACCGGTTCGCCGACACAGGAGCCAGTGTCTGCGAGCTGAAGTAGTAGTATGAATAACAAGCACGATCCAATTGGGCGCCTCTCGGCGCCCTTTTTTACGCTGCCGTCTGTTGGCTACGGGTAATGCTGTCGGAAACAGTACAGACTTATTCTGTTGCCGCCGTGGTAACCATGCCAGCCAGTGCCTTTTCTATTTTCGCTATCACGGCTTCGCAGCCGGCAATCTCATGCCTTTGCTCCAGATATCTGGGGTTGTTATAGGATATCCAGACCTTGTTCTCTTCGTCTTGCCAGATCAGGGCTTTTTGCGGCAAGTCGATGGCAACACTCTGCTGACATTGCATCAGCGGACTGCCTACCTTGGGATTACCAAAGAGCAGCAGCTCGGTATCTCGCAGCTCTATGTCGACATTAGCCGCCCCCTGAGCATGATTGATCCGGTTAAAAACCGTCATCCCCTTTTCTTGCAACGTGGTTTCCAGCCGGTCTGCGGTTTCTTGAACATTAAACGCACTTTCAATATTGATCATGCCGTCGCCTGCCTGGGCAGAGGCAGCAGTAAACAACATCAACAAAGCAGTAAAAATAGCCGTTCTCATCAACTTCTCCTCGAATGGAACCAAAGCATACTCACGCTCACCATGCTGTGTTGAGTCTAGACGGTCAAGTCTTGAAGCAGTCACCACAAATCAGCACTTTGCTAAATGAGAGTTCAGAGGCAACAAGCTAACCTCCTCCGACGCGCTAAACCGCATCCCTGCGACGCTCAGCACATGACGTCCTTGTCATGTGATGGTCGGCTGAGCTTATCCTCGTCGCCGCTTCTTAACCTCGGAGCCGTCGGCCGAGACACTACAAGTGCTGTTCTACCCAGCCTTGCGATGCTCAAAGGATTGACCAGAATAATGATCAACGCCTTATAACCCCCCTCATTTTAATAGCAGATCGCGCCATGTTAGCTTCATAACCTAAATATTCACTACCCCCGAAACCCGCTGACCGTGCGACTAACGCAATGATAAAAGGGCGTATCTTCCAAGCTCACTTGTGCAGAACCTGGCCTAGGTACCCTTGCCTCCTCAAACTAAAAGTACACATTTTTAAGTGTGTAGGGGATAAGCCAAAGGCTAACCAATTAACATGGATATCTTGTTAGTTAGTATTAGTTGTTCGTGTTGATGATAGCCTGTCTCAACGCGAGCCGTGGTCTTAAATTGATAACAGTTCTATTTTAAGATTCTTGTAATTCGGCATAAGTAATCGCTTGCTTACTGTTATGCCGACTTTAGCTCCTCAGGCAAGACAATACGACGAGTGGCAATATGGGCAATAATAACACAGCATAGTCCGACAGTGATCGGCGTAAATGAGTAACCCATAAACTCGGTCAGCATACCGAATAACAAACCACCCAAGGCACCACCGCCAACATTAATCGCTCCCCACAGGCTCATAACCCGGCCTCTGAATTCACTTGCCACTGAAACCTGAATAAGTGATTGAGTGCCTACAGCACACACAGTGGCACAAAAGCTTAAGCCCCCTACAATCAGCAATCCCAGTTCAAAACTACTGGTATAACTGAACAGCACCAACAATAAACCTGAGGCAATCGCCCCCATACGCATTGCCGGAAATAAGCGCTCGGCACTAAAGAATGACAGCAGTAAACCCGCAATAATCGCACCGATCCCCGCTGCTGAATTAAGCCAGGCTAAGGCCTCCACTCCCCGATCGTAGAGTACCTCAACCGCTGCGGGCAATATTTCCAGCAAGCCCCGACCTAATATTGCCGAAGCGGCAATCAGCATTAATAAGCGCAGGATTAGAACTGAACTCAGAGCGTAATCAAACCCGGCCTTTATATCCATAAAAAAGGTCAATTGCTGTGCCTTGGATATTCTCTGGCAGTTATCGAGCTTTAACAAAAGTAATACCATAGTTAGTGGTATATAACAGGCCGCGACTACCGTAAGTGCGGTGGCATTCCCCTGATATTTAATTAGCAGCCCTGCAATAACCGGCCCAGTAAAACGTGACGTATTGTATAAAATTGCATTAATGGCCACGGCCTTAGGCATGTTTTCGGCACTGACCAATTCTGGTACTAAAGACAGCCGTATCGACTGATAGGCACTATTGGCCACGCCGATCCCCAGAGCAAACAACAATAACACCAGCGCATTCACTAACTGTTGCCACACCAACCAGGCTAGTAACAGCGATAACAGCCCAAGTAAAGTGCTGGTTACGACGGCCGCCTGACGACGGTTAATGCGATCCACCATTGCTCCAAACAATGGCCCGACCAATATAGTCGGGAAAAACATTAAAAAGGCCAGCATTCCCAACCAGCTTTCTGAATGAGTCAGATCCCAGATCATCCAGCCCAGTGTCATGCGTTGAATCCAAAGACCCTGGGTGGAAAAAATACTGCCACATAAATAAGTTAGATAATTATGTTCAGTAAAAATAGAGCGCTGCACTGTTACCATCCTCATGAAAACAGGGCATCATACAGCAAAATTAACCGGTGCCATATCACAGTAATTCCGAGTGAAGGCAAAGAATACGCCCAATCCAGCAGCTATACTGGCAAATAGCGTGCTGTAACAAATAAACTTATCAAGAAATAAAAAGTACTCATTACAAAGTCCCCGCCACAACTTTACACTACCCGGTACTCTCAGTAGCATACCGGCATTAAACAGCCGTTAAAAACAGTTAACCCAACAGAATCAAGGTCACAACCATCATGTCAGATAACATCAACATCATCACTCAGAAAATTGAAGAAAAATTTAATGATATCGAGCGTCAAATTTTTTCTGGTGATATGTTCTCGCAATGGCGAGGCTCATTTGAAGTAAAGAAAGTTTACGTAAAAAAAGAAAACGCCGACATTAAGTGTGATCTCGACATCAGGTTAAAGCACTGGCCTGAAGGTATTTCAGTTAAAGTTTACAAACACAAGGCGCTGGCGGTTCTGGCCTATGTTAAGGATCAGCAGCTGTGCCAGGAGCACCTGAACACCGAACCGGTACCTTGTAAGTTCTGGAAGGATGCCTTTTATTTCTCCCATATTGCAGATTTGGATCAAGGCCGCTATGTCCTGTTAGAAGGCAATGAGATGACTGATCAAGATACCAGCACTTGCCTGAACAAGCTAAAAATGCATATTGAAGAAATTAATAAAATTTTGGGAACTGCTACTACTGACCTCAGCATTTCTTTTTAAGTAACTATTCAGCTTAAGAATCGTAAAAAACTAACAAGACACCCATGTAAAAAGCTCAGCCACCAAGAGTTCCGTAGAACCAACAATCTGAGATGATGATCATCATCAGCATGGTGAATGATGAGGAGTAACTAAAAAATTGAGGGATTGGGATTGGTACTGATGTTGAAGCAACATACAAGAAATGAGCCTCATTCAGGCAACATTCGTGCACACCAGCAGGAGTGTAACAAAGTATGCTTGCGATTTAAGCCGCGGCTTAACCCTCAACAAGTCGTCAGTTATGCCGATGTCGGCATTGGCTAGCATGCGCAATACGCTGCTATACCAAGGTCAGTGCAGTTAAATTGAGCAGTTACTTACTCAGTTTGGTATTTGTCTCTTTTCCGTGTTATTCCGTGTATTCCGTGGCAAAAATCTTAATCTCCAGACATTAAAAAGGGGCGCCTAAGCGCCCCTTTCATGTCATGCGGTGTGCCTAGTCAGGCGACTCGCTTATTCCCACTCGATGGTGGCTGGTGGCTTACCGGAAATATCGTAAACCACGCGTGAAATGCCGTCGATTTCGTTGATGATGCGGTTGGATACATGCCCCAGGAAGTCGTAAGGCAGGTGTGCCCAATGCGCGGTCATAAAGTCGATGGTTTCCACGGCACGCAGTGATACAACCCAGTCGTACTTACGGGCATCGCCCATTACGCCTACCGAGCGTACTGGCAAGAACACGGTGAACGCCTGGCTGACCTTGTTGTACAAGTCGTGCTTGTGCAGCTCTTCAATGAAGATGGCATCGGCACGGCGCAGCAGGTCACAGTATTCTTTTTTCACTTCACCCAATACCCGAACACCCAAACCAGGCCCCGGGAACGGGTGGCGATACAGCATGTCGTAGGGCAGGCCCAGCTCCAGGCCAATACGACGGACTTCATCTTTAAACAGCTCTTTCAGCGGTTCAACCAGCCCCATCTTCATGTCTGCTGGCAGGCCACCCACGTTGTGGTGAGACTTGATCACGTGCGCCTTGCCGGTGCCCGCACCTGCAGACTCAATAATGTCTGGGTAGATGGTGCCTTGCGCCAGCCACTTAACGTCCTGGATCTGGCCGGCTTCTTGATCGAATACCTCGATAAAGACGCGACCAATGATCTTGCGCTTGGCTTCTGGCTCATCTTCACCGGCCAGCGCCGACAGGAAACGATCTTCGGCCGGCACATGAATAATGTTGAGACCAAAATGATCGCCAAACATTTCCATTACTTGCTCGGCTTCGTTCAGGCGCAGCAGACCGTTGTCCACAAACACACAGGTTAACTGTGAGCCAATGGCACGATGCAACAGCATGGCGGTTACGGAAGAGTCCACACCACCCGACAGGCCCAACAGCACTTTGTCGCTGCCTACCTGCTCACGAATGCGCGCGACGGCGTCATCGATAATGGTGGCGGGCGTCCACAAGGCTTCACAACCACAGATGGTGCGAATGAAGTGCTCCAGCATACGCGCGCCCTGGCGAGTATGGGTGACTTCCGGGTGGAATTGCACACCGTAGAAGTGACGGGTCTCGTCTGCCATGGCAGCAAACGGGCAGCTGCCGGTTTGCGCAACCTTTTTAAAGCCTTCGGGCAAGGCCACAACCTTGTCGCCATGGCTCATCCATACGTCCAGCAAAGGCTGGCCGTCGGCATTAATGGCATCTTCAATGTTGGCAAACAGGGCACAGTCGGCCACTCGTTGTACCTGGGCATAACCGAACTCACGCTCGCTGGAGCCAGCAACGGAGCCACCCAGCTGTTCGGCCATGGTCTGCATGCCGTAGCAAATACCAAATACTGGCACGCCGGCCTCAAATACATATTGTGGCGCGCGAGGGCTGTTCGCCTCGGTAACGGACTCGGGTCCCCCAGACAAGATAATGCCATTTGGATTAAAGTCACGGATTTGGGCTTCGGTTACGTCCCACGCCCACAGCTCGCAATACACACCCAACTCCCGAACGCGGCGGGCAATCAGCTGAGTATATTGAGAGCCGAAATCCAGGATCAAGATCCGGTTATCATGAATATTTTTGGTCATCGTCTTCCTACTCGTTACAAGAACCGCCTGTGGGGGGCAGACGGCAATAGAAAAACGGGGGAACTCGTCCCCCGTCTACTGCGTTTCGGGATCAACCTAACCGGTAGTTAGGTGCTTCCTTGGTAATGGTCACATCATGCACGTGCGATTCCTGAATGCCCGCGCCGGATATCTTAACAAATTCTGCCTTGGTGCGCAGGTCATCTATGGTCGCACTACCGGTTAATCCCATGGCACTGCGCAGACCGCCCATTTGCTGGTGAATAATTTCTTTCAGCTTGCCCTTGTAAGGCACTCGACCTTCAATGCCTTCCGGTACCAGTTTGTCGGCAGCGTTGTCGGTCTGGAAATAACGGTCGCTTGAGCCTTTGCTCATGGCGCCCAAGGATCCCATACCACGATAAGACTTGAAAGAGCGGCCCTGGAATAATTCGATTTCACCGGGCGATTCTTCGGTACCGGCAAACATGGAGCCCATCATCACACAGTTGGCTCCGGCGGCCAGCGCCTTGGCGATATCGCCGGAGAAACGAATGCCACCATCGGCAATGACCGGAATATCCAGCGCTTTCAAGGCGGCGACCGCATCGGCTACCGCAGTAATCTGTGGCACACCACAGCCGGTAACAATACGGGTGGTACAAATAGAGCCCGGGCCTATGCCCACTTTAACGGCACTCACACCGGCTTCGGCCAGCGCCAGCGCACCCTCGGCGGTCGCCACGTTGCCGCCCACAATCGCCAGGTCAGGATAGGCCTTGCGGGTTTCACGAATGCGCTCCAGCACGCCTTCGGAATGGCCGTGTGAAGAGTCAATCAGGAGTACGTCCAGGCCGGCCTCTACCAGCGCCTTGATGCGCTCTTCGTTACCCGGAGCGGCACCCACGGCGGCGCCAACGCGCAAGCGACCCTGGTCGTCTTTACAGGCATTGGGTTTGCTTTCGGCTTTCTGGAAGTCTTTGGCACTGATCATGCCGGTCAGCTGGCCCTTACTGCCCACGACCAGCACTTTTTCGATGCGGTTTTTCTGCATCAGGGCTTCAACCTGATCGCGAGGGGCGCCGGCTTCAACGGTCACCAGGCGAGACTTCTCGGTCATCACCTCGTCAACCCGCTTGCTCATGTCCTGTACGAAGCGCATGTCACGACCGGTAATAATACCGACCAGCTCACCGGTCGCAGTCACCACCGGATAACCGGCAAAGCCATTGATCAGGGTTTGTTCGCGCACATCGCCAATGGTCATGTCGGGGCGCACGGTAATGGGATCGGATACCACACCGCTTTCAAATTTTTTCACTTTGCGCACTTCGGCTGCCTGAGCTTCGACCGACATATTCTTGTGAATAAAGCCGATACCGCCTTCTTGCGCCAATGCGATTGCCAGATCGGCTTCGGTTACCGTGTCCATGGCTGCAGAAACAATGGGAATGTTCAGCGTAATCTCTCGCGTCAGGCGAGTACGGAGGTCTGCAGTATTGGGAAGTACGGTAGAATGGGCTGGAACCAGCAGTACATCGTCAAAGGTCAGGGCGTCTTGTTTAATCCTAAGCATCGCAATATTCACCATAGTTGGGGGGTAAAAATATTGCAGTAGAATTTTAGGCATGTCGCCCTTGTCGGTAAAGCGATTTTTGTCATTTTTGCCAATTAAGCGCAAAATAATGCTAAAAATGGCTTACCTTCATATAAAGATACTCATCAGAGGCCAATTTGCAGCAAGACAAGTTAACAGAGGTATATACCGTCACTCGCCTGAATCGACATGCCCGCATGTTACTGGAAGGTGAAATGGGCACGGTTGCACTCAGCGGTGAAATATCCAACCTGGCCACCCCCGGCTCGGGGCATTGGTACTTCTCCCTGAAAGACCAGCAGTCGCAACTGCGCTGCGCCATGTTTCGCGGCAATAACCGCAGCGTGGCCTTTCGGCCCAAAAACGGCGATCAGGTGTTGATCGTTGGCAAGGTCACCCTGTACGAACCCAGAGGCGACTATCAACTGGTGGCGCAAACCATGGCGCCCGCCGGCGAAGGCCTGCTTAAACAGCAATATGAAGCGCTTAAACAACGCCTGGGTGCCGAAGGTCTGTTCGATGCCCAGCGCAAGCAAGCCTTGCCGTCCCACCCTGTCCGCATTGGCATTATCAGTTCGCCAACCGGTGCGGCCCTGCACGATATTTTAAGCGTGCTGGCCCGCCGAGCCCCTCACTTGCAGGTGATTATCTACCCCAGCCAGGTACAGGGCGACATGGCCACCCCCCAACTGATATCGGCTCTGGAGCTGGCCAATCGCCGTGACGAAACCGATGTCCTGATCCTGGCCCGTGGGGGCGGCTCGCTGGAAGACTTGTGGTGTTTTAACGACGAGCGACTGATCCGCGCCATAGCGGCATCGCACTTGCCGGTGGTGAGCGCCGTGGGCCACGAGGTAGACATTACCTTGAGTGATCTGGTGGCCGATTTGCGGGCCCCCACCCCGTCTGCCGCCGCCGAACTGATCAGCCGTGACACCGATACTCAGCAGCAGCAATATCAACAGTGGCAGCAGCGGCTGCAACAGGCGCAGCGGCGCTATTTGTTGCAAAGCAGTCACCGGCTCACGCGCCTGAGTGCGCGTCTTCAGCTACAGCATCCACGCCAGCAATTGCAACAACAGGCTCAGCAACTGGATCAGCTGCAGGCCAGATTGCAACGCGCGCTGCACCAACGTCTCACCCAGGCACAGCAGCGTCTGGGGAATGCCAGGCTGCGCCTGCAGCATCAACACCCGGCCCAAGGCCTGCAAAGCCGTCAGCTTGCGCTTAACGGCCTGCAGCTGCGCCTGAGCAACCAGCTGAAAACCAGGCTGGATCGCAGTGCGCACCAGCTGGCTCTGGCTGGTTCTCGTCTTAATGCCATCAGCCCGCTGGCCACCCTGGCGCGCGGTTACAGCATTACCCAGCATGGCGCCCAGGTGATTACTCATGCCAGCCAGCTCAAGGCCGGTGACACCCTGCGCACCCGGTTGGCCAAAGGCGAAGTGCTGAGTCAGGTGGTTAGTGTCAGTGAGGTGTGAGGTGTGAGGTGTGAGGTGATCTAAAAAGCCTGTCTTGGTATCTGGTATTTCAACGGCACCTTATGACTAACACACTATACTGATATTAGAGCTAGAGAGGGCAAACGTACTTTTTGCCTTCGGGAGGTAGCCATGGGTATGTCAACCAAACTAAAAGACTATTTAAATCAACATCACATCGCTTACAGCAGCGTGCGGCACCCCTATGCACAAGGCAGTACGCAAAGTGCCATTGCCAGCCGAATTCCCCTGGCACAAATGGCCAAGGCCGTTATGCTGACCTGTGAGGATGGCAAGCCGATCATGGCCGTGGTGCCTGCCGCCGACACAGTCGACTTGCAGTGCCTGAACTATTTACTGCACAGCCAGCCACAGTTAGCGACAGAGCGTCAGCTGAGTCAGTGGTTTGACGACTGCGATGTGGGGGCCATTCCGGCATTGGGTGAAGCCTACTCGCTGAACACCCTGGTAGACGACGACATTCTGGCCATGGCTGATATTTATATGGAAAGTGGTGATCATCAGCAATTGATACATATCACGGGCGATGATTTCCGCTTGCTGGCCAACCGCTGGCAACACGGACACTTCAGCATCAAGCCTTCACCCTGGAGTCGCGTAGAAAGGATGTGATTGGCAACGTCAGGCGTGAAGGGTAAAACATAAAAGGAGCCTTGCGGCTCCTTTTTCTTTTCCAGCTTACAGCTTATCGCTTACGGCTTTACCAACCGGTCACTTCGCGTAGTGCCTTGCCGATGTCGGCCAGTGAACGTACCGTTCTCACGCCTGCATCTTCCAGCGCGGCAAACTTCTCGTCTGCGGTCCCTTTACCACCGGAGATAATGGCACCGGCATGGCCCATGCGCTTGCCCGCCGGGGCGGTAACGCCCGCGATGTAGGACACCACCGGCTTGGTCACATGCTGCTTGATGTAGGCGGCGGCCTCTTCTTCGGCGGTACCGCCAATTTCACCAATCATCACTATGGCTTCGGTGGCGGGATCTTTTTCGAACAGCTCAAGAATATCGATAAAGCTGGAGCCCGGAATCGGATCGCCACCAATGCCCACACAGCTCGACTGACCAAAGCCTTCGTCTGTGGTTTGCTTGACCGCTTCGTAGGTCAAGGTGCCGGAGCGGGAAACAATGCCCACCCTGCCCTTCTTGTGGATGTGGCCGGGCATGATACCGATCTTGCATTCGTCGGGGGTGATCACTCCCGGGCAGTTGGGACCTATCATGCGCACGCCGGTTTGCTCCAGCTTCACTTTCACGTCCAGCATGTCCAGGGTCGGAATGCCTTCGGTAATGGTCACAATCAGCTCGATGCCCGCATCGATGGCTTCCAGAATGGCGTCTTTACAGAAGGCCGCCGGCACATAGATCACGGTGGCAGTCGCGCCGGTCACTTCAACCGCTTCGCGTACCGTGTTGAACACCGGCAGGCCCAGATGGGTAGTGCCGCCCTTGCCCGGTGACACGCCGCCCACCATTTTGGTGCCGTACTCGATGGCCTGTTCGGAATGAAAGGTGCCCTGGCCGCCGGTAAATCCCTGGCAAATGACCTTGGTATCTTTGTTGATCAGAATGCTCATGCTGTTATTTCCCCTGTGCGGCGTTAACGACCTGCTCGGCGGCATCGGTCAGGCTGGTGGCGGCGATGATGTTCAGGCCGGACTCGGCCAGCTTGGCGGTGCCGGCTTCGGCATTGTTGCCTTCCAGACGCACCACCACGGGCACTTGCACGCCCACCTCTTTCACCGCACCGATAATGCCGTCGGCAATCATGTCGCAGCGTACTATGCCGCCGAAAATGTTCACCAGCACCGCTTTCACATTGCTGTCGGAGAGAATAATCTTGAAGGCTTCGGTCACCCGCTCCTTGGTGGCGCCACCGCCTACGTCCAGGAAGTTGGCCGGTGAGCCGCCGTGCAGGTTGACGATGTCCATGGTGCCCATGGCCAGGCCTGCGCCGTTCACCATGCAACCTATGTTGCCATCCAGCGCCACGTAGTTCAGTTCCCATTTGGCCGCATGCGCTTCGCGGGCATCGTCCTGGGAGGGATCGTGCATGTCACGCAGCTTGGGCTGGCGGTAAAGGGCGTTGGAGTCGATGTTGATCTTGCCGTCCAGGCAATGCAGATTGCCTTCGGCGGTGATCACCAGGGGATTGACTTCGAGCAGAGCGAAATCATAGTCCAGGAACATTTGTCCCAGACCGAGGAATATTTTGGTGAACTGCTTGATCTGGTCGCCCTTGAGGCCCAGTTTGAATGCCAGTTCACGACCTTGATAAGCCTGTGGGCCTACCAGGGGGTCGATGGCCGCCTTGTGGATGAGCCCGGGAGTTTCCTCCGCGACCTTCTCGATATCCACACCGCCTTCGGTCGATGCCATAAACACCACCCGACGGTTACCCCGGTCGACCACGGCACCCAGATAAAGCTCTTTGTCGATATCGGTGCAGGACTCAACCAGAATCTTGGCCACCGGCTGACCGTTGGCATCGGTCTGGTAGGTCACCAGATTCTTGCCCAGCCAGTGTTCGGCGAATTCTCGTATCTCTTCTTTGGTGTTAGCCAGCTTGACGCCACCGGCCTTGCCTCGGCCTCCTGCGTGAACCTGACATTTCACCACCCACATACTACCGCCGATCCTGCTGGCGGCTTCCACTGCTTCCTGTGGATTATCACATGCATAGCCTTCTGACACGGGCAGACCGTATTCAGCAAACAATTTCTTTGCCTGATATTCATGCAAATTCATGTTGTGTTTCCATTGTTGTGTAGGGATTCAGAGTATATTTATTTTCCGTTATCTAATTCTTCTTCAGGTATAAAAAAGGCCAGGCCGAAGCCCGACCTTGTTATCGGTATATTCTGGTTTTTATACGTCCAGCAACAAGCGGGTCGGGTCTTCCAGCAGTTCCTTGATAGAAACCAGGAAGCTGACCGACTCGCGTCCGTCGATGAGACGGTGGTCGTAAGACAACGCCAGGTACATCATCGGCAGAATTTCGACTTTACCGTCAACGGCCATCGGGCGGTCCTGGATCTTGTGCATACCCAGAATGGCGCTCTGTGGCGGGTTGATGATAGGCGTCGACATCAGAGAACCGAACACACCACCGTTGGTAATGGTGAAGTTACCGCCGGTCATGTCGTCTACGGTCAGCTTGCCGTCACGACCCTTGATGGCCAGATCCTTGATGGTCTTTTCGATGTCGGCCAGGCTCAGGCGATCACAGTCACGCAGTACAGGCGTCACCAGACCACGAGGGGTGGAAACAGCTATGCTGACGTCGAAGTAGTTGTGATACACGATATCATCGCCGTCGATAGACGCATTGACTTCAGGGAATCGCTTGAGTGATTCCACTACGGCTTTCACGTAGAAAGACATAAAGCCCAGACGAATGCCGTGACGCTTCTCGAACACTTCCTGATACTGCTTGCGCAGGCTCATGATCGGGCCCATGTTGACTTCGTTGAACGTGGTCAGCATGGCGGTGGTGTTTTTCGCTTCCAGCAGGCGCTCGGCCACGCGCTTGCGCAGACGGGTCATGGGTACGCGCTTCTCGGTACGCTCACCCAGGGCTACCACAGGTGCTTCAACCTTGGCGGCAGGGGCTGTGGCTTTCTTGTCGCCGCCCTTGATGAAGGCTTCCACGTCTTCCTTGGTAATGCGGCCACCCTTGCCAGAACCGGACACCTTGGCCACGTCTACGTTGTGCTCGGCCACCAGACGACGTACCGCTGGGCTCAGGCTGTCGTCGCCTTTGGCGTCGGCCTGGCTGTCTTCTTTGGCTTCGCCATTGCCAGAAGCCGCTTTTGCACTGGTCGCTTCACCGGCTACGGCGCCTTTCTTGATACGGCCAATCAACTGCTGACCCAGCACGGTCGCGCCAGAATCTTCGAGGATCGCTTCCAAAACACCCGCTTCAGGTGCTGGCACTTCCAGCACGACCTTGTCGGTTTCAATGTCGACGATCACTTCGTCACGTTCAACCTGATCCCCTGGCTGCTTGTGCCAAGTTGCGATAGTGGCATCGGCAACGGACTCTGGTAAGTCTGGAACCTTGATTTCGATGGTCATCAATATGTCCTTTGTGCGTTAAGCTTGAGTCGGCGTCAGTGCGTCTTCGACCAACGCTTTTTGTTGTTGTAAGTGAACAGAGGTATAACCTACCGCCGGTGAAGCCGAAGCTGCACGTCCGGTATAGCGCAAACTGGCTCCCTCGGGAATAGCCGCGCGGAAGTGGTGTTGGCTACAGTACCAGGCGCCCTGGTTCTGTGGCTCTTCCTGACACCAGGCAAAATCGGTGACGTGCTGATAATCTTCCAGAATTGCAGCCACTTCTTCCTGAGGGAAGGGATACAACTGCTCGATTCGAATAATGGCCACATCCGTTTGCTCGTTCTTGCGTCTTGCATCCAGCAAATCGTAATACACCTTGCCCGAGCACAGCACCACACGCTTCACGCCTTTGGGATCCAGATCATCTATTTCGCCAATCGCGTTCTGGAAAGTCCCGTTTGCCAGGGTTTCCAGGTCGGATACGGCCAGCGGATGGCGCAACAATGACTTGGGCGACATCACCACCAGCGGTCGACGCATGGGGCGCAATACCTGACGGCGGATCATGTGGAATACCTGAGCCGGTGTCGTCGGAGTGACGACCTGCATGTTGTGCTCGGCGCACAGCTGCAGATAACGCTCCAGGCGGGCACTCGAGTGCTCCGGGCCCTGGCCTTCGTAGCCGTGTGGCAACAGCAGGGTCAAACCACACATGCGGCCCCACTTCTGCTCACCCGAGCTCAAGAACTGGTCAATGACCACCTGGGCACCGTTGGCAAAGTCACCAAACTGGGCTTCCCACACGGTCAGTCCGTCCGGCTCGGCGGTGGCATAGCCGTATTCAAAGGCCATGACCGCTTCTTCACTTAATACCGAGTCATACACCTGGAACTGGCCCTGGTTGTCAGACAAGTGGCAAAGTGGCGTATAGGTACTGGCATCGTTCTGGTTGTGCAGCACCGCATGGCGGTGGAAGAAGGTACCCCGACCCGAATCCTGACCGGTCAAACGGACTTCATAGCCGTTATCGCACAGGGTGGCGTAGGCCAGCACTTCGGCAAAACCCCAGTCCGCCAGCTTTTCGCCCTTGGCCATCAGCTTGCGGTCATTGTAAATCTTGCCAACCTGACGCTGCAGGCTGTGGCTCTCGGGGTAGGAGGTCACGCGCTCGGCCAGGTCTTTCAGCTTGTCGAGCTCGTAGCTGTCGTCATAGGCCATGTCCCACTCGTGGCCCAGATACGGGGACCAGTCAACGGTGACTTTTTCCATTGAACGCCACTCTTTCACCACGCATTCGCCGCCATCCAGGGCATCGCGATATTCGTTGATCATGACGGTGGTGTCTTCAGCGGAAATAGTGCCATTGGCAATCAGCTTGTCGGCATAAATCTTGCGCGGCGTAGGATGCTTCTTGATCTTCTGGTACATCAGTGGCTGGGTTGCACTCGGCTCATCGGCTTCGTTATGGCCATGACGACGATAACAAACCAAGTCGATCACCACGTCGCGACCAAACTCGTTACGATAATCCAGCGCCAGCTGCGTCACCTGTACCACGGCTTCCGGATCATCGGCATTCACGTGGAAAATCGGTGCCTGTACCATTTTGGCGATGTCGGTACAGTATTCGGTAGAGCGCGTATCTCTGGGGTTGGAGGTAGTAAAGCCCACCTGGTTGTTCACCACGATACGCACGGTGCCGCCCACGCCGTAACCACGGGTCAGCGACATGTTGAAAGTTTCTGCCACTACACCCTGACCGGCAAAGGCCGAGTCACCGTGAATGGTAATCGGCAACACCTGACGACCATCCGGGTTGTCCAGACGATCCATGCGGGCACGCACCGAGCCGATAACCACGGGGTTAACGATCTCAAGGTGTGAGGGGTTGAACGCCAGCGCCAGATGCACGCTGCCGCCCGGGGTGTCAAAGTCGGAGCTGAAGCCCATGTGGTATTTCACGTCACCGGAGCTTTCGGTCTCGTATTTGCCGGCAAAGGCATCAAACAAGTCTTGCGGACGCTTGCCCAGTACGTTGACCAGCATGTTCAGACGGCCACGGTGTGCCATGCCGATCACGACTTCCTGACCACCGTTTTCACCAAAGCGACGGATCAGCTCTTTGGTCATGGGGATCAGGGCATCACCGCCTTCCAGCGAGAAGCGCTTGGCGCCGGGGAACTTGGCACCCAGGTATTTTTCCAGGCCTTCGGCAGCGTTCAGGCTTTCCAGAAAGCGCAGCTTGTCTTCTTTACTGAATTTGGGCTCGCCCACTACAGGCTCGAGCTGGCTCTGAATCCAACGCTTTTCGCGGGTGCTGGTAATGTGCATGTATTCTGCACCCACAGAGCCGCAGTAGGTCTTTTTGAGGGCCGCAACCAGGTCTTTCAGCTTCATGGTTTCCTGGCCAATGGCGTAGGAACCCACGTTGAAGGTAGCGTCCAGATCAGAACCGGTCAGGTTGTGAAAAGCCGGATCCAGCTCGGCCACCACTTTGCGCTCCCACAGGTTGAGCGGGTCGAGGTTTGCATTCTGATGGCCACGGAATCGATAGGCGTTAATCAGCTGCAGAACTTTAACCTGCTTGGCATCCGTATGGGGGTCACTAACCGGGGTCGCGTAGCGAGAGGTGTCTTTGGCAAGACGGCGAAAATAATCTCTGACTTGCGAATGAGGCTGGTCTTGAACGTTCTCTTCTTGCGCTGGCAGCTCGTTGAACACGGTTTGCCATTGCTCGGGAACCGATTCAGGATCAGCAAGGTAAGCCTCGTAAAGGTCTTCTACATAGGTCGCATTGGCACCGGCCAGGTAAGAAGATTCCAGCCAGGCTTGCATAACGCCATTGTGCATCTTTATCCCTTTATAACGTCTCGACAGGGCTGCTGTCGTTTGGTCGTCGAGTTAACAACGCCGCCCAGGTGGGCGGCGAATTATCTAGCGAGCGATTACACTGCCCGCTTTAATAACATGGATTTAATGCTACCAATCGCTTTGGTTGGATTTAGTCCTTTAGGGCAAACATCCACGCAGTTCATTATGCCATGGCAACGGAACACACTAAAGGAGTCTTCCATGCTGGCCAGTCGTTCATCGGTAGCCGTGTCGCGGCTGTCGGCCAGCCAGCGATAGGCGGCCAGCAAGCCGGCGGGACCGATAAACTTATCAGGGTTCCACCAGAAAGACGGGCAGGAAGTCGAGCAGCAGGCACACAAAATACACTCGTACAACCCATCCAGCTTGTCTCGCTCTTCCGGTGACTGCAGATGTTCCCGCGCAGGCGGCAGTTTTTCATCGGCAATCAGGAAGGGTTTGACCTTTTCCCACTGGGTGTAGAACTGTGTCATGTCGATGACCAGGTCGCGCACTACCGGCAGACCGGGCAAGGGCCGGATCACCACTTTATTGCCCTGCTTGATCAGATCGGACAAGGGCGTGATACAGGCCAGTCCGTTCTTGCCGTTCATGTTCATGCCATCGGAGCCACAGACCCCTTCGCGGCACGAGCGACGAAACGACAGCGTCGGATCCTGCTCTTTCAATGCCAACAGCGCATCCAGCACCATCATGTCGGAGCCTTCGGAGACTTCCAGCCGATAGTCTTTCATGTGCGGCTTGGCGTCGGTTTCTGGATTGTAACGATAAACTGAAATAGTAACTTGCATCTTTAATCCCCTCCCCTTAATAAGTCCGCGCTTTTGGCTCGAATGCTTCACGAAGATTCGGTGACAGATTCACGGGCCGTGTGCTCATGGACTCGGTTTCAGGGCTGTACAAGGAATGGCATAACCAGTTTTCATCATCACGATCCGGGTAATCGAATCGGGAGTGAGCACCACGACTTTCGGTACGGAAGTTGGCCGCTACTGCAGTGGCGTAGGCCGTTTCCATCAGGTTATCCAGCTCCAGGCACTCGATACGCTGGGTGTTGAAGTCACGGCTGGTGTCGTCCAGACGGGCATTCTTGAGGCGTTCGCGAATTTTCTTCAGCTCGGCCAAACCGGCTGCCATGGCATCACCTTCGCGGAATACCGAGAAGTTGTGCTGCATGCATTCTTGCAGGTCTTTCTTGATTTGTGCCGGATCTTCGCCGTCGCGGTTATTTTCCCAACGGTTATAACGGGCCATGGCCGCATCTATGTCCGCAGGGGTAGCGTCTTTGACGTCGCTCAGTTCGTGCAGCGCTTCCACCAGGTGACGACCCACGGCACGACCGAATACCACCAGATCCAGTAGCGAGTTGCCGCCCAGACGGTTGGCACCGTGCACCGATACGCAGGCAATTTCGCCAACGGCAAACAGGCCTTTCACCGGCACGTCGTTACCATCGGCATCCACGCTCAGCGCCTGGCCGTTCACGTTGGTCGGCACGCCGCCCATCATGTAGTGACAGGTAGGAATAACCGGAATCGGCTCTTTGACCGGATCCACGTGGGCGAAGGTGCGCGACAGCTCACAGACGCCAGGCAGACGGGACTCGAGTACTTCTTTGCCCAGGTGATCCAGCTTCAGCTTGATGTGCGGACCCCAGGGGCCATCGCAGCCGCGGCCTTCACGGATCTCGATCATCATGGAACGAGCAACCACGTCACGACCGGCCAGATCTTTGGCGTTGGGCGCATAACGCTCCATGAAGCGCTCGCCGTCTTTGTTCAGCAGATAACCGCCTTCACCGCGGCAACCTTCGGTCACCAGGGTACCCGCGCCGGCAATACCGGTGGGGTGGAACTGCCACATTTCCATGTCCTGCAGCGGCACGCCGGCACGCAGGGCCATACCCACGCCGTCACCGGTGTTGATGTGCGCGTTGGTGGTGGACTGGAAGATACGACCGGCACCGCCGGTGGCGAGAATGGTCGCCTTGGCCTTGAAGTACACCAGCTCACCGGTTTCGATGTCGATGGCGGTACAACCAACCACGTCGCCGTCCTGGTTTTTCACCAGATCCAGCGCATACCACTCGGAGAATACCGTGGTCTTGTGCTTGACGTTTTGCTGGTACAGGGTGTGCAGCAGGGCGTGACCGGTACGGTCGGAAGCGGCCGCGGTACGCGCCGCCTGTTCACCACCGAAGGCCTTGGACTGGCCGCCGAAGGGACGCTGGTAGACCTTGCCGTTGTCGAAACGAGAAAATGGCAGGCCCATTTGCTCTAATTCAAGAATGGCCTCGGGGCCGCTCTGACACATGAATTCGATGGCGTCCTGGTCACCGATATAATCGGAACCCTTGACGGTATCGTACATGTGCCATTCCCAGTTATCGTCGTGGGCATTGCCCAGCGCAACGGTAATGCCGCCCTGAGCCGATACGGTATGTGAACGAGTTGGAAATACTTTGGATAAAAGCGCACAGCTTTTGCCCGACTCGGCTATTTGTAGTGCGGCACGCATGCCTGCACCGCCGGCGCCGATTACTACGGCGTCAAATTCGCGAATGGTAATTGTCACCTTATACACCCCACAGTACGACGATACCGGTCAATACATAAACCAGCAGTAACACCACTACTCCAGCCTGTGCAGCACCACGCAACATGGCGCACTTCACATAATCGGAGAGTACCTGCCAGGCGCCAATCCAGGCGTGAATCAACACCCCCAGCAGCGCCAGTAGCGTAAACACCTTGGTAAAGGTTTTAGCGAAAAAACCCGTCCACACGTCATAAGTTATGTCGTTAAAGGCGATAAACCCTACCAGATACAGGATGTATAAGGTCATGATGACCGCGGTGACGCGTATCAGCACAAAGTCGTGTACGCCACTGCGGCCGAAGCTTGCAGAATTAGTTACCATACCATTATCCCCGCTAGCAGCGACAACACCGCAGTCACACCCAGTGCCACCTTGGCGCTTAGTGCTCCTGACTCCAGTTCTTCACAGTAGCCCATGTCCATAATGAGATGACGAATGCCACCCACTACGTGATAGGCCAGCGCAGTCAAAATCCCCCACAGGATAAACCAGACAAAAAAGCCGTCGATTATATCCACTACCGCCAAGAATCCGTCTTGCGAAGAGAGCGAATAGCTTAGCAGCCATAGCAGGATGGCGAGTGCGAACAGTGTGATGATGCCGGAAACCCGGTGCAGGATAGAAGCGATTGCAGCGACAGGTTGGCGAATAGTCCGTAGATCGAGGTTTACAGGTCTCTGTTTTTTAGTCACGGTCTTGCCCACTTGGCTCCATTGAGCACGTTAGTTATTGTTTTAGATAGACATAGCCCGGATATTAGGAATGCGGGTGTTGAAAGCAAATATTGGTCGAAACCAGGTCGCACGAAGACAGCCAAAACTCCTCCCTCGTTGTTTGCAACATTCCACAACTGCTCCATATACCCTCGCCGCCAGTATATTAAGGGCAAAAAACAATTACAACGTGGTGTTAGAGGCAAATGACAAATCTGTAAAGCCGATCGCACTACGGGCACTGTTGCTGCCAGCCAGAACGAGGTAAATTGACATTACCCCCCAGTTCTGTTTCAAATATGCCCGCACCACAGGAAGCATTAGTAGTTAAACATTCACTTAAACTGTGTAAAAATACTTACCTGCGGACCTATTATAAAAAAAGTGAAGGAGACGTGCTATGGCTGACCAAAAGGCCACTCTACATTTGCCAGGTAAGGAGCCTATCGAGCTTCCCATTACCTCAGGCACTGCCGGCTACGATGTAATCGACATCAGCTCTCTGGGCTCAAGTGGATACTTCACCTATGACCCTGGCTTTATGGCCACGGCGTCCTGCCAGTCCGACATTACCTATATCGATGGCGACCAGGGTATTTTGCTGTACCGCGGCTACCCTATCGAACAACTGGCGCAACAAGCCAACTACCTTGAAGTCTGCTACCTGCTGCTTTACGGAGAAGCCCCGACTGCCAAGCAGTTCGAGGAGTTCCGAGGCACCATCATGCGCCACACCATGGTGCACGAACAGCTGTCGTCCTTCTTCAAGGGCTACCGCCGTGACGCCCACCCCATGGCCATCGTATGCGGTGTAATCGCCGGTCTGTCGGCTTTCTATCATGATCCCATGGATATTCATGATCAGAGACACCGGGAAATTGCCGCCCACAGAATGATTGCCAAGCTGCCGACCATTTCGGCCATGGCTTATAAATATTCTATTGGTCAGCCATTTATCTATCCGCGCAATGACTTGAGCTACGCCGGCAACTTCCTGCAAATGATGTTTGCCGTGCCCTGCGAAGAGTACAAGGTCAACCCGATTGTTGAACGCGCCATGGACCGCATCTTCACCCTGCATGCGGATCACGAGCAGAACGCCTCAACCTCGACCGTGCGTCTGGCAGGCTCCAGTGGTGCCAACCCGTTCGCCTGTATTGCCGCCGGTATCGCTTCCCTGTGGGGGCCGGCTCATGGCGGCGCCAACGAAGCCTGCCTGATGATGCTGGAAGAGATCGGTTCCGTAGACCGCATTCCCGAGTTTATCGAGCGTGCCAAGGACAAGGACGATCCTTTCCGTCTGATGGGCTTCGGCCACCGGGTCTACAAGAACTTCGACCCGCGCGCCAAGGTGATGCGTGAAACCTGTCACGAAGTGCTGGACGATCTCAAGATTGAAGATCCGCTGCTGGATGTAGCCATGGAGCTGGAGCGCATCGCGCTGTCAGACCCCTACTTCGTCGAGCGCCAGCTGTACCCGAATGTCGACTTCTATTCAGGCATCATCCTGAAGGCCATCGGTATTCCGACCAGCATGTTCACCGTGATTTTTGCACTGTCCCGCACCGTGGGCTGGATGTCACACTGGAACGAAATGATGTCTGATCCCAAGCAGAAGATCGGTCGTCCACGCCAGCTGTACACCGGCGCTGCCGAGCGTGAGTTCAACACTCAGGTAGCAAAATAACCGCCGTTAAGCGTCACCGCTAAACAGCAAAAGGCCGGCATCATATGCCGGCCTTTTTTGTTTCTGTGAAGCGTGAGGCGTGAGGCGTGAGGCGTGAAGCGTGAGGCGTGAGGCGTGAGGCGCAGCATGTTGGTACCGGCGCCGCCGATATTTTCATACGGCACAAGCAAAAACACCGAACCTTAAACAGATTCGGTGTTTTGTAGGGTCCAATTCATTGGACCACGCAGATACGAGTTTACTCGGCGGAGTACTCGGTCATCAGCTCGCCGGCCTTGTCGACCATTTTGCTGGAGCCGACAAAGTACGGGGTACGCTGGTGCAGTTCGGTAGGCTTGATTTCCATGATACGGCGGAAACCATCGGTCGCCTTGCCACCGGCCTGCTCGGCCATGAATGCCAGCGGATTACACTCATACAACAGGCGCAGTTTGCCATTGGGCGAGCTGGTGCCGGACGGATAAATATAAATGCCGCCCTTGAGCATATTGCGATGGAAATCAGACACCAGAGAGCCGATATAGCGTGAGGTATAAGGGCGGTTGGTGGCTTCGTCTTTTTCCTGGCAGAACTTGAGGTACTTCTTCACGCCTTCGGGGAACTTGATGTAGTTACCTTCGTTGATCGAGTAAATCTTGCCTTGCTCGGGAATGCGGATGTTCTCATGGGACAGACAGAACGACCCCAGAGTCGGATCATAGGTAAAGCCATGTACGCCATTCCCCGTGGTATACACCAGCATGGTAGAAGAGCCATACACCACGTAGCCTGCGGCCACCTGGTTAACACCGGGCTGCAGGAAGTCATCCATGGTCACCGGCTGGCCTGGCTCGCTAACGCGACGGTAAATCGAGAAAATAGTCCCTACCGACACGTTGACGTCGATATTGGAAGAGCCATCGAGCGGGTCCATCAACACCACGTATTTGGCGTTGCACTGGCGATCGTCAGCAAAGCCCACAAAGTGGTCTTCTTCTTCAGAGGCAATGCCACACACCTCGCCACGGGCCTCTAATGCCGCTTTAAAGACGTCATTGGCAAACACATCCAGTTTCTGCTGTGTTTCGCCCTGTACGTTTTCGCTGCCGTTGCTGCCACCAATAATATCGGTCACCAGGCCGGCGCGGTTAATTTCCCGGTTTACCACCTTGGCGGCGCGACGGATAGAAGACAGCAGCGAGGTCAACTCGCCACTGGCGCTGGGGTATTCAGCTTGGTTCTTGATGATGTATTCACCCAGGGTAATCATAATCTTCCTCAATCGTTTTCTTGAGACGTTAGCCGCCATAATTTCAGGGCAAATACACCCTGTTCATTTTTATTACAAAATTCATTATCAGTCATGCCGCATGACTTGCTCTTTATTGCTGCCTGTTACTGCCCGGGAGCCAGTCGCTGGCGCACCGCCTCCAGATCGGCCGGTGTATCCACCCCCGGCAGCGGTACTTCACAGGCATCGGCCAGGGCAATGGTCTCGCCGTGCCACAGCACTCTTAGCTGTTCCAGTTTTTCCAGCTGCTCCAACGGACTGACCGGCAATTCCAGGTAATGTTGAATAAAGCCTGCCCGATAGGCATAAATACCAATATGACGCCGACAGTGGCTTAAGTCGGGTGTGCCTGCCGCCATGCCGTCCCGATCGAAAGGCACGCCAGAACGGCTGAAATACAGGGCCTGACCATGGGCATTGCCGACTACCTTGACCACGTTGGGGTCGTGCAGTTGCTCGACATGCTCGAGGGGCGTCGCCAGGGTCGCCATGGGGGCCGCGCTGTTGGCCAGCAAGCTGGCAACCTGGTCCACCAGGGCCGGAGGCAGCAAGGGCTCGTCACCCTGCACATTCACCACTATTTCATCGGCTGCCAGCGCGAGGCGCTCTACCACCTCCGCCAGTCGTTCGGTCCCCGACTCATGGTGTGAGCCCGTCATGCACACTTCCACGCCGGTGTCGGCCAGGGCATCACGAATACGGGTATCGTCGGTGGCCACCACCACCCGCAGCGCAGCACTTTTTTGTGCCTGCTCTGCCACCCACAAAATCATGGGTTTACCGTGAATGTCGGCCAGCGGCTTGCCGGGCAGTCGGGTTGAACTAAAGCGGGCGGGAATAACAACCACGAAGCTCATGCGGGCAACTCGTCCAGGCTCAGCTTGCGGGCCCGGTTTTCCAGTAATACCGGAATGTTTTCGGTAATCGGGTAAGCCAGTCTGTCGAAACGACACACCAATTCGTTATGAGCACGGTCCAGCTGCAGCTTTCCCTTGCAGACCGGACAGGCAATAATTTCCACCAGTTTAGCGTCAATCGCCATCGTGTAGTTCCTTAAGTCGAGTTAAAAGCACATGTTCAAACGCCACTGGCAATTGCGCATCTACCGGCAAATACCAGGTATCGGGGTGGCCTCCGGGCCACTTGACCGCATCTTTTTCGGTGATCAGCAAAGGGGCCGATTGTAAATCATCCAGTTGCCCGGGTACCACCGCCTTGTGATCGGCCAGCGCCAGCCGCTGCTCTACAACAAACCCCAGCTGCTCCAGGGTAGTAAAAAAGCGCGGGGGATGGCCAATGCCGGCCAGCGCATGCACCCGGGTTCCCGCTGCAGGGGCTTCCTGCTGCCCGGACGGGTGAGAGACCGGCTGCAAGGTTCCCGGCCGCAGGCTCATAAGATGTTCGCCACTCCGGACGGGCCCACCATTGTTAATGATGGCATCCACTGTATTCAGCCGCCACTGGCCCTCGCGCAGCGGGCCCATGGGCAGTAACCAGCCGTTACCGAAACGACGCTTGCCGTCCACCACCACCAGCTCGATATCCCGCGCCAGCGCATAATGCTGCAAGCCGTCGTCACTGATAATGATGTCGACACCCACCTCGGCCAGCAGGGCCGCCGCCTCTGCCCGTCTTGGCCCCACCACCACGGGGCAGCCCGTGCGCCGATAAATCAACACCGGCTCGTCACCGGCTTGTTCCGAACGGGTATCCGCCTGCAACAACAGCGGGTATTGCTCGCTGTTACCGCCATAACCGCGACTGATCACGCCCGGTGTATAGCCCTGCTCGCGCAGCCATTGTACCAGCCAAACCACCACAGGTGTCTTGCCGTTGCCGCCCACGGTCAGGTTGCCCACCACAATCACCGGCACCGGTGCCCGGTATTGCTGCTTGATCCCAAGGCGAAACAAGGCGCGGCGCAAACCGCTGACCAGGACAAACACCGCACTTAGGGGCGCCAGCAACCACAGCCAGGCGGCGCCTTTATACCAGGCTTGCATCAGCTCTCGCCATATTGAATGCTTCTCAGCTGGGCATAGGCACCCTGCTGTTCGAGCAGTTCAAGGTGCGATCCCCGCTCCACTACCCGGCCTTCGTCAATCACCAGAATTTCGTCGGCACTTTCAATGGTCGACAAGCGGTGCGCAATCACCAATGCGGTTCTGTTCTTGCGCAGTACGTCCAGTGCCGCCTGAATATGGCGCTCCGATTCGGTGTCCAGCGCCGAGGTGGCTTCGTCCAGGATCAACAGCGGTGCATCACGCAACAAGGCTCTGGCAATGGCAATGCGCTGGCGCTGGCCGCCGGACAGGCTGGCACCATTTTCGCCAATCACTGTGTCGTAACCCTGCTCCAGCTTGTTGATAAACTCGTCGGCATAGGCCACCTTGGCCGCCGCTATAATTTGCTCGCGGCTGTACTCGCCTTCGGCGGCGTAGGCGATGTTATTGGCAATGGTATCGTTAAACAGGTGTACCTGCTGCGATACCAGCGCAAACTGCCGGCGCAGGTCACTCAAACGATAGTCGCGCAGCTCGACGCCATCGAGGCGAATTTCGCCGCCATCGTAGTCGTAAAAACGGGTCAGCAAACCGGCAATGGTACTCTTGCCCGAGCCGGAGCGTCCCACCAGGGCGATGGTCTTGCCGGGAGACAGGGTAAAGCTGACATCCTTCAAGGCCGGGGTCTCCTTGGTGGGATAGGTAAAGCTGACCCGGTCGAACTCCAGATGGCCCTGTGCCCGGGTTAACGGTCGGGTGCCATTATCCCGCTCCCCGTCGCTGTCCAGCAAGGCAAACAGGCTCTGGCTGGCGGCAATGCCGCGCTGATAGGAGGCATTCACCTGGGTCAGGCTCTTGAGCGGGCGCATCAGCATCATCATGGAGGTGACGATCACGGTAAAGGTGCCCGGGGTCAGCTGGTCCTGAATATTGTCGAAGGTAGACACATACAGCAGTATGGCCAGCGCGCTGGAGGCAATCACCTGTACCAGTGGCGTACCAATAGAGTCTGCAGCCACCATCTTCATGTGCTGCTGGCGCACCGCATTACTCACCCGCCGAAAACGCCCCGCTTCCACCTGCTGGCCATTGAACATCAACACTTCTTTATGGCCTTTGAGCATCTGTTCGGTGCTGCTGGTAATGTTGCCCATGGCATCCTGCATGCCCCGGCTCAAGCGGCGAAAGCGTCGGCTGATGATGGCGATCATCACCCCGACCACAGGGCCTACCACAAAGAAAATCAGCGACAATTGCCAGGAGTGATAAAACATCAGGCCCAGCAAACCGATGACGGTGGCGCCTTCTCGCACCAGGGTCACCAGGGTCGAGCTGGCCGCAGAAGAGACCTGAGAGGCGTCATAGGTGACTTTCGACAATAAGTTACCGCTGTTATGACGGTCAAAAAAGGCCACCGGCATGGTCATCAGCTTGCTGAATACTTGCTGCTGCAGCGCCATCACCACATGGTTGCCCACCCAGGCCATGAAGAAGCCGGATAAAAAGGTACAGACACCGCGCAAAAAGACGATGCCGATCACAAACAACGGCATCCACTTCAATACCGCCGGATCCTGGCCGGTCAGACCATCATCAATCAGCGGTTTAATGGAGTAAACAAAGGCGGTATCCACGGCCGCATAACCTGCCATACCGATAATGGCCACCAGCAAACCGAGTTTGCGCTCCTTCACATAACCCAGTAACCGCTTGAGCACCGGCCAGGATGATGTGTGTGCATCTTGGGACATAAGGTCTCTACCTTGAAAAACAAGGCGCTATTCTAACGGCTTAGCGCCGTTCAACCAAGTATTCAGCTTGTGATACCAGGCTCCGGGTCGTTTTGTCTGCACTAAACGCCAACCCGAACCCTCTGCCACCAGGTGCACCATGCCCTGTTCCCCGGTGATGACCTGCCTCACCCCCAGCTGCTTGAAACGTGCCATCACCTCGGAGGACGGAAAGCCCCAGCGGTTGGCAAAACCGGCGGTATGTACCACCCAGTCGGGGTTGACCGCCTGATTAAAGGCGTCGGTAGAGGAGCTGTTGCTGCCATGATGGGGGCTCAGCAGCAGCTGGGCCGCCAGAGGTTGCCCGGTGGCCAGCAGTGCCTGCTCGGCTCTGGCTTCTATGTCGCCGGTTAATAACAGCGACCGTCGGCCGTCGCTGATATGCAGCACACAAGAGTCGTTATTACTGTGGCCGGTCACGGTTACTGGCCACAGCACGGTCAGGGTCAGATCCCCCCAGCGCGTCTGCTGCCCGGTTCGACAGCGCTGACCATCGGGCCAGGCTCCCCAGCGCCGAGCGATCGGCAAACTGTGGGCCAGATAATCCCGATTGCCGCTGTGATCCTGGTCGTTATGGCTGATCACCAGATAGTCGAGCTCTTTTATGCCCAGGTGGCGCAGCAAGGGCAGTATCACCCCATCGGCCATATTGAACCCCGAGCTAAAACGATTGCCGGTATCGTATAGCAACGCCTGCCTGCCCTGCGTCACCAGCACAGACAACCCCTGCCCCACATCCAGCACCCGCACCTGCCAGCCGGGCGCGGGGAGCAATTGCCAGAGCAAGAGGCACCCGGGCAGCACCAGCAAGCCCCGCGCCTTGGGTAACAGTGCCAGCGGCAACAGCATCAACAACAAGCCCATTCCCTGAGCCTTTGCCGATAACCAGATCCAGGGGGATACACTGTCGTTCAGCCAGTGCAGACCGGCTATCAAGGGTTCAAACAAGGCGTTTAACAGGCCGAATAGCCCACTGGCCAGCATCGGCACGGGCACCACCAACAAGGATGCCAGCAGCAACAGCGGGATCAATAACAACGAAAACAGCGGGATCAATATCAGGTTAACGGGTAACGATAACCCGCTCACGCCCCCGAACAACAGCATGACCAGGGGTAACAACAAAACAGTCAGTCCCAGTTGCAAGCGCCATAGTCGTCGCCCGCCCAGCCAGCCGGTGGTTACCAATAATGCCGCCACCGCCAATACCGACAACCAGAACCCGTGATCCAGCGCCAGCCAGGGATGCACGGCCAGCAGCAGCGTCATGGTCAGCAACAAGATGCGCCGCCCGCTCCAGAAGCGGCCCCAGCAATAGAGCCCCAACCACAATATCAGCATCAGCAGGGCGCGCTGGGTGGGTACCGAAAAACCCGCCAGCCAGGCATAACCCAGTGCCAGGGTCGCCGCCAGAACGGCCGCCCCCCAGCGGTTGCCGAACAATCGCCCCACCAGCAACCCCAGGCCGGCCACCAAACCAATATGCAGCCCCGAAATGGCAAACAAATGGCTAATGCCCAGCCCGCGCAGCATGGCCCAGTCCCGGGGCTCCAGTCCGGAGCGCTCGCCTATGCTTAATGCCAGCAGCCAGGGCTGAGCGGGCAGCTCCGCCGTCATCGCCTTGATATGGCGAACCACTCGACTACGATTTGTGTTGTCAGACGGCTGATGGGTGAGGGTACCCGCCACACTGCCGCGCGCGGTAATACCCTGCCCCAGCAACCAGCGGGCGCTGTCGAAGGTGCCCGGATTATGCAGGCCGTGAGGCAGGCGCAACTGGCTGATTGACTGAAAGTGATCCCCCACCCGAGGCGGCGTTTGCTCGCTGTACCAGGACAACAAAACCCGCGGCTGGGGGGAAAGTACTTGACCATTAAGGCTTTTCAGCCTGACAATCAGCCTGCTTGCGGCCGGGCCTCCGGGCTGAACCGTCTCCACGGAGCCGGCAATCAGCTGAGTTCGCTCGAATAAAGTCGGCTGCTGCAGCCAGTTCAGTTGCCAATGGCTGTAACATAGCGCCCAGATCACACCGAATAATAAGCACGCCACCGCCGGCCTTCGTTGCCAGCTGATACCGGCAAGACACGCCAGTGGTATCCACCAGTCCCAGCTGGGGAGCCAGGGCCAAATCATGATACTTGACATGCCGAAGCAAAAAGAAAAAAGCGGCTTATCCATCCGATAAGTATTGCGGACTTAAAGCAAATGCCAAAAAAGACGTTAAAACGCCTGATGCCAGACCCCGGCACCATCAAGAACAATAAATATTTGGGGTTGCTGGGCAACCGGCTGCACGACAACAATTTATGGTACCTGAACCGACACTCGGCCGCCGGCGCCTTTGCCGTGGGGCTGTTTTGCGCCTGGGTACCCCTGCCCTTTCAAATGGTGCTGGCCGCCCTGCTGGCCATGACGTTTCGGGTTAACCTGCCGCTGTCTGCCGTGTTGGTCTGGCTAAGCAACCCGCTGACCATGCCGCCGATGTTTTACTTTGCCTATCGACTCGGCTCGTTTCTGCTGGACAGGCCCCATCACTACAAACACTTCGAGCTCAGCCTGTCCGGACTGGGCAGTGCCATGAGTTCGGCGGCGCCGCCTTTCTTGCTGGGGTGTCTGGTGATGGCTATAGTGAGCTCTGCCACCGGCTATATGGTGATCCACGGACTCTGGCGCTGGACGGTCGCCCGGCGCTGGAAACAACGACGGCGTAACGCAGAATGATACGACAGTGGTTACGTTCCAGAATGCCCAGTCAGGATGCACTGCGTGAGCACAGGCTGTGGGGCTTGTTTGGTGAACGTTTACTCGCCCCCGACTACTGGAGCTATAACCGCCAGTCGGTTGCCGTTGCCATGGCCGCCGGTTTGTTTGCCGCCTGGTTGCCCCTGCCTCTGCACTCACTCGTGGCCATAGCCCTGGCCATCTGGTTACGCGGCTACCTGCCCCTCGCCATCGCCATGGTGTGGGTCAACAACCCGCTGACCATAGCGCCCATGTTTTACCTGGCCTATCAGCTGGGCGTTCGCCTGCTGGGCCTGCCCGCCCGCGAGTTCAGCTATGCGTCTTTAGAGCAAGACTTCACCCTCTTCATCTGGCCCCTGCTGACCGGCGCCCTCCTGCTGGGCCTGGCCTCGGCCTTTTTCGGCTGGCTACTCACCCGCCTGTACTGGCGCTACAAAATACACAAAGCCTGGAAAGCACGGCAACGCTGATGCCGTGAAGGGTGAGGTGTGAAGGGTGAAGACGGCAACTGCACAACCTGTCGTTTTATGTAGTCTGCCGCTTTAGCTGGCAGTCCCGTCTCAGCGGGATAAAACACCATACTGCTCCGCAGTCCCGCCAGCTAAAGCGGCGGCTACAGATAGCTGTGACGTTCGTCAGCAAGACGACCACCACAAAAAAAGCGCCGGCTATCAGCTCGGCGCTTTTTGGTTTGTGTTACCGCTTACCGCTTCACGCTTCTCCCAGCAATTGCCTGGGCAGTAGCTGGCCGGCGCGCCAGGCGGGGTAGACGGTGGCCAGAAAAATCAGCACCAGTGCCGAGCCGGTCACCAGCCATAAGTCTGCCCAATGGAACTCGGTGGGAATAAAGTCGATAAAGTAAATTTCCGGATTTAAAAACCGATGTCCGGTCACCCTCTCTATGGCCGCCACCAAGTCCGATAACCGGGTGGCCAGCAACACGCCCAGCAAGCCACCGATAAAGACGCCGGTAATGCCGTTCAGCATGCCCTGTACCACAAAGGCACCCCGAATTTGCCAGGGGCCGGCACCCATGGTTTTAAGAATGGCAATGTCGCCCTTCTTCTCGTTCACCGCCATCACCAGAGTCGACACAATATTAAAACTGGCCACCGCCATTACCAGCAGCAGCACCACTATCATCAGGGTGCGCACCAACTGAATGTCGTGATAGATATTGCCCTGGCTTTCCATCCAGCTGCTCACGTAAAACGGCACCGGCATGCCCATGGCCGCGTGCATGGTTAACTGATCCGCCGCCAACACTTCATTAACCCGCAAATGAAAGCCCGAAATGGCATCGCCTATGTCCTTCAGCTCCTGGGCATCCTGCAAATGGGTATACCCCAGCACGCTGTCGAGCTGGCCGCCCAAACTCAATATACCTACCAAGGTAAACCGATGGCGCTTGGGGGAGCCAAAGCCTTCACTGCCCGGGGCCGGTAGCAATAACGACACGCTGTCGCCGACCGTTAGCCCCAGTTGATCGGTAATGGCCTTGCCCAAAATCAGTTCACGCTCGCCGGGGCGCAACATCGACAGACTGGCACCGTTTAAATAGGGTGTCAGCTCGGAAACCCTGGCCTCATCGGCGGGCATGATGCCTTGCAACTGCACCGCCTTCAGCTTGTTACCCCGGCTAAGCAACCCCTCCAGCGGCACCACGGGCGACACCGCCACTATGCCGGGAGACCCCTCCAGCCGGGCCGCCATCGACTGCCATTGGGTCACCGGCCCTCTGGCGGTGGTCAGTTGACCATGAGGCAACACCGACAAGATGCGATTTTCCAGCTCGCGCTCAAAGCCGTTCATCGCCGACAGGCCCAGAATCAGCGCACTCACGCCAATGGCGATGCCCGCAATAGAGGCCACCGAGATAAACGAAATAAAACGGTTGCGCCGTTTGGCCCGGCTAAAGCGCCAGCCCCAAAACACACTCAAGGGTCGAAACATCAAGCTTGCTCCTGCACTGAACCCACGCCGACGGGCGCGTGCGGGGCGTCATCCGTCAACCAGCGCCCGTCGACCAGCTGGCCGTCGACCAGGCGTCCATCCACCAGTCTGCACTGCCGGTCGAGACGCGCGGCCAGTGCCAGATCGTGTGTCACCACCACCAGGCCGGTACCCAGCTCGCTTTGCAGCTCGGCCAGCAAGGCAAACACCTCGGCGGCACTGTGGGCATCCAGGTTACCGGTGGGCTCGTCGGCCAACACCAGTCGCGGCTTGTTCACCAACGCCCGCGCGATGGCCACCCGCTGGCGCTCGCCACCAGACAAGGCAGAGGGTCTGTGCTCCAGTCTGTGCCCCAGACCTACTCGGGTTAACAAGGCTTCGGCGGCGGCTCGGGCCTCGGCCGCCGGCCGGCCGGCAATCAGCAACGGCATGGCGGCATTTTCCAGCGCGGTAAACTCACCCAGCAAGTGATGAAACTGATACACAAAGCCCATGTTCCGATTACGAAACCGTGCCTGAGCACGATCGCGCATTTGATGCAGGTTTTCGCCTTCTATCAATACCCGACCACTGGTGGGCGCATCCAGACTGCCCAGTAAATGCAGCAGGGTACTCTTGCCCGAGCCCGAGCTGCCCACCACGGCCAGGCTCTCACCGGCGGCCAGCTGCAGGCTCACCCGGTCCAGTATGGTGATCGGCTGTGCCCCGTCCAGGTGAGTTTTAGTTAAATTTTCAACCACTAACAGCGGGTTATTCATAACGCAGAGCCTCGGCAGGATGAACGCGCGATGCCCGCCACGCCGGATACAGGCTGGCCAACACGCACAATAATAAAGTGGAAAACAACACGGTAAGCAGCTGCATCGGTAACAGTAATACCGGCAACTGGCTGCCCCCGGCGGCGCCATAAAAATTCAGGCCCAAGACATTGAGCACGGCGTCCAGGTTCAGGCTGAGCAAGACTCCCAGCACAAAGCCCAGAATGCTGCCCAGCACGCCACTGAAGCCGCCCTGGATCATGAAAATGGTCATAATGCGCCTGCGGCTCAGACCCAGGGTTTTCAGCATGGCAATTTCGGCTTCCTTGTCGGTCACCACCATCACCATGGCCGACAGAATATTAAAGGCCGCCACCAGCACAATCAGCGCCAGCATAAAACTCATCAGCCGTTTTTCCATTGCCACCGCCTGAAACAGCTCGCCCCGGGTATGCTGCCAGGTTTCATAAACAAGCGGCTCGGGCAATGTGGGCAGGGCAGACAGCGCAAAGGGATCGTCCAGCCACAACCGCAGGCCCGATGCCTGGCCCGGAGCATAGCGCAACAGGCGCGCGGCATCGTCCAGGCGCGTGACAATCAGCTGACGGTCGACGTCGGTGCCGGTGCTAAAGGTGCCCACCAGGGTAAACAACCGCTGGCTGGGCACGCGGCCCAGGGGGGTAAAGCGACTGCCTTCGGTCACCGTCACCCGTACCTGGTCGCCGGGCTCGACCCCCAGTGAACGCGCCACGCTCCAGCCCATCACCACGCCATAGGGCAAGTATTCAAAATACTCCCGGGTGCGGGCATCCAGGGCTTGCAGTACCTGATCCTGACTATTGGCGGGGTCTATGCCATACAGCTCGACGCCGGTGATATGGCCGGGCCCCTGCACCATGGCCTCGGCCCGAATAAAGGGCGCGCTGGCGAGCACTTCATCGCTGTTGGCAAACAGACTCTGATATTGTTCCGGGTCGGCCAGTCGGCCCTGCTGCTGGGTGACCAGGGCATGGGGCAGCACGCCCAGCATGCGATCTTTAAGCTGCTGTTCAAAACCATTCATCACCGCCGACACCACAATCAGCGCCGCCACCCCCAGCAAAATACCTATGGTAGAAAAGCCGGATACAAAAGAAGCAAAGCTACGCTGGCCCCGTGCACCCGCATAGCGTAAGCCCAACATTAACGTCAGGGGTTGAAACATGGTCTAATCATCCGTTTTTTAAAGAGTTTTACCTCACCCGCAAGTTGCGGAATAATAAAGGTATGTGAATGGCGCAACAAGAGCAGCGAATGATGGCAGACCCTTATTTCAGCATCGACTATCGGGCACAGGTTAACCTGTGCCCACTGGCGGATGGCGAATCCGTGCCCGACGCCGACACCTTGGAGGCGGAAATCCCGGCGCCATTCAAGCTTATCAGTGAAGTGACCCGCATCGATACCAATAATGCCCGCCTGCTACGCAACCTGGCCGAGCATGCGAGCGAGCTGGTCGAGATCATCAACTTGCAGTCGCGCAAAATCGACCTGGTACTCAGCTATGTGCTGGCCAACGAAGACGACCCGGCCGATCGGCACCACACCCTGAGCCTGGGCGGCGGCGGTTTTACCTTTTTATCGCGACAGCCTCTGGCCGAAGGCTGCACGGTACGCTTCAAACTCTTTTTACCCGAACTGTCGGTTGCGGTTTATGGTTATGGAGAAGTGCGGGCAGAGTCCGAGCCCGAGCATTATCATTGCCACTTTACTGCGTTACGCGAGCAAGACCGCGACGCTCTTATTCGTGCTAGCCTGCAACTGCAAGCCAAGCAACTTAAAGCCCGCGCCGAACGCCGCGCCCAACCAGACGGCCCCACAACATCATGATCCAGATAGCCAGCCCCACTCCCAGACCCAAGGCCAGCCTGGGGCAACTGATTGGCAGCAGCCTTGCCCTGGCCATCGCCGAACAAGTCAAACAGCAGCAACAACTGGTGCTGTTGATGGTGCCGGACACCCCCACCGCCTTGCGGCTGGAGCAGGAAGTTCGCCACCTTCTGCAGCAAGACGCCACCACAGGGCAAGCCCTGCCGGTGCAGCTGTTCCCCGACTGGGAAACCCTGCCCTACGATCAGTTTTCGCCGCACCAGGATATTATCTCCCAACGGCTCGAAACCCTGTATGGCATACCGGCGCTGCAACGGGGTCTGCTGATCGTCCCCATCACCACCCTGATGTTGCGTACCCCGCCCCGGGCCTGGCTTGAGCAAAACAGCCTGCTGCTGAAAACCGGCGACAAACTCGATATGCACGGCCTGCGCACCCGGCTGGAAAGCGCCGGCTATCGCGCGGTAGAGCAGGTATTGGAGCACGGCGAATTTGCTGCCCGTGGTGCCCTGCTCGACCTCTACCCCATGGGAGCCGACGAGCCCTATCGCATCGACTTTTTTGATGATGAAATTGACACCCTGCGCCCCTTCGACCCCGACACCCAGCGCTCGCGCGACACGGTGGCGCAGGTTCGCATGTTACCGGCGCGGGAGTTTCCTACCGACAGCCTTGCCATAGAGCGTTTTCGGGGCCAGTACCGCGAACGCTTTGCGCTGCGTAACGAGCCCGAGTCTCTGTATCACAGGGTGAGCCAGAGCCAGTTTCCGGCCGGCATAGAGCATTATTTTCCGCTGTTTTTCGAACACACCCAGACCCTGTTCGACTCGCTGCCCGACAGCTTGCTGGTGCTGACCGTGGGTGATTTGTCTGATGCTGCCAATGTGTTCTGGCAGGATGTGCAGGAACGCTACGAGGACCGTCGTCACGACACCCTGCGCCCGCTGCTGCCGCCCGACGAGCTGTATCTGCAGCCCGGTGAGGTATTGCAGCAACTCAACCAGTGGCCGCAACTGCTGTTAAGCCAAACGCCGGTGCTGGAAAAAGGCGACCGGCTGAATGCGCCCATTCATCCGCTGCCAGAGCTGGAAGTGGAACATCAGAAAGCCGAGCCGCTCACCCGCTTGCTGCAGTTTTGTGACCAGTTCAAGGGCCGGGTGTTGTTCTCGGTAGAAACCGCCGGTCGGCGCGAAGCCTTGATTGAATTGTTTGCCGGCTCCGCCATCAAGCCCTGGCCCTATAACAGCGTGAACGAGTTTCTGGCCGGCAGCGATCCCATAGGCCTGCTGGTTGGCCCGCTGTCGCAAGGCTTTATTCTGGATGATCGCTTTGCCCTGATTTGCGAAGGCGACTTGCTGGGTGGCCGCGTTATTCAGCGTCGGCGCCGCGAAAAGTCCAAGAGCCTGAGCCCGGACACATTAATACGCAACCTGGCCGAGCTGTCGATTGGCCAGCCGGTGGTGCACCTGGATCACGGCGTGGGTCGTTATACCGGCCTGCAAACTCTGGATGCCGGCGGCCTCAGATCGGAATATCTGACCCTGGAATACGCCGGCGGCGACAAGCTGTATGTGCCGGTCACCGCCCTGCACCTGGTGGGCCGCTACAGCGGTGCCGACGACCCCGCCCTGAACAAACTCGGCAACGAGAACTGGGCCAAGGCCAAACGCAAAGCCGCGGAAAAGGTGCGCGACGTGGCCGCCGAGCTGCTGGATGTGTACGCCCGCCGTGCCGCCCAGCCCGGCCAGGCCATGAGCCACGACAAGGCCGCCTATCGGCAGTTTTCCGATGCCTTTCCGTTTGAAGAAACCGACGATCAGCTGAACGCCATTAATGCCGTGCTCACCGACATGACCCAGCCCAAAGCCATGGACCGGCTGGTATGTGGCGACGTGGGCTTTGGTAAAACGGAAGTGGCGATGCGCGCCGCCTTTGTGGCGGTCCATGACGGCAAACAGGTGGCGGTGTTGGTGCCTACCACCCTGTTGGCACAACAGCATTACGACAACTTTAGAGACCGCTTTGCCAACTGGCCGGTGCGCATCGACATGATCAGCCGCTTTAAAAGCGGTAAAGAGCAAGACAAGGTGCTGGGCGGATTAAGCGACGGCACCATAGATATTGTGATCGGGACTCATAAATTATTAAGCCAGGATATTCGCTTTAAAGACCTCGGCTTGTTGATTGTGGACGAAGAACACCGCTTTGGCGTGCGCCAGAAAGATCAGATCAAGGCGCTGCGGGCCGACGTGGACATTCTGACCCTGACCGCCACCCCCATTCCCCGTACCCTGAACATGGCCATGGGCGGCATGCGCGATCTGTCCATTATCGCCACCCCGCCGGCCAAGCGACTGGCGGTAAAAACCTTTGTTCGCGAGTCGGATCCCGCCACCATTCGCGAAGCCATCTTGCGTGAGCTCAAACGGGGCGGTCAGGTGTATTACTTGCACAACGAAGTGCAAACCATAGAGAACACCGCCGAACTGCTGACTACCCTGGTGCCCGAGGCGCGAATTGGCATCGCTCACGGCCAGATGCGCGAGCGCGAGCTGGAGCGGGTGATGAGCGATTTTTATCATCAGCGCTATAACGTGCTGTTGTGCTCCACCATCATAGAAACCGGTATCGATGTGCCCACGGCCAACACCATTATCATGGACCGTGCCGACAAGCTGGGCCTGGCCCAGCTGCACCAGTTGCGGGGCCGTGTGGGTCGTTCTCATCATCAGGCTTACGCCTATTTGATGACCCCCCACCCCAAGCGCATGACCACGGATGCCAAGAAGCGGCTGGAGGCCATTTCGGCACTGGAAGACCTGGGTGCCGGTTTTGCCCTGGCCACCCACGATCTGGAAATTCGCGGCGCCGGCGAGCTGCTGGGCGACGAGCAAAGCGGCCAGATCACCGCCATCGGTTTTAGCCTGTATATGGAAATGCTGGAGCAAGCAGTCAAAGCCCTGCAATCGGGTAAAGAGCCGGCACTGGAACAACTGCTGCGCACCCAAACCGACATCGAGCTGCGTCTGCCCGCCCTGCTGCCGGACGATTACATTCCCGACGTCAACATGCGGCTGTCCATGTACAAGCGCATTGCCACCGCCGAGGATGAAGCGGCACTGCGCGAGTTGCAGGTAGAGCTGATTGACCGCTTCGGACTCTTGCCCGAGCCCACCAAAAACCTGGTGGCGCTGGCGGGGCTCAAGCTCAAGGCCAACCCATTGGGCATCGACAAAATCGACGCCAGTGCCAATGGCGGCAGCATTACCTTTGCGCAAGACGCCAACATAGACCCCATGTTCCTGGTCGGCCTATTGCAAAGCCAGCCACGCATCTACAAAATGGAAGGGCCAACCAGGCTACGCTTTGCGATTCCCAGCCACGATGCCCAGGCCCGTTTAGCGCTGATAAACGATCTGCTCACCGAACTCGGCAAGCACCAGGTCCCGTGAGGGGTGAAGGGGAAAGCGTGAAAAGGACGACATAACACCAACCCCATATCTGCCACGGAATCCACAGAACCCACGGACGAAGAACAACAAGACAAAACAAGAACATATTTATTGTAAGGTCTTACCAAGTAATGAGTTTGCTCTTGGTTCTTCTCTTAACTTTTCCGTGGTTTCCGTGGATTCCGTGGCAAAAAAAGCTCTTTAGGTGTTGATGCTCTGTAGCCGATAGCACTGCTTTATGTTCCCAGGGAGGGGATAAACATAGTCGCCCGCTGCCCACTGCTCTCTTGGGCGGCGGTGTTTTTACCTTGACCCGTTTTTGAGAATAAATGAACTCACATCTTTGCCAAGCCAGCCCACAACGACCGCTTACCGTCGGCATTCTGGGCGGCGGTGTTGCCGGTGCCACCACAGCGCTGCGGCTGGCCGATTTAGGCATTAATACCCTGTTGATTGAAGCCAGCAATGGCCTGATTAATGGCCCGCCCATTTGCCATTTACACGCGGGTGGCAACCTGTATCGCGAAATAAGCGATCAGCAATGCCTGACGCTGTTGCGCCAGTCCATCGACTCGGTGCGCGCCTATCCGCACAGCATTAATCGCCGCCCCACCGTGATTGCCATTCCTACTTCGGATGCGGGGGATGCGGGTGCCTTGTTGCCACGGCTGAAACAGGTGGCACATGAGTATCAACGGCTGGTGGAGGAAGATCCCGCCAACAAGGTGCTGGGCGAACCGGAAGATTATTATCGCTGTTACAGCCGCGAGCAGTTTATTGCCCTGGCCGAGCGCCCGCTGCCCAAAAAAGCAATCAGCCACGACGACTGGCTGGTGCCCCTGGCCCACAACCTGAACCCGGACTTGCTGAAATTTCCGCTTATTCTGGTGCAGGAATACGGCTGGAGCCTGTTTCGCATGGCGGCCACCGCGACTCTGGCGCTGCAAGACTCGCCCCATTGCCGGGTACTGCTGAATACCCGCGCCACCGAGCTTGAACAATTGTCCGACGGCTGGCGGATCCATACCGAGAGCGACCCCGGGCAAGATCTGCCGCTGGAGCAAGAGCAGCGACAAAGCCACAAGGTCGACTTTTTGGTGAATGCCTGCGGTTTTCGCACCGGCCTGGTGGATGACATGGCGGGCTACCGTCGCCAGCGCCTGGTGGAATACAAGGCCGCCTATGTGGCGCACTGGAAAACCACGGGCGATTGGCCGGAGGTGATTTTTCACGGGCCACGCGGCACGCCCAAGGGCATGGCCCAGTTAACGCCGTATCCGAACGGGGTGTTTCAGCTGCACGGCATGACGGAAAGCATCACACTGTTTAAAAACGGCCTGGTGGCCAGCTGCTCGGTGAGTGCTCAGCCGCAGTTACCGCTGCCTTATCAAAAACAGCTGGATCACGGCTGGCAAACTACAGACATAGAGGCGCGCACCCAAGAGGCGATTAATCATATGGCGCGTTTGCTGCCCGCCTTTGCCAGCGCCACCGTTGGCGGCAAGCCCCTGTTTGGCGCCCAGCAAATTCCGGGCAGTGACCCCTCGCTACGCGCCGCCGATGTATCCTTTGAAGGCGCACATTATGCACGGGTAGAAATCGTGAAGGCCTCTTCGGCGCTCACCGCCGCCGACCGCATAGTGGCACGACTGGCCGACCTGGGTTGGCTGAAGCTGGACTGCCCGCCACGCGATGATATGCAGACTGGGCAAGCGCCCCGCCTGTCACCCCAGCTGACCATTACCACCCGGCACAGCGCAAAGCAGGTAGAAACCACCGCCGTGCAACTGGCAAACGAACGCGGCTACCCGGAAGCACTGGCGCTGAGGATGGGTAACTGACAGGGAGTGGAAGGAACGTCACCCTCACAAAGGAACCTCATCCCCGCGCAGGAACGTCATCCCCGCGAAGGCGGGGACGGGGATCCAGTGACCTTGCAGACACCCCCACAGGCTGGCCGTTCTGCGCCACCAGCCCTGGATTCCCTTCTGCACGGGAATGACGGCAGGAAGTTCGCAGCAGTCTCAGACTTAGGCCGTCACCCTCGCGAAGGAACGTCACCCTCACAAAGGAACGCCATCCCCGCGAAGGCGGGGACGGGGAGCCAGTGACCTTGCAGACACCCCCACAGGCTGGCCGTTCTGCGCCACCAGCCCTGGATTCCCGTCTGCACGGGAATGACGGCAGAAAGTTCGCAGCAGTATCACACTTAGGCCGTCACCCTCGCAAAGGTACGTCACCCTCGCGAAGGAACGTCATCCCCGCGAAGGAACGTCATCCCCGCGAAGGAACGTCATCCCCGCGAAGGCGGGGACGGGGACGGGGGTCCATCTTATTGCCGTCACCCTCGCGAAGGCGGGGGTCCAGTGACTTTGCAGGCCCCCTACAGGCTGACCGTTCTGCGCCACCAGCCCTGGATTCCCGTCTGCACGGGAATGACGCACTTATACCGAAGGCTGAGATCCATATCGCTGCCGTCATCCTCGCGAAGGAACGTCACCCTCGCGAAGGCGGGGGTCCAGTGACCTTGCAGATACCCCCGCAGGCTGACCGTTCTGCGCCACAAGCCCTGGATTCCCGTCTGCACGGGAATGACGGCAGGAAGTTCGCAGCAGTATCACACTTAGGCCGCCACCCTCGCAAAGGTACGTCACCCTCGCGAAGGCGGGGGTCCAGTTATTCTTAATTTATGTTGTTGCTCTTCGTCCGTGGTTTGTAAGCGTCACTGCATCCGCACCTGTTTAGCCCACTTTTAATACCGTAGATTACCCGTTTTAATGAACGAGGTGATC